>NZ_JBHVIN010000012.1:0-285314 GCF_042799575.1 Streptomyces sp. NPDC057682 | reverse complement strand
TGCGTCACGCCGTGACGCACCCTGTGACGCACCGATGACGCACACCCACACCCCCGCGTCACACAAAACCGCAGGTCAACAGCCCGCGTGACGCTGGTGACGCTGTGACGCAGAAATCCCCACCTAGGACAGTCGCGCCCAGACGCCCCGCCAGACGACCTGAGGAGTCGCACTATGGCCCGCCCCCAGATGCTCAAGCTCCCCGAAGTCCTCGCCGAACTCGGCATGTCCCGCGCCGCCTTCTACCGCATGCGCGCCCGTGCCCAGGGCCCCCGCCTGATCAAGCTCCCGAACGGCCAGCTCCGCGTCCGTCGCTCCGACCTGGACGCCTGGTGGGCGCAGTGCGAGGAAAGCGCCGCCTGACCTTCCCCGACGTACCAACCACCGAGGGCCCGCCACTCCGGCGGGCCCTCTCCTCATGGAGAACCATGCCTCTCACGTACGACGTAAGCCTGTACTCCCTGGAAGTCCGACGCGAACGCCCGAAGCCCTACCGGGTGCGCTGGCGGGTCGGGCAGCGCAAGCACTCCAAGAGCTACCAGCTCAAGGCACAAGCGGACGGTCGCCGGTCCGAGCTGATGTCCGCCGTGCGCCGTGGCGAGCAGTTCGATGAGGAGCAGGGGCTCCCCGCGTCCGAGATCCGCGCGATGCAGGGCTCTATCACCTGGTACGAGCACACCCGCGCGTATATCGACCGGAAGTGGGCCGCCGCACCGGCGAAGTCGCGGAAGAACTACGCGGACGCCCTCGCCACCATCACGCCGGCGCTCATGAAGACGCGGGTGGGGCGCCCAGACACGGCGACACTCCGCAAGGCCCTGTACGGGTGGGCCTACAACCGCAACCGCTGGGACGACGAGCCGCCGGCGGACGTGGCGCACGCCCTGCGCTGGGTGGCCAAGAACTCGTATCCGGTCTCCGCTCTCGAACAGTCCGCCACCGTGCGGCTCGCCCTGGACGCGCTCGCTCTCAAGCTGGACGGCAAACCTGCCGCCCCTCGCACCGCGAAGCGGAAGCGGGCCTGTCTGAGCGATGTGCTCGGTCTCGCTGTGGAGCAGGGCTACTTCTCCACACCGGTCAACCCGCTCACCACCGTGAAGTGGGCGGCGCCCAAGACCGCCGAGGAAGTCGACCCGGACAGCGTGGCCAACCCCCGCCAGGTGCGGGCGCTTCTCAGGGGCGTACGTGAGCAGGGGCCGCGCGGTGAGCACCTGGAAGCGTTCTTCGGCTGCCTCTACTACGCGGCCATGCGGCCGGCCGAGGCGACGGCCCTGCGGCTCCCCCAGTGCCACCTACCGGAATCCGGCTGGGGCACCCTCACTCTCCGCCAGGGCTTCGTACGGGTCGGGAAGGGCTGGACCGACGACGGTCAGGCGCACGAGGCCCGGCATCTCAAGGCCCGTGCCGTGAAGGACTCGCGGCCCGTGCCGATCCCGCCGCACTTCGTGCGGATGCTCCGGCAGCACATCGCCACCCACGGCACCGCCCCGGACGGCCGGCTGTTCCGAACCAACCGGGGCGGGCTGCTCCAGGAGACCGGGTACGGCGAGGTCTGGGCTCAGGCCCGTACGGACGTGCTCACGGAGGAGGAGTCCGCGTCGCAGCTCGCCCGACGGCCGTATGACTTGCGTCACGCCGGGGTGTCCTTCTGGCTCAGCTCAGGAGTGGACCCGATGGAGTGCGCCCGGCGGGCCGGCCACACGATCGCGGTTCTCTTCCGGGTCTACGCCAAGGTGCTCGCCCGTACGCAGGACCGGGCGAACCGGCGGATCGACGCGGCGATGCGGGAGTGGAACGAGCCGGAGTAGTCGTTCCCCCGGGGGACGTCTGGGGGACACGCCCTGATCAGACCTGGGATTCGGGTGGGATCAGGTGAGACAGGGCCGCGTTTCGGGCGCCTGGCGAGCCATCGTCCCGGGAACGAGAAAACCCCTTCCGATCTGCTGAAACAGCAGGTCGGAAGGGGTTTCACTTCCAGTGGCGGCGCCAGGGTTCGAACCTGGGTAGGCTGAGCCGGCAGATTTACAGTCTGCTCCCTTTGGCCACTCGGGCACACCGCCAAGGGATGTTGTCTTCGAGTCCCGTTTTTCGCGGTGCTCTCCGGCAACGACGTAAACGATACCTGATGACCGGGGGTGCTTCGCCACCGGATTGATCAGCGGTGGTGGCGGGGGTGCGCGGGGTCCCGGGGCCGGGGTGTCCGGGGGGTGCGGGGCCGGTGCGCGGGGACGCGAGGGGCTCGGGGGCTGTCCTAGGCTTGGCCGGACGGCGTGGTGCCCGCGGGCTCCGCGGCCGCCCCTGTAAGCACTTTCTTTCCAGCACCCCGATCCAAGGAGCCACACGTCATGGCCGACTCCAGTTTCGACATCGTCTCGAAGGTCGAGCGGCAGGAGGTCGACAACGCCCTCAACCAGGCCGCGAAGGAGATCTCCCAGCGCTACGACTTCAAGGGAACCGGTGCCTCGATCTCCTGGTCCGGCGAGAAGATCCTGATGGAGGCGAACGGTGAGGAGAGGGTCAAGGCGATCCTCGACATCTTCCAGTCCAAGCTGATCAAGCGCGGTATCTCGCTGAAGTCGCTGGACGCGGGCGAGCCGCAGCTGTCCGGCAAGGAGTACAAGATCTTCGCCTCGATCGAGGAGGGCATCTCCCAGGAGAACGCCAAGAAGGTCGCGAAGGTCATTCGTGACGAGGGCCCCAAGGGCGTCAAGGCGCAGGTCCAGGGCGACGAGCTGCGGGTCAGCTCGAAGAGCCGGGACGATCTGCAGGCCGTTCAGGCGCTGCTGAAGGGCAAGGACTTCGACTTCGCCATCCAGTTCGTGAACTACCGGTAGTCCGGCCGTCGCGCGGGACCGTCGCGGTCCGGGCGGGCGGGGAGCGTGCGACGCGCTCCCGCGCCCGGTCCCGGCCGGTTTCCCGGTACGGGACTGCATGTCCGAATACCGCCGGTCACGGTGGTCCGGGCGCCGCAGACTGGTCGGTGGAGGCCGGCGGAGCGGTCGGTTCCGGACGGAGGAGAGGGACGCGTCATGACGCTGTACACGACGGTCGACAGCCCGTTGGGCGAGCTGCTGCTGGTCGGCGAGGAGGCGGTCAGGGCGGCCGGTTCCGCCGCGGGGGTCGCGCTCGTCTCGCTCTCCGTGCCGGGCCAGAGGGGCGGGGCGGTCGTCGAGGACGGCTGGGTCCGCGATCCGGAGGCGTTCGCCGCGGTGGCGGCGCAGTTGCGGGAGTACTTCGAGGGCCGGCGGACGCGGTTCGACCTGGTGTACGCGGCGGGGCGGGGGACGGAGTTCCAGCGCCGGGTCTGGGCGGCGCTGGAGGCGGTGCCGTACGGGGAGACGGTCTCGTACGGGCAGATCGCCGAGCGGGTCGGTTCGTCGGGTGCGGGGGTGCGGGCCGTGGGTACGGCGATCGGGCGCAATCCGCTGCTCGTCGTGCGGCCGTGCCACCGGGTGATCGGCGCGGACGGGGCGCTGCGCGGGTACGCGGGCGGTCTGGAGCGCAAGGAACGGCTGCTGGGCCTGGAGGGTGCCCTCGTGGGGCGCTGATGGGCGGCCTGTTCCCCCGGCCGCGGACGGTGGTCGCGCCGGGTGCGGTGCATGTGCCCGAGTGGCTGTCCCCGGAGCGGCAGCGGGAGTTGGTGGCGGCGTGCCGGGAGTGGGCGCGCGGGCCGGTTCCGCTGCGGCACACGGTGCTGCCGGGCGGCGGGGTGATGTCGGTGCGGACGGTGTGCCTGGGGTGGCACTGGCAGCCGTACCGCTATTCGCGTACGGCGGACGATGTGAACGGGGCGCCGGTCGCGCCCCTTCCCGCATGGCTCGTGGGGCTGGGGCGGGCCGCGGTGGCGGAGGCGTACGGGCCGGAGGGCGGCGCCGGGGCGTACGCGCCGGACGCGGCGCTGGTGAACTTCTACGACGACGCGGCGCGCATGGGCTTGCACCAGGACAAGGAGGAGCGGGCCGGGGCCCCGGTGGTGTCGCTGAGCATCGGTGACAGCTGTGTCTTCCGGTTCGGCAACACGGAGCACCGGGGGCGGCCCTACACGGATGTGGAACTGGCCTCGGGCGATCTGTTCGTCTTCGGCGGGCCGTCGCGGTACGCGTTCCACGGGGTGCCGCGGATCCTGCCGGGAACGGCGGACCCGGGCACCGGGATGCGGGGCGGCCGGCTCAATCTGACGCTGCGCGAGACGGGGCTGGGCGCCCCCTGAGGGGGTCTCCCGGCCCGGGGGTCAGCGGCGTTCGCGGGAGTTGCCGAAGAGCAGCCGGTAGGCGATCAGCAGGATCAGCGAGCCGCCTATGGCCGACACCCAGGTCGCCGGGTCGAAGAAGTCGTCGTTCGAGATGGTGCGATCGAGGAACCGGGTCGATATCCAGCCGCCCAGGAACGCGCCGACGATGCCGATGAGGGTGGTGCCCACGAGGCCGCCGGGGTCACGGCCCGGCAGCAGGACCTTGGCGATGACGCCCGCGACAAGTCCGAGAATGATCCAGCCAACAATGCTCATGCGTGCGAACCTACCCGTCACCCGGTGGTGGAATCCAAGACGTCCGTGCGGGTGGGGCAGTTGCCCGGAGCTGCTGTGAATCTCCTGTGGGGCGTGGTGCGTACGGGAATCGGGCCCGGAACTACCAGCCGGCGAAGGGGGCGTCGGTGCTGACGATCTCCTTGCCGAAGGGCATCAGTGAGACGGGGATCAGCTTGAAGTTCGCGATGCCCAGGGGGATGCCGATGATCGTGAGGCAGAGGGCGATGCCGGTGGTGATGTGGCCGAGCGCCAGCCACCAGCCGGCCAGGATCAGCCAGAGCACGTTGCCCACGCAGGAGGGGGCGCCCGCGTCCCGCCGGTCGACGACGCGGTGGCCGAAGGGCCACAGGGCGTAGAGGCCGATCCGGAAGGCTGCCAGGCCGAAGGGGATGCCGATGATCGTGATGCACAGCAGGACGCCCGCGAGCAGGTAGCCGAGGAACATCCAGAAGCCGCACAGGACCAGCCAGATGACGTTCAGGATTGTCTTCACGGGCGGTGACCTGCCATCTTTTCGAGTCGGGCGATGCGCTCCGCCATCGGCGGGTGGGTCGAGAACAGTTTGGACATGCCCTGGCCCGGCCGGAACGGGTTGGCGATCATCATGTGGCTCGCGGTCTCGATCCGGGGCTCGGGGGGCAGCGGAAGCTGTTTGGTGCCCGCCTCCAGCTTTCTCAGGGCACCGGCGAGGGCCAGCGGGTCGCCGGTCAGCTGGGCGCCCGAGGCGTCCGCCTCGTACTCGCGGGAGCGGCTGACGGCCAGCTGGATCACGGTGGCGGCCAGTGGGCCCAGGATCATGATCAGCAGCATGCCGAGGAGGCCGGGGCCCTCGTCGTCGTTGGAGCGGCCGACCGGGATCAGCCAGGCGAAGTTGACGAGGAACATGACGACGGAGGCGAGCGCTCCGGCGACGGAGGAGATCAGGATGTCGCGGTTGTAGACATGGCTCAGCTCGTGCCCCAGGACGCCGCGCAGTTCCCGCTCGTCCAGGATCTGAAGGATGCCCTCGGTGCAGCAGACCGCGGCGTTGCGCGGGTTGCGGCCGGTCGCGAAGGCGTTGGGGGCCTGGGTCGGGGAGATGTACAGCCTGGGCATGGGCTGGCGCGCGGCCGTGGAGAGCTCTCGGACGATGCGGTACAGCTGGGGGGCCTCGAACTCGCTCACCGGGCGGGCGCGCATGGCCCGCAGGGCCAGCTTGTCGCTGTTCCAGTAGGCGTAGGCGTTGGTGCCGACGGCTACGAGGAGCGCGACGATCAGTCCCGTACGCCCGAAGAAGCTTCCGATGACGATGATGAGTGCGGACAGGCCCCCGAGGAGTACGGCGGTTCTCAGCCCGTTGTGCCGGCGGTGCACGGTACGCCCTCCAAGTGGTGCAGCAGGGGAACCCTTGCTCGGTGGTGCTCCACTCCCCAGTGGAGCCTCCCGAACTGGTCAACGCCAGGCGGGAGGAGCTAGTTCCCTTGTGCTCGCGGCCCGCCACGGCCACGGGGCCCGCGACCGGGCGGGTGTGCGTCCGGGGGCGGGCCGTAGGCCGTACGGGTGGGGCGTACCGCCGGTCAGCGCGGGGCGGGGAGCTTGGCGAGCTCCAGGGCCTCGGGGTCGGGCTCGACCTCGCTGGTGCAGTGGGCGCAGCGGGAGGCGATGGCGGGGATGGCGGTGTAGCAGCGGGGGCAGTCGCGCAGGGCGGCCTTGATGTCGACCTTCTCCTGCTCCTTCTTGGTGAAGCGGTCCTGCACCTTGGCCATGGGCACGACGACGCAGAAGTAGAGCACGGCGGCGGTGATGAGGAAGGCGATCGCGGCGCTCACGAAGAGGCCGTAGGGAAAGTCCACTCCGTCGAGCCTGAAGTGGGCCTTGCTGAAGTCGCCGGTGCCGCGGGTGATGATGCCGATCACGGGAACGATGAACGCGTTGCTGAACCCGGTGACGACCGCGGTGAACGCGGCTCCGACGGCGAGACCGATCGCCATGGAGACGACGTTTCCGCGCAGGATGAAGTCTTTGAACCCGTTCAGCACTGCTCTGGCTCCTCTGTGTCCGTGTGGTGCGCGCCGTGCGCGGGCATGACCCTGCCCTGTGTAGGCCGTTCGGGGCAAACCCGGAGCTGAGCGGGTTAGAACAGGTGAACGGACGCGAACCTGAGAACGGTCTGCGGAGCGCCGGAGAGAATGATTCCGGCGACGGCCGTGAGGGCGATCGCGGCGGTGAGCGGGGCCGGGGTGCGCGGTCCCGGCGCAGGTCGCGGCCCGTCGGCGGGCGCCGGGGCGGTGTCCGTCGCGGGTTCGGCGGCCGTCGCCTCCGCCGGGGCGCGGAAGAGGGCCGCGGTCCAGCGCAGGTAGTAGTACAAGGCGATCACCACGTTGACGGCCATGACCACGGCGAGCCAGCCCAGTCCGGCGTCCACGGCCGCGGAGAAGACCGTGACCTTGGCGAAGAGGCCGATGATGCCCGGCGGCAGTCCGGCCAGGCAGAGCAGGAAGAAGGCCAGGGCGAGGGCGGCGAGCGGCCGGGTGGCGTACAGGCCCCGGTAGTCGTCGAGCCGGTTGCCGGGGTGGCTGCGGGCGACGAGGGCGGCCACCGCGAACGCGCCGAGGTTCACGACGGCGTACATGAGGGCGTACGCGACGGTGGAGCCGATCTGGCGCTCCCCCGCGTATCCGGCGGCGGCGATCGGCACCAGGAGGTAGCCGGCCTGGGCGACGGACGACCAGGCGAGCAGCCGTACGGCGCTGCGGGCGCGGTCGGTGCGCTGACGGAGCGCGGCGGCGTTGCCGACGGTCATCGTGAGGGCGGCGAGGACGGCGAGGGCGGGGCCCCACACGTCGGCGTACGCCGGGAAGGCGATCACGGTGACGAGGATCAGACCGGAGAAGCCGACCGCCTTGCCGACGACCGAGAGATAGGCGGCGATCGGCAGGGGGGCGCCGATGTAGGTGTCGGGCACCCAGAAGTGGAACGGCGCGGCGGCGGTCTTGAAGGCGAAGCCGACCAGGGTGAGGACGACTCCGGTCTCGGCGAGGGTGCCGAGCTGTCCCGGGACGTCGTCGAGGCGGGCGGCGATCTCCGTGAGGTGGAGGGTGCCGGTGGCCGCGTACACGAAGCTGACGCCGAGGAGCGTGACGGCGGTCGCGACGACGGAGGACAGGAAGAACTTCAGCGCGGCCTCGGAGGAGCGGCGGTCGCCGCGCTTGATGCCGACGAGGGCGAAGGCGGGCAGCGAGGCGACTTCGAGGGCGACGACGAGCGTGGCGAGGTCGCGGGCGGCGGGCAGCAGGGCCGCGCCGGCGGCGGAGGAGAGCAGCAGGAACCAGAACTCCCCGGCCGGGAGCCTGCGGGTGTCCCCGAGCGAGAGCAGCGCGGTGAGCAGGGCGCCGCCGAGCACGAGGGCCTGGATGACCAGGGCGAAGTGGTCGGCGGTGTAGCTGCACGCCTGGCCCGCGCCCGGAGCCGTGGCGGTGAGGCAGAAGGTGGAGCGGTCGCCGTCGCGCAGGGGTACGAGCAGGGCGAGGGCGGCGACGAGTCCGGCCACGGCCCCGTACCCGAGGTACCGCTTTCGGTCGTCGGGCAGGAAGAGGTCGGCGACGAGGACGGCCAGGGCGACGGCCGCGACGGTCACCGGCGGCGCGATCGCGAGCCAGTCGACGGACTGGACGAGGCTGCCGGTGCTGCCGGCCGCGGACTGGACGGCGGGTGCCGCGCCGGGGGCGCTTGCGGCTGCCACGATCACGACTTGCCTCCTGCGAGGAGCTTCTGCACGGCCGGGTCGGTGAGGCCGAGGAGGACGGCGGGCCAGAGGCCGGCGAGGACGGTGAGCGCCGCGAGGGGGGTCCAGGCGGCGAACTCGTAGCGCTGCACGTCGGCGAGGGGGCGCGGGTCCTCGTCGCGTGCGCCCATGCAGACGCGGCGGACCACGACGAGGAGGTACGCGGCGGTCAGCAGGGTGCCGAACGCGGCGATCGACATGAAGGTCAGGAACGCCGGGCGGCTGAGTCCGGCGGCCGGGTCGAAGGCGCCGAACAGGGCGAGCATCTCGCCCCAGAACCCGGCGAGGCCGGGCAGGCCGAGGGAGGCGATCGCGGCGAAGGCGAGGAGGGCGCCGAGGCGGGGGGCGCGGCCGTAGAGGGCGGCGCCGGTGGCCCCGGCGAGGGTGTCGAGGTCGGCGGTGCCGTACCGGTCCTTGACCGCTCCGACCAGGAAGAACAGCAGGCCGGTGATGAGTCCGTGGGCGATGTTGGCGAAGAGCGCGCCGTTGACGCCGGTGGGGGTCATGCTCGCGATGCCGAGGAGGACGAAGCCCATGTGGCCGACGGAGGAGTACGCGATCAGCCGTTTGAGGTCGCCCTTGGCGCCGGGCCGGGCGAGGGCCAGGCAGGCGAGCGATCCGTAGATGATCCCGGCGACCGCGAAGGCGGCGAGATACGGCGCGAAGGTCCGCATGCCGTCGGGGGCGACCGGGAGCAGGATGCGGACGAATCCGTACGTGCCCATCTTCAGCAGGACGCCGGCGAGGAGGACGGAGCCGACGGTCGGGGCGGCGGTGTGGGCGTCCGGCAGCCAGCTGTGCAGCGGCCACATCGGGGTCTTCACCGCGAGCCCGATCCCGATCGCGAGAACGGCGGTGACCTGCACGGACGAGGTGAGACCCCGGCCGTTGTCAGTGGCGAGTGCCACCATGTCGAAGGTGCCGCTCTTCAGCCCGACGAGGAGCAGGCCCAGCAGCATGACGACGGAGCCGAGCAGGGTGTAGAGGATGAACGTCCAGGCGGCCGCCTGCCTCCTGGCACCGCCCCAGCGGGCGATGAGGAAGTACATCGGGATGAGGACCATCTCGAAGGCCAGGAAGAAGAGGATCAGGTCGAGGACGGCGAAGGTGGCGAGGGTGCCGGACTCCAGGACGAGGATCAGGGCGACGAAGGCCTTCGGGGAGGGGCCGTCGGGCAGCTTGAAGTAGCTGTACAGCGCGCAGAGGAAGGTCAGCAGCGCGGTCAGTACGAGAAGGGGGAGCGAGATGCCGTCGATGCCGAGGTGGATGCGGACGTCGAGCGCCGGGATCCAGCTGATGTCGGTGGTGGCCTGCATCGTCGACGGGTGGTCGTGGTCGAAGCCCGCGGCGAGCACGAGGGTGGCGAGCAGGATCGCGCCGGTCACGGTCACACCGTGGCGGAGCACGGCCTGGTCGGGGTTGCGGCCCTTCAGTCCGGGGGGTGCGGGGAGCAGGGCGGCGACGGCACCGATGAGCGGGCCGACGACGACCGACGCCAGAAGGAACTGCATCACGGACGCACTGATATCGATCACGGCTCACGACCCGGCGTTGACGTTGGCGAGGACGACGGCGGCGACCGCCAGGACCAGCGAGCCGGCGAGCAGCGCGCTGAGGTAGGTCTGCACGTTGCCGGTCTGGGCGCGGCGGACGGCGGTGCCGAGCCAGCGTGCGCCGGTGGCGGAGCCGCGTACGTAGGTCTCGACGACCTCGCGGTCCAGGAAGCGGACGAGGCGCGCGGCGGCCTGGACGGGGCGGACGAACAGGGCGGTGTAGAGGGCGTCCAGGTGGAAGCCGGTGGCGGCGTGGCGGTGGACGGGGCCCAGGAGCAGCCGGCCGGGGTCGGCCGGGTCGGGGGCGTCGCCCGTGGGGCCGTAGGCCGCGGTGTGGCTCTCCAGGGCCTCGATCTCGACGAGGGCGGGTTCGGCGTCGGGGTGGGCGACGACCGCGCCCATGGGGGTGCGGGCGGCGAGGGCCGTGGTGTGGCGCCAGGCGCCGTAGGTGACGAGGCCGCCGACGAGGCCGACGCCGGTGGAGAGCACGGCGGTGGTCAGGGTCGGGGTGAGGCTGTGGCCGTCGAACCAGTCGGTGATCACGCCGACGGTCAGTCCGAAGGCCATGGTGGGGACGGCCAGCACCCAGAGGACCGCGGTCATGGGGACGGGCTGGGCGCCGTGGTCGGGGGCCTCGGCGCCCCGGCCGCGGAAGGCGAGGAGCCAGAGGCGGGTGGCGTACGCGGCGGTGAGGACGGCGGCCAGCAGGCCGGCAACGAGGACGGTCCAGCCGGCGGCGGCCGGAGCCACGTGGCGGTCGCCGAGGGCGGTGTGCTCGGCGGCGACGAGGACGGCTTCCTTGGAGAAGAAGCCGGCGAACGGCGGGATGGCGGCGAGCGCGAGGAGGGCGACGGTCATCGTCCAGTAGGCGTCGGGGACGCGCTTGGTCAGGCCGCCCATGCGGGACATGGCGGCCAGGGAGTTGGTGCCGGCGGCGTGGATGACGACGCCCGCGGCCAGGAAGAGGACGGCCTTGAACGCACCGTGCGAGATGAGGTGGAAGACGGCCGCGCCCCGGTCGCCGACGGCCAGGGCGCCGGACATGTAGCCGAGCTGGCCGATCGTGGAGTACGCGAGGACGCGCTTGATGTCGTCCTGGGCGAGGGCGGCGAGTCCGGAGCCGATCATCGTGACGGCCGCCATGACCGCGAGGACGACGAGGGCGGCGCCGGATTCCGCGAAGACGGGGAGGAGCCGGGCCACGAAGTAGATGCCGGCGGCGACCATCGTCGCCGCGTGGATCAGCGCGGAGACGGGGGTGGGGCCGGCCATGGCGTCGGGCAGCCAGGTGTGCAGGGGGAACTGCGCGGACTTGCCGGCGACGCCTGCGAGCAGGAGCAGCGCGATGACGGTGGGGTGGTCCAGGCCGCCGTGGGCGACGGAGCCCAGGATGCCGGTGATCCGGAAGGTTCCGGTGTCGGCGGCGAGGGCGAACAGGCCGATGAGGAAGGGGACGTCGCCGAGTTTGGTGACCAGGAAGGCCTTGAGGGAGGCGGCGCGCGCCTCGGGCGTCTCCCAGTAGTGGCCGACGAGGAAGTACGAGCAGATGCCCATGACCTCCCAGCCGACCAGGAGCACCATCAGGTCGCCGGAGTAGACGACCAGCAGCATCGCGGAGGTGAAGAGGGAGACGAGGGCCGCGTACGAGGGGTAGCGCGGGTCGTCGCGCAGATACGCGGTGGAGTAGATCTGCACGCAGCTCGCGACCAGGGCGACCAGGACGGCGACGAGGACGGCGAAGCCGTCGAGGTGCAGCGCGAGGTCGATGGGCACGGAGCCGGTGGGGGTGAGCTGGGTCGCGGCGTCGATGGCGCGGCCGCCGCCCTGGCGTGCCGCGACGACGGCGGCGAGGACGAGGGAGACGAGCGGGGGCAGGACGGCGAGGGGCCGGACGTAGCCGGGGGCGGTGCGGCCGAGCAGGAGACCGGCCGCGGCCCCCAGGAACGGGAGGAGCGGCACAAGGACGGCGAGGGTCGTGGTGGTCACGCGGTGGCCTCTGCCTTCTGTGCCGTGCCCGCGGCGGTGGCCGCGTCGTCCGTGGGGGCGGCGTCGGAGTCGTCCGCGTCGTCGGGGAGCGCTTCGGCGGCGTCGGTCTCGGCGGTGTCGCGGAGCCGGTCGACGTCGGAGCTGCCCCGGTTGCGGTACACGGCGAGGACGACGGCCAGTCCGATGCCGATCTCCGCCGCCGCGACGGCGATGGTGAACAGGGTGAGGGCCTGTCCGGCGTGGAGCGTGTCGCGGAGCCAGACGTCGAAGGCGACGAGGTTGAGGTTGACGGCGTTGAGCATCAGCTCGACGGACATCAGGACCAGGATCGCGTTGCGCCGGGCGAGGACGCCGTAGAGCCCGGTGCAGAAGAGGAGGGCGGCCAGGACGGCGGGGTAGGCGAGGTGCATCAGCTGTTCTCCTCTCGGCTCCGGGCGTCGGCCTTCCCGGTGTTGGAATTCCGGGCGTCGGCCTTCCCGGTGTCGACCTTCCGAGCGTCGGCCTTCCCTGCGTTGGCCTTCCCGGCCTCGCGGCTCTTGCGGGAGAGGACGACCGCTCCGACGAGGGCGGCGAGCAGGAGGACGGAGAGCGCCTCGAAGGGCAGGACCCAGTGGCGGAAGAGGAAGGAGCCGGTGACTTCGGTGGAGCCCTGGGCGGGCCCGTCCAGGTCGATCCAGGTGGTGCGGAAGGCGTCCACGACGACCCAGACGAGGGTGCCGGCCGAGGCGACGGCGACCGCGAGCGCGGCCCAGCGGTTCTCCGAGTCGGCGTCCGGGGAGCGGCCGATGGGGGCGCGGGTGAGCATCAGTCCGAAGAGGAGGAGGACGACGACGGAACCGACGTAGATCAGTACCTGCACCCAGGCGATGAACTCGGCGGTGAGCAGCAGGTACTCGACGGCGAGGCCGCCGAGCGCCACGATCAGCCAGAGGGCGGCGTGGACGAGCTGCCGGGTCGTGACGGTCACGAGGGCGGCGCCGAGGGTGGCGATGCCGACGAGGACGAAGACGATCTCGACCCCGCTCGGGGAGAGGAAGCCGGGGTGGCCGGCCGCGGTGATCACTCCTGTCCCTCCTGACCGGGTTCGTGATCGGAGGCGTCGGCAGCGGCCTCGGCGGTGCGGGTGTCGGCCTCGGCGGTGCGGGCGGCGGCCTCGGCGGCTTCCTGTTCGCGCTGGGCGCGGAGTTTGTCCGCCGTCTTGCGGGCGGCGGCGATCTCCTTGGGTTCCTCGGCACCCGCGTCGAGGGCCGGGGGCTCGGGGACCGTCCACATCCAGTCGCGCAGCTTGTCGCGCTCGTGGGTGAGTTCGAGGATGTCGGTCTCGGCGTACTCGAACTCCGGCGACCAGAACAGCGCGTCGAACGGGCAGACCTCGATGCAGATGCCGCAGTACATGCAGAGCGAGAAGTCGATGGCGAAGCGGTCGAGGACGTTGCGGCTGCGTTCGCGTCCGCCGGGGACCGCGGCGGGCACGGTCTCCTTGTGGGAGTCGATGTAGATGCACCAGTCGGGGCACTCGCGGGCGCAGAGCATGCAGACCGTGCAGTTCTCCTCGAACAGCGCGATGACGCCCCGGGAGCGGGGCGGGAGTTCGGGCTGCACGTCGGGGTACTGGGCGGTGACGGTCTTCTTCGTCATCGTCCGCAGGGTGACGGCGAGGCCCTTGGCCAGACCCGCGCCGGGGATGCGGGGCCGGGAGGGCGGGGGCGGTACGGCCACTAGTTGATCGCCACCTTCACGATGCCGGTGAGCGCGATCTGCGCGAGGGCGAGGGGGATGAGGACGGTCCAGGCGAGCTTCTGCAGCTGGTCCTCGCGCAGGCGCGGGTAGGTCACGCGCAGCCAGATGACGACGAAGGCGAGGATGCCGGTCTTCAGCAGGGTCCAGACCCAGCCGAGTCCGTCGGCGCCGAGCGGTCCGTGCCAGCCGCCGAGGAAGAGAACGGTGGTCAGTCCGCAGAGCACGACGATGCCCGCGTACTCGGCGAGCAGGAAGAGCGCGAAGCGCAGCCCGGTGTACTCGGTGTACGCGCCGAAGATGATCTCGGAGTCGGCGACGGGCATGTCGAACGGCGGGCGCTGGAGTTCGGCGAGGCCGGCCACGAAGAAGACCAGTGCTCCGGTGATCTGCCAGGGCAGCCACCACCACTCGAAGGCGTCGAGGATGCCGGGCAGCGAGACCGTTCCGGCCGCCATCGCGACGGAGGCGGCGGCGAGGAGCATCGGCAGTTCGTACGCGAGCAGCTGTGCGGCGGTACGGAGGCCGCCGAGCAGGGAGAACTTGTTGGCGGAGGCCCAGCCGGCCATGAGGGAGCCGAGCACGCCGATCCCCATCACGGCGAGCACGAAGAAGATGCCCGCGTCGAGGACCTGGCCGACCGCGCCCTCGCCGGGGCCGATCGGGACGGCGACGAGGACGAGGAGGTACGGGAGCAGCGCGACGGCGGGCGCGAGCTGGAAGACCCGCCGGTCGGCGTCGGCCGGGACGATGTCCTCCTTCTGCGCGAACTTCACGCCGTCCGCGACGAGCTGGGCCCAGCCGTGGAAGCCGCCGGCGTACATGGGGCCGAGGCGGCCCTGCATGTGCGCCATGACCTTGTGTTCGGTCTGCCCGACGACGAGCGGCAGGACCATGAACACCGCGAACACGATGACGAGGCGGAGGGCGACGTCCAGTACGTCGTTCACTCGGGGTCGCCTCCGGAGTCGGGGGTTCGGGGGGTCGGGGGGGTGTCCGCGTCCGGGGTGTCCGTGTCCGGTGCGGATTCGGGGGCCGGGGTGGATTCGGAGGGCGGCGCGGCCTCGGGGGGCGGTGCGGCCTCGGGTACCGGCGGGGCTTCGGGGGCCGGTGCGGCGGGCGTGTCCGGGGTGTCGCCGCGCTGGGCTTCTCCCCTACCCGCCCCTTCCCGAACCGGAGGCTCCGCCCCCGGACCCCCGCTCCTCAAACGCCGGAGAGGCTGAGAAGGTCCGGACGGCTCGTCGAACGCGGGGCGGGCATCGTGCCACGGCGCGTCCGAGCCGGGCGAAACGGGCCGGGCAGTGCGCCGAGCGGCGTCCGCCGGCTTCCCGGACCCCGGGACCGCGTCCGTCGGCGCACTGTCCCTCGGAATCGCGTCCGTCGGCTTCGTGGCCTCCGCGACCGCGTCCGCCGACGCACTGTCCCCCGGGACCGCGTCCGTCGGCTTCCCGGCCTCCGGGGGTGTGCCTGTCGGCGCTTCGGCCCCGGTCGCCGCGCCGGGTGTGGTGTCCCCGGGTGCCGGCTGCTGGCTGGCCGATCCCTGCGAGGCGCTGCGGTTGCGGCGCGGGCGGGGGGTCGGGGTCTCGGTGGGGGCGGTGTCGGGAGCGGCCGGGGTGGCGTCGGCCGTGGTGCGGGTGCGGCGGGGCGGGCGCTCGCCCGGGGCGGGGCGCGCGGCGCGGGCGGGGCGGGCCGGGGCGGGCGGGAGCTGGCCCTTCAGCGGGCCCCATTCGTTCGGGTCGGGCACGCCGGGGGGCAGCATCGTGCGGCGCTTGGGTCCGCCGTGCTCGGACTCGCCGGGCTCCTTGGCGCCCGGCCAGGCCTTGGCCACGCGGGCGGCCAGGACGAAGTCCTTGCGCAGGGGGTGGCCCTCGAAGCCCTCGGGGAGCAGCAGCGGGACGAGGTGCGGGTGGCCCTCGAAGCCGATGCCGAACATCTCGTGGGTCTCGCGTTCGTGCCAGGCGGCGCCCGCGTACACGCCGGTCGCGGTCGGCAGCACGGCGGCCTCGTGCGGCACGGTCGTGCGCAGCAGCAGCCGGCGTACGCCGGTGCCCTCGCCCGGCAGCGCCGCGACATGGGCGCAGACGCGGAAGCCGGTGCCCGGTTCGTCCACGGCGCTCAGCCAGTCGAAGTAGGTGCAGCCGAGGGTGTCGCGGGCGGTCTCCAGGGCGGCGGTCCAGGAGGCGGGCGGGACGTCGACGGTCAGCAGCTCGTAGGCCCGCTCGGCCGTCGCCCCCTCGCCGAAGATCTCCCCGGCCGCGTCGGGCAGCCTTCCGTACACCTCGGCCGGGGCGGCGGGCGTCGTCACGGGGTCTCCTCCTCGGCCGGGGCGGGCGGGGGTGTGACCAGGCCGCTGCGGAGGGACGCGGTGGACGGGCCCGCGTCGGCGTCGCCGTAGCGTTCGCCCAGGGACTCGCGGGCGATCTTCTCCTGGAGCTTGAGGATGCCCTGGAGCAGCGCCTCGGGGCGGGGCGGGCAGCCGGGGACGTAGACGTCGACGGGGATGATCTGGTCGACGCCCTTGGTCACGGAGTACGAGTCCCAGTACGGGCCGCCGCAGTTGGAGCAGGCGCCGAAGGAGACGACGTACTTGGGCTCGGGCATCTGCTCGTAGAGCCGCTTCACGGCCGGGGCCATCTTGTCCGTCACCGTGCCGGAGACGATCATGAGGTCGGCCTGGCGGGGGCCCGGCGCGAAGGGGATCACGCCGAGGCGGATGAAGTCGTGGCGCGCCATGGAGGCGGCGATGAACTCGATGGCGCAGCAGGCGAGTCCGAAGTTGAAGACCCAGAGGCTGTAGCGGCGGCCCCAGTTGAGGACGACCTTCATCGGTTCGGGGGCGAGCCGGGACAGGACGCCCAGGCGCTTGGGTTCCGGCAGGAACGTGGGTACGGCGGCGGGTTCGTCCCCCGCCCCGGCGGACGACGGGCTCGTCACGTCCATTCGAGGACGCCCTTCTTCCATGCGTAGAGCAGTCCCACGGCCAGGAAACCGAGGAAGATGAACATTTCGACGAGCGTCGTCGCGCCGTATCCGGCCGCGGCGAAGACGGTCGCCCAGGGGAACAGGAAGATCGAGTCGACCGCGAAGACCACGTAGAGGAAGGCGTAGACGTAGTACCGGACCTGGGTGTGCGCCCAGCCGTCCCCCACGGGGTCCACGCCGCATTCGTACGTCAGGAACTTCTCGCGCGTCGGCACCACGGGCCGCAGCAGCCGGCCCGCCGCGAAGGCGACGGCGACGAAGAGCACGCCGATCACCGCGAGCAGTCCGACCACGGAGTAGCCGCGGAAGTAGTCCGACGCGAGAACGGCCTGCCCCGGCAGGCCCGTCACGTCGGCGAGAGCGGCCGGTGCCGGAAGGTGCGCCGTGTCCGACGCGAGAACGGCCGATCCCGGCAGGCCCGTCACGTCCGTCACGTCCGCCCCCTCGTTCCCTCAAACCTGTTCGACGATCTGTACGCACGGGAGTCTAGGCCCTGTAAAGGGACGGTAAGCAGTTGCGTCGGGCAACTGGTGGGGTTATCCCCACTTCGCCCCCACCCACGAACCCCATGGCGCCGCGGGGTCCGGCCCGGCAGGCTGGACGCATGACCATGAGCCCCCAGCTGCCCGTCCACGACGGGCCGCCGCCCGCCCGCTTCGCGTTCGACCGGTGGACGTGGAAGGAGATCGCTCATCTCCTGTCCAATCTGCCGCTGGCGATCGCGGGTTTCGTCTACACGATGCTGATGATCAGCATCGGTGCCGGGCTCGCGGTCACGGTGGTCGGTCTGCCGCTGCTGGCGCTCGGTCTCCAGGGGGCCAGGCTGCTGGGGCGGGCGGAGCGCGCGCGGGCGCGGGCGCTGCTCGGGGTGCGGGTCGAGGAACCGAGCGCGCTCTCCCGGGCCCGGCACGACCAGGGGTTCTTCGCCTGGTTGTGGTCGAGCCTGATGGACCCGGTGGGCTGGCGCGCGGCGCTGTACTCGTTCATACGGCTGCCGTGGGGTGTGGTGACGTTCGCGGTGACGCTGGTGGGGCTGTTCGTCCTGTGGCCGGTGCTTCCGTTCGTCGCGCGGTTCCTCGCCAACGCCGACCGGGCGATGGTGCGGGGGCTGCTCTCGCCCTCGGACGATCTGGAGCGCCGGATCGCGGAGCTGGAGTCGGACCGGGGGGTCGTGGTCGACACGGCCGCCGCCGATCTGCGCCGGATCGAGCGCGATCTGCACGACGGCGCCCAGGCCCGCCTGGTCGCCCTCGCCATGGACCTCGGCCTCGCCAAGGAGAAGCTGGCCGACGACCCGGAGGCCGCCGCACGCATGGTCGACGAGGCGCACGGCGAGGTGAAGGTCGCCCTCCAGGAACTGCGCGACCTCGCCCGGGGCATCCACCCCGCCGTCCTCACCGACCGCGGACTCGACGCCGCCCTCTCGGCCATCGCCTCCCGCTGCACGGTCCCCGTCACGGTGAGCGTCGATCTGCCCGGCCGGCCCGCGGCCGCCATCGAGGGCATCGCGTACTTCACGGTCTCCGAGCTCCTCCAGAACGTCTCCAAGCACTCCCGCGCCACCCGCGCCACCGTCGAGGTCTGGCGCACCAAGGACCGGTTGCTGCTCCAGGTCACCGACGACGGGCGCGGCGGTGCGTCGCTGGAGGGCGGTACGGGGATGGCGGGCCTCGCGGAACGGCTGGACGCGGTGGACGGGCTCTTCGTCCTCGAATCGCCGGCCGGCGGGCCGACCACGGTCACCGCCGAGCTGCCCTGGCGCGGCCGGGAGACCGAGCGGGACGCGGCCGGCAGCCGTTCCGGGCGCGTCTGAGCGATCCCCCTCCTCCGCCGAGCGGCGGGAGGTAGGGAAAACCCCCGGGTGGAGAGGGATACGGCCCTCATGGTGGGCGCATCCCTCCCCCGGCACCCTTGGAACAAGGACGGAAAAGGCCGCCCCGGCGGACTCGGCAGAAACGGACGGAACCCATGGCCACGGCATACGGACCGGACACACGGGCCCCTCAGCGGCCGGACACCGGGTATGGCCGGGACCCGCACGCGCGGCGGCACGTCCTGCCGCCCTTCCTGCGGGCGCCCTTCGAGGGCCGGACCTGGCGGGAGTTCGGCTATCTGCTGCTGAGCCTGCCGATCAGCATCGTGATGTTCGCGTTCGCCGTCTCCATGGTCTCCCTGAGCGCCGGGCTGATCATCACCTTCATCGGGATCCCGCTGCTGGCGGCGGGGCTGGCCATGTGCCGGGGGTTCGGCGCGGTGGAGCGGGCGCGGGCGCGCGGGCTGCTGCGGCTGGACGTGGCCGATCCCGCGCCGGTGCGCGGCCGGACCGGCGGTCTGATGTCGTGGGTCGGCGCGGTCCTGAAGAGCGGGGTGTCCTGGCGCCACCTGCTCTACACGCTGCTCCACCTGCCCTGGGCGGTCTTCGGCTTCGGCGTCTCGGTGGCCCTGTGGACGCAGGGCTGGGGCGCCCTCACCTATCCGCTGTGGCACTGGGTCTTCCCGGCGTACGCGGGGACGGACGGCATCCAGCTGTACGGGGACAGCACGCACCAGATCTATCTGGACTCGCCCTTCGAGCTGGCCGTGACCAGCGCCGCCGGTCTGCTGCTGGTGCTGATCACGCCGTGGGTGATCCGGGGGCTGGTCTCGGTGGACCGGCTGATGGTGAGCGGGCTGCTCGGCCCGTCCCGGCTGGCCTCGCGCGTCTCGGAGCTGGAGTCGGACCGGGGGGTCGTGGTCGACACGGCCGCCGCCGATCTGCGCCGGATCGAGCGCGATCTGCACGACGGCGCCCAGGCCCGCCTGGTCGCCCTCGCCATGGACCTCGGCCTCGCCAAGGAGAAGCTCGCCGACGACCCGGAGGCCGCCGCACGCATGGTCGACGAGGCGCACGGCGAGGTGAAGGTCGCCCTCCAGGAACTGCGCGACCTCGCCCGGGGCATCCACCCCGCCGTCCTCACCGACCGCGGACTCGACGCCGCCCTCTCCGCGGTGGCCTCCCGCTGCACGGTCCCGGTCACGGTCGATGTGGACCTGTCGTCCCGTCCGGCGCAGGCCATCGAGGGCATCGCGTACTTCACGGTCTCCGAACTGCTCCAGAACGTCTCCAAGCACTCCCACGCCACGCAGGCCACCGTCGAGGTCTGGCGCAACGAGGACCGGCTGCTCCTCCAGGTCGGTGACAACGGGCGCGGCGGGGCCGACACGGCCTCGGGCAGCGGGCTCGCGGGGCTGGCCGAGCGGCTGGACGCGGTGGACGGGGTCCTGGTCGTCGACTCCCCCGCCGGCGGGCCCACCCGGATCACCGCCGAACTGCCGTGGCGCGGCTAGGGCCTGCATGGAGTTCCGCGTCGTCCGCCCGGAGGGCGGGCGCGGCGGCGGTCGGTGCGTGCGATCGGTGCGCGGCGTCCCAGGTCATGTGGCGGAGTCACCTGTCCTGGGACGCCGTGCGGCGAGCGTGCGTGCCGGGCGTCGGGGCGCAGACGGGGAACTCCATGCAGACCCTGACCGCGCCCGTCCCCCGGCCCGGCCGTGCCACGGCCGGGCCGTCCCGTGTCTGGGATGCTGGGGCGGAGACGGTCTACGGGCGGAACAGCGAGCAGTGGGGGATTCAGCGTCGTGGTGGAGGACAGGGTGCGCGTGGTCATCGCCGAGGATTCGGTACTGCTCCGGGAAGGACTCACCCGGCTGCTGACCGATCTGGGGCACGAGGTGGTCGCGGGGGTCGGTGACGCCGAGGCGCTGATCAGGAAGATCGGTGAGCTGGCCGGGCAGGACGCGCTGCCCGACGTGGTGGTCGCCGACGTCCGGATGCCGCCCACGCACACGGACGAGGGCGTCCGCGCCGCCGTACTGCTCCGTAAGGAGTATCCGGGGATCGGGGTGCTGGTTCTTTCGCAGTACGTGGAGGAGCAGTACGCCACCGAGCTGCTGGCCGGGTCGAGCCGGGGGGTCGGCTATCTGCTGAAGGACCGGGTGGCCGAGGTCCGCGAGTTCGTGGACGCGGTGGTGCGGGTGGCGCAGGGCGGTACGGCCCTGGACCCGGAGGTGGTGGCGCAGTTGCTGGGCCGCAGCCGGAAGCAGGACGTGCTGGCCGGGCTGACGCCGCGCGAGCGCGAGGTGCTGGGGCTGATGGCGGAGGGGCGGACCAACTCCGCCGTGGCCAGGCAGCTGGTGGTCAGCGACGGTGCGGTGGAGAAGCACGTCAGCAACATCTTCCTGAAGCTGGGGCTGTCGCCGAGCGAGGGCGACCACCGCCGGGTGCTGGCCGTGCTGACGTATCTGAACTCCTGACGCGCCCGGCCGGCCGGGCTCGCCCGGCGTTCCCGGCCGGCCGGTCCGGGCGAACCCCGGGCGTCCGCCGCCACTATCTGACACTCTGTCAGATAGTAGGCCGACAGGCCCTGCTTCCCGGTGTCTCTTTCGAGGCTCCGGCGGGAAACAGGGTGGCTGGTGAATCATGGCGGAACAGCGCCGAGAATCGTCTCAAAATGCCGTCCACCATGTGATCGGCCAGAGGAAGGCGACCCTTACAGACGTAGGGTGGTGCTCGGGACTTCCGGTCGGCCGGACGGTCCCGAGCCGCCGCGCCGAGGGAGGTCCAGTAAGTGACCAGCCAGGTCAGTAGCCCAGCCGAACAGGCCGACGAGGCCAGTGAGGCGCTCGTAGGGGGACAGCGTGCCCCCCAGTCCGCAGCCGCGGGGACGGGCGGGAAGGAAGTCCGCCGCCTGGACCGGGTGATCATCCGCTTCGCCGGGGACTCCGGGGACGGCATGCAGCTCACCGGTGACCGGTTCACCTCGGAGACCGCGTCCTTCGGGAACGACCTCTCCACGCTGCCGAACTTCCCCGCCGAGATCCGCGCCCCCGCAGGCACCCTGCCGGGTGTCTCCTCGTTCCAGCTGCACTTCGCCGACCACGACATCCTGACCCCGGGCGACGCGCCGAACGTGCTGGTCGCGATGAACCCGGCGGCGCTGAAGGCCAATATCGCCGATGTGCCGCGCGGCGCCGAAATCATCGTCAACACCGATGAGTTCACCAAGCGGCCGATGGCGAAGGTGGGCTACGAGACCAGCCCCCTGGAGGACGGCTCGCTGGAGGCGTACAACGTCCACCCGGTGCCGCTGACCACGCTCACCATCGAGGCGCTGAAGGAGTTCGGGCTCTCCCGCAAGGAGGCCGAGCGCTCCAAGAACATGTTCGCGCTCGGGCTGCTGTCGTGGATGTACCACCGGCCGACGGAGGGCACCGAGTCCTTCCTGCGGGCCAAGTTCGCCAAGAAGCCGCAGATCGCCGAGGCGAACGTGGCGGCCTTCCGGGCCGGCTGGAACTTCGGCGAGACCACCGAGGACTTCGCGGTCAGCTACGAGGTCGCCCCGGCCTCGCAGGCGTTCCCCACCGGGACGTACCGCAACATCTCCGGGAACCTCGCCCTGTCCTACGGGCTGATCGCCGCGGGCCGCCAGGCGGACCTGCCGCTCTACCTCGGCTCGTACCCGATCACCCCGGCCTCGGACATCCTGCACGAGCTGAGCCGGCACAAGAACTTCGGCGTACGGACCTTCCAGGCCGAGGACGAGATCGCGGGCATCGGCGCCGCGCTGGGCGCCGCCTTCGGCGGGGCGCTCGCGGTGACGACGACCTCCGGGCCCGGGGTGGCCCTGAAATCGGAGACCATCGGTCTCGCGGTCTCCCTGGAACTGCCGCTGCTCATCGTCGACATCCAGCGCGGCGGCCCGTCCACCGGACTGCCCACCAAGACCGAGCAGGCCGACCTGCTCCAGGCGATGTACGGGCGCAACGGCGAGGCCCCGGTGCCGGTCGTGGCGCCGAGGACCCCCGCCGACTGCTTCGACGCGGCGCTCGACGCCGCCCGTATCGCGCTGACCTACCGCACCCCGGTCTTCCTGCTCTCCGACGGCTATCTGGCCAACGGCTCGGAGCCGTGGCGCATCCCGGAGACCGACCAGCTGCCGGACCTGCGCGTCCAGTTCGCGGGCGGTCCCAACCACGAGCTGGCCGACGGCACCGAGGTCTTCTGGCCGTACAAGCGCGACCCGCAGACCCTGGCCCGCCCCTGGGCCGTCCCCGGCACCCCCGGTCTCGAACACCGCATCGGCGGCATCGAGAAGCAGGACGGCACCGGCAACATCTCGTACGACCCGGCCAACCACGACTTCATGGTCCGCACCCGCCAGGCCAAGGTGGACGGCATCGAGGTCCCGGACGTGGAGGTCGACGACCCCTCGGGCGCGACGACCCTCGTGCTCGGCTGGGGCTCGACGTACGGCCCGATCACGGCGGCCGTGCGCCGGTTGCGCGCCGCCGGACGCCCCATCGCGCAGGCCCATCTGCGCCATCTCAACCCGTTCCCGAGGAATCTGGGCGAGGTGCTGAAGCGTTACGACAAGGTGGTCGTCCCCGAGATGAACCTCGGGCAGCTGGCCATGCTCATCCGGGCCAAGTATCTGGTGGACGCGCACAGTTACAACCAGGTCAACGGCATGCCGTTCAAGGCCGAGCAGCTTGCGACGGCCCTCCAGGAGGCCATTGATGGCTGAGACCAACGAACTGCTCCAGCTGGTGCCCAAGGCCGAGGCGAAGCAGTCGATGAAGGACTTCAAGTCCGACCAGGAAGTCCGCTGGTGCCCCGGCTGCGGCGACTACGCGGTGCTCGCCGCCGTCCAGGGCTTCATGCCCGATCTGGGACTGGCGAAGGAGAACATCGTCTTCGTCTCCGGCATCGGCTGCTCCTCCCGCTTCCCGTACTACATGAACACCTACGGGATGCACTCCATCCACGGCCGTGCCCCTGCCATCGCCACGGGGCTCGCCTCCTCGCGGCGGGACCTGAGCGTCTGGGTGGTCACCGGCGACGGCGACGCGCTGTCGATCGGCGGCAACCACCTGATCCACGCGCTGCGCCGCAATGTGAACCTGAAGATCCTGCTGTTCAACAACCGGATCTACGGGCTGACCAAGGGGCAGTACTCCCCGACCTCCGAGGTCGGCAAGATCACCAAGTCGACGCCCATGGGCTCGCTCGACGCCCCCTTCAACCCGGTGTCCCTGGCCATCGGCGCGGAGGCCTCGTTCGTGGCCCGCACGGTCGACTCGGACCGCAAGCACCTCACGAGCGTGCTCCGGGCGGCGGCCGACCACCCCGGCACGGCACTGGTGGAGATCTACCAGAACTGCAACATCTTCAACGACGGCGCCTTCGAGGCCCTGAAGGACAAGGAGCGGGCGCAGGAGGCGGTGATCCGGCTGGAGCACGGGCAGCCGATCGTCTTCGGCACGGACGGGTCGAAGGGCGTCGTCCGGGACTCGCTGACGGGTGATCTGCAGGTGGTCGCGGTCACCGAGGAGAACAAGTCCCGGATCCTCGTCCACGACGCGCACGCCCCGAGCCCGACCACGGCGTTCGCCCTGTCCCGGCTCGCCGACCCGGACACGCTGCACCACACCCCGATCGGGGTGCTGCGCGACGTGGAACGGCCGGTGTACGACACGCTGATGGCCGACCAGCTGGACGCGGCCGTCGAGCAGAAGGGCAAGGGCGACCTCGCCGCCCTGCTCGCGGGCAACGACACCTGGACGGTCGTGGGCTGAGCCCTGTCCGCACGGCGTACGAAGCGCCGGCCGCACCCGTGCACCACGGGGGCGGCCGGCGCTTTCGCGTACCCCGGCCCCTTGGTGAGTCCCCTCAGCAGGTCCCCTCAGTCCGTACGGCCGTCGTACGCGGCGCGTGCCGCGCCGACCGCGCCGAGGCTCCGCTCGGACCAGAGCGCCAGGGCCGACACCTGCTCGGCGGCCTCGCGGCCCAGCGGGGTGAGCGCGTAGTCGACGCGGGGCGGGATCACCGGCTTGGCGTCCCGGTGCACGATGCCGTCGCGCTCCAGGGTGCGGAGCGTCTGGGTCAGCATCTTCTCGCTGACGCCGCCGACCTCGCGGCGCAGTTCGCTGAACCGGTACGACCGCTCCAGCAGGGCGATCAGGATGAGCACGCCCCAGCGGCTGGTGACGTGTTCGAGGACGATCCGGGCCGGACACAGCGGCTCACGGACATCGGGCCGGCGCTCCGGGCTGCTTACGCTCATGTCAGTACCTTACTTCAAAGTGGGTACTTTCGAATGGTTAGTGCGACCCGTAGGGTGAGTGACGGAACGCCCGAAAAGGACATACGCAAGGAGCCCCCCATGAGCATCGTCGTCGCCGGAGCCACCGGAGCGCTCGGCCGCCTGGTCGTCGAGCAGCTGCTGACCACCGTCCCGGCGGACGGGATCGCCGCCGTGGTCCGCGACAAGGAGAAGGCGGCCGGCCTGGCGGCGCGCGGGGTGGAGCTGCGGATCGCCGACTACAACGACCCGGCGACGCTGGCCGGGGCCTTCCGCGCCGGCGACCGGGTGCTGCTCATCTCCGGCAGCGAGGTCGGCAGCCGCGTCCCGCAGCACACGGCGGTGATCGAGGCGGCGAAGGCGGCGGGCGTGGCGCAACTGGCGTACACCGGTATCCAGGGCGGCCCGGACGCGGACTTCGTGCTCGCCGACGAGCACAAGGCGACCGAGGAGCTGATCCTGGCGTCCGGTCTGCCGTACACCTTCCTGCGCAACGGCTGGTACACGGAGAACTACACGGCCAACCTGGCGCCCGTGCTGGCGCACGGCGCGGTGGTGGGCAACGCGGGCGAGGGCCGGATCGCGTCGGCGACCCGCGGGGACTACGCGGCCGCCGCGGTGGCGGTGCTCACCGGTGAGGGCCACCTCGGCAAGGCGTACGAGCTGAGCGGCGACACGGCCTGGTCGCTCGCGGACTACGCGGCCGAGGTCGCGCGCGCCTCGGGCAAGGAGATCGTCCACAAGGACGTGCCGGGCGCGGTGCACCAGGAGATCCTGACCGGCGCCGGGGTCCCCGAGGGCTTCGCGGCGATCCTGGTCGACGTGGACGAGGCGATCCGGCGTGGCCGGCTGGCCGGGACGAACGGCGACCTGGCCCGGCTGATCGGCCGCCCGACGACGCCGATGGCCGAGACGGTCGCCGCGGCGGTCGCCGCGCTGTAGGGGCCCGCGGCGGAGGCTCCCCGTCCGGCGTCATGACCGTCTGGCGATACGGCTATGACACCGGGCCCCGGCGGCGCTACCGTCGTCAGGTCGGCGGCGGAGCCGGCGGTCATCGCCAGGAGGGGCCCGTGAAGGGGAAGAACGAGCAGCGGGCCGGACTCCTGTCCGGCTTTGCCGCGTACGGCATCTGGGGCGTCGTCCCGCTGTTCTGGCCGCTGCTGAAGCCGGCCGGAGCGGTGGAGATCCTGGCCCATCGGATGGTGTGGTCACTGGCGGTGGTCGGGGTCGGACTGCTGGTCCTGCGCCGCTGGGCGTGGATCGGCGCGCTGCTGCGGCAGCCCCGGAAGCTGGGCCTGCTCACGGTCGCCGCGGCGACGATCACGGTCAACTGGGGCCTGTACATCTGGTCGGTGAACAACGGCCATGTCGTCGAGGCCTCGCTCGGCTACTTCATCAACCCGCTGGTCACCATCGCGATGGGGGTGCTGCTGCTCGGCGAGCGGCTGCGCCCGGTGCAGTGGGTGGCGGTGGGCACGGGGGCGGCGGCCGTGCTCGTGCTGGCGATCGGTTATGGCCGGCCGCCGTGGATCTCGCTGGCGCTGGCGTTCTCGTTCGCCACGTACGGGCTGATCAAGAAGAAGGTCGACATGGGCGGCCTGGAGTCGCTCACCGCCGAGACCGCGGTGCTGTTCGTGCCGGCGCTCGGCTATCTGCTGTGGCTGGGCGCCGCGGGCGAGTCCTCCTTCGCCGCCGAGGGCGTCGGCCATGCGGCGCTGCTCGCCGCGACGGGGCTGGTGACGGCGATCCCGCTGATCCTGTTCGGGGCGGCGGCGATCCGCGTGCCGCTCTCCACGCTGGGTCTGCTCCAGTATCTGGCGCCGGTCTTCCAGTTCGGTCTGGGGATCCTGTACTTCCACGAGGAGATGCCGCCGGAGCGCTGGGCCGGGTTCGGTCTGGTGTGGGTGGCGCTGGCCCTGCTGACCTGGGACGCGCTGCGGACCTCGCGGCGCACGCGGGCGCGGGCCGAGGCGGCGAGGGCGGAGGCGGCGAGGCAGGCGGAGGTGGCGGACACCGCCGTGACACTGCGTACGGCCGCCGCGGAACAGCCCCGCTAAAAAAGTTACTCGGTTGCTTTTTTAACTTGGTTGCGATGTGATGGCGTCTCACGCACCCTCGACCGAGGAGCACGCATGCCTCCGCGCACGACGACGCCCGTCCTGATCGTCGGTTCAGGACCGACCGGACTGACCCTGGCCATCGATCTCGCCCGTCGCGGGATCGCCCCGCTGATCATCGACAAGAGCACCGCGCACCCGCGCAGTTCCCGGGCCAAGGGCCCCAATCCGCGCTCCCTGGAGGTGCTGGAGGATCTCGGGGTCGTCGGTGCGGTGCTGGCGGCGGGCGCGGAACCGCTGCCGATGCGCAAGTACCGGGACGGGCTCCCGATCGCCGACGCGGACCCCTTCGCGGAGGTGCGCGCGACCCCGGACTCGCCGTACAGCCGGCCCCGGATGCTCGCCCAGTGGCAGTTGGAGGAGATCCTCCGCGACCGCCTCGCGGAGTTCGGCGTACGGGTCCGGCTCGGCGCCGAGGTCGTCGGGCTGGAGCAGGGCGAGGACTCCGTCACGGCCTCGCTGGCGGACGGCGGGACGCTCACGGCGCGGTACGTGGTGGGCTGCGACGGCGGACACAGCACGGTGCGCAAGCTGCTGGGCGTCCCGTTCGAGGGGAAGACCGACGAGACGCAGCGGATGGTCTCCGGTGATGTCGAGGTGGAGGACCTGGACCGGGGCTTCTGGCACCAGTGGTTCGACGAGGACGGGGCGGTCATGCTCTGCCCGATCCCCGGCACCCGCGCGGGCTGGTGGTTCCAGGCCGGTCCGGAGACCGACGCCTCGGGCGCGCCCGTCCCCCCGTCGGCCGAGGGCTTCCGCCGCCTCTTCGCCCGGCACACGCGGCTGCCCGGCGAGCGGCTGACCCGGGCCGAACTCCTGTCGACGTACCGGGTCAACGAACGACTGGCCCGGCACTACCGGGTGGGCCGGGCGTTCCTGGCCGGGGACGCCGCGCACGTCCACTCCATCGCGGGCGGGCTCGGCATGAACACCGGCATCCAGGACGCGTACAACCTGGGCTGGAAGCTCGCGCGGGTCCTCTCCGGACAGGCCGGTCCCGCCCTGCTCGACACCTACGAGGAGGAGCGGCTGCCCGTCGCCGCCGATGTGCTCGACATCAGCGCGGAGCGGCTGAAGGCCACGCTGGAGGCCATCCGGAAACCGGGCGGCGGCCTGGACAGCGCGATCGGCCTGCGGACCAGCGGGCTGGGCCACGGCTACCGGTGGAGCCGCCTGGCCGGCCCCGGCGCGACCGCGCTCCTCCACCCCGGCGACCGCGCCCCGGACGCCCCCTGCACCGACACGGCGACCGGCGAGCCCCGCCGCCTCTTCGAGACCTTCACCGGACCGCACTTCACCCTCCTCGGCTTCGGTCCGGGCACGGCACCGGCCCTGCGCGAGGCCGCCGCGGCCCATCCGGAGGATCTGCGGGCGTACGGCGTCGGCGCGGACGCGCCGCAGGACCTGACCGACGACGGGGGGCACGCCCGCGCGGCGTACGGCATCGGGCCGGGCACGGAGGCGCTGGTCCTGGTCCGCCCGGACAACCATGTGGCGCTGATCGCGCCCGGCGGGGACAGCGGGGCGGTCGCGGCGTATCTCCGCGACATGGGGTGATCACCGCCGGAATGCCCCGTTCCGGGCCAGAATGACGATCATGACTCTTGACTGGAAAGTCGTCGTCGACTCCGCCGACCCGCACGCCCAGGCCGGCTTCTGGGCCGCGGCCCTGGGCTACGCGATCGAGGACAACAGCCCCCTGATCGAACAGCTGCTGAGCGCGGGAGCCGTGCCCGAGGCGATCACGACCACCGCGCACGGCCGCCGCGCCTGGCGTGATCTGGCGGCCGTACGGCACCCGGACGACCCGTACGACGAGCACAGCGGCACCGGTCACGGCCGCCGCATCCTCTTCCA
Source organism: Streptomyces sp. NPDC057682 (assembly GCF_042799575.1). Classification (NCBI taxonomy): domain Bacteria; kingdom Bacillati; phylum Actinomycetota; class Actinomycetes; order Kitasatosporales; family Streptomycetaceae; genus Streptomyces; species Streptomyces sp. NPDC057682. The sequence continues at coordinate 256,674 of NZ_JBHVIN010000012.1, read as the reverse complement.
GCGCGTCCCCGAGCCCAAGACCGTGAAGAACCGCCTGCACCTGGACCTCCACGCGGGCCCGGACCGCCGCGCGGAGGAGGTCGACCGGCTGAAGGCCCTCGGCGCCAAGGTGCTCGACGACGTGGAGCAGCCGGGCGGCCGGTGGACGACGCTGGCCGATCCGGAGGGGAACGAGTTCTGCGTGCAGTAGTGCGGGCGGTGGGGGCGGGGCGGATTCAGGCGTGCTGGGGCGGCAGCCCCGCCACCTCCGCCGGCCGCTCGGTGACGGTGCAGACGCGCCGCGCCCGCACCAACGACAGAGCCCCGCACATCACTTGGGGCGAACGGGGCGTTTCTCTGTCCGGCCACGGTCGCCCATGCGTACGGCACCGGCGCCCCTTGGCCGGGGCTGGTGTGTGTCAGATCGGCAGGTCCCAGCCAGGCCCGTCCTCGGTGCCGAGCCACACCCGCTGACCGGCGGCCGAGACCGTGATGCCGGATTCCTCCTGGTGGGGTGCGCGCGGCCGGCCGGATCATGCTCCCCCGCCGCGGTGAGCAGCCCCTCAACCGGCCTACCCGGAACGGGTTTTCACCATGCTTTCACTCGGTGTCGCCTCCGGCGGGCGGGTCCCCCGCGCGGGCCATCACCACCAGAGGTCCGTACGCGCTGTCGATCCGCGCGGAATCGGTGAAACCCTCTGCCGCGTACAGGGCACGGGCCCGGGTGTTCTCGGGGCGTACGTCGAGGAAGATCCGGCCCGCGGGCGACGCGGCGCCGGCGCGTCTCAGGACCTCGCGCAGCAGCTCCCGGCCGTGACCGAACCCCTGGTGGCGAGGGTCGACGACGAGCCGGCGGATCTCCGTCTCGGGCCCGGGGTGGGTCACGACGACCGCGAAGCCGACCGGCCGGTCGCGGTGGAAGGCAGTCCAGTGGGTCTGGCGGGGATCGGCCAGGACCTGTTCGTGCCAGGGGCGTCCGGTGTCCCCCAGCCAGCGCGCCACGTCGGGTGTCTCCTCCATCCGGAGCAGGGCGTCCAGGCCGTCGGGGCGGGTGCGTGCGAGTCGAAGCATGCGACGGAGCGTAGTGGCCGCCCAACGGGATTCACCCCGCTCACCCGCCCCTCACCCCCCGCTGATCCGCCGCACCGCCTCGATCACCCTCCCCGCCCCGTCCTCCGCCGCCAGGTGCCGGGCCGCGTCGGCGGCGGAGCGGCTGAAGGACTGCCGGGTGACGGCCGTACCGAGCGCGGCGGCGAGGCGGTCGGCGTCGAGGGAGCGGAAGGGGATGGCGTCGGTGGCGGCGCCGAGCGCGGCGAGCCGGGACGCCCAGAAGGGCTGGTCTGCGGTGACGGGTACGGGCACGGAGGGCACCCCGGCCCGCAGCGCGGCGGCAGTGGTTCCGGCGCCCGCGTGGTGGACGACGGCGGCGAGGCGCGGGAGGAGCAGGGCGTGCGGGAGGTCTCCGACGGTGAGGACGGTGCCGTCGCCGTGGGCGGTGAGCCCGGCGCTGCCGGACTGGAGGATGCCGCGCAGTCCGGCGCGGCGCAGGGCCTCGACGGCGAGCGCGCCGAGCCGTTCGCCCTCGCCCGACGCCATGCTGCCGAAGCCGACGAGGACGGGCCGGGGGCCGGCGGCGAGGAAGTCCTCGACCTCGGCGGGCAGCTTCGCGTCCGGGTCGTGGTGCGGCCACCAGGGACCCACGACCTCCAGACCGGGCCGCCAGTCGGCGGGCCGGGGCACCAGCGCCGTACTGCATCCGTACAGCACGGGCCAGTTCGCCGCCTCCTGCCGCCGCCGCGTCGCGGAGGCGGAGAGCGGGGGCAACCGGAGGCGGTGGCGCAGTCCGGTGACCGCGTCCTTGTAGAGGCGGTCGGTCATACGGAGGGCGAAGCGCCCGGCCGCGCGGTTACCGAGGCGGCCCATCGAGCGGGCGGCCGTCACCACCGGCGGGAAGTCGCCGGTCGGCGCGGTGGGCTGGAGGTACACCCCGAGGCTCGGTATCCCCATCGCCTCGGCGAGATGCCAGCCGAGCGGGGCGGTGGTCGTCGACAGCAGGAGGAGGTCGGCGCCCTCGGCCGCCGCCTCGGCGAACCCGCCGCCCAGTTCGGTGATGAACGCCGCCGCCGTACGCATGAGTTCACGGCTTCCCCGGACCCCGCCCCCGGCCCGCGTGTCGGCGGGCAGGGGGCGGAACTCCAGGCCCGCCTGGCGTACGAGCGGCGCGAAGGCCTCCGTCGTGGCGAGGGCCACCTCGTACCCGGCCCCGCGCAGGGCGACGCCCAGGCCCGTGTAGGGCGCCACGTCACCGCGCGATCCGGCCGCCGCGATCAGGATTCTCATCATTCCTCCGGAGGTTCGGTACGGCCGCCGCCGTCGTCGTGGCGGGCCGCGTTGGCGTGGACCGCCCTGCCCAGGTAGGCGGCCAGGCCGGGGCGTTGCCGCGAGGGCGGGACGACCAGGGCGAAGGCACGGGGGTCGGCGACGAAGTCGTCCGCGATGCGCCGGTGCATGTCCGGCGGGCAGGAGGTGAACCAGCGCGAGATGTGCAGCCGGTGCTCCTCGGCCAGGTCCATGGCCCGCTCGCCGTCGCTCGGCTCCCCCTCGTCGAAGGCCGCGAGCAGTTCCCCCCGCCAGGCGGTGGCCTCCCCCATCAGTCGCCGCCAGTCCTCCTTGGTGTGCGCCGCCGCCCGCGCCATCGAGGTGCGCTGCCCCTCGGAGTCCGCCCACTTCAGGGCGGCCTCCGTGGCATAGCTGAGGTCGAAGGCGATCTCCCCGAAGACCTCGAATCGCTCCTGCGGAGTCAGGGCCACCCCGGTCTGCTGGACCTCGATGGCCCGTTCCGCCACCTCCGTCAGCCGCTTGAGCCGCGCGATCTCCTCGCCCAACCGCCGCTGCCGGTCACGCAGTTGCTCCAGCGCGTTCGCCTGCGGGTCCTTGAGGATCACGGCGATCTCGTCGAGCGAGAAGCCCAGCTCCCGGTAGAACAGGATCTGCTGGAGCCGGGCGAGGTCCGCCTCGCCGTAGAGCCGGTAACCGGCATGGCTGCGCCCGCTGGGCGAGAGCAGCCCCGCCTTGTCGTAGTGGTGCAGCGTCCGCACCGTCACCCCGGCGAACGCCGAGACCTGTCCCACGGAGTAGCTCATCCGCCTGCCCTTTCGTCCGACCTCAGCCTCAAGCCTGACGCAGGGGGAGGGTCAAACGGTGACGGGAACGACGTGTGTGGCGGCGGTCGTCGCGGAGCTGGAAGGGCCTGAACGGACCGCTGTGGCGCGCGGTGGGGCGCCTGCCCCGGACTTCCTCTTCAGGACGCGCCCGACCTGCCGGACGCGTCCGTGCTCACCTCGCCGGCCGGTCCGGGCGCTGACTGGGGAGAGAAGTCTGCGGGGCGGAGGCGCAAGCGGCTTCCTGGGCCGCCATCACCTCGTCACCGTGCGCGAAGGCCCATGCGCCGACGGCGTCGATGGGCGCCAGCAGGGTCCGGCCGAGAGCCGTGAGACGGTACTCGACCCCCGAGGCCGCGCCGGGGCACGGCTGCCGGTCGACCAGTCCGTTGAACTGCAGCCGCCGCAGGGTCTCGGTGAGGACCTTGGAACTGATGCCGCCGATCCGCTCCCGCAGCTCGACCGGGCGCCTGGGGCCCTCGCGCAGCGACCAGAGCACCACGGCGTTCCAGGTGTTGGAGAGGAGGTCGAAGGCGAGCCGGGCCCGGCAGTCGGCGAGGAAGGTGTCGGTCGTCACGTACCACATGGTGCCCGAACGCCTCTCTAGCGTCGGGAGAACCGTCGAAGCAGCAGGTACGGAATGGGGACGCATGATGAGAATCGGCGTACTGGGAACGGGCAACATGGCCGACGCACTCGCCACCCACTGGGTGCGGGCCGGCCACCGGGTGACCGTCGGAGGGCGGCACGCGCACAAGGCGGAGCGCCTCGCGCGGCGCGTCGGAGGCGGCGCGAGATCCTCGGATCTGCGTGGCGCGGCCGAGTCCGGTCAGGTGGTGCTGGCCGCGCTGCCCTTCGGAGCGGGCACGGAGGTGGCACGGGACCTGCGCACGGCGCTTGAGGGCAAGGTGCTGATCGACTGCTCCAATCCGGTCGGGCCGGGCTTCCGGCTGCTGACGGAAGGAGGCCCCTCGGCCGCACGGCAACTGGCCGACGCGGCACCGCGAGCCCACGTGGTCAAGGCGTTCAACCTCTGCCACGAGGACGTGTGGCGCATGCGGCCGCCCGTCTTCGACGGACGGCCCTTGGCCGTGCCGGTCTGCGGGGACGACGCGTCGGCCCTCGCGCGCGTCCGCGAACTGGTGCGGGACGTGGGCTGCGACCCCGTGGCCGGCGGCGGTCTCGACGGGGCGGGCCTCCTGGAAGCGACTGCCGCGCTGTTCATCTCCCTGTGGGTCGGCGAGGGGGCGGACGCGCAGGCGATCGCACCTCCGCTGGCCTACGCGGCGGGGCCGGGCCACCGGGAAACGGGCGGTGGCACCGGGGCCGACTCCTAGGGACTGTCCGACCATTCCCGTCGTCCTCCCGAACGGCGGGCCGGGCGGCATCAGGTGCGTGCATGGCGTCGCCCGGCAGACGGGAATGGTCAGACAGGCCCTAAGCCTTCCGGGACCAGGTCGCAGCCCCTGCCGTGTCCCGGGGCTGTTTCCGGTCCTGCTTGCGGCTCGGCTTCCGGTCGCGCTTCCACTCCTTGTCCCCGATCCGCCGCTTCATGGCCAGCGCGCCCGACACGGACATCAGGAGGAGGAGCGTGCCGGTGACCGGTACGAGGACCGCGAACCCGATCGGCGGGTCCTCCGTCGACGCCGGCACCAGGTCGTCCGGATCGCGCAGGATCTCGTAACGGTCGCCGGGACGGCTGTCACGGCCGCACCGGCCACCGTCCTGGACCCAGTCGGTACGCCCCTCGGCGTCCAGGACCTTGCAGCTGTACGAGGTCGTGGACCGTGGATTCTCCTGCCGCTTCACCTCGATGACCGTGGCCTGTACGTGCTCACCGCGCCAGTCGAGCACCGCGCTGCCGACGCCGGCGTTGCTCAGGACGAGCAGAGCCATTCCGCTGATTCCCAGCACCAGCATGTGCTTCTCGTACGGCGCCCCCAGGCTGAGCAGGCCGAGCAGGCCGACGCCGAACGGGACGGCGAGAAAGACCTTGGTGTAGTCCGGAGCGTCGTGCAGAAGCGGAGCCATGGCCGCGCTTCCCGCCATCAGGAGCCCACCGGCGAGACCCAGCAGCGCCCCCGCCGTCCGGGGCCGCCCCCGCACCCACCCTTTCACTCTGCTCCACGCACTCCGCAGGCCCTGCCCCCGTACCATCTGCCAGCCGCCTCCCCCGCCGCACCCGCGTGTCCCAACTCGCGTACCCAGCAAGGCCGTTTCTACGCAAGGGCGTCAGGGTGCGACCACGCACGGGGGGGGACGGTGCCGCCCTACGCCGGCTCCGCGCCGTGCGCGGTCGCCGTGTGCCGTCGCCGGAGCACCCGGAAGTCGGTCTCCCGGCTCCCGTCGCCCGCACGCTGCGCGGCCTCCTCGGCGGCGGTGAACGCGTCGCACGTCCCGCACCCACCCGACGACGGGACGGCGTCGGCGTCCGCCCCGGCGCCCTCGCGCCCGTCGCGCCCCTCGCTCGTCATACGACCTCACCCCGGCTCCGCGCGTTCTCCCGCGCGTTCCGCGCCCACAGCCGCTCCCGGGACGTCGCCTCCCGCGTGTGCTCGGGCAGCACCTCCCACTCGGCACCGCCCCGGGCCGGCCGGAGCATCCAGTAAGGGCCGGCGACCCCTCGGAACTCCCCGATCCGGGGCAGATGGGCCCGGGTCACATCGACGACGAGGGCCCCGGGGGCGGGGGCGAATTCGGACGGTTGTACCTGCATTGACACTGCCGTACCTCTCCGTAGTCATTCCACTACCAAGGCGGCTCAGCGTGCCCTAGGGTCGAGAACCATTCAACGTGTCACTCACGAGCGAAAGGTCGGTGACACCCCTTGAACATCAAGGAGTTACAACCCGACAGCAGCCCCCAGGCCGCCTACGGCGCACGGGTCCGCAGCATGCGAGAAGCCCGGGGCTGGAAGCAGGAGGACCTCGCCGAACGGACGGGCTACTCCAGTACGCACATCTCGGCCGTGGAAACTGGTCGCAAGATGCCAACCCTTCGGTTCTCGCGCAGTGCCGACCAGGCTTTCGGCACCGGAGAAACCGCTGACACGTTCGAGCGCCAGTACCGGGAGATCCGGCACGGATCGCTGCTGGAGGGCTTCCCGCAGTACGTGGGGTACGAGGGTCGTGCGGTGGAGCTGCGGCTGTACGAGATCGGGATCATCCCGGGGCTGCTCCAGACTCCGGAGTACGCAAGGGTGTTGGCGTACAGCGCGGTCCATCGCGGCGCGATCCCACCCGAGCAGGCCGACGAACGCGTCTCGTTCCTGGCGGAACGACAGGCGGCACTCGTACGCCCCAAGCCGCCCATGATGTTCGTGACCATGGACGAGAGCTGTATCCGTCGCCCGGTCGGCGGACCGGAGGTAATGAACGCCCAGCTGGACCGGCTGATCGAGTTCGCCGAGATGCCGAACACGCTGCTCCAGATCGCTCCGTACGAGATGGCCGAGCGGCGGACGTTCGACCTACCCGTCAATCTGCTGACGCTTCCGGACCGGTCCGTGATCTGCTACGCGGAGTCCCAGACCCAAGGCCACCTGGACCGTGAAAGCCCGTCGGTACTACCCATGTTGACGGCCTACCATCAACTACAGGCCGAAGCGCTGTCGCAGGCAGCATCCGTGGCCATGATCAAAAAGATGCGAAAGGGCACTCCGTGACGACCGAATCCCCGCGCTGGTACACCTCCTCGTACAGCAACAACGGCGGCAACTGCGTCCAGGTCGCCACCAACCTCGCCCCCACCGGCACCGTCCCCGTCCGCGACTCCAAGAACCCGGCCGGACCCGCCCTCACCCTCACTCCCGCTGCGTTCGGTGCGTTCGTCGCCGGGCTCAAGCGCGGTGGGGGTGACGCGGCCTGACACTGCCGCAGGCGGGGTTCCGGGGCCGGCCTCTCAGAGCCAGGGCCGGTGGCCCGGTCCGGTCGGGTGGGTGCCGGTGACGCCCATGACCACCGAGTAGAGGCTGGTCTCCGCAGTGATGAAGAGGCGGTTTCGTTTTGCGCCGCCCCAGGAGATGTTGGACACCGCCTCGGGGACGTCGAGGCGCCCGATCAGCGTGCCGTCGGGGTCGTAGCAGTGCACGCCGTCGCCCATCGCGGCGGCCCAGAGCCGGCCCTCGTCGTCGAAGCGGAGATTGTCGAAGCGGGCGTTCTCGCGGGCCCCCGCTTCGGCGAAGACCTCGCCGTCGGACAGCGTGCCGTCCTCGCGCACGTCGAAAACCCGGATGAAGCCCGCCCGTGTGTCGGAGACGAACAGGTGCCGCTCGTCGTGTGAGAAGACCAGGCCGTTCGGCGCACCGAAACAGTCCGCGACCAGCTGCACTTCGCCGGTGGCCGGGTCGATGCGGTAGACGTTGTTGGAGCCGATCTCGCTCTGCGCGCGATGACCCTCGTAGTCGCTGGTGATGCCGAAGTCCGGGTCGGAGAACCAGATCGAACCGTCGGACTTGACGGCCGCGTCGTTCGGACTGTTCAGGCGCTTGCCGTTCCACCGGTCCGCCAACACGGTGAGGGTGCCGTCGTGTTCGGTCCGGGTCACCCGGCGGTTGCCCTGCTCGCAGGTGATCAGCCGGCCCTGGCGGTCGAGGGTGTTGCCGTTCGTGTGCCCGGCGGAGCGGCGGAAGACGCCGACCTCCCCGGTCTCCTCGTCCCAGCGCAGCATCCGGTCGTTGGGGATGTCGCTCCAGACCACGTGCCGCCAGGCAGGCACATAGACCGGCCCCTCGGCCCAGCGGCAGCCGGTGTACAGGACCTCCAACGCCGCGTCGCCGTTCATACACCGCCCGGTACGGAACCGGTCGTCGAGCATCTCGTACAGCCCGGGGCGCTCGCTGGTCATGAGGCCTTCCTCTCCCATAGCCGTCACTCGCAGAACCACATTTGGTTCAGACTCAAGATTGCAGGATGGGATATGGTCAGCACAAGCATCGCCCGAACGGGGAGCCATGGATCACATCGATCACGCCCTGCTGACGCAGCTCCAGCAGGACGCCACCCAGTCCTACGCGGCCCTGGGACAGGCCGTGGGCCTCTCGGCCGGCGCCGCCCACGAACGCGTGCGCAAGCTCCGGGAGCGCGGCATCATCCGGCGCACCACCGTCGACACGGACCCGGCCGCGCTGGGCGGCGCCGTCCTGGCCTACGTCATGGTCGACTCGACGTCCTGGATGGGTGACTCGGCACCGGACTTCGCCGCACTCCCCGAGATCCTGGAGGCGCACATCATCGCCGGCAGCGCCTCGGTGCTGGTGAAGGTCAGGACCGCGTCCACCGAACAACTGCAGGACGTGCTGCGCCGGATCTACGCCATCGACGGTGTCAGCGGAACGCAGGCCACGGTGGTCCTGGAGACCTTCTTCGAACGGCCGCTCTCCCCGCCGGCTCCCGAACAGACGTGACCCGGCTCATGGTTCCGGTGTCGCACCGGCCGAGGACTGGATCCGCTGGATCATCCGTTCCATGACGGGGGTGGGCAACGCCGCCTGCTGGGCCGCGGCTTGTGCGGTTTCGGGGTCTCTCAGCAGACGGACCAGCGTCCTCGCGGGCAGACCGGGGTGCCGGCAGGCCGCGTGGCGCACGTGTTCGTGCGGGTCGTCGAGCAGCCGCACGGCCGACGCGGGCGTCAGCCGGGGGTCGGACGCGGCCCGGTGCCGGACTTCCTCGTCACGGTCCCGACTGAAGCGCTCGACCAGATCGCCCGTCGACTCCGGTTCGTCCAGGGCCAGTTGACGCATGCGCGGGTTCGGGTCGTCGGCGTAGCGAAGCAGGTCACGGCGGGGGAAGTTCGGGTGACCGTGGGGGCGATCGGGGGTGCTGAGGCTTCCGGTCCACCACTGCCACACCCTCAGCAGCATGTCCGCGGGCGCGTCGTCGCAGGATTCCGCGAGGAAGAGCTGGACGACGCGGTCCTCGTCGTGGGCGAGGCGTTCGACGACGTCCGGCGGGAGGTGCCGGGCGCGGGCGACGCTCCTGCGCACGAGGGGGTGAGTGGAGGCGGCCAGGCGGCGCATGGCTCCGGGGTCCCCGTGGAGCGCCGTGACCCAGGCGAGCGCAGAGTACCGACCGCGCGGGTCGAAATCGATGGGGATGGCCGCCCGCTGTTCCTCGGTGAGGTCGGAGCGAATGGCCACAACGGAACGGACGTCGACGTCGGGATCCCGGGCCAGCAGGCCGACCAGGTCAGGGTCCAGGTGCGGGTTGCCCGCGAGGGAGCTGCGCCGGGCCGGACTGCCGTGGCGGGCCAGGTGTTCGGCGAGGCCGCGCTCCAGACGACAGGTGCCCACCATACGGTCCGCGAGTTCGGCGGTTTCGAGGACCGGCCGGGGCACCGGGTGCTCCTGGTGGTACCGGAGCAGCGCCTCGGCGCGGACCTTGCCGGACGGGTCTTCCAGAAGCGCGCGCCGGGCCGGAGCGTCCAGATGGGGCCAGGCACCCGGGCAGGCCGAGGCCCGTACGGACGCGTCGGCGTCGGCGGCCAGCGCGGCGCGGAGCCGCGTGGGCAGGCCGGTGAGACGGGCGGCCTCTTCGCGGACCTTCGCGGACGGATCTGCGGCGAGCCGCTCGTAGGCGGCGTCGGTGAGCTCGGCACGCCGGTCCGCCGCGAGCATGGTGAGGATCCACCGGTCCCGGGTCTCGCGTTCGCCCAGGATCAGGCGGGCCCACTGCTCAGCGGTGATGTCCGGCTGGGCCTCGGCCAGCAGCAGCCTCACCCGCCGATCCGGATGGGCCATGGCCGCCTCGACGACCGCCGTCGGCAGTGGACGCCACAGCAGGAAGTGCGACAGCCCCAGGAGGCGGGCGCGGAGGTCGTCGGGAGTGGCCGGGTTGAGTGCGAGCCCGTGCGCCCACATCTCGCGCAGCCTCGCCGAGGGCCCCGGCCCCTGGAACAGGGTCGCCCATGCGGCTTCCCGCTCCCGAGGGGTTTCGCGGGCCGCCTCCCGTGCCGCCGCCTCCTGACGTTCCCCGAGGTCGTCCAGCAGGGTGAGCCAGACCTCGTCCTCCTCGGTCGTCACCCCGATCAGCGCACTGCCGTCCGGCGCCAGGGTGAGGAACTCCGGCTGTCCGGGCCGCTCGCCCAGGACACCCGCGAGGTCCCACCGCTCGGTGAGCCGCACCCGTGTCCAGCGCCGGGACGCACATCCGGTCCAGTTGCCGGCGACGTCGACGAGGAAGACGCCGTCCTCGTCGATGATCCCGTTGCCGGCCGCGAGCCGGTGCCATCGCGCGTTGAGCTCGGCGACCAGGCCCGGGAGGTCCCCTCGTACGGCCACGGTCGGCTCGGCGGCGACCGAGACGACCGGTCGCCAAGCGGCTCGGGGCGGCAGCACCTCCTCGACCCGCGCTTCCTCCACGACGTGCAGCCCCGCACGCCGGAGCAGTTCTACGAGTTCGTCTCTCCCACCCCTCATGGGAGCCCATCCTGCCGCCCTCCGCGCTGACCGGCCGCACCCCTACCCGATCTCCCCGCCCCGCCACAACTCCGCCGGGGCTCCACGGGCGAACGCCTACGCTGGATTCCATGCCCATCCCACCCGCATATGCCCTCGTCGCGACCGACCTGGACGGCACCCTGCTGCGCGGCGACGACAGCGTCAGCGCCCGGTCGCGGGCCGCGCTCGCCCTGGCCCGTGGGGCCGGGGCCCGGCACCTCGTCGTCACCGGGCGGCCGGTGCCGGGGGTGCGGGGGCTGCTGGAGGGGCTGGGGTACGAGGGGCTGGCGGTGTGCGGGCAGGGGACGCAGGTGTACGACGCGGGGGCCCGGCGCACGGTCCGGGCGGTCACGCTGGACCGGGAGGCGGCCGATGCCGCGCTCGGGAAGATCGAGGCGCAGGTGGGACCGGTGTTCGCGGCGGTGGACCAGGACGGGGCGCGCGGGCGCACCCTGGCCGAGCCGGGGTACCGGATGCCGCACGCCACACTGCCCGCGCAACGGACCCGGCACCGGGCCGAGTTGTGGGCCGAGCCGGTCATCAAGGTGCTCATCCGGCACCCGGAACTGAGTGACGAGGCGCTGGCCGCCGAGGCCCGTACGGTCGTCGGCGATCTCGCCACCGTGACCCACTCCGGGCCGGACACCGTCGAGCTCCAGCCGTACGGGGTCGACAAGGGCGCCGGCATCGCCCTGGCCGCCGAGGAGCTGGGGGTCGACCCCCGTACGGCCATCGCCTTCGGCGACATGCCCAACGACCTGCCGATGTTCCGCGCCTGCGGCTACGGCGTCGCCATGGGCAACGCCCACCCGCTGCTGCGGGAGGCGGCCGACGAGGTGACCCTCTCGAACGAGGACGACGGGATAGCGGTGGTCCTGGAGCGGCTGTACGGCTGACCGCCCACCGCCCCCTGGAAGGTCACCCCTCCCCCGCCCCCAGCGCCCGCAGCACATGGTCCACCAGGTTCGCCACCTCCGCCTCGTCCTGCATCGGCTTGCGCAGGACGTGGCGGTAGTAGACGGGGCCGTAGAGGAGTTCGACGGCTAGGCGGAGGTCGGCGTCCGGGGGGATGCGGCCGTGGGACTGGGCGGCGCGGAGGTGGTCGACGACCTCGTCGAAGCGGGGTTCGATGAGCTGGGTGCGTACGGTTTCGGCCAGCTCGTCGTCGTGGTGGAGCTCCGAGAGGATGCCGGCGTAGGCGGGGCCGTAGGGCGGGACGGAGAGGACGCGGACCGCGCCGGTGACGTGGGCGCGCAGGTCGGCGGCGATGTCGCCGGTGTCGGGGAAGGGGGCTCCGGCGACCAGGGCCTGGGTGAAGGCCTCCAGGAGGACCGCGCTCTTCGCAGGCCACCAGCGGTAGATCGTCTTCTTGCTGACGCCGGCCCGCGCCGCGATCGCCTCGACCGTGACGCGTCCGTACCCCTTCTCCGTGCAGAGGTCCAGCGCGGCGCGGAGCGTCGCCCGGCGCGCGCTCTCGCTCCGGTGGGGCGAACCCGGCGATGTGATCATTCGGGGCGATGTGATCATTCGGTGAGCATAGGCGCGTTTGCGCCAATCCTTGTTGACAGTCCGTCGCCAGAAGTCGAACAATGTTCAAGCGGGAAAGGGAACGTACCGTGTCGGTTCGTTCCATGCCTTCGCACCGTTCGTGCCGTTCGTGCCGCGACGAGCCGATCGGGGGACGGCTCGCCGGCCGACGGTACGGCCGACCGACGCCTCCCCCCGCTTCCGTACCCCTCAGGCCGTGATGTCCTTCGCCGTGAACCGGGCCCACGCCGCCGAGCCGAACACCGCCGCGTACAGACCTTGAAGCCCCAGGTTCTTGATGATCTCGTCGAGGTAGAAGGGGTCGCGCATCAGGTCCGCGAAGGACAGCCAGTAGTGCGGGAAGAGGTAGGGGTGGATGCCGCTGAGCTGCGGGATGGTGTCCAGGATCTGCACGGTGATCAGGACGCCGACCGTCGCCGCCATCGCCGCGATCCCGCTGTTGGTCAGCGTCGAGACGAAGAGGCCGAGGGCCGCGAAGCCGATGAGCGAGGCCGCCACGGCCACCGCGACCAGCCCGGCCCGCACCAGGCCCTCGCCGAAGCCGATCCGCGTACCGGAGATCGTCGTCAGCTCCCCGACCGGGAACAGCAGCGCGCCCACCGCCAGCGCGGAGGCCGCCACCACCAGGGTCGCGACCAGGCAGAACGCCAGGGTCGAGGCGTACTTGACGAGGAGCAGCCGGGTCCGGCCGGCCGGGGCGACCAGGAGGTAGCGCAGCGTCCCCCCGTTGGCCTCGCCCGCGATCGCGTCGCCCGCGATCACCCCCACCGCCATGGGCAGGAAGACCGGGAGGGTCGCGGCGAGCGCGGCGAAGACCAGGAAGAGGCCGTTGTTGGTCACCTGGGAGAGGAAGGCGGGGCCAGCCCCGCCCTCCGGGCCGCCCCGGCCGCCGTCGGAGGTCTCGATGCGGACCGCGATCCCGATCAGGACGGGCACGGCCGCCAGCACCCCGAGCAGGGCCAGCGTGCGCCAGCGGCGCAGCGTCGTCGTCAGCTCGGAGCGCAGCAGACCGAAAGTCCACAGCGGGTTGCGGCGGACCGGTTCCGCGGGGGCGTGCGCCGGTGCGGCGACGGCCGTGCGTTCAGCCTGCGACATCGAATCCCTCTCCGGTGAGTGCGACGAAGGCGTCCTCCAGGGAGGCCCGCTCGACGCCGAAGGAACGGACCCGGACGCCGCCGTGGACCAGCGCCGCGTTCAGATCGGACAGCTCCACGGAGCCCGGCGGGGCGTCCGCGCGGACCCGGTCGCCGTCCTGGGTGACGCCGGTGATGCCGTGTTCCTTGAGGACGCGGGCGGCGTCGGCCGGGTCCGGGGTGGTGACCGCGAGCCGGCCCCGGGCACCGGCGGCCAGCTCCGCCACCGCGCCCTGGGTGATCAGCCGGCCCCGGGCCATCACCGCCGCGTGGGTGCAGACCTGCTCGATCTCGTCGAGGAGGTGGGAGGAGAGGAAGACCGTGGTGCCCTCGGCGGCCAGCTCCCGGACGAGGGCGCGGATCTCCCGCATGCCCTGCGGGTCCAGCCCGTTGGTCGGCTCGTCCAGGACGAGCAGGCGGCGGGGCCGCAGCAGCGCGGCGGCCAGGCCCAGGCGCTGCTTCATGCCCAGGGAGTACGCCCGCGCCTTCTTGCCCGACGCGGCGGCCAGCCCGACCCGTTCCAGCGCCGCGCCGACGCGCGCGGTCCGGGTGCGCGGATCGGCGGTGGGGTCGGCCCGGTCGTAGCGCAGCAGATTGTCCCGGCCGCTCAGGAACCCGTACAGCGCCGGTCCCTCGATCAGCGCGCCGACCTGCGGCAGCACCGTCCGTGCGGCGTGCGGCATGGAGGAGCCGAGGACGCTCGCGGTGCCGGCGGTCGGGTCGATGAGGCCCATCAGCATCCGGATCGTGGTCGTCTTGCCGGAGCCGTTGGGCCCGAGGAAGCCGAAGACGCTGCCGCCGGGGACCGTGAGGTCCAGGCCGTCCACGGCGAGCTGGCCGCCCCGGTAGCGCTTGGTCAGGCCTCTGGTCTCGATCACGGGCGGACCCTCGTCCGCCGCCGGTGCCCCGGGCGGGGTCGCGGGAAGGGTCCCGGACTCGTTCGTCACGTGTACTCCCATGGGTTCGGAAGGCGGCCGCGCGCGCCACCGCCCCGCCGTACGGAGGCTACGGCGGGGCGGGGCGACGGTGCGGGTGAACGCGTCGGGTCAACCCGGGCGGACCACGGTCCGGCTCGCGCCGTCCACGGCTCAGCTCGCGCTGTCGGCGGCCTTCACCAGGGCGTCCTTGTCGACCGCGCCGACGAAGACCCGGCCGTCGTCGGTCATCAGCGCGTTGACCAGGCGGGTCTTGAAGACCGTGCCCGAGCCGAACTTTCCGTGGACCTTGTCGCCGAGCGCGTCGAGGAACTGCTGCGCCTCGGCCGGCATGTCCTTGGCCGAGGGAGCGCCCTTCGACGAGGACGGCAGGCCCGTGCCGCCCGGGGTCTTCAGCTCCGCGACGGCGTTCCAGCCCTCGCCGATGACCTTGACGCCCTCCGCGTCCCCGCCGAGGCCGAGGTCACCGCCGAGGCCGCGCAGCTCACCGGCCGCCTTCTCCGCCTCCGCGCGGTGCTTCGCGGCGTCCTTGCCCGCCTCGTCCGCCTCGGTGACCTTGGCGCCCTTCGGCGGGGTGAACGTGAACGAGGAGGCCTTCGGGGCGCCGAAGTCCACCGAGGTGAACCCGGCGTCCACGACGGCCGCGCCACCGCTGCTCGGCAGCAGCGTGAACTTCAGCGGCGTCCCGTTCTCCGCGTCGACCGCGATGGTGACCGAGCCGATCGTCGAACCGCTCCCCTTGGGCTTGAGGACCAGGCGGTACGCGTCGCGGCCCGCGACGTGCGCCGTGCCGTCGACCGTGACGGACGTGGTGCCGTCGGCGGCCTTGAGTGCCTGCTCGGCCAGGGCCTCGGGGGTGGTGGGAACGCCCTCGGGAAGGGCGTGCTCGCGCTTCTCCGTGCCCTTGTCCCCGCGGGTCTCCCCCGCCTTCTGACGGGCGTGGTAGACCTCGTTGGACGCGCTGTCGTACGCCCAGACCTCGTCCCCGTTGTGGATGAGGCTGTACTCGGACGTCTTGTCCAGGATCGACAGCCGCTGCTTGTCGGGGCCGTCGGCGGCCACCCGGAGGGTGTGCGTGCCGGAGGCCAGCTCCGTGAGCTTCGTCTGCGGGTCGGCGCTCGCGCCGCCCTCGCCCGCCCCGTCCGGGACGAACGAGCCGGCCAGCCCGCCGAGGGACGGGATGCCGAGGTCCGTGGTGATCTTCACCGTGCCGGAGAGCCGCTGGGTGTCCGACGCGGCGATCTTCTCGATGAGTTCCTGCGCGGTGATCTCCGGCAGATCGGGGTCGCCCGAGCTGGCGAGCGCCGGGACCAGTCCGATCGTGGCGGCCGCCACGCCCGCCACCGCGACCGGGACGATGTAGCGCACCGCCTTCCGGCGGCCCGCGGCGGACCGGCCCGTACCGCTCGTGGTCGTGGCCGTGGTGCCGGCCGCTGCGCTGTCGTTCGGTGCCATGTGTGCCCTACCTCCGTGGTCGGCGGCTTCCGTCGGGATGCACTCGTCCACTCCGTGCCGCCATTCTCACCCGTTTTGGTCAGGAGTGGTTGTGTCTCCATCAGACCAAATCGGACGGCCCGAATCGTCAGCCCGCGGGAGCAACTCCCCGTACCTCTACGGGATGACGCCGACGGCCCGATGCTCCGCCGTCCAGTAGGGGTCGGACCGCGGGGCGTACGGCGCGGGGCTCAGCCGGCCCGGTGCACCACCGCGTCGCACATCTCCTCCAGCGCGAGCTTGGCGTAGCAGTCCGGCAGGGGCTTCAGCGTGGCCCGCGCCTCCTGCGCGTACCGCACGGTGTCCTGGCGGGCCTGGGCGAGCGCCGGGTGGGCGCGCAGCCGGCGCAGCGCCTCGGAGAGCACGGCGGGGTCGCCGAGATCGCCGTCCAGCAGTTCGACCAGCTCCAGGTCGTCCGGCTTGCCGTCGGCGGCGGCCTGCGCCCTGAGGTGGAGGACGGGGAGCGTCGGGATGCCTTCGAGGAGGTCGGTGCCGGGGGTCTTGCCGGACTCGTGGGAGTCGGAGGCGATGTCCAGGACGTCGTCGGCGAGCTGGAAGGCCACGCCGAGCCGCTCACCGTACTGGGTGAGGATGTCGGTCGTGGACTCGTCCGCGCCGGCCATCATCGCGCCGAAGCGGCAGGCGACCGCGATCAGCGAGCCGGTCTTGCCGCGCATGACCTCCAGATAGTGGTCGACCGGGTCGCGTCCGTCGCGCGGGCCCGCGGTCTCCAGGATCTGGCCGGTCACCAGGCGCTCGAACGCCTCGGCCTGGATCCGCACGGCCTCCGGGCCGAGGTCGGCCAGGATGTGCGAGGCGCGGGCGAAGAGGAAGTCGCCGGTCAGCACGGCCACGGAGTTGCCCCAGCGGGCGTTGGCGCTGGCCACGCCCCGCCGGACATCGGCCTCGTCCATCACGTCGTCGTGGTACAGCGTCGCCAGATGCGTCAGCTCCACGACGACGGCGGCCGGGACCACGCCCGGGGCGTCGGCGTCACCGAACTGGGCGGCCAGCATGGCCAGCAGCGGCCGGAACCGCTTGCCGCCCGCCCGCACCAGGTGCTGGGCGGCCTCCGTGATGAAGGGCACCTCGCTCTTGGTGGCATCGAGCAGCCCGGACTCGACAGCGGCCAAACCGGCCTGGACACCGGCCTCAAGTGCCTGGTCCCGCACGCTCAGCCCGAACGGCCCGACGACGGTCACGAGGGGATCTCCTGTCTGCTGACGATCACACGGAATGTCGATGTGTCGTTGTCAACCACTGAAGTCAGCGTATCCGGTCCCCTTTGGATCACCGTGGGCGCCTTCCCGCCACCGCCGGTATGTTCGAGATCAGCTCATACGGTCAGGAGTCACCCCTTTGTCCAGCACCGCCGCAGACACCGAACCGACCCAGCCGCCGCCGGGCGACGACCACGCCTTCTTCGGCCAGCCACGGGGCCTGATGACCCTGTCCGGCCTGGAGGTCTGGGAGCGGTTCTCGTTCCTCGGCATGCAGGCGATCCTGGTCCTCTACTTCGCCGACACCGTCTCCAACGGCGGCATGGGCATGGAGGCCGGGACCGCCGCCTCCGTCTCCGCCGCCTACGGCACCCTCGTCTACCTGGTCTCCGTGGCCGGCGGCTGGCTGGCCGACCGCATCCTCGGCTCGTACCGGGCCGTCCTGTACGGGGGCGTCCTCATCGCCTGCGGGCACTACGCCATGGCGGTGCCCACCGATGCCATGACCTGGGTGGGCCTCGGGCTGATCAGTGCCGGAACGGGGCTGCTCAAGCCCAATGTGGCCACGATGGTCGGCAAGCTCTACCGCACCGACGACGAGCGCCGCGACGCCGGCTTCGCCCTCTACTACATGGGCATCAACATCGGCGCCTTCCTCGGCCCGCTGGTCACCGGCTGGCTCGGCGACCACGCCAGCTGGCACTGGGGCTTCTCGGCCGCCGCCTTCGGGATGACGCTCGGCCTGATCCAGTACGTCATGGGCCGCCGTCACCTGGCCGGGCGCAAGCACCAGGCCGAATTCCCGCTGGCCCCCGCACCGATGCGCCGGGCCGTCCGGCTGATCGTGATCGGCGCCCTGGTCGTCGCCGCGCTGGCCACCGCGCTCGCCCTGGCGGGCTGGCTGACCATGGACCGCTTCGTCGACCTGCTGACGCTGATCTCGGTGATCGCCCCGGTCGTCTACTTCGCGGTGATGTTCCGCAGCCCCCGGGTCACCGCGGAGGAGCGCGGCCGGCTCCGCCCGTACGTCGTGCTGTTCCTGGCCTCGGTCGTCTTCAACTTCATCCTCTTCCAGGCGTACTCGACGATGATGCTGCTGGCCTCGACCAACGCCCGGACCGAGATCTTCGGCTTCCACTTCCCGGCGAGCTGGTACGCCTCCGCGCTGGGCGCCTTCGAGGTGGCGCTCGCCCCGGTGGTCGCGGCCGTCTGGGCGAAGATGGGCCCCCGCCAGCCGCACGCCTCCAACAAGATCGCGATCGGGGTGATCCTCGGCGGTCTCTCCTTCCTGCTGATGGTCCTGCCGACCTCGGGCCACGCGGACGACACGTACAAGATGGCCGCCTGGTGGATCGTCGGCTCCTATCTGCTGCTCGGCCTCGGCGACATCCTGCTGGAGACCTCCGGGATGTCCGCGACCACCAAGCTGGCCCCCAAGGCGTTCGCCAGCCAGACGATGGCCCTCTGGTTCCTCTCGCTGGCCCTGGCCAACGGCATCCAGGCCCAGATCGTGAAGCTCTACGGCGAGGTCTCCAACCCCGCGTACTTCGGGGTCAACGGCGCCATCGCGGTGGTGGCCGGTCTGGCCGTCGTCGCCGCCGCCCCCTGGCTCCGGCGCACCATGCACCCCGTCCACTGACACCCCCGCCCGCCCAGGGATGCCCCGTCCCCGTCCATGTACCTGAGGTAGCCCCCATGCACATCCAGACCTCGTTCCCGTACGAGACGACCCGCGAGGACCTCTACATCCCGCTGTCGGACGGCACCCAGCTGTACGCCCGGATCTGGCGGCCGGTCACGGACGAACCCGTCCCGGCGCTCCTGGAGTACCTGCCCTACCGGCTGAGCGACTGGACCGCGCCGCGCGACTGGCAGCGCCACCCCTGGTACGCGGGCCACGGCTACGCCTCGGTCCGGGTCGACGTGCGCGGCCACGGCAACAGCGAGGGCATGCCGGGCGACGAGTACGACGCGACGGAGCTGGCGGACGGTGTCGCCGTCATCCACTGGCTGGCCCAGCAGGAGTGGTGCTCGGGCCGGGTCGGCATGTTCGGGATCTCCTGGGGCGGCTTCAACTCGCTCCAGATCGCCGCGCTCGCGCCCGAGCCGCTGAAGGCGATCGTCACCGTGTGCTCCACGGACGACCGCTACGACAACGACGTCCACTACATGGGCGGCTCCGTCCTCGCCGTGGACATGCACGCCTGGGCGGCGACCATGCTCGCCTTCGTCTGCCGGCCCCCGGACCCGGCGGACGTGGGCGACGACTGGCGGCAGATGTGGCTCGACCGGCTGGAGGCCGTGGACCCCTTCATCCACACCTGGCTCGCCCACCAGACCCGGGACGACTACTGGAAGCACGGCAGCGTCTGCGAGGACTACGGGGCGATCAAGGCCGCCGTCCTCGCGGTCGGCGGCTGGCACGACCCGTACCGCGACACGGTCCTGCGGCTGGTGGAGCACCTGGACCCGGCGAAGGTGCGGGGGCTGATCGGGCCGTGGTCCCACCAGTACCCCGACCGGGGGCTGCCGCCGGGGCCGGGCATCGGCTTCCTCCAGGAGACGCTGCGCTGGTGGGACCAGCATCTGAAGGAGAAGGACACCGGGGTGATGAAGGAGCCGCTGCTGCGCTCCTGGATCAGCGAGTCGCACCGGCCGGCCACCGTCTACGAGACGCTGCCGGGGCGCTGGGTCGGGGAGACCAGCTGGCCGTCGGAGAACGTCCGGCCCGTCGCGTACGCCCTCCAGGGCGGACCGCAGACCGTCGACTCGCCGCAGCAGACCGGGGTGGACGCCGGGCGGTTCTTCCCGTTCGGCAACGACGCCGACCTGCCGCCCGACCAGCGCGACGAGGACGCCAAGTCGCTGTGCTTCGAGTTCCCCGTCGAGGACGCCCCGATCGAGATCCTGGGCCGCCCCCGGGTCAAGCTGCGGATCCGGATGGACGTCCCGCGCGGCCAGGCGGTGGCCCGGCTCTGCGACGTGGCACCGGACGGCGCCTCCACGCTCGTCACCCGGGGCGTCCTCAACCTCGCCGCCCGCGAGGGCCGCGACCGCACCGTGGACTGGCCCGAGGGGGCGACCGAGGACGTCGCCTTCGAGCTGAACGGCATCGGCCACACCTTCCCGCCCGGCCACCGCATCCGCCTGGCCGTCTCCTCCTCGTACTGGCCCTGGATCTGGCCGCAGGCCGGCTCGGCGGGCTTCACCCTGGACGCCGACGGCAGCTTCGTCGAACTCCCGGTCCGCGCGCACACCGAGGACCCCGCGATCCGCTTCGAGGAGCCCGAGCAGTCCGAACCCCTCGGCGTCGTCTACCCCGTCACCCTCGACGAACAGCGGCCCGAACGGCTGGTGGTCCGGGACGTCGCCAAGGGCGAGTGGCGGATGGAGGTCGACCCGCGCTACGGCGGCACCCGGGTCTACCCCGACGGCCTGGAGTTCACCGAGGACGCGCTGGAGACGTACACGATCCAGGAGGGCGATCCGCTCTCGGCCCGCACCCGGTCCGACTGGACGGTCCGGCTGCACCGGCCGGAGATGGCCTGGGACGTGCTCGTGGAGACCCGTTCGGAGATCTCCTGCGACGCCCACGACTTCATCACCTCCAACGAGGTGGTCTGCAAGGAGGGCGGCGAGGTCGTCTTCCACCGGACCTGGGAGAAGCGCATCCCGCGCACGGCCGGGTGAGCGGGGGGACACGTAACGTGTCCCCCACACCGACCCGGAAAGCGAGGCAGCGACCCATGCCGGAGCAGAGCAGTCCGCTCGATGTGGCCGAGGGCGACCCCTTCGGCCCGCACAACCTTCCGTACGGCGTCTTCTCCACCCCCGAGCGGCCCGGCGACCACCGCGTCGGCGTCCGCCTCGGCCGCCATGTGCTGGACGCCGGAGCCGCCGCGCACGCGCTGGGCTCGCCGTACGCGCGGCTGCTCGCGCAGCCCGACCTGATGCCGCTGCTGGCGGCCGGGCGCACCGCCTGGAGCGATGTGCGCCGGGCGCTGACGGCCTGGGTGACGGTGCCCGCCCACCGCGAGACCGTCGAGCCACTGATGCACCCCCTCGACTCCGTGACGCTGCACCTGCCCTACCGGGTCGCGGACTACGTGGACTTCTACGCCAGCGAGCACCACGCCTCCAACGTCGGCCGGATCTTCCGCCCGGACGGGGAGCCCCTCACCCCCAACTGGAAGCATCTGCCGATCGGTTACCACGGGCGGGCGGGCACCGTCGTGGTGTCCGGCACGGACGTGGTGCGCCCCTCGGGCCAGCGCCGCACCCCCGCCGACCCGGCCCCGGTCTTCGGCCCGTCGGTGAAGCTGGACATCGAGGCCGAGGTCGGCTTCGTCGTCGGCACCGGCTCGCGGCAGGGCCGAGCCGTGCCCCTCGCCGACTTCCGGGACCGTGTCTTCGGCCTGTCGCTGCTCAACGACTGGTCGGCGCGCGACATCCAGGCCTGGGAGTACGTCCCGCTGGGCCCCTTCCTCGGCAAGTCCTTCGCCACCTCCGTCTCGGCGTGGGTGACCCCGCTGGAGGCCCTGGACGCCGCCCGCACCGCCCCGCCCACCCGGGACGTCGCGCTGCTCCCCTACCTCGACGACGCGGCCGAGGACGAGCCCGGCGGCTACGACCTGCGGATCTCCGTCGCGATCAACGGCCGGGTGGTCGCCGAACCCCCCTTCTCCACCATGTACTGGACCGCCGCCCAGCAGCTCGCCCAGATGACGGTCAACGGCGCCTCCCTGCGCACCGGCGACCTCTACGCCTCCGGCACCGTCAGCGGCCCCGAACCCGCCCAGCGCGGCTCCCTCCTCGAACTCACCTGGAACGGCCGCGACCCGCTGGAGCTGCCCGACGGCCCGCGCACGTTCCTGGAGGACGGCGACACGGTGACGATCACCGCCTGGGCCCCGGGCCCGCACGGCGTGCGCGTGGGGCTGGGGGAGGTGACGGGGACGGTCGTGGCCGGGGGCTGACGGGTCCGCATGCCGGACCGGCGGGTGGCGGATCTTCCCCCCGCCGGTCACGTCACCGCAGGTCACGGCCGCCCCACCGGCTCTCGGGGATGGCGCAACACTGCGGCAACACCAACTCCGGCACGGCGTCGGTAGGGTCCCCCGCATGCCAGCCGAACCCATCCGCGCACACTCCGCACCGGTCGCCGCCGTCCGCCGGCGCCGGCTGCGCGCGGACGGTGCCCGGCTCCTCGCCGACCTGCTGCGCCACCAGGTGCGCACGGGCGCGTTCCCGGGCGGGGTCCTGCCGTACGAGGACCGGATCGGCGCCGACTACCGGGTCTCGCGCAACACCGTGCGCCAGGCCCTGGACCTGCTGCGCGGGGAGGGACTCGTCGAACGGCAGCCGGGCGTCGGCACGGTCGTCGTCGGTGAGCGCTACCCGCACGCCCTGGACCGGCTCCAGGGACTGGCCGAGACCCTGCGGGAACACGGCAGGGTCACCAACGAGGTCCGGACCGCCGGGCCCGTCCCCGCACCCGCGCCCGTCGCCCGGCGGCTCGGGATCGACGAGCACACCGACGTGCTCTACATCGAGCGGCGCCGCCTGCTGAACGGGCTGCCGCTCTCGCTCGACCTCACCTACGTCCCGATGGACCTCGGCGCCGGGCTGCTCGGCGCCGACCTGGAGAACACCGATGTGTTCCGGCTGCTGGAGTCCCTGGCCGGGCAGCCGCTGGGCCGTGCCGACATCACCCTGGAGGCCGTCAGCGCCGACGCGCACTCCGCCTCCGTGCTGGAGACCCCGCGCGGTTCCGCCGTGCTGATGCTGGAGCGCCTCACCCATCTCGCCGACGGGCGCCCCGTCGACCTGGAGTTCATCCGCTTCCGCGGCGACCGGATCAGCATGAACGGCGTGCTGCACCGCGGCTGTTGACGCACTCCGCCCCTGCTCCGACCCCGCCCCGCCGACCCCTTCCCTGGAGACCGCCATGCCTCTGGCGCCCCAGCGGGCCGACGTGCCCGTGACCATCGACGCCTCCCTGTGCATCGACGGCTGCACCCTCTGCGTCGACATGTGCCCGCTCGACTCCCTCGCCATCCACCCGGACAGCGGCACGGCCTACATGCACGTGGACGAGTGCTGGTACTGCGGCCCGTGCGCCGCCCGCTGCCCCACCGGAGCGGTGACCGTCAACATGCCCTATCTCCTGCGCTGAAAGGCCCCGACCCCATGCGACGCAAGGCATTCGGCGCCCTGGCCGGCGCCGCGCTCCTCGTCACGCTCACCGGCTGCGGCGGCGGGGCGAGCGCCGACGACAGCGGCACCGTCACGGTGACCGTCGGCTACCAGTCCCGGACCATCAACACCGTCACGGCCGGCACCCTGCTGCGCTCCCTCGGCTACTTCGAGGACGAGCTGCGCGAGCGCGGGAAGCGGGACGGGGTCACGTACGAGGTGGAGTGGCAGGACTACGCGACCGGCGCCCCGATCACCGCGCAGATGACCGCCGGAAAGATCGACATCGGCTCGATGGGCGACTTCCCGCTGCTGATCAACGCGGCCCGGGGCGTCCAGTTGCACCGCCCCACCCGGCTCGTCTCGGTCACCGGCTACAACCTGTCGGGCGGCCTCAACACCGTGGTCACCGCGCCCGGTTCGGAGCTGCGCACGCTCACCGACCTGCGCGGGAAGAAGGTCTCCACGAGCGTCGGCTCGGCCGCCGACGGCACCCTCGTGCGCGCCCTCCAGCAGGCCGGGCTGGACCCGGACAAGGACATCCGCAAGCTCAACCAGCAGCCCGCCGTGGGTGCTTCGGCCCTCCAGGCGGGCAGTGCGGACGCGCTGTCGCAGTTCGTGGCCTGGCCGGGGCTGCTCGCCTTCCAGGGCCGGGCGAAGGCCCTGTACGACGGGGCTGAGCTGAACCTGCCGACCTTCCACGGCGTCACGGTCCGCGAGGACTTCGCGAAGAAGCGGTCGGCCGTGGTGGAGGACTTC
Source organism: Streptomyces sp. NPDC057682 (assembly GCF_042799575.1). NCBI lineage: Bacteria > Bacillati > Actinomycetota > Actinomycetes > Kitasatosporales > Streptomycetaceae > Streptomyces > Streptomyces sp. NPDC057682. The sequence continues at coordinate 232,815 of NZ_JBHVIN010000012.1, read as the reverse complement.
CTGCGCGCCCAGGGCCGGGCGACGGCCTATCTGCGCGCCCACCCGGTCGCCGCCTCCGAGTCCGTCGCCAAGGCCACCGGTCTGCCGGCCGAGGTCGTCCACCTCTACAACGGCGCCCAGGGCATCGCCACCTTCGACACCACGCTGAAGCCCGCGCTGATCGCCGCCCTGAAGAAGGACGTCCCGGTGCTGGCCTCGGCGAAGCTCGTCGAGGACGTCGACGTGGACGCGTTCGTCGACGACCGCTACGTGAAGCGGGTGTACGGCTCCGGCTACGCGAAGGCCGTCGCGGCCGGGCCGCCCGCCCGGCGCGGCGGCGAGGTCTGGCCGAAGGGCAAGGACACCACGACGGCCTTCGCCACCCCGGCCGCACTGCTGCGGTACGTGGCCGCACACCGCGACGCGGTCCGGGCGGCATACGTCCCGGACGCCTCCACGGGCACGCTGTGGTTCGCGGACCGGGCGGTGTGGGTCGCGGAGGGTTCGGCGTTGCGGCCGTACGTCACCGAGGCGGCGGCCCGCACCGACGTGGCCGCGCACCCCGGCGCCCGCACCGTGCCGTACGCCACCGCGCTGGAGCTCGCCGGGACCGGGTCGTGACCGGCCGGTGGTCGCCGCTGCGGCGGGTCCTGTCCCTGGCCGCCGCGCTCGGCCTGTGGCAGGCGCTGACCTCGTACGACATCAACGTCTGGCTGCGCTTCGAGCAGTTCCCCACCGTGACGGAGGTGGCCCGCGCCTATGCGGACCGGGTCTCCGGGGACGCGTACTGGCAGGACCTGACCGACAGCCTGACCCGGATCGTCACCGGTTTCGCGCTGGCGGCCGTCCTCGGCGTCACCGTCGGCACGGCCGTGGCCCGGTCGCAGCTCGCCGCCGATCTGCTCGGGCCGGTCCTCGAAGTGCTGCGGCCGGTCCCCGCGATCGCGCTGGTCCCGGTCGCCATCCTGCTCTTCCCGAGCAACGAGCAGGGCATCGTCTTCATCACCTGCGCGGCGGCGTTCTTCCCGGTCATGGTCTCCACCCGGCACGCGGTACGGGCGCTGACCCCGGTCTGGGAGGAGGCCGTCCTGACCATGGGCGGCGGACGGTGGCGGATCCTGTGGTCGGTCGTGCTGCCCGGGGCGCTCCCCGGCATCCTCGGCGGACTGTCCGTCGGCATCGGGGTGTCGTGGATCTGTGTCATCTCCGCGGAGATGATCTCCGGCGAGTACGGGGTCGGCTACCGGACCTGGCAGGACTACACGGTCGTCGACTACCCGGGCGTCTTCGTCGGCATGGTCACCATCGGACTGCTCGGCTGGCTGACCTCCACGGCCGTGGAACTCCTCGGCCGCAGGCTCACCCGGTGGCTCCCGCGTGCGGAGGGCCGCCCGGCCGCCCCCGTACGCCACCGCCCCGCCCCGGCGGCGACGGCCGCCGTCCCCTCCGTCCGCACGGCACAGGAACGGGTGCGCTCATGACCACGACCACGACCCCGCACGGGCTGCGGCTCACACTGCGCGGCGCGGTGCTCGGCCGGGCGGGAGCGCCGGTCCTGGACGGCGTCGGCCTCGATGTCGTCCCCGGCGAGATCCTCACCGTCGTCGGCCCGTCCGGCTGCGGCAAGTCCACCCTGCTGCGCACCCTGGCCGGGCTGCTGCCCGCGCTGGCCGGCGAGGTCGAGGCGGACGGGGAGCCGGTCACCGGCCCGCACGCCTCCCGCGCGCTCGTCTTCCAGGAGGACGCGCTGCTGCCCTGGCGCACGGTCCGCGCCAATGTCGAACTGCCGCTCGCCGTACGGGGCGTGCCCCGGGCCGAACGACGCGAGCGGGCCGGGACGTGGCTGGAGCGGGTCGGCCTCGCCGAGCACTCCGGCCGGCTCCCGCACCGGATCTCCGGCGGCCAGCGCCAGCGCGTCCAGCTGGCCCGCGCGCTGGTGGCCGGACCCCGGGCGGTCCTGATGGACGAACCCTTCGGCGCGCTGGACGCCCAGACCAGGGCCGGGATGCAGCAGCTCCTCGTCGACGTGCTGCGCGGCACCGGCGCCACCGTCGTCTTCGTGACCCATGACGTGGACGAGGCGCTGTTCCTCGGCGACCGGGTCGCGCTGCTCTTCACGGGCCGGGTGCTGCGGGTGCCGCGCCCCCGCGAACGGGCGGCGCACACCGACCCGGCGACGGTCGCGCTGCGCCGCGAGGTCCTGGAATCCCTCACCCCCGCTCCCTGACTCCCCTCTCCGGGCCCGAACCCCCGTCTCCCGGCCCCAACCCCTTCTTCCGAAAGGCATTCCCGTGCAGATCCCCGCCCTCGCGGACGCCGAGGAACTCTCCTGCGACGTGCTGGTGATCGGCGGCGGTACGGCCGGCACGATGGCGGCCCTCACCGCCGCCGAGCACGGCGCCTCCGTCCTCCTCCTGGAGAAGGCGCACGTCCGCCACTCCGGCGCGCTCGCCATGGGCATGGACGGGGTGAACAACGCGGTGATCCCCGGCCGCGCCGAACCCGACGACTACGTCGCCGAGATCACCCGCGCCAACGACGGCATCGTCGACCAGTCGACCGTCCGCCGGACCGCGACGCGTGGCTACGCCATGGTGCGGCGCCTGGAGTCGTACGGGGTGAAGTTCGAGAAGGACGAGCACGGCGACTACGCGGTCCGCCAGGTCCACCGCTCCGGCTCGTACGTGCTGCCGATGCCCGAGGGCAAGGACGTGAAGAAGGTCCTCTACCGGCAGCTGCGCCGGCGCGAGATGCGCGAGCGCATCCGCATCGAGAACCGGGTGATGCCCGTCCGCGTCCTGACCGGCGACGACGGCCGGGCGATCGGCGCGGCAGGCTTCCACACCCGCACCGGGCGGTTCGTCACGGTCCGCGCGGGCGCCGTGATCCTCGCCACCGGACCCTGCGGCCGGCTCGGACTGCCCGCCTCCGGCTACCTCTACGGGACGTACGAGAACCCGACCAACGCCGGGGACGGCTACGCCATGGCGTACCACGCGGGCGCCGAGCTGACCGGCATCGAGTGCTTCCAGATCAACCCGCTGATCAAGGACTACAACGGCCCGGCCTGCGCCTACGTCGCCAACCCCTTCGGCGGCTACCAGGTGAACCGGCACGGCGAGCGGTTCGTCGACTCCGACTACTGGTCGGGGCAGATGATGGCGGAGTTCGCCGCCGAGGTCGCCTCCGACCGGGGCCCCGTCTATCTGAAGCTGAGCCATCTGCCGGAGGAGTCCGTCGGCGCGCTGGAGACGATCCTGCACTCGACGGAACGCCCCACGCGCGGCACGTTCCACGCGGGGCGCGGCCACGACTACCGCACCCACGACATCGAGATGCACATCTCCGAGATCGGCCTGTGCGGCGGCCACTCCGCCTCCGGCGTCCGCGTCGACGACCGCGCCCGCACCACCGTGGACCGCCTGTACGCGGCCGGTGACCTGGCCTGCGTCCCGCACAACTACATGATCGGCGCGTTCGTCTTCGGTGATCTGGCGGGCGAGGACGCGGCGCGGTACACGGCGTACGAGGGCGAGCTGCCGGCCGATCAGCTGCGGGCGGCCCACGAGTTGGTCTACCGGCCGCTGCGCCATCCGGACGGGCCGCCGCAGACCCAGGTCGAGTACAAGCTGCGCCGGTTCGTGAACGACTACGTGGCCCCGCCGAAGTCCGGGGCCCGGCTCGCCATCGCCCTGGAGTCCTTCGAGCGGATGCGCGCGGACCTCGCGGAGATGGGCGCGACGACCCCGCACGAGCTGATGCGGTGCGCGGAGGTGTCGTTCATCCGGGACTGCGCGGAGATGGCCGCCCGTGCCTCGCTGGCCCGCACGGAGTCCCGCTGGGGGCTGTACCACGCGCGCACGGACCATCCGGAGCGCGATGACGCGGACTGGTTCCACCATCTGGACCTGTACAAGTCCCCTTCCGGTGCCATGGAGTTCACCGCCCGTCCGGTGGCCCCGTACCTGGTCCCGGTGGAGGGCTTCGCCCCGGCCGGCGGGCCGGTGCGGCGGATCGGGGAGGTGGTGCCGGTCGGGGTGGGGACGGCGGGGGCGCGGGACACGGCTCCGGTGTCGGCGTCGGCGCGGGGGGAGGCGGCGCCCCCGCCGGTCGCGCCGGGATCCGTCCCCTCCACCTCGCCGCGCATCCTGGAGCTGCTGGCCCTGAGCGAGGGAGAACCGGACCTGGCGGCCCTGGCCCCCTATCTGGACGACCCCGCCCCGTCCGTCCGCCGGGCCGCGGTCGCCGCGCTCACCGAGTCCACTCCGCCGGGCGCGGGCCCCGCCCTGGCCGGCGCCCTCGGCGACCCGGCCCCCGCCGTCCGCGCCGCCGCCGCCGCGTCCCTGCGTGAACTGGTCGAGGTCCTGCCGCCGTCACCGGACCTGCGCACCCCGCTGGTCTCCGCCCTCGCCTCGGCCGACGCGGTGGTCCGGGCCGCCGCCCTGGACACCCTGAGGGCGCTGCGCCTCGGTGAGGCGTCCCTCTACACGGACCCGCTGGACGACCCGACCCTCGATGTCCGTCTCTCGGCCGTCCGGGCCCTCGTCTCCGTGGACGCGGTCGACGGGCTGTCCCGTGCGACCACCGACCCCGCCCGCGAGGTGCGCGTCGCGGCGGCCAAGGGCCTGGCCGCGGTCCGCGACCCCGCCCCGGGCCCCCTGGCCCCGCTCCTCGACGACCCGGATGCCCTGGTCCGCGCGGCGGCCCTCGGCGCCCTCGCGGAGACCGGCTGCCCGGCGCCGTACGCCGAGCGCGCGGTGACCGCCCTGACCGACCCGGCCTGGCAGGTCCGCGCGGGCGCCGCGAAGGCCCTGTCCTCGGCGGACCCGGCCCACGCGGTGGGCCCACTGGCCGGTGCGCTGGACGACCCGAACGCCGACGTCCGCAAGGCGGCGGTGCTGGCGCTGCTGCGCCACGGCGATGCCCCGGGGGTGCGAGAGGCACTCGCGGAGGCGGTCACGGACCCGGACGCGGATGTGCGGGCCTATGCGGGGCGGGGGGTGGGGGTCAAGAGCGCGTGAGTCGTTCACACGTTCAGGGGCACCTCTTGCCGTACCCGGCGGATACGCTGGACGTTCCCGCGAGACTCCGTCCATGGGAGCACTGATGAGCGTCGAACCCGAGGCCCCCGAGCCGCGGTGGGCGGTCCCGCCCGAGGGCGGCTGGACCGCCGATGACCTGGACACACTCCCGAATCTGCCTCCGCATACGGAGCTGATCGACGGGAGCCTTGTCTTCGTGAGTCCGCAGAGCCTTTTCCACTCACGGGCGGTCAGCTTCTTGGAGTGGCAGTTGCAGTCACTGGCACCGCCCGATCGGGAAGTCGTACGTGAATTCACCATCGACATCGACCGCTACAACCGACCCGAGCCCGACATCATCGTCGTCGACGGCACGATCGTCGAGGACCTGGATCAGACCCGCTTCCCCGCCGAATCCGTTCAGCTGGCCATCGAGGTCGTGTCACCGGAGTCCCGGTCGCGTGACCGGGAGACCAAGCCGGTGAAGTACGCACGGGCGAAGATCCCGTATTACTGGCGGGTGGAGAACCACGACGGGCGTGCCGTCGTGTACGTCTTCGAACTGGAGCCCGCGACCGGCGCCTACACCTCGACCGGGATCTTCCACGACCGGATGAAGGTGTCCGTCCCCTTCCCGGTCGACCTCGACCTCACGGCCATCACGCCGCGCCGCCGCGGGGCGGACCCGCAGTAGGACCGCCCCGCCCGCCGCATCTCACTCGTACTCCGGCGGCTCCTCGTCCCAGCCGAACCCGTCGTCGTCGAAGGCCGGCGCCTGGGCGGCGGGCCGGGCGGCCGGGGCCGGGGCTTCGGAGGGGGCGGGGGTCGGTGTGGGGCTCTCCGTGTCCGGGGCGGGCGGGAGGCCTGCCAGGACCTCCAGGACGCCCTCCCCGTACGTCGCCAGCTTCTTCTCGCCGAGGCCGCTGATGCCGCCCAGCTCGGCGAGGGACGACGGGCGCAGGGTCGCGATCTCGCGGAGGGTCGCGTCGTGGAAGATCACGTACGCGGGGAGGCCCAGCTCCTTGGCCTGGGCGCCGCGCCAGGCGCGGAGGGCGTCGAAGACGGGGACGGCGGTCTCGGGGAGGTCGGCGGGGGCGGCCTTGGCCTTGCGGTCGCCCCGGGCGGAGGAGGAACGGGAGGCGGCGGGCTTCTTGGGCTCCTTGCGGAGGGCGACCTCGCGCTGCCGGGAGAGGACGGCGGCGCTGCCCTCGGTGAGGACCAGCGTGCCGTACTCGCCCTCGACGGCGATGAGGCCCTGGGCGAGCAGCTGGCGCACGACGCCGCGCCACTCGGCCTCGGCCAGCTCCTCGCCGATGCCGAAGACCGAGAGCTGGTCGTGGTCGAACTGGATGACCTTCGCGGTGCGGCGGCCGAGCAGGATGTCGATGATCTGGCCCGCGCCGAACTTCTGGCCGCGCTCCCGCTTCAGCCGGACGACGGTGGAGAGCAGCTTCTGGGCGGCCACCGTGCCGTCCCAGGTCTCGGGCGGGGTCAGGCAGGTGTCGCAGTTGCCGCAGGATGCCTCGGTGGGCTCCTGGCCGAAGTACCGCAGGAGCTGGGCGCGGCGGCAGTGGGCCGTCTCGCAGAGGGCGAGCATCGCGTCGAGGTGGGAGGCGGCGCGGCGGCGGAAGGCCTCGTCGCCCTCGCCGCCCTGGATGAGCTTGCGCTGCTGGACGACGTCCTGGAGGCCGTACGCCATCCAGGCCGTGGACGGGGCCCCGTCGCGGCCCGCGCGGCCGGTCTCCTGGTAGTAGCCCTCCACGGACTTCGGCAGGTCGAGGTGGGCGACGAAACGGACGTCCGGCTTGTCGATGCCCATGCCGAAGGCGATGGTCGCGACGACGACGAGGCCCTCCTCGCGCAGGAAGCGGGACTGGTGGGCGGCGCGCGTGCCGGCGTCCAGCCCCGCGTGGTACGGAACGGCCTCGATGCCGTTGCGGCAGAGGTACTCGGCGGTCTTCTCGGTGGAGGCGCGGGAGAGGCAGTAGACGATGCCGGCGTCCCCGGCGTGCTCCTCCTTGAGGAAGGTGAGGAGCTGCTTCTTGGGGTCGGACTTGCCGACGATCCGGTACTGGATGTTGGGGCGGTCGAAGCTGGCCACGAAGTGCTTGGCGTCGGGCATGCCGAGGCGCTGGGTGATCTCGCCGTGCGTGGCCTCGGTGGCCGTGGCCGTCAGGGCGATGCGCGGGACGTCGGGCCAGCGCTCGCCGAGCACCGACAGGGCCAGGTAGTCGGGGCGGAAGTCGTGGCCCCACTGGGCGACGCAGTGCGCCTCGTCGATCGCGAAGACGGAGACCTCGCCCCGGGCGAGGAGCGCGAGCGTGGAGTCCAGCCGCAGCCGCTCGGGGGCCAGATAGAGCAGGTCCAGCTCGCCCGCCAGGAACTGGGACTCCATCGAGCGGCGCTCGTCGAAGTCCTGCGTCGAGTTGATGAATCCGGCCCGCACGCCGAGCGCCCGCAGCGCGTCGACCTGGTCCTGCATCAGGGCGATCAGCGGCGAGATCACGATGCCCGTGCCTCGTCTGACCAGGGACGGGATCTGGTAGCAGAGGGACTTTCCGCCGCCGGTCGGCATGAGCACGACGGCGTCCCCGCCGGCCACCACATGGTCGACGATCGCTTCCTGCTCGCCCCGGAACGCCTCGTACCCGAAGACGCGGTGCAGCGTGCGCCGCGCCTCGCTCTCGGTCCCGGCCCCGGTGGGGTCCGTGGTCCTGTCCGTCACGCCTGTCCCGCCCGTCATGTTCATCGCGCTGTTCCCCCGACGGCTGTCCGTTCCCGTCCCTGTGCTCTCCCCTGCCACGATAGGCGCCGCCTACGACAACGCCGGACGGGCTTGACTTCCCGAGGGAGGCCGAGCCCGTCCGGCGCCGTGATGCGGCGGTGTCCGGCTACCGCGCGAACACCCCCGCCTGGCCCGCGAGGTCCAGGAAGTACTGCGGGGCCAGGCCCAGCACCAGGGTGACGGCGACGCCGAGCCCGATCGTGGTCATCGTCAGCGGGGACGGGACGGCGACCGTGGGGCCGTCCGCCTTCGGCTCGCTGAAGAACATCAGCACGATGACCCGGATGTAGAAGAACGCGGCGATCGCCGAGGAGATCACACCGACGACGACCAGACCGGTCGCCCCGCCGTCCGCCGCGGCCTTGAACACCGCGAACTTGCCGGAGAAGCCCGAGGTGAGCGGGATCCCGGCGAAGGCCAGCAGGAAGACCGCGAAGACCGCGGCGACCAGCGGGGAGCGCCGGCCGAGCCCGGCCCACTTCGACAGGTGCGTCGCCTCGCCGCCGGCGTCGCGCACCAGGGTGACGACGGCGAACGCGCCGACGGTCACGAAGGAGTACGTGCCGAGGTAGAAGAGCACCGAGGAGATGCCCTCCGGCGTGGCCGCGATGACACCGGCCAGGATGAACCCGGCGTGCGCGATCGAGGAGTACGCCAGGAGCCGCTTGATGTCGGTCTGGGTGATGGCGACGACCGCGCCGCCCACCATCGTGACGATGGCGACGCCCCACATGACGGGGCGCAGGTCCCAGGTGAGGCCCGGCAGCACCACGTACAGCAGGCGCAGCAGCGCGCCGAACGCGGCGACCTTCGTGGCCGCGGCCATGAAGCCGGTGACCGGGGTCGGGGCGCCCTGGTAGACGTCCGGGGTCCACATGTGGAACGGGACGGCGCCGACCTTGAAGAGCAGACCGGTCAGGATCATCGCGCCGCCGATGAGCAGCAGCGCGTCGTTGCCCATGGTGTCGGCGAGCGCCGGGTCGATCTTCTGGATGGAGCCGTCGACGACGGTCGCGATCTTCGCGTACGAGACGGAGCCCGCGTAGCCGTAGAGGAGGGCGATCCCGAAGAGCAGGAAGGCCGAGGAGAACGCGCCGAGCAGGAAGTACTTCACGGCGGCCTCCTGCGACATCAGCCGCTTGCGGCGGGCGACGGCGCACAGGAGGTACAGCGGGAGGGAGAAGACCTCCAGGGCCACGAAGAGCGTCAGCAGATCGTTGGCCGCGGGGAAGACCAGCATGCCGGCCACCGAGAAGAGGACCAGCGGGAAGACCTCGGTGGTGGTGAAGCCGGCCCGGACGGCGGCCTTCTCGCTGTCGCTGCCGGGCACCGAGGCGGCCTGGGCCGCGAAGGAGTCCACCCGGTTGCCGTGCGAGGCGGGATCGAGCCGACGCTCGGCGAAGGTGAAGACGGCCACCAGGGACGTCAGCAGGATGGTGCCCTGGAGGAACAGGGCGGGTCCGTCGACGGCGACGGCGCCCATCGCGGCGATGTGCGCGTCCGTCGTGCCGTATCCGGCGGCGGCCAGGCCGATCACCGCGGCGAAGGCGGCGACCAGCGCGGCGACGGTCAGCAGGACCTGGGTGTAGTAGCGGGCCCGGCGCGGCACGAAGGCCTCGACGAGGACGCCCAGGACGGCGACGCCGATCACGATCAGGACCGGGGACAGCTGGGTGTACTCGATGACCGGCGCCGTGAACTTCTCCTCGGGCGCGGCCGTCGTCACCCCGCCCGCCACGGTCCACAGGCTGTGGACAGCTGTTGCGCTCACTTGGCGGCCTCCACCTCGGGCTGGGGGTCCTTCTTCTGTACGTCCGACATGGTGTGCTGCACCGCCGGGTTGACGATCTCGGTGAGCGGCTTCGGATAGACGCCCAGGAAGATCAGCAGGGCGATCAGCGGGACGACCACCGTCAGCTCACGGACCTTGAGGTCCGCCATGCCCTGGACCTCGGCCTTGACCGGGCCCGTCATCGTCCGCTGGTAGAGGACGAGGACGTAGATCGCGGCGAGCACGATCCCGGTGGTGGCGATGATGCCGACCGCCGGATAGGCGGAGAACGCGCCGACCAGGACCAGGAACTCACTGACGAACGGGGCGAGGCCCGGCAGCGACAGCGTGGCGAGTCCGCCGATCAGGAAGGTGCCGGCCAGCACCGGGGCGACCTTCTGCACCCCGCCGTAGTCCGCGATGAGCCGCGAGCCGCGCCGGGTGATCAGGAAGCCGGCCACCAGCATCAGCGCGGCGGTCGAGATGCCGTGGTTGACCATGTAGAGCGTGGCGCCCGACTGGCCCTGGCTGGTCATCGCGAAGATGCCCAGGATGATGAAGCCGAAGTGCGAGATCGACGCGTAGGCGATCAGGCGCTTGATGTCGCGCTGGCCGACCGCGAGCAGCGCGCCGTAGACGATGCTGATCAGGGCCAGGACCAGGATCACCGGGGTGGCCCACTTGCTGGCCTCCGGGAAGAGCTGGAGGCAGAAGCGGAGCATCGCGAAGGTGCCGACCTTGTCGACCACGGCGGTGATCAGCACGGCGACCGGGGTGGTCGCCTCGCCCATGGCGTTGGGCAGCCAGGTGTGCAGCGGCCAGAGCGGGGCCTTCACCGCGAAGGCGAAGAAGAACCCGAGGAAGAGCCACCGCTCGGTGCCGGTCGCCATGGTGAGCGAGCCGTCGGCGCGGGCGTCGGCGATCTCGGAGAGCGAGAACGTCCCCGTGACCACGTGGAGCCCGATGACGGCGGCGAGCATGATGAGCCCGCCGACCAGGTTGTAGAGGAGGAACTTCACGGCCGCGTAGGAGCGCTGGGCCGAGGCGTTCTCGTCGGTGCCGGTGTGCGCCCGGTCCCCGAAGCCGCCGATGAGGAAGTACATCGGGATGAGCATGGCTTCGAAGAGGATGTAGAAGAGGAAGACGTCGGTGGCCTCGAAGGAGAGGATCACCATCGCTTCGACCATCAGGATCAGGGCGAAGAATCCCTGGGTGGGGCGCCAGCGCGAGGAGCTCGTCTCCAGGGGGTCGGCGTCGTGCCAGCCGGCCAGGATCACGAACGGGATCAGCAGGGCCGTGAGCGCCATGAGCGCCAGGCCGATGCCGTCCACGCCCAGTTCGTACCGGACGCCGAAGTCCGCGATCCAGGCGTGGGACTCGGTGAGCTGGTAGCGCGCGCCGTTGGGCGTGAACCGGGCGAGCGCGATGCCCGCCAGGACCAGGGTGCCCAGCGAGAAGGCGAGCGCGACCCATTTGGCCGTGGTGCGCCGGGCGGCCGGGACGGCGGCGGTGGCCACCGCGCCGATCGCCGGGAGCGCCGCCGTCGCTGTCAGGAGGGGAAAGGACATGGGATCAGACCGCCCTCATCAGCAGGGTCGCGGCGATGAGAACCGCCGTACCGCCGAACATCGAGACCGCGTAGGAGCGGGCGTAGCCGTTCTGCAGTTTGCGCAGCCGGCCGGAGAGCCCGCCCATGGACGCGGCCGTGCCGTTGACGACGCCGTCGACCAGGGTGTGGTCGACGTAGACCAGGGAGCGGGTGAGGTGCTCGCCGCCGCGGACCAGGACCACGTGGTTGAAGTCGTCCTGGAGGAGATCGCGGCGGGCCGCCCGGGTGAGCAGCGAGCCGCGCGGGGCGACCGCGGGCACCGGCTTGCGTCCGTACATCGCCCAGGCGAGGGCGACACCGAGGACGAGCACCACCATGGTGGCGGCGGTGACGGTGGTCGCGCTGACCGGGGCGTCCCCGTGGCTGTGGCCGGTGACCGGCTCCAGCCAGTGCAGGAAGCGGTCGCCGATGGAGAAGAAGCCGCCGGCGAAGACCGAGCCGACCGCCAGGACGATCATGGGGATCGTCATGGAGCGCGGGGACTCGTGCGGGTGCGGCTCGTGGCCGTCCGCGTCCGGGACCCAGCGCTTCTCGCCGAAGAAGGTCATCAGCATCACGCGCGTCATGTAGAACGCGGTGATCGCGGCGCCCAGCAGGGTGACCGCGCCGAGGATCCAGCCCTCGGTGCCGCCCTTGGCGAAGGCCGCCTCGATGATCTTGTCCTTGGAGAAGAAGCCGGAGAGGCCGGGGAAGCCGATGATCGCCAGATAGCCGAGGCCGAAGGTGACGAAGGTGACCGGCATGTACTTCCGCAGGCCGCCGAACTTCCTCATGTCGACCTCGTCGTTCATGCCGTGCATGACCGAACCGGCGCCGAGGAAGAGCCCGGCCTTGAAGAAGCCGTGCGTCACCAGGTGCATGATCGCGAAGACGTAGCCGATCGGGCCGAGCCCGGCGGCCAGGATCATGTAGCCGATCTGCGACATCGTGGAACCGGCGAGGGCCTTCTTGATGTCGTCCTTGGCGCAACCGACGATCGCACCGAAGAGCAGCGTGACCGCGCCGACGACCACGACGACCAGCTGGGCGTCGGGGGCGCCGTTGAAGATCGCGCCGGAGCGGACGATCAGATAGACACCGGCGGTGACCATGGTCGCGGCGTGGATGAGGGCGGAGACCGGGGTCGGGCCCTCCATCGCGTCACCGAGCCAGGACTGCAGCGGCACCTGGGCGGACTTGCCGCAGGCGGCCAGCAGCAGCATCAGGCCGATCGCCGTCAGCTTGCCCTCGCTCGTCTCGCCGGTGGCCTCCAGGACCGGGCCGAAGGCGAAGGTGCCGAAGGTGGTGAACATCAGCATGATCGCGATCGACAGGCCCATGTCGCCGACCCGGTTGACCAGGAAGGCCTTCTTGGCGGCGGTGGCCGCGCTGGGCTTGTGCTGCCAGAAGCCGATGAGCAGGTACGACGCCAGACCGACGCCCTCCCACCCGACGTACAGCAGCAGGTAGTTGTCGGCGATGACCAGGATCAGCATCGCCGCGACGAACAGGTTGAGGTAGCCGAAGAAGCGGCGACGGCGCTCGTCGTGCTCCATGTAGCCGATCGAGTAGATGTGGATCAGGGTGCCCACACTGGTGATCAGCAGTACGAAGGTCATCGACAACTGGTCGAGCTGGAAGGCCACATCGGCCTGGAAGCCCTCGACGGGGATCCAGCTGAACAGCTTCTGGTGCAGCGCGCGGTCCTCGGCGCCCTTGCCGAGCATGTCGGTGAAGAGCACCACGGCGACGACGAAGGAGACGGCGGCGAGCGCGGTGCCCAGCCAGTGGCCGGCTCGGTCGAGGCGCCGGCCTCCGCAGAGCAGCACCACCGCTCCGAGCAGGGGCGCCGCGACGAGCAGCGCAATCAGGTTGTTCACGGTCAAGCGCCCCTTACAGCTTCATCAGGCTGGCGTCGTCGACCGAGGCCGAGTGACGGGAACGGAACAGCGACACGATGATCGCGAGCCCGACCACGACCTCCGCGGCGGCGACGACCATCGTGAAGAAGGCGATGATCTGGCCGTCGAGGTTGCCGTGCATCCGGGAGAAGGTGACGAACGCGAGGTTGCAGGCGTTGAGCATCAGCTCCACGCACATGAACACCACGATCGCGTTCCGCCTGATCAGGACCCCGGCGGCGCCGATGGTGAACAGCAGAGCGGCGAGATAGAGGTAGTTGACCGGGTTCACTTGGCGACCTCCTCTTCTTCTGCGGTGTCCCGGCCCAGCCGCTCACCGGAGCGCTGCTCCAGTGCCTTGAGGCCGGCCAGCGACTCGTGGGACACGTCGCGCATCTGGCCGCGCTTGCGCAGCGTCTGCATGACGGTGAGTTCGGACGGGGTGCCGTCGGGGAGCAGACCGGCGATGTCCACGGCGTTGTGCCGGGCGTAGACGCCGGGGGCGGGCAGCGGCGGGAGGTGCGTGCCGCGCACGCGCTCCTCGGACAGCTCCCGCTGGGTCTTGGCCCGCTCGGTGCGCTCGCGGTGGGTCAGCACCATCGCGCCGACCGTCGCGGTGATCAGCAGCGCGCCGGTGATCTCGAAGGCGAAGACGTACTTGGTGAAGATGAGGCTGGCGAGCCCCTCCACGTTTCCGCCGTGCTCCGTGTTGGCGACACCCAGGCCGTTGAAGCTGTTCAGCGAGGCGTTGCCGATGCCGGCGATCAGGAGGACGCCGAAGCCGAGGCCGCAGCCGGCGGCCAGCCAGCGCTGGCCCTTGATGGTCTCCTTCAGGGAGTCCGCGGCCGTGACGCCGACGAGCATGACGACGAAGAGGAACAGCATCATGATCGCGCCCGTGTAGACGACGATCTGGACGATGCCGAGGAAGTAGGCACCGTTGGCGAGGTAGAACACCGCCAGGATGATCATGGTCCCGGCGAGGCTCAGCGCGCTGTGCACCGCCTTCTTCATGAGCACCGTGGACAGGGCGCCGAGCACGGCGACCGTGCCCAGCACCCAGAACTGGAAGGCCTCGCCGGTCGAGGTCTGGGAGGCCGCGGCGGCCAGGCCGGTCATGCGTCCACCTCCTGCGCGGAGCCGTTGCCCTCGCTGTGCGCGTCCTCGGGCTTCTCGCCCTTGGAGACGGCGACCTGACGCTCCGTACCCGGGGCGGCCTCGGTCACCAGGCCCCGGTAGTAGTCCTGTTCGTCCATGCCCGGGAAGATCGCGTGCGGGCTGTCGACCATGCCTTCCTCCAGGCCCGCGAGCAGCTCGTCCTTGGTGTAGATGAGGCTCTCGCGGGTGGTGTTGGCGAGCTCGAACTCATTGGTCATCGTGAGCGCCCGGGTCGGGCAGGCCTCGATGCACAGACCGCAGAGAATGCAGCGCGCGTAGTTGATCTGGTAGACGCGGCCGTAGCGCTCCCCCGGGGAGTAGCGCTCCTCGTCCGTGTTGTCCGCGCCCTCGACGTAGATCGCGTCCGCCGGACAGGCCCAGGCGCACAGCTCGCAGCCGACGCACTTCTCCAGGCCGTCCGGGTGGCGGTTGAGCTGGTGCCGCCCGTGGAAGCGCGGCGCCGTCACCTTCGGCGTCTCGGGATACTGCTCGGTGAGCCGCTTCTTGAACATGGCCTTGAAGGTCACGCCGAAGCCGGCCACCGGATTGAGGAACTTCTCCTCCGAGGACGGGGAGGATCCCGACGCCCCGGAGCCGCCCGAGGGCGCGACCGCCCCCTTCGGCCCGGTGGGCTTCGCCGGCTTCCCGGACCCCGGGGACCCAGACAGTTCAGACACCGCCGGCCTCCTTTCCGTCACTCGGATTTCCGTCACTCTGAGTATCCACTCCGCCACTGACAACGAGCTCCCGCTCGCGGCGCGGAGTACGCCGCGGTACCGGCGGCAGGGTCTGTCCGGGCAGCGGCGGCACCGGGAACCCGCCCGCCATCGGGTCGAACGCGGGCTCCGGTTCGGCACGCCCGGCGGCGGCCTTGTCCTGCTTGTCTCGGAAGATGTCGACGACGAAGGAGATCAGCAGGACCGCGATCACGGCTCCGGCCACGTAGAGCAGGATCCTTGTGAAGTCGTAGCCCTCGTTGCGCAGCGCCCGCACGGTCGCGACCAGCATCAGCCAGACCACGGAGACCGGGATGAGGACCTTCCAGCCGAGCTTCATCAGCTGGTCGTAGCGGACGCGGGGCAGCGTGCCGCGCAGCCAGATGAAGAAGAACAGCAGCAGCTGGACCTTGACGACGAACCAGAGCATCGGCCACCAGCCCTGGTTCGCGCCCTCCCAGAAGGTGCTGATCGGCCACGGGGCCCGCCAGCCGCCCAGGAACAGGGTGGTGGAGACCGCCGAGACGGTGACCATGTTGACGTACTCGGCGAGCATGAACATCGCGAACTTGATCGACGAGTACTCGGTGTTGAAGCCGCCGACCAGGTCGCCCTCGGACTCCGGCATGTCGAACGGGGCGCGGTTGGTCTCGCCGACCATCGTGACGATGTAGATGATGAAGGAGACCGGCAGCAGGATGATGAACCAGCGGTCCTCCTGCGCCTCCACGATCTTCGAGGTCGACATCGACCCGGAGTAGAGGAAGACCGAGGCGAACGCGGCGCCCATCGCGATCTCGTACGAGATCATCTGCGCGCAGGAGCGCAGACCGCCCAGGAGCGGGTACGTCGATCCGGACGACCAGCCGGCCAGCACGATGCCGTAGATGCCGACCGAGGCGACCGCGAGGATGTAGAGCATCGCGATCGGCAGGTCGGTGAGCTGCATCGCCGTACGGTGGCCGAAGATCGAGACCTGGTTGTCGGACGGGCCGAAGGGGATCACGGCGATGGCCATGAACGCCGGGACGGCCGCGACGATCGGGGCGAGGACGTAGACGACCTTGTCCGCCCGCTTGACGATCACGTCCTCCTTCAGCATCAGCTTGATGCCGTCGGCGAGCGACTGGAGCATGCCCCAGGGACCGTGCCGGTTGGGGCCGATGCGCAGCTGCATCCAGGCGACGACCTTGCGCTCCCACACGATGGAGAAGAGCACCGTCACCATCAGGAACGCGAAGCAGAAGACCGCCTTGACGACGACGAGCCACCACGGGTCGTTGCCGAACATCGACAGGTCCTCGGCGGCGAGCACGGAGCCGTGCGGGGCCGCGGCGAGTTGAGCGAAGGCACTCACGCCCCCACCTCCGGTGCGTCGTCGGGAGTGCCGGCGGCGGGGCCGATGCGGACCAGACCACCGGGCTGTACGCCGGTGTCGCCCGGGACACCGCGCCCGGCGGAGTTCAGCGGCACCCAGACCACCCGGTCCGGCATGTCGGTGACCCGGAGCGGCAGTTCGACGGTGCCCGCCGGGCCGGAGACGGCGAGGAGGTCGCCGTCCTTGACGCCGGTCTCGGCGGCCGTGGCCGCGGAGAGCCGGGCGAGAGCGGCGTGCCGGGTCCCGGCCAGCGCCGTGTCGCCCTCCTGGAGCCGTCCCAGGTCGAGCAGCATCCGGTGGCCGGCGAGGATCGCCTCGCCGTCGCCGGGCCGGGGCAGCGGCTGCGCGGGGACGCGCGGCTCGTCGGCGTGGTCGCCCTGCCAGTGGCCGAGCCGGTCCAGCTCGCGGCGCACGGACTTGAGGTCCGGCAGCGCGAAGTGGACGTCGAGCGCGTCGGCCAGCATGTGCAGCACCCGGGCGTCGCCGGGGGCGAGCGTCCGCGTCATCTGCTCGGGCTTCAGCGCGGCCTCGAACATCCGGACCCTGCCCTCCCAGTCGAGGAAGGTCCCGGACTTCTCGGCGACCGCGGCCACCGGGAACACCACGTCGGCGCGGTCGGTGACCTCGCTGGGCCGCAGTTCCAGGGAGACCAGGAAGCCGACCGCGTCCAGCGCCTCCAGGGCACGGGCCGGGTCCGGCAGGTCCTCGGTGTTCACCCCGGCGACGAGCAGCGCGCCCAGTTCACCGGTGGCCGCGGCCTCGATGATCTGGCCGGTGTCGCGGCCGAAGCGGGAGGGGAGTTCGGCGACGCCCCAGACGGCCGCCACCTCGTCCCGGGCCCGCGGGTCGGTGGCCGGGCGGCCGCCGGGCAGCAGCGACGGGAGGGCGCCCGCCTCCACCGCGCCGCGCTCGCCGGCCCGGCGCGGGATCCACACCAGCCGGGCCCCGGTCGCGGTCGCCGTCCGCACCGCGGCGGTCAGCCCGCCGGGCACCCCGGCGAGCCGTTCGCCCACCACGATCACGGCGCCCTCGGCGCGCAGCGCCTCGGCGGCGGCGGCCCCGTCGCCGTCCAGTCCGACCCCGCCCGCGATGGCGTCCAGCCATTCGGTCTCGGTGCCGGGGGCGGCGGGAAGGAGCGTGCCGCCGGCCTTGCCGAGGCCCCGGGTGGCGTGCGTGGCGACGGAGAAGGTGCGCTGGCCGTGCTTGCGGTGGGCCTTGCGCAGCCTGAGGAAGACGCCGGGGGCCTCCTCCTCGGACTCGAAGCCGACCAGCAGCACGGTCGGGGCCTTCTCCAGCGAGGTGTACGTGACCCCGCTGCCGTCCAGGTCCGTGCCGCGTCCGGCGACGCGCGAGGCCAGGAAGTCGGCCTCCTCGCCGCTGTGCACCCGGGCCCGGAAGTCCACGTCGTTGGTGTCCAGGGCGATCCGGGCGAACTTCGCGTACGCGTACGCGTCCTCGACGGTCAGCCGGCCGCCGGTGAGGACACCGGTCCGGCCGCGGGCCGCGGAGAGTCCGGCGGCCGCCGCCTCCAGCGCCTCGGGCCAGCTCGCCGGCTCCAGCTCACCCGACTCGCCCCGCACCAGCGGGGTGGTGAGCCGGTCGCGCTGCTGCGCGTAGCGGAAGCCGAAGCGGCCCTTGTCGCAGAGCCATTCCTCGTTGACCTCGGGGTCGTTGGCGGCCATGCGGCGCATGACCTTGCCGCGCCGGTGGTCGGTGCGGGTGGCGCAGCCGCCCGCGCAGTGCTCGCAGACCGAGGGCGTCGACACCAGGTCGAAGGGGCGGGAGCGGAATCGGTACGCCGCCGAGGTCAGCGCCCCGACCGGGCAGATCTGGATGGTGTTGCCGGAGAAGTACGACTCGAAGGGGTCGCCCTCGCCGATGCCGACCTGCTGGAGCGCGCCGCGCTCGATCAGCTCGATCATCGGGTCGCCGGCCACCTGGTTGGAGAACCGGGTGCAGCGGGCGCAGAGCACACAGCGCTCCCGGTCCAGCAGCACCTGGGTGGAGATCGGCACGGGCTTCTCGTACGTCCGCTTCTTCCCCTCGAAGCGGGAGGTCGCGTCGCCGTGGGACATGGCCTGGTTCTGGAGCGGGCACTCGCCGCCCTTGTCGCAGACCGGGCAGTCCAGCGGGTGGTTGATGAGCAGCAGCTCCATCACCCCGCGCTGCGCCTTGTCGGCGACGGGCGAGGTGAGCTGCGACTTGACGACCATGCCGTCGGTGCAGGTGATGGTGCAGGACGCCATCGGCTTGCGCTGGCCCTCGACCTCGACGATGCACTGGCGGCAGGCGCCGGCCGGATCGAGGAGCGGGTGGTCGCAGAAGCGCGGGATCTCGATGCCGAGGAGTTCGGCGGCGCGGATGACCAGGGTGCCCTTGGGCACGCTGATCTCGATGCCGTCGATGGTCAGCGTGACCAGGTCCTCGGGCGGGATCGCCGCTTCGCCGCCCCCGGAGGGCGCACTCGTGGTGACTGTCATGCGTTCACCCCCTGGGATGCGTTCTTGTCGTCGGCCCAGAGGGTCGATTTGGCGGGGTCGAAGGGGCAGCCCTTGCCCGTGATGTGCTGCTCGTACTCCTCGCGGAAGTACTTCAGCGAGGAGAAGATCGGTGAGGCGGCGCCGTCGCCGAGGGCGCAGAACGACTTGCCGTTGATGTTGTCGGCGATGTCGTTGAGCTTGTCCAGGTCGGACATCTGTCCCTTGCCGGCCTCGATGTCGCGGAGCAACTGGACGAGCCAGTAGGTGCCTTCGCGGCAGGGCGTGCACTTGCCGCAGGACTCGTGCGCGTAGAACTCGGTCCAGCGGGTGACGGCCCGCACCACGCAGGTCGTCTCGTCGAAGCACTGGAGCGCCTTGGTGCCGAGCATGGATCCGGCGGCGCCGACGCCCTCGTAGTCGAGGGGCACGTCGAGGTGCTCCTCGGTGAACATCGGGGTGGAGGAGCCGCCCGGGGTCCAGAACTTCAGCCGGTGGCCGGGGCGCATCCCGCCGCTCATGTCGAGGAGCTGGCGCAGGGTGATGCCGAGCGGGGCCTCGTACTGGCCGGGTCCGGCGACATGGCCGCTGAGCGAGTAGAGCGTGAAGCCCGGGGACTTCTCGCTGCCCATCGACTTGAACCAGTCCTTGCCCCGGTTCAGGATCGCGGGAACCGAGGCGATGGACTCGACGTTGTTCACCACGGTGGGGCAGGCGTAGAGACCGGCGACCGCGGGGAAGGGCGGGCGCAGCCGGGGCTGGCCGCGGCGTCCTTCGAGCGAGTCGAGCAGCGCGGTCTCCTCACCGCAGATGTACGCGCCGGCGCCCGCGTGCACGGTGAGTTCCAGATCGAGACCGGAGCCCAGGATGTCCTTGCCGAGATAGCCCGCCTCGTACGCCTCGCGGACGGCCTCGTGGAGCCGTCGCAGGACGGGGACGACCTCGCCGCGCAGATAGATGAAGGCGTGCGAGGAGCGGATCGCGTAGCAGGCGATCACGATGCCCTCGATGAGGCTGTGCGGGTTGGCGAAGAGGAGCGGGATGTCCTTGCAGGTTCCCGGCTCGGACTCGTCGGCGTTGACGACGAGGTAGTGCGGTTTGCCGTCGCCCTGCGGGATGAACTGCCACTTCATCCCGGTGGGGAAGCCGGCGCCGCCGCGGCCGCGCAGTCCGGAGTCCTTGACGTACGCGATGAGGTCGTCCGGGGACATGGCGAGGGCCTTGCGCAGGCCCTCGTAGCCCTCGTGGCGCCGGTAGGTGTCCAGGGTCCAGGACTCGGGCTGGTCCCAGAAGGCGGAGAGGACGGGGGCGAGCAGTTTCTCGGGGCTGTTCCCGTTGCCGCTGCCGTTGTCGTTGAGTTCGGTGGTCAACGTCATCACTCCCCTCCCTGTGGCTGCGGGCGTTCCCCTCGGGGCCCCACCACGCGGGCCTGCGGAGCGGTTTCGCCCTTGGCGAGCTTCAGGCCGATGAGCGAGGCGGGGCCGGCACCGCCGGAGGCGGCGACGGCGCCGGGGCGCTCGTCGGGGAAGCCGGCCAGGATCCTGGCGGTCTCCTTGTACGTGCAGAGGGGGGCGCCGCGGGTGGGCTCGACGGGACGTCCGGCGATGAGGTCGTCGACCAGTTGGGTCGCGCTCTCGGGCGTCTGGTTGTCGAAGAACTCCCAGTTGACCATCACGACGGGTGCGAAGTCGCAGGCGGCGTTGCACTCGATGTGTTCGAGCGTCACCTTGCCGTCGGCGGTCGTCTCGTCGTTGCCGACGTCGAGGTGCTCCTTGAGCCGGTCGAAGATCGCGTCGCCGCCCATCACCGCGCAGAGCGTGTTGGTGCAGACGCCGACCTGGTAGTCGCCGCTCGGCTTGCGCCGGTACATCGTGTAGAAGGTGGCGACCGCGGTGACCTCGGCGGTGGTGAGGCCGAGCATCTCGGCGCAGAAGGCCATGCCCGTACGCGAGACGTACCCCTCCTCGGACTGCACCAGGTGCAGCAGCGGGAGCAGCGCGGAGCGGCTGCCGGGGTAGCGGTCGATCACCTCCTTCGCATCCGCTTCGAGCCTGGCGCGCACCTCGGCCGGGTAGGCGGGGGCGGGGAGCTGCGGCATCCCCAGACTGACTTCCTGACGTGCTTCGGTCACCGGTCGACGCCTCCCATCACGGGGTCGATGGATGCGACGGCGACGATGACGTCGGCGACCTGGCCGCCCTCGCACATCGCCGCCATGGCCTGGAGGTTGGTGAAGGACGGGTCGCGGAAGTGGACCCGGTAGGGGCGGGTTCCGCCGTCCGAGACGACGTGCACGCCGAGTTCGCCCTTGGGCGATTCGACGGCGGCGTACGCCTGTCCGGCGGGGACCCGGAAGCCCTCGGTCACCAGCTTGAAGTGGTGGATCAGGGCCTCCATGGAGGTGCCCATGATCTTCTTGATGTGGTCCAGCGAGTTGCCGAGACCGTCCGGGCCGAGCGCGAGCTGCGCGGGCCAGGCGATCTTCTTGTCGGCGACCATGACCGGTCCGGGTGCGAGCCGGTCGATGCACTGCTCGATGATCCGCAGCGACTGGCGCATCTCCTCCAGCCGGATGAGGAAGCGGCCGTAGGAGTCGCAGCTGTCCGCGGTGGGGACGTCGAACTCGTAGTTCTCGTATCCGCAGTACGGGTCGGTCTTGCGCAGGTCGTGCGGGAGTCCGGCGGAGCGCAGGATCGGGCCGGTGGCGCCGAGCGCCATGCAGCCGGTCAGGTCCAGGTAGCCGACGTCCTGCATGCGGGCCTTGAAGATGGGGTTGCCGGTGGCGAGCTTGTCGTACTCCGGCAGGTTCTTCTTCATGGTCTTCACGAACTCGCGCAGCTGGTCGACCGCGCCCGGAGGCAGGTCCTGGGCGAGTCCGCCGGGGCGGACGAACGCGTGGTTCATCCGGAGTCCGGTGATCAGCTCGAAGAGATCGAGAACTAGTTCACGATCGCGGAAGCCGTAGATCATGATCGTGGTGGCGCCCAGCTCCATGCCGCCGGTGGCGATGCACACCAGGTGGGAGGAGAGCCGGTTGAGCTCCATGAGGAGCACGCGCAGGACGCTGGCGCGGTCGGGGATCTGGTCCTCGATGCCGAGGAGCTTCTCCACGCCGAGGCAGTACGCCGTCTCGTTGAAGAACGGCGTCAGGTAGTCCATGCGCGTGACGAACGTGGTGCCCTGGGTCCAGCTGCGGTATTCGAGGTTCTTCTCGATGCCGGTGTGGAGGTAGCCGATGCCGCAGCGGGCCTCGGTGACGGTCTCGCCGTCGATCTCCAGGATGAGCCGGAGCACGCCGTGGGTGGACGGGTGCTGGGGGCCCATGTTGACGATGATGCGCTCGTCGTCGGAGGCGGTGGCGTTCTCGACGATCTCGTCCCAGTCGCCGCCGGTGACTGTATATACAGTCCCCTCGGTCGTGGCGCGGGGCGTGGCATGGGGAGTGGTCATCAGGAGTACGACCTCCGCTGGTCCGGAGCCGGGATCTGGGCGCCCTTGTACTCGACGGCGATGCCGCCGAGCGGGTAGTCCTTGCGCTGCGGGAAGCCCTGCCAGTCGTCCGGCATCATGATCCGGGTGAGGGCGGGGTGCCCGTCGAAGATCAGTCCGAAGAAGTCGTAGGCCTCGCGCTCGTGCCAGTCGTTGGTCGGGTAGACCGGCACGAGGGACGGCAGATGCCGGTCGGTGTCCGGGGTGGACACCTCCAGGCGGATCAGCCGTCCGTGGGTGAGCGAGCGCAGGTGGTAGACGGCGTGCAGCTCGCGTCCCTTGTCGCCGGGGAAGTGGACGCCGCTCACCCCCGTGCACAGCTCGAAGCGCAGCGCCGGGTCGTCGCGCAGGGTCCGGGCGACGGTGAGCAGGTGCTCGCGGGCGATGTGGAAGGTGAGTTCGCCGCGGTCCACGACGGTCTTCTCGATGGCGTTCTCGGGGAGCAGGTCCTGCTCCTCCAGCGCGCCCTCCAGCTCGTCGGCGACCTCGTCGAACCAGCCGCCGTAGGGCCGGGAGGAGGCGCCGGGCAGGGCGACGGTGCGGACCAGGCCGCCGTAGCCGGTGGTGTCGCCGCCGTTGTTGGCGCCGAACATGCCCTTGCGTACGCCGATGACCTCGCCGCGGTCGTCGCGCGGGGCGGGGACGCCGTTGGTGGTGTTCTGTTCGTCGCTCACCGCAGGAGCCCCTTCATGTCGATCAGGGGCAGGGCCTTGAGCGCCGCTTCCTCGGCCTCGCGGGCGGCCTCCTCGGCGTTGACCCCGAGCTTGGAGCCCTGGATCTTCTGGTGGAGCTTGAGGATGGCGTCCATCAGCATCTCGGGCCGCGGTGGGCAGCCCGGCAAATAGATATCAACCGGGACAATGTGATCAACACCCTGAACAATGGCGTAATTATTGAACATTCCACCGGATGACGCGCAAACGCCCATGGAGATGACCCACTTGGGGTTGGGCATCTGGTCGTAGACCTGGCGAAGGACGGGCGCCATCTTCTGGCTCACCCGTCCCGCCACGATCATCAGGTCCGCCTGCCGCGGCGAGCCGCGGAAGACCTCCATGCCGAACCGGGCCAGGTCGTAGCGCCCGGCTCCGGTCGTCATCATCTCGATGGCGCAGCAGGCGAGGCCGAAGGTGGCGGGGAAGACGGAGGACTTCCGCACCCAGCCGGCGGCCTGCTCGACAGTGGTCAGTACGAAGCCGCTGGGCAGCTTCTCTTCGAGTCCCATGGTGTGCCCCTCAGCCCCTCAGTCCCATTCCAGACCGCCGCGTCGCCACACGTACGCGTAGGCGACGAAGACGGTGAGCACGAAGAGCAGCATCTCCACGAGCCCGAAGATCCCCAGGGCGTCAAAGGTGACCGCCCAGGGATAGAGGAAGACGATCTCGATGTCGAAGACGATGAAGAGCATCGCCGTCAGGTAGTACTTGATGGGAAAGCGGCCGCCTCCGGCCGGAGTCGGGGTGGGTTCGATACCGCACTCGTACGCTTCGAGCTTCGCCCGGTTGTAGCGCTTGGGACCGATAAGCGTGGCCATGACCACGGAGAAGATCGCAAACCCTGCCCCGAGGGCGCCGAGCACGAGGATGGGCGCGTAGGCATTCACGCTCCTCGCTCCTTCCAGTCGTCCTTGACCGTTGGACCGCATCGGGCGAACCGGTTCCCCGCCTCACCAAGATCGTGCACATGTGAGGCAGTTCACAAGCCCGACTGCCCCGCATCCTATGCCCGCCATCCTGTGATCTGCGACACGGGGTACGACAACGCCTTTGTGATCTCCACCACCTGACGAACGATCATGAAGTCGGATGAGCGGTGATCTTCGTACACGAAGCGGCCGAGTGATCACGAGACGTGACATCCATTGCCGTACATGCTGGTCAAACGGGTGTCGCCCTATCAAGCGGAGGCACCATCCGCCAAATTGGCCATGGACGCGAGGGGGTGATAAAGGAATCCTCCGTCGCTTCACAAGCATTCCTTCACCCGCGCGAGGGGCCCGCACGGAACGAAGTGGACGGAAAGCCGCATCCACCCCCTAGGGGGCGAATACCCCCTCGCGCGCCGCCCGTTCCGCGCCCCCATCCCCGGGCCGCGCACCCATCGGCCGCACACACACCCCGACGAGACCATCCTGTGACCTGCGTCACCCGTAGGGGAACGGCGGAAAACCGGGCTTGGCCAAGCGTGTGAACGGATGGTAAGTGACGGGCAATTCGGGCGTATTACTGAAAACCCGTGTTCACAGCCGTGATGACGCCTGCCCGTTTTGCCCGTTACGGCGTCAATAAAGGCCGCCAGAAAGCGGATTCACAGGTTCCGGACGTAACTGTGTCGCAACACACGTTTCTTGATGGGACCCCTACGGCCCTGATAGCGCTAGTACCCATGTCCCACTCCGCTCTCATACCCAGCCACCGGAAGCCCCGCCGAAACGCCTCCAAGACGGCGCTGCGGGCCGGAGTTGCCGGTGGCGTCCTCAGCACGATCGCGGTCGCGGGTGCCGCCGGTCCGGCCCAGGCCGAGCCGGTGACCCAGACCATCGAGATGCCGACCCTCACGGACGGTCTCTCGACCACCGTCGCGGCGTCCGCCGAGGCCACGCAGCAGGTCGCCCTGGACCTGGAGACGCAGGCCCACGAGGACGCGGCCGCCACCAGCGCCGCCAAGGCAGCCAAGAAGGCCAAGGCCGAGGCCGTCCGCAAGGCCGAGGCCAAGAAGAAGGCCGAGGCCGCCGCGAAGGCCAAGGCGGAGGCCGCCGAGCGCGCCTCCCGCACGGCCGCCCGCACGACGCTCAGCACCACCTCGGGCTCCTCGTCCTCCTCGTCGTCGTCCGCCTCCACGGCCACGGCCTCGTACTCCTCCAGCGCCACCGGCTCCGCCGCCTCCGTCGTCGCGTTCGCGCAGGCCCAGGTCGGCGACGCGTACGTGTCCGGCGGCACCGGCCCCAACTCCTGGGACTGCTCCGGCCTCGTCCAGGCCGCGTTCCGCACGGTCGGCGTCGACCTGCCGCGCGTCTCGCAGAGCCAGTCGACCGCGGGCACCCAGGTCTCGCTGAGCAACCTCCAGCCGGGCGACATCCTGTACTGGGGCAGCGCGGGCAGCGCGTACCACGTCGGGATCTACGTGGGCAACGGCCAGTTCGTCGGCGCGCAGAACTCCTCCACCGGAGTCGTGCAGCGCCCGCTGTCCTACGACATGCCCACGGGCGCCGTGCGCGTGCTCTGAGTTCACGGATTCACAAGCGCTCCGGAACCCCTGTTCCGGAGTGCTTCGAAGGGCCACCGCTCCCCCGCTCGGGGGCGGTGGCCCTTCGGCATCCCCGTTGACGTCGCGAACCTGCCGGACATCGTCCGCGTGTGCTTGTGCACTGGAGGGAACAGCCCACCGAGCACAGGACGGCCCTCCATGCACCGCACGGCCACCACGCCCCCGCCCGTCTCCGGCCGTCCCACCGGCACCCCGTTGCGCGGCCGGCCCTCGGTGGGCGCGTTGACCCTGGCCCTCTTCGCCCTCGTCACCACCGAGATCCTGCCGATCGGTCTGCTGACCCCGATCGGCGCCGACTTCGGCGTCGCGGACGGTACCGCGGGCCTGATGATGACCATGCCCGGCATCCTCGCCGCCGTCGCCGCCCCGGCGGTGACCCTCACGACGGCCCGCGTCGACCGCAGGCTGATGCTCTGCGCCCTGATCCTGCTGCTCGCGGTGGCCAACTTCCTCACCGCCGCGGCGACGGCCTACTGGCTGGTGCTCGTCGCCCGGGTGCTCGTCGGCGTCACCATCGGCGGTTTCTGGTCGATCGGCGCCGGTCTCGTCGGCCGGCTGGTCCGCCCCGAGTCGGCCGGGCGCGCGACGGCGGTCGTCTTCGCGGCCGTCCCCCTCGGTTCCGTCCTCGGTGTCCCCGCCGGCACGCTCGTCGGTGATCTGGCGGGCTGGCGCACCGCGTTCGCGGTGATGGGGCTGCTGAGCACCGGCGCGCTCGCCCTGCTGCTGCTGACACTCCCCGCCCTGCCCCCGGAGGGGGACGGCACCCGCACCTCGGTGCTCCGCACCCTGCTGCGCGGCACGGACACCCGGTACGCCCTGCTGATGACGTTCCTCGTCGTCATGGCGCATTTCGCCACGTACACCTACGTGACGCCCCTCCTCCAGCAGATCACCGGGGCCGGTCCGGCACGGATCACCGGGTACCTGCTGATCTACGGCACCGCCGGCGTCGCCGGCAACTTCATCGGGGGCGCACTGGTCACGCGAGCGCCCCGCCTCGCGTTCGGGGCCGCCGCCGCGACGATCGCCGCCGCGACCGCGCTGGCCCCCGTCCTCGGCCGCACCGACGCGGGCGCGCTCACCGTGCTGGTCGTCTGGGGACTCGGCTACGGCGCGGTGCCGGTCTGCTCCCAGACCTGGTTCGTCCGCGCGGCCCCGCGCGCGCCCGAGGCCGCCACGGTCCTGTTCACCGCGTCCTTCCAGGCGACGCTCGCCGCCGGCGCCCTCACCGGGGGCGCGGTCGTCGACCACACCTCGCTCCGCGCGGTCATGTGGTGCGGGGCGGGGGCGGCCGGCCTGGCGGTGCTCGTCGCGTCGCGGACGAGGAACGCCGGGCCCGGCCGCCGCCTCCGCCGGGACGCCGAACCGACCGGGGACGGTCGCTCCCCCGCCCGGAACTGACGGCTCCTCCGTCCGCGGACGGACGGCGGGCCTTCGGTGTCATCGGGGCGGAACGGCCGAAACGCGCGAAACGCGCGGAACACGATGGGCGACACCGCAGGGGTACTCAGCGCGGCCCCAGTCCCGTCCGCCCGTCGAGGAGTTCACGGACGATGTCCAGATGGCCGGCGTGGCGCGCGGTCTCCTCCACGAGGTGCAGGACGATCCCGCGCAGGTCGGAGACTTCGTCGCCCATCATGTCGGGCAGGCGCCCCTTCGGGAGCGCCGACAACGGGGTGCGGGCGATCACGGCGTCGGACCGGCGGCACTGGTCCTCGTAGAACGCGAAAACCACCTCCGGCGCCCGCGGTGTCGTCAGCGGCGCATCGCCGTCGGTCCACGGCAACGGCTCGGCCCCTCCGGTGACGACCTCCTGGAACCAGTACCTCTCCGCGTGCCCCAGATGTTCTATCAGCCCCAGCGGCGTCCAGCCCGACGGCAGGACCGGCGTGGTCAGCGACCGTGCGTCGAGCCCGTCGACGATGGCCAGCACACTGGCTCGCTGCGCGGCGAGGAATGCCGACAGGGTCGCCTTCTCCTTGCTCTCAGTGTCCATGCGGGCATGGTCCCAGGGGGCACTGACAGGGGGCGGTACGGCCTGGGGCCGGATACCCCGTACCGCCCCACCTCGGCCGGCGGCCCGTCCCGGCCGCGTGGTCAGCGAGCGTCGACCGTCACGTCCACGTCGATCCACGGGCGTGCGGTCTCCGTCACGGTCACCGTCGGCCCCGGCACGGGCTGCGCGGTCTCCGTCACGGTCACGGTGGGCGCGGGCTTCGGTTGCGCGGTCTTCGTGACCGTCACCGTCGGGGCGGGCTTCGGCTTCGCCGTCTTCGTCACGGTCACCGTCGGGGCGGGCTTCGGCTTCGCCGTCTTCGTCACGGTCACCGTCGGCGCCGGCTTCGGCTTCGCCGTCTTCGTCACCGTCACCGTCGGCGCCGGCTTCGGCTTCGCCGTCTTCGTGACGATCACTGTCACCGTCGGCGCCGGCTTGGCCTTGAGGCCGGCCGCGTTCTGGGCGTTGGCCAGGGCGGTCGGCGCCAGCACGGCGAGAGTCGGCAGCACGACCACACCGGTGACCGCGAGCCCCACACGCCTCCTGCTGACAAGCTTCATGATGTCCTCCGGGAACTGGCCCTCGTGGATGCCCTGATGGCTTCGGGGCAATCCCAGCAGAGTCAGCCGCTCCGCACGGCCGCGCCCGGGGAGGTCCGCGCCGCATTCACCCCAGGGGGGTGTCGGTCGAAACAGGAATCGACCCGGGGGACGCCCCCGGGCCGATCCGTGCTCGCTCCGGCCGTTGAACCGGGATCAGGCGTTCGGAGCCACCTTCGCGAGGCCGTTGATGATGCGGTCCATCGCGTCGCCGCCCGTGGGGTCGGTGAGGTTGGCGAGCATCTTCAGGGTGAACTTCATCAGCACCGGGTGGGTGAGGCCGCGCTGGGTGGCGACCTTCATGACCTTCGGGTTGCCGATCAGCTTCACGAAGGCGCGGCCCATCGTGTAGTAGCCGCCGTAGGTCTCCTTGAGGACCTTCGGGTAGTTGTTCAGGGCCAGTTCGCGCTGGGCGGGGGTGGCGCGGGCGTGGGCCTGGACGATGACGTCGGCGGCGATCCGGCCGGACTCCATGGCGTACGCGATGCCCTCGCCGTTGAACGGGTTGACCATGCCGCCGGCGTCACCGACGAGCAGCAGGCCCTTGGTGTAGTGCGGCTGGCGGTTGAAGGCCATGGGGAGGGCGGCGCCGCGGATGGGCGTCGTCATGTTGTCCGGGGTGTAGCCCCAGTCCTCGGGCATCGAGGCGCACCACGCCTTCAGGACCTCGCGCCAGTCCAGCTCCTTGAAGGCGGAGGAGGAGTTGAGGATGCCGAGGCCGACGTTGGAGGTGCCGTCGCCCATGCCGAAGATCCAGCCGTAGCCGGGCAGCAGCCGGTCCTGGGGGCCGCGCCGGTCCCACAGCTCCAGCCAGGACTCCAGGTAGTCGTCGTCGTGGCGGGGCGAGGTGAAGTACGTGCGCACGGCGACGCCCATCGGGCGGTCCTCGCGGCGGTGGAGGCCCATCGCGAGGGAGAGCCGGGTGGAGTTGCCGTCGGCGGCGACGACGAGCGGGGCGTGGAAGGTGACCGGGGTCTTCTCCTCGCCGAGCTTGGCGTGCACCCCGGTGATACGGCCGGTGCGCTCGTCCACGATCGGGGCGCCGACGTTGCACCGCTCGTACAGCCGGGCGCCGCCCTTCTGCGCCTGCCGGGCCAGCTGCTCGTCGAAGTCGTCGCGCTTGCGGACCAGTCCGTAGTCCGGGAAGGAGGCGAGGTCCGGCCAGTCCAGCTGGAGGCGGACGCCGCCGCCGATGATGCGCAGGCCCTTGTTGCGCAGCCAGCCGGCCTCCTCGGAGATGTCGATCCCCATGGCGACGAGCTGCTTGGTGGCGCGCGGGGTGAGGCCGTCGCCGCAGACCTTCTCGCGCGGGAACGCCGTCTTCTCCAGCAGGAGGACGTCGAGTCCGGCCTTGGCGAGGTAGTACGCGGTCGTGGAGCCGGCCGGGCCCGCCCCGACGACGATCACGTCCGCGCTGTGTTCGGACAGGGGCTCGGTCACGATCGGCTCTCCCGGAGACTCGCATTCGCGTGCCGCGCGGCACTTGTCCCCCGCAGTCTATGAGAGCCCGCCGGTCAGCCCTCCGAAGGGCTGCCTCATGTCAGCCCGGCGCGCCCCGGACGATCCGGGCGACGGCCCCGGGCAGTCCGGGCGACGGCCCCGGGCCGGGATCAGCCGGCCTTGTCGGGGGCGGGCCCCGTGGGACCGGGATGCGGACCGTTCGGGCCCGGGGGCGGGTACGCGCCCGGCGTACCGTACGGACCCGGGTGGGCCGGTGCGCCCCCACCGGGGCCCCGGCCCGTCATCCGCGCCAGGTACGGCGCGAGGAGCGCCGCGCCGCCCACCCACAGCAGACCGAACAGCAGCGCGTCGGTGACGCTGGGGGCGATCTCCAGGAGCCCCGGGCCGCCGGCGTCGGAGGAGCCCTCGGAGGCCTCCATGGACAGGCCTCCGACACCGGCCAGGGCCAGGAACCCCAGCAGGAACAGCCCGCAGGCGGCGACCTGTTCACCACGGCCGGCGCAGCGGCGGCCGACGATCAGGGCGACCAGGAGGGCGGAGACGACACCGGTGACCAGCGCGCCGACGACCAGTCCGTCGCTCGCCGCGTCACCCAGTTCGCCGAGGCCGAGCGAGCCGTGCTCGCTGCCGGTGCGGAAGAAATCGGTCCGCCCGCGGAAGTCGTACTCCACCGAGCCGCCCCAGCCCACCGACAGCACCACCAGGGCGATGTTGGGCAGCAACGGCAGGGCGGTCAGCAGGGCTTCGCCGTCGACGTCGTCCCGGGTGGCGAAGGTCAGGTAGCCGACCAGGCCGCAGACCAGCAGGACGGCGCCGAGGGCGCGGACGGCGGTCCCGGCGGCACGGGCGAAACCCGGCGCGGCGGCGGACGCGGTGTCGCCCCGCAGGACGGTGACGGTGGTGACGAGGGCGAGGACCAGCGCGCCGAGGGCCGCGAGAGCCGGTGAGGAGTGGACCTCGGCGTCCTCGATCCGGGGCTGGGCCCAGAGCCCGAGGACCAGGACCGCGGCGGCGCTCAGGACGCTGATGCGGACGGCCGCGTCCGCGCCGCCGCCCTGCCGGCGGACCGCGCGGGCGCCCAGGGCCAGCACGCCGATCCACAGGACGGTGACGGTGAGCGGGACCAGGAAGAGGGTGACCCGGCCCTGGCCGCCCGGGTCGAAGTCGGCGTAGGTGTCCCCGTACGCCGAGCCTCCCCCGTAGCCGCCGGTACCGCCCGCGGCCTCCCTCAGCTCGAAGCCGCCGCCCACGGCCTGGAGCAGCAGGGCGAGGGCGACCCGCACCCGGTCGCTCCAGCCGACGGCGACGTCGTCGCCCTGCCCGTACGTGGGGACGGCGAGCGCCACCGCGAGGGCGACGATCAGCCCGGTCGGCCAGAGGGCCGCCTTCAGCGATCCGGCCCAGTCGCCTCCCATCACGCGGCCGGTGAAGAGCCCGAGGGGCGAGGGGCCGGCCGGTGCGGGTGCGTGGCCGCCCGGCGGCGGGGCGTACGCCGGAGGGGGCGGTGGCGCGTAGCCGGGCGCCGGGGGTGCGCCGGGTGCCGGGGGCGTTCCGGGGGCCGGCGCCCAGGCCGGGGGCGGCGGGGCCTGCGGGGGCGGGGCGGCGGGGCGTTCGCGCCCGCACGCCATGCAGAAGCGCGCCTCGTCCGGCGCCGGGGTTCCGCAGAAGGGACAGGACGACGCCATGGGGACTCCGCAGCGGGGAGGGGGCGGGGACGGGGGCCGAACGGTGACACAGAGGAACGGAGGATACGCGTGCCGTGTCAACGACACGATTCCGAGCCCGAAGGTTCCCGCCAACCGCCCACGACCACAACCGATTTCACGCCACGTGCATGCCCCGGTCCGCCGCCGCGCCGCCCGCCGTCAGGCGCGTACGCCCCGGTGCAGGGCGACGATGCCCCCGCTCAGGTTGCGCCAGGCGACCTGCGACCAGCCGGCCCGCTGGAGCAGGGCGGCGAGGCCCGGCTGGTCGGGCCAGGCGCGGATGGACTCGGCGAGGTACACGTACGCGTCGGGGTTGGACGACACCGCCCGCGCGACCGGGGGCAGCGCCCGCATCAGGTACTCCGTGTACACCGTGCGGAACGGCGCCCAGACCGGCTGGGAGAACTCGCAGATGACGACCCGGCCGCCGGGCTTCGTCACCCGGTACAGCTCGCGCAGCGCCGCGTCCGTGTCCTGGACGTTGCGCAGCCCGAAGGAGATCGTCACCGCGTCGAAGGTCTCGTCGCGGAACGGCAGCCTCGTCGCGTCGCCGGCCGTGAACGGCAGCCAGGAGTGGCGCTTCTTGCCCTCGCTCAGCATGCCGATGGAGAAGTCGCAGGGCACGACGTACGCCCCGGTCGCGGCGAACGGCAGTGAGGACGTCGCCGTCCCGGCCGCCAGGTCGAGGACCTTCTCCGCGGGCCGCGCGTGCACCGCCCTGGCGACCTCCTTGCGCCACAGCCGGGCCTGGCCGAGCGAGAGCACGTCGTTGGTGAGGTCGTAGTTGGCCGCCACGCCGTCGAACATGGAGGCGACTTCGTGCGGCTGCTTGTCCAGGGAGGCTCGGGTCACCCGTCCATTCAAGCAGCCCGGCCGGGCGGGGACGGGGCGGGTCACCGGCGCAGGGCCTCGGCCGGTTCGACGCGCGCGGCCCGCCAGGCCGGGTAGAGGCCGGCCACCACCCCGGTGATCAGGCCGATGACGGGGGCGGCGGCCACCGTGCCGGGGTGGACGACCGGCGTCCAGTCCCGGAGCACCGCCACGCCGACGACGGTCACGGTGCCCAGCGAGGTGCCGACCAGCCCGCCCAGCGCGCCGAGTGCCCCGGACTCGGCCAGGAACTGCGCGGTGATGTGCCGCCCCCGGGCGCCGAGCGCGCGGCGCAGGCCGATCTCCCCGGTCCGTTCGAGCACCGCGACCAGGGTGGTGTTGGCGATGCCGACGGCCCCGATGACCAGGCAGATCCCGGCGAGCAGGAGGAAGAGCTGGTCGAGGTCGGAGGTGACGTGGGTGCGCAGGGTCCTGGGGTCGGGCGGCGGTGAGGCCTTGAGGTACTCGGGGTGGTCGGGGCGCAGGGCCGTCGGCGCCTCCCGGGCCGCCTGGCGGGCGGCGCCGATCTCCGTGGAGACCAGCATCTGCGTCTCCTGCGGGTCCGGGGCGCCCCAGATCCGCTCGGCGGCGGTCCGGGGCACGACGACGGAGAGCAGCAGATCGGCCTTGCGCGCGACGTTCTCGACGATGCCGACGACGGTGAAGGGCTCCTCCCCGATGAAGACCGCCGGGTGGGTCTCCAGGGTGGTGATGCCGAGCCGGGCGGCGACGCCGGAGCCGATGACGGCGACGGGTTCGCCGGAGTCGGAGAGGTAGTCGTCGTAGACCCGGCCCTGGGAGAGGACGGGACGGGCGGCGGCGAAGACTCCGGGGGAGGCGGCGACGACGTCGATGTCCTGGCCGCCGCCCGGTCCGTCGGCGCCGATCGGTGCGGACCGTACGGTGACGGAGTCAGGGAGGCGGACCGTCCAGTACACCCCGGCCGCCTTCACCCCGTTCACGCGGTCCATGCGGTGGTCGGCGTCCTCGGGGAAGACCGGGCCGGAGTCCGCGGCGCCCTCGGCCCCGGCCTCCTCGACGGTCACCTCGGTGGCGGTCAGGGCGTTGAACCGGGAGTCGATCTGGGAGGAGGTGGTGGCGGTCAGTCCCAGGACCGCCACGAAGGTCCCGACGCCCAGCACCGTGCCGAGCGCGGTCAGCGCCGAACGGGCGGGTCGCTGGAGGATGCCCGCGGTGGCCTCGGACAGCAGGTCCCGGGGCCGGAACCCGGACGGCTCCACGGCCGGCCGCGCCCCCTCGTCCGCCCCGCGCCCCCTCCGCCGGAGGAACCGGACTCCCCGCCCGTTCATACGGCCGCCCGCCGTTCGGCGAGGACCCCGTCGCGGATGGTGACGGTCCGCTGTCCGCGTTCGGCGATGGCGGGGTCGTGCGTGATCATCAGTACGGTCATGCCCTCGGCGTGGAGTTCGGTGAGCAGGGCGAGCACGGTCGCGGCGTTCGCGGTGTCCAGGTTGCCGGTCGGCTCGTCGCACAGCAGCAGGGACGGACCGGCCGCCAGGGCGCGCGCGATGGCGACGCGCTGGCGCTCGCCGCCGGAGAGGCGGGTGGGCAGGCTGTCCGTCCGGTGACCGAGGCCGACCCGGTCCAGCGCCTCGCGGGCCCGGGGCCGGCGTTCGGCGCGCGGGGTGCCGTTGTAGACCATCGCCAGGATGACGTTCTCCAGCGCGGAGCGGTGCGGCAGCAGGTGGAAGGACTGGAAGACGAAGCCGATCCGGCGGCCGCGCAGCGCGGTGCGGTCCGCGTCCTTGAGCGCCCCCGTGTCGTATCCGTCGAGGAGGTACGTGCCGTGGGTCGGGGCGTCGAGCAGTCCGGCGATGTTCAGGAAGGTGGACTTGCCGGAGCCTGAGGGGCCGACGACGGTCACGAACTCCCCCGCGTCCACGCGCAGATCGCACGGCCGGAACGCGGCGACCGGCGGCGGCCCCGGGTAGGTGAGGCCGACCCGGCGGAACTCGATGACGGGCGGTTCGGCGGTCCGGGCGGTACCGCCGGGCCCGGTCACTGTCCCGCCCCCGTGTCCGTGGTCCTCCGTACGCCGGTGACGACCTTGTCGCCGGGGCGGAGTGCGCCGGAGCCGACGGGGGTGACGGCCACGAAGCCGTCGCCGACGGTGCCGGGTTCGACGGCCACCTGCCGGCGGGCGCCGCTCCCGGTGAGCACGGTGACGGTCGTCCGGCCGTCGGCCCCGGCGGTGATCGCGGTGACGGGGACGACCAGGGCCTTGCCGTCGGTGGTCGCCGCCTCGATGGTCAGCCGGACGTCCTGCCCGGCGAGTCTGGGGTCGAGGGGGCGGTCGGGGCGGACCTCCAGCAGATATCCGGACTCTCCGACGGGTGCCTCGCCGCCGCCTTGGCCGCTCCCCTGCTGGTTCCCGCCACTCGGAGCGTCCGCTCCGGCGTCCTGCCCGGCGGTGGAGAGCGTGCCGGAGAGCGAGGTGACACGGGCCCCGGCGCGGATACCGGTCAGCTCGGAGAGGACCTGGGCCCTGAGTCCCTTCCTGACGAGGCCCGTCTGGTGTTCCTGCAGGTACGCGTGGACGACCAGCCGCCCCGCGGAGACGGTCATGATCGTGCCCGAGACCTGCGTCCCCACCCTGCCGGAGACCGAGTCGACGCGCGCGGGGAAGCCCTGGAGGAAGACCACCTCGCCCGCGGGCAGTTCGGGTCCGTCGGCGGCACGCGCGGCGGCCAGGGCGGTACGGGCGGCGGCCAGGTCCTCCCGGGCGCGCGCGAGCTGCCGGCCGGGGGCGGGGGCGCCGGAGCCCTTGGCGGTGCCGGTGCTCGTGCCGGTGGGGTCGGTGCTCTTGGCGTCCGTGGTACCCGCGTCCCCGGAGGTCTTCTCGTTCGCGGTCCCGTCTGGGGATCCGTCCGAGGTCCCGCTCCGGGCCGCGTCCGCCGACGCGTTCGCGTCCTCGATGTCCTGGACGGCGCGTTCGGCGGCGGTGACCGCGTCGCGCGCGGCCTTGAGACCGGCACCGTGGTCGTCGAGCGCGGGCAGCGGGTCGTAACCGATCGACGCGTAGAAGGCGGTGAGAGCGGCCTTGGTCCCTTCACCGAAGGTGCCGCGCGCGTCGGCCCCGGTGCTGTGGCCCAGCCCGCTCAGCGCCTTCTGGAGCTGTGCGACGTCGTCGCCGGTGGCGCCGGGCTTGAGGTCGCGGTAGACGGGGAGCTTGCCGGGCAGGGCGAAGACCGGCCGCCCGGAGACCTCCAGGAGCACCTTCCCCGCCATGACCTTCCCGCCGGGCGGCACCCCGATCTTGGTGACCACCGGGCTCCCGGCCCCCTCCCCGCCGGCGGTCTGCGGGGCGATCCGCACCGACTGCCCGGCGATCACCTGCCCCCGGGTGATGACGGTCGACGCCAGGACCCGGTACTCGACCTCGGCGGTGAGCACGCTCGGCGCGGGCGGCTCCGCGTCGGCGGCGGCCTGCGCGGGCGACTTCACGAACGCGGCGGCGGCGACCCCGGCCCCCGCCAGGGCCACGGCTCCGGCGGCGAGCACGGCGACCCAGCGCCTGCGCCGGGAGAGCCAGGAGGCCGCGTCCTCGGGCCCCTCTCCTTCGGAGGGGCGCCCGGGGGCGCGCTCGGTGCGGCGGGAGGCGGTCGGAGCCGTCATGTCAACTTTCCTTCGTAGGGCGGCACATCGGCCGGGGGCAGTCGTGGTGGCCGGTCCGGGTTCAGCCACCGACCGTCGTCCCACCGCTCCCACCCGCCCCACCGCCACCGCACATCTGGAGCGCCCGGACCGCCGCGGGGTCCGTCCTGACGGTCCGGGCCTGCTCCTCCGTCAGCGCGACCAGCCCGGTCGCCGGGTCGGGGTCCGGATATCCGGCGTACCCCTCGCGCCGCACACAGGCGCTCAACTCCCGTGCCTTCGCCACCGCGACGGCGTCGGCCGTCCTCCCGGAGGGCGCGGGCAGCCGGCCGGCACACCGCTTCTCCGCCCCGCTCAGCGTGGCCGGATCGATTCGCTCCTTGTCCACCCGGAGCACACCCTCGGCGGTCGTCTCCAGCATCACGCCCCGGTCCTCCAGGCAGCGGAGGTAGGCCGTCAGGGCCTCGTCCCGATGCGTGGCGGTGGCCTTCGGCGTCGGGGTCTTCGCGGATGCGACGGGTTCGTGCCGCTCCGGGGAACCGTCCGGCGTACCGCCCCCGCATCCGCTCAGCAGCACGGACACGAGAAGCGCGCACAGGGCTGCGCCTCGGGCGGTGCGAGCGGTGCGCGGCATGGGGAACTCCTGGGGCGGGGCGCGCCGGTGAGGGCGGCGGCTCGGCGGAACAGAGGCCGGGCGAGGGGCGTACGGGAGAACCGGACAGCGTCCGGTGACAAGCCAACTGCCTTGCGTTGAACAGGACTTATTCGCTCGTCCCGCAGCGAAACTAAGCGGCCGCGCAGCCCGTGTCCACTGTCCCCGAGGCCAGTAGACGGCCCGTCGGGCGCTGCGCTTTGCTGAATCCGCTTGCTCCGACATCAGCCGCGGGGACGGCCCGCCACGCCGGGCGGTCGCCGCTGGACCGAAGGAATGACTCAGTGTTCAAGAACAACCTGGCGCGCCGCGCCGCCACCCTCACGCTGGCCGCGGCCGCGCTGACCGGTGCCGGTGTCTTCACTGCCAGCAATGCCTTCGCCGTGTACGCGCCGAAGGACGGATACCTCGACGCGGAGGAGTTCGGCCTGTACTACAGCCCGAACCAGCAGGGCTGTGTCTTCGACCTGTACTCCTACGACTCGGACTTCTCGGACGACTACTTCAAGCCGTTCGTCGGCAGCTGCAACGGGCAGGGCCAGAGCGTGAACGACAACACGGCGTCGTACTACAACCGCGACACCCTGACCTGGTGGGTGTACACCGACGCCAACGCCGGGGGCGGCGAGGGCTCACTGCCCCCCGGCCACATCGGCAACGCGTCGACGGCCTTCCGGAACAAGATCAGCTCGGCCTTCCACTACCACCCCCAGCGGTAGGGACGAGCCGTAGGACCCGAGCCTCACCCCTCCGCAACGCCGTCCCGCCCGTTGGAGCCGGGCGGGACGGCGCCGCGAGCACCCTACAACCCGCTGTCGCCCCCTCCGAGTGCAAGGACCGCCCCATGCCCGCTGTCCCCGGCCGCCTCCGTGCCGTATGCCTGGCCGCAGCCGTCGCGGCCGTCCTGACCGGCTGTTCCTCCTCCGACGACGGCTCCGGAACCGGCTCCGGCACCGGCAGCGGCGAGCCCTCGGTGGCCGAGACCCCGAGGATGACGCTCACCGCGGGCACGGAGCTCCCGCTCGACGCGTACGAACGGTCCGAGGACGACGTGTACGCGCTGGCCAAGGCACAGAACGTCCTCACCGAGCAGTGCATGAAGCGCTACGGCCTCGCCTACGACGCCCCCGACCCCTCGCCGCCGGCCCACATCCGGCCGAACGCGCGGATCTTCGGTCTCGTGGACGCCGGGGAGGCGGCCCGCTACGGCTACGGATCGGTGGCCCGGACCGGCCCGGCACCCACGAAGCCGAAGTCCGCCGTCCTCGGGGAGACCGCCAAGTCGGTGCTGTTCGGGCCGAAGACGAAGAAGAGCGGCAAGGCCCTCGCCGAGATGCCCATGAGCCAGACCGCCGCCGAGAAGAAGAAGAGCGGGCTCGTCGTCAACGGCAGCCCCGTGCCCGTGGGCGGCTGTCTGCGGGAGTCGTATCTGAAGCTGTACGCCCCCACCTCGTCCAGCGTGGACATCATGTACGTCTTCAACCTCAAGGGCGAGGCGGAGTCCCGCGCCCTGAGCGATTCGCGGGTGAAGAAGGCGACGAAGGCCTGGTCCGCGTGCATGAAGAAGGCCGGATACGTCACGGCCGCCCCCGCCTCGGCCGCCCGGGACCTCGGTTTCTCGGGCGGGGCCGCCACCGGTCCCGGGGCGGTGACGGCGGCGAAGGCGGATGTGGCCTGCAAGGCGGAGGTCAACTACGCGGGGATCCGGTTCGCCGTGCAGAGCGCGTACGAGAAGCGCTCCGCCGACCGGAACGCGGAGACGCTCGGCCTCCTCCGCGAGCAGGCGCAGGACCGGCTCCGGCTCGCCTCGCAACTGACGTCGTGACGCCCGTGGAGCTGACGTCCCGACGACATTCCGGATCCTGATATCCCCCCGGGGAATCCGCCGGCCCCGTGCTAGTTTCGCGGGCGTTGTGCCGGCTTCCCTGGGGGGGGGAACATGATGGACCGTTGCGTCGTTTGCGCTGCTCACCGCATGGTCAGCGCGTGCAGGTGCTTACCGGAACCGCCGCTGGTGACCGTTCCGGTCCACCATCTGACACCGACGGAACTCCGGATCTTCGAGGGGCTGCACAACGCCCCCGCGCATGAGGACATCGCCGCGTCGCTCTTCATCACCACCCGCACGGTCAAGTTCCATCTGGCCAATCTCCGGCAGAAGTTGGGCGGTCTCACGCACCTCCAGCTCTGTCTGCTCGCCGCACTGCACCACCGCGGGCTTCCGGCCCTGTGCGACTCGTGCGCGTCGGGCTTCACGGACGGCTCCGTCGTGGCCCGGTCCGCCTGAGGACCGCACCCGCGGACGTTCCGCACCCCCCGCCGCGTGCGGCGGTTCCGGGAACTGATGCGATACGCGACGAACAGACCGTGCGAAAGAACAGTGGGATCCACCGGGTGAAGAGAGACCGAGGCATCAGCGGAATATCCGGGCGCGCGCCGTCCCGACGGAGAGGAGGGCCGCGCCGGACGGTGCTCGCCGCACTGACCCTCGCGGCCCTGGCCGTCGCGGCCTTCCTCGTCGTCGCGCCGCCCTGGGAGCGGGGCGAGCCCGCCGCTGCCGCCGCCGGCACCGGCACCGGTGCCGGCACCGGCACCGAGGAGATCGCTCCCGCGCCCGCCTCCGCGCCGCCCTCCCCCGAGGCCGCCCCCTCGCCCTCCCCCTCCCCGTCCCCCCGGAAGACCCGGACGGCCCCGCCCGTCGTCCCGGCCTCCGGGCCCGGCACCTTCACGGTGGCGCGGGCGGGTGCGTCGGCCGGGGGCGGGAACGCGTACCGGGTGGAGGTGGAGGACGGGTCCGGGGTCGCCCCGGACGAGGCGGCGGACCGGATCGCGGACATCCTGGCCTCGCCGCGCGGCTGGTCGCACGGGGGGAAGCAGTCGTTCCGCCAGGTCACCGAGGGGCCGGCCGGGATGGTGGTCAAGATCGCGACGGCGGCGACGACCGACCGCATCTGCGGTTCGGGCGGCATGAACACGCACGGGGAGGTCAACTGCCGGCTGGGCGAGACGGTGGTGGTCAACCTCAAGCGCTGGCAGACCGGTTCGCCGGAGTTCGACGGCCCGCTGGACGAGTACCGGGCGCTGATCATCAACCACGAGGTCGGGCACTGGCTCGGCCACGGCCACGAGGGCTGCCCCGGGAAGGGCCGTCCGGCCCCCGCGATGATGCAGCAGATCTACGGGCTGAAGGGCTGCGTCGCCAACGCCTGGCCGTACGACAGCCACGGGTCCTACCTCGGCGGACCCTCCGTGCCCTGAGTCACGGTACGCGTGGCCCTGAGTCACGGTACGCGTGTGGACTGAACCCATTGCCCCCGACACCGGTCATACCAACGGGGAGCGGAAACACACGCGGGACCGGGGAGGGTACGGATGTCCACGAGTACGGGGCGCCGGAAACGAATACAGGCGGGAGCGGGGCGGCGTCGGCTGGTGCTGACGGCCGCCGTCCCCCTGGTGCTGGTCGCGGCCGGTGTCGTGGGGCTGCGGTGGAACGCCGGGCACGGCGGGGACACGTTCGAGGTGGCCCACGCGGGCGTCTCGAAGGGCACGACGGGCCACGCCTACCGGGTCGAGGTGGAGGAGGACTCCGGGCTCGACCCGGACGAGGCCGCCGCCGAGGTGGCCTCGGTCCTGGCCGCGCCGCGCGGCTGGGCGCACGGCGGCGAGCAGTCCTTCCGCCAGGTCGACGACGCCTCGGCGGGGCTCGTCATCCGCATCGCGACACCGGGCACCACCGACCGGATCTGCGCCAAGAGCGGCCTGAACACCCATGGCGAGGTGAACTGCCGGGTCGGGACCGATGTCATGGTCAACCTGAAGCGCTGGACGAAGGGTTCACCCGAGTTCCACGGCCCGCTCGCCGAGTACCGGGCGCTGATCATCAACCACGAGGTCGGGCACTGGCTCGGCCACGGCCACGAGACCTGCCCCGGGAAGGGCCGCCCGGCGCCCGCGATGATGCAGCAGATCGACGGGCTGAAGGGCTGCGTCGCCAACGCCTGGCCGTACGACGGCCACGGGCGCTACCTCGGCGGACCCCCCGTTCCGTGACGCCGCCCGCGCTGTGAGCCGCGTCTCACCCGGGGCGTACTGGCCCGAGGGACAGTGGTCGAGAGCCGGTGGAGGTTGCTTCAATTCTCAACGGCCCTGAACGCCGATCAAGGCCGATCCGACCACCGAGACCCCCGGAAGGGGAGCGATCATGCGCACCGGAACCCGTTCAGCGGCCCTGGTCCCCGCGGCCCTCGCCGCCACCGCCGCCGTGCTCTGTCTCGTCACGGCCGGCCCGGCCTCGGCCGCGGAGAAGGACGGCTGGCTGACCGCCGGGGAGATGGGCCTGTACTGCACGCCGAACCAGGGCAGTTCCGTCTTCGACCTCGGCGAGTACAGCAACGACGCGGACCTCGGCAACGACTACTTCAAGGGCTCGCTGAGCTGCGCCGGACAGCGGGTGGACAACAACACCGCCTCGTACTGGAACCGCAGCGCGAGCAGCCGGATGGTCGTGTACACGGGGGCGGGCTTCAGCGGCTCCTACGGAAGCCTTCCGCCCGGTTACGTCGGCAACGCGTCGAGCGCGTTCCGGAACACGATCTCGTCGGTCAGCGCGGCCTGGGCCGAGTAGCCGGGACCGGCCACCACCAAGCACTCCGGAACACTCGCCTCCCGGGCGCGGGTCCGACCACCCCGTGTCCGTGCGAGATTCCGGGATCTGAACTGGCTCCCGGGGGGGGGAATCATGAGGATTCGCTGTCTCGTATGTGCGGACGGCGCGAGCGCCGGCCACCCGCAGGGCAAGCAGCGGACCCCGCTGACGCGCGTCCCGCTCCATCATCTGACCCCGATGGAACGGCAGGTGTTCGCCGCGCTGTACAGCGGACCGTCCAACGAGGAACTCGCGGCGCGGCTCCACATCACCC
Source organism: Streptomyces sp. NPDC057682 (assembly GCF_042799575.1). Taxonomy (NCBI): domain Bacteria; kingdom Bacillati; phylum Actinomycetota; class Actinomycetes; order Kitasatosporales; family Streptomycetaceae; genus Streptomyces; species Streptomyces sp. NPDC057682. The sequence goes on along the minus strand of NZ_JBHVIN010000012.1, from coordinate 191,464 downwards.
CGCGCACCGTGAAGTTCCACATCGTCAATCTCCGCACCAAGCTGGGCGGTCTGACCCGGCTGCGGCTCCATCTGCTGGCGGCCCTGGAGCGGCTGGAGCTGCCGGCGGTCTGCCCGGCCTGCGCCCGGCTCCTGGCGGAGCCGGCCGGTCTGGCCCAGTGCGCGTAGGCGGCCGGTGCACCGGCGGACTCACCGCCGCCGGTACACCAGCCGTCCGCCCAGCACCGTTCCCACGCAGCGGCCGGCCCCCTCCGCGAGGAGGGCCGGTTCGTCCGGGGCGTCGAAGGCGGCGAAGTCGGCGCGGGCGCCCTCGGTGAGCGGCCCGTGGGCGGCGGCGGCCAGGTCGCGTCCGTGTGCGAACGGATCGAGACACGGGGCGCCCGCGGCCGTCCGGGCCGGCGGGAGGACGGTGAGGCCCGAGCGGGCGACGGGGCCGCGCAGGGTCGCGTCGTCGAAGCGGCCCGCGAGATGGGTCGTGCCGAGGGCGAGCATCCGGTGGAGACCGCGCCGGACGCTGCCGGGACGCCAGGCGGAGTCCGGGCCGAGGGCGTCGAGGGCGGCGCCGGTGAGGGGTTCGGTGCCCAGGGTCCCGGCCTCGCGCGGGTCGGGGAAGTACCACTCGGTCAGCAGCCGGACGGCGTCGTACTGGACGAGGCCGGGGGCCAGCAGTCCGGGCCAGCGCCGCACCCGGGCACCCGGATGGGCGGCCGCCAGCTCCTCGTACGGTCCGAGGGCCGCGACCACCGTGTCCCGCACGGCCACCGCCCCGCCGGGCACGGGCGGACGGCCGCCGCCCGGCAGCAGCAGGGCGGCGGTGTGGATCGTCAGCACGGGGCGTTCAGTTGGCGCCGAGGAGCTTCAGCTCCGGGTGCGCGGTGCCGCCCTCGATCGCGGTGGACGAGATGTGCGAGACGACGCGCTCGTCGACCGGGTCGTTCGCCGGGTCGTCGTGGACGACCAGGTGCTCGTACGTGGTGGAGCGCTGGGCCGGCACCCGGTCCGCCTTGCGGATCAGGTCGATGATCTCCAGGCGGTTGGAGCGGTGCTTGGCACCGGCGGAGGAGACGACGTTCTCCTCCAGCATGATCGAGCCCAGGTCGTCGGCGCCGTAGTGCAGCGACAGCTGGCCGACCTCCTTGCCCGTGGTGAGCCAGGAGCCCTGGATGTGGGCGACGTTGTCCAGGAAGATCCGGGCGATGGCGATCATCCGCAGGTACTCGAAGAGCGTGGCCTGCGTACGGCCCTTCAGCTTGTTGTTCTCCGGCTGGTAGGTGTACGGGATGAAGGCGCGGAAGCCGCCGGTGCGGTCCTGGACGTCGCGGATCATCCGCAGGTGCTCGATGCGCTCGGCGTTCGTCTCGCCGGTGCCCATGAGCATCGTCGACGTGGACTCGACGCCCAGACCGTGGGCGATCTCCATGATCTCCAGCCAGCGCTCGCCGGACTCCTTGAGCGGGGCGATGGCCGTACGCGGCCGGGCCGGCAGCAGTTCGGCGCCGGCGCCCGCGAAGGAGTCGAGGCCCGCCGCGTGGATCCGGGCGATGGCCTCCTCGGCGGAGACCTTCGAGATCCGGGCCATGTGCTCGATCTCGGAGGCCCCGAGCGAGTGGATGACCAGCTGCGGGAACTCCTTCTTGATCGCCGAGAAGTGCTTCTCGTAGTACTCGACGCCGTAGTCCGGGTGGTGCCCGCCCTGGAACATGATCTGGGTGCCGCCCAGCTCGACGGTCTCCGCGCAGCGGCGCAGGATGTCGTCCAGGTCCCGGGACCAGCCCTTGTCCGTGTCCTTGGGCGCCGCGTAGAACGCGCAGAACTTGCACGCCGTGACGCAGACGTTGGTGTAGTTGATGTTGCGCTCGATGATGTACGTCGCGATGTGCTCCGTACCCGCGTAACGCCTCCGGCGCACGGCGTCGGCCGCCGCGCCCAGGGCGTGCAGGGGCGCGGACCGGTAGAGGTCGAGGGCCTCCTCCGGAGTGATCCGGCCGCCCGCGGCGGCGCGGTCGAGGATGGGCTGGAGGTCGGCCTTCTCGGTCACCGGGCTGTCACCTTTCGGCGGTTTTTCAACGGATCCATGGACCGGCTCAGCGTACGCCAGCCCCGCCGGACCTCAGCGGCCGGACCTGGTCAGCGTGCCGTACGGGAGCCCGGCCGCCCGCTCCTCGGACCGGAAGCGCAGGGTGCCGTCGGCGGCGCGCGTGTAGTGGAGGACGGCCGGGTCGGTGGTGCAGAGGCCGGGGGTGCCGGCGCGGTCGGGGTCGGCCCGTTCCCTCAGGGTGAGCGCCCGGTCGGTGGCGGCGGTGAGGGAGGCGACGCTGTAGCAGCGCACCTCCACGCCGAGGCTTTCGATCGTCGTCGTCATACGGACCACGTCGGCGCCCTCGCGGCCCTTGCCGATCACCGCGGTGAGCGTGCCGTGCGGGGCGCCGGTCGTCTTCTCGGTGAGCGGTCCGCGCCAGGTGCCGAGGAAGGCGGCCGGGACCTCGGCGGACCGGCCCGGGGTGCCCGTCCCCGAGCCGGACGGGGTCTCCGGCTCCGAGGTCGCGGAGTCACCGGGGGTGCTGGGCGAGGTCTCGGCGCCGGTGGTCGGCCGTGATCCGGCGTTCTCCGTGCCGCCGCCCCCGCCCGGCATCAGGTCGAACAGGTACGCGCTGCCGACGGTCACCACCGCCAGCGCCCCGGCCACCGCGAGCGCGACGGTGCAGCTGAGCCGGCGCCCGCGCCGCCCGTCCGGCCGGGAGCCCGCGTCCATGGTGAGGGCGAACCGGGGGTCGGCGGTGCGCGGGCCGGGCACCCCGCCGGTTCCGGCCCCGTACGGCCCCGGCCGCGGAGCGGACCCGGTCCGCGGTTCGAGCGGCGGCCCGAAGACCCCGAGCGCCCCGCCGCCCGCCGCGCCCGCGTCCCCGGTGCCTCCCGCGCTTCCCCCGCCTCCCGCGCCTCCCGCGCCTCCCGTGCCGAACGAGGCGCTGCTGAACGGCACCGGACCCGACTGGACCGGTGCGTCCTGCGGTTCCAGGTCCAGCAGGGCGACCGCCGAGCGGCTGACCTCGCGTTCCAGGGAGGCGGGGAGCCAGCCCGCCGCCACCGCGGCCGCCGCGCCGCCGGGCATCAGCCGGCGGGCCAGCTCGGCCGGGGTCGGGCGGTGTGCCGGGTCCTTGGCGAGGCAGGCGGCGATCACCTCGCGCAGCTCGCCCTCCAGCTCGCCCAGCTCGGGCTCCTCGTGGACCACCTTGTAGAGGAGGACCGCCGAGGAGTCGCCCAGGAAGGGGGCCGAGCCCGTCGCCGCGTACGCCAGCACCGCGCCCAGCGAGAAGATGTCGGCCTCGCCGGAGATCTCCTGGCCCCGGATCTGCTCGGGCGACATGTAGCCGGGCGAGCCGACGGAGACCCCGGTGGAGGTGAGGGAGACCGTCGCGTCGATGGCGCGGGCGATGCCGAAGTCGATCAGCCGGGGGCCGTCGAGGGCGAGCAGCACGTTGGACGGCTTCACATCGCGGTGGATGAGCCCCTGCCCGTGGACGGCGGCCAGCGCCTCGGCGAGCCCGGCGCCCAGCGTGCGGACCGCCTGTTCGGGCAGCGGGCCGTGGTCGGTCACCGCGGAGGAGAGCGGCGGCCCGGCCACGTAGCCGTGGGCGACCCAGGGCACGGGGGCGTCCGGGTCGGCGTCCAGGACGGGCGCGGTCCACTGGCCGCCGATGCGCCGCGCCGCGTCCACCTCGCGGCGGAACCGGGCGCGGAACTGCTCGTCGAGCGCGAAGTGCGGATGGACGACCTTGACCGCGACCGTACGGCCCCCCGCGCTGCGTCCGAGATAGACGCGGCCCATGCCGCCGGCCCCGAGTCTGCCGAGCAGCCGGTAGGCACCGATGCCCAGCGGGTCGCCGGCTTCGAGCGGCTGCATATGCGAACTCCCCCTGTGGACCGGCCTGACCTCGGACCGAAGCCTAGGCTCTGAAGGTCATCGGCTCACAGAGGAAACCATCCGACGATTTCGCCCCGGAAGGAACGAACGACATCATTCGCCACAACAAAAGGCGTGAATGTGTCGTTCCGCCGGTCGGTTATCGAAGAGATCCGGTCGATTGATCGAGCCCTCCGGTCGATTGATCGAACGGCGCCGCCGTTTGCGGAATTCAGCCGCCGAGCAGTTCGACCCGTACATCCGACGGGAAGCCGGTCGTCGGACCGGTGCGGCGGGCGAACTCCTCGACCCCGGCGAGCTGCGCCGGACCGAATCGGAAATCGAGGGTGGTGAAGTAGCGCTCCAGCACCTCCGCGTCGAAGGCCTCCCAGCGCGCGGCCTGCTCCGCGACCTTGGTGACCTCTTCCAGGGAGAGGTCCCGCGAGGCGAGGAACGCCTCGTGCACCTGGCGCACGGCGGTCGGCTCGGCGGCCAGATAGTCCTTGCGCGCGGCCCAGACGGCGAAGACGAAGGGCAGCCCCGTCCACTCCTTCCACATCGCGCCCAGATCGTGGACCTGGAGCCCGAGCCGGGGCGCGTCGTGGAGATTGGCGCGGAGCGCGGCGTCGCCGATGAGGACGGCGGCGTCGGCCTCCTGCATCATCAGGCCGAGGTCCGGCGGGCAGGTGTAGTAGTCGGGGGTGACCCCGTACCGCTCGGCGAGCAGCAGCTGCGCCAGGCGTACGGAGGTGCGGGAGGTGGAGCCGAGCGCGACCCGGGCCCGGTCCAGGTCCTCCAGGGGGCGCTGCGACACGATGACGCACGACATGACGGGTCCGTCGCAGCCGACGGCGATGTCGGGGAAGGCGACCAGGTCGTCGGCGTTGCGGAGGTACTCCACGAGGGTGACCGGACCCATGTCCAGCTCGCCTCGGATCAGCTGCTCGCTGAGCTTCTCCGGGGTGTCCTTCGACAGCTCCAGATCGAGCAGGGTTCCGGTCCGTGCGAGGCCCCAGTAGAGGGGAAGGCAGTTCAGGAACTGGATGTGGCCGACGCGCGGCCGGCTGCGACGGTCGTCGCCTGCGACGGTTGAGACGGTTGAATTGTCCACATCGCGAGGCTAGACCCGTACCCCTCGGCGCGCCCCACCGGGGGCGCGCGGTGTCGCGCACCACTTCTTCACGAAGACCCCGCATTGGCTCTGCGAGCGGCCCTCCGGAAGGCTTCGGGAGTCACCCGGAAGACGCTCTCGGGACGCTCATCCGCACGGCAATCAAACATCCGGGTGAAGTGATCTTTCCCTCTACCCCTCGGCACAGGCTGCGTGCTAGGCTCGTCGCCAAGTTGCAGTTTGGTTTCCCTTGCAGTACAGAGCCTGCGGAGCATGTAACCCCGCAGGCTTTTGTAGTTTTCAGACTTCTTTGCAGGTTCTGGAGCAGGGCAACCCTTTGGCCCAAGGAGGGCTTATGGCTACCGGAACCGTCAAGTGGTTCAACGCTGAAAAGGGCTTCGGCTTCATCGCCCAGGACGGCGGCGGCCCGGATGTCTTCGTCCACTACTCCGCGATCAACGCGTCCGGGTTCCGCTCCCTCGAGGAGAACCAGGTCGTGAACTTCGACGTCACTCAGGGTCCGAAGGGCCCGCAGGCTGAGAACGTCACCCCGGCCTAGTTGCCAGGTCGGCCGATCGCGGCCGCATATGCAGTACCCAAGGAGCCCCGCTCCTCCGTTCCGGCGGAGAAGCGGGGCTCCTGCCCGTTGTACGGCCCCGGGCGGGTGCCGGACGGAATAGCGGTCATTCCGCCCGGCACCCGTCATCCGGGTGTGCGATTACTTCCCGGGCGTCTCGTCGCGGCTGTTCACGACACCCCGGTCGAGTACCGCCTGCATTTCGGTGACGGTGCCCTTCTTGCCCAGTTCGGTGTTCCGGACGAGATAGGAACGCAGTCCCAGATAGTCGTAACTGTTGGCGTCGAACACCAGCTCCTTGCGTTCGTGCGTCCGCTCGTCGGTGCGGGCGAGTGCGACGCCGGGCCGGCCGTCGCCGTCCTGGGCCTTCTTCACCATGACGACGCCGGGGATGCCGGCGGCGGCGCGGTAGATCGCGGCGCCGGTCTCGGGCGGCAGGATCGACTCACCGATCAGACCGCCGACGTAGTCGAAGAGGTCCTGGTCGGAGGAGCCGGTGTACGCGGCGTCCGCGCGGAGCTTCCGCAGCAGGGCGCCCTTCTCCGTGGGCAGCTTCTCCAGCGCGGCGTAGGTGTGGTTCCGGTTGTACCGGCGCAGCCCCTCCTCGTCGGGCTCGGACCAGACGAGGTCGTCGCCGGGCTGCTTGAGCCGGCTCTGCACCTCGTCGGGGTTCTGGGAGGTCCAGGACTCGCGGTAGTACGTCTTCAGCTGGAAGGCCTCGCCCTCCTTCGCCTGCATGTTGGAGTAGTGCGAGCGCACGTACACGAACTGGTCCGCGCGGACGCGGGGGGCCGGGCCCTGTTCCGCGTGGCGGGCGACGTTCTCCATGAGCGCGCCCACGCCGTCGGCCGAGGCGACCTCGACCTGGACGACCGGGGCGGCGCTGAGGTGGTAGCCGGTGTCCCCGCCGCCCTGGCCGGGACCGGCCAGGAAGGTGAAGGCCAGCGCCCCGGCGGCGACCATGCCGACCGGCACGGCGTACCAGCCGCGCAGCCGGCGCGGGCGGGTGCTGCCCGCCGCCGCCTTCTCCCCGGCCCCGGCCTGGTGGATCTCGTTCATCACGTACTCCTTGAGCAGCCGTTGGCGGTCGCTCGGCAGGACCGGTCCGTGCGGCTCGGGCAGCCGCGCCCGGAGCTCCCGGGCGACCTTCTCGGCGTCGGCACTCATCGGTTCCCCTCCCTTTCGTTCGACCGGACCGCGGTGGCGCGGTCACTCGGGTACTGTCCGGCTGATCCCGGTAGTTCCATGTTTCTTGCGGTTTTCTCGAACTTCTTGATCTCGTCCTCGGTGAGGACGCGCAGCCGCTTCCTGGCCCGGGAGAGCCGGGAGCGGACGGTGCCGACGGGGACGCCGAGCGCGCGGGCGGCCTGCCGGTAGTCCAGTCCGTCCCAGACGCAGAGCAGGAAGACCTCCCGCTCCTTGGGGCGCAGCCGGGCGAGCGCCGCCCGCGCCGCCGTGAGCTGCTCCGCGTCGTGGATGCGGCCCACGAGTTCGTCGGCGAAGTCGGGCACGGCGGGCCGGACCGGGACGCGGGTCAGGGCCGCGTCGTGGCGGCGGGCGGCGCGCCGGGTGTTGCGCAGGACGTTGGTGGCGATGCCGAGCAGCCAGGGCTTCAGCTCCTCGTCGGAGTCGCGCAGGGTGGTGCGCAGCCGCCACGCCTCCAGGAAGGTCAGCGAGACGATGTCCTCCGCCCCGGCCGCGTCGCCCGTCGACCGCGCCGCGTAACGGAAGACCGTGCGGGCGTGGTCGTCGAAGAGGGTGCCGAAGGCGTCCGGGTCGCCTGCCCGTATCCGGGCTCTCAGGGAATGCTCCACGTCAGGACCTGTCCGCGGCGGACGCCGGGTTCCGGTGACCTGGGTCACAGCCCTCGGGGCGACGGGGGATGCTTGACCCTGACACCGTGTGAGGCCGTGCACTGGGAGACATCATGTTCACCATCGGAGACTTCGCCCGGTACGGACGGGTGTCGGTCCGCATGCTGCGTCATTACGACGCGGTCGGACTGCTGCATCCCGACCGTACCGACCCCGCCAACGGCTACCGCCACTACGGTGCCGCCCAGCTCGCCCGGCTCAACCGGATCATCGCCCTCAAGGACCTCGGCTTCACGCTCCAGCAGGTGCGGGCCGTCCTGGACGAGGAGGTGGACCCGGAGGAGCTGCGGGGCATGCTGCGGCTGCGCCGGGCGGAGCTGGAGGAGGCGATGGCGCGGGCCGCGGCGCGGCTCGTCCAGGTCGAGGCGAGGCTCCGGTCGATCGAGAGCGAGGGACACATGTCCACGGACGATGTCGTGATCAAGACCATCCCGGCGGTGCGGGTCGCGGAGCTGACGGGGATCGCCGCGAGCTATGAGCCGGAGGACATCACTCCGGTGATCCGGCCGCTGTACGAGCGGCTCTTCCCGCTGCTGGAGGGGGCCGGGGTCCGGCCGTCGGGCCCGGGGATCGCCCGGTACGAGGACGCCCCGGAGGGCGGCGGCGCGATCGTCGTGCACGCCGGGGTGACGGTCTCCGCCCCGGTGGGGCCGGTGGGCGACACGGGCGTCACGGTGGTGGAGCTGGAGCCGGTGGAGGCGGCGACCGTCGTACACCGGGGTCCGATGGCCACGGTGCTGCCGACGGCGCAGACGCTGGCCCGGTGGATCGACGCGAGCGGACGCGGTTCGGCGGGGTACGCGCGCGAGGTGAGCCTGGAGTGCCCCGAGGACGAGTCGCAGTGGGTGACGGAGCTTCAGGAGCCGCTGACCGCAGGCTGATCGGGTCGCGGGGCGGGGGCCCGGCCGAGTACTGCCCGGCCGGGGCCGGGCCCCCCTCCCTCGAAGGGCCTCTGTCCGAGGCCCCTTGCGGGGCCCTGGTTCAGGCCCCTGTACCGGGCCCCGCCCATAGTCCTTCGGCGGTCAGACCCAGCAGGTCGATGGCGTTGCCCCGCACGATGCGGTCCACCACGTGGGCGTCCAGGTGGCCCATCTGCGCCTCGCCGACCTCGCGCGACTTGGGCCAGGTCGAGTCGGAGTGCGGGTAGTCCGTCTCGTACAGTACGTTCCCCACCCCGATCGCGTCGAGGTTCTTGAGCCCGAAAGCATCGTCGAAGAAGCAGCCGAAGACGTGATCGGCGAAGAGCTCCGACGGCGGGCGGTGGACCTTGTCGGCGACGCCGCCCCAGGCGCGGTTCTCCTCCCAGACCACGTCGGCGCGCTCCAGGATGTAGGGGATCCAGCCGATCTGGCCCTCCGCGTACATGATCCGCAGGTTCGGGAAGCGTTCGAACTTGCCGCTCATCAGCCAGTCCACCATCGAGAAGCAGCAGTTGGCGAAGGTGATGGTGGAGCCGACGGCCGGCGGGGCGTCGGCGGAGGTGGACGGCATCTTCGAGGACGAGCCGATGTGCATGGCGATCACCGTCCCCGTCTCGTCGCAGGCGCGCAGGAAGGGGTCCCAGTCGTCCGTGTGGATGGACGGCAGTCCCAGATGCGGGGGTATCTCGGAGAAGGCGACGGCGCGCACCCCGCGGGCGGCGTTGCGGCGGACCTCGGCAGCGGCCAGTTCCGCGTCCCAGAGCGGGATGAGGGTGAGCGGGATGAGCCGGCCGTGCGCGTCGGGGCCGCACCACTCCTCGACCATCCAGTCGTTGTACGCGCGCACCGCGAGCAGTCCCAGCTCCCGGTCCTTGGCCTCGGTGAAGGTCTGGCCGCAGAAGCGGGGGAAGGTCGGGAAGCAGAGGGCGGACTGGACGTGGTTGACGTCCATGTCGGCGAGGCGCTCGGGCACGGAGAACGAGCCGGGGCGCATCTGCTCGTACGTGATGACTTCGAGCCTGATCTCGTCCCTGTCGTAGCCGACGGCGGTGTCCAGCCGGGTGAGCGGGCGGTGCAGGTCCTCGTACACCCACCAGTCGCCGATCGGCCCCTCGTCGCCCCGGGCGCCCATCACGGGGGCGAACTTGCCGCCCATGAAGGTCATTTCCTTGAGCGGTGCGCGGACGATGCGCGGTCCGGAGTCGGCGTACCGGGACGGGAGCCGGTCCCGCCAGACATGAGCGGGCTCCACCGTGTGGTCGTCCACCGAGATGATCTTCGGGAAGGTCTCCATGCGTTCCACGGTAGCGCTGATCTGACGAACCGTCAGCTATCTGTGCCGGGGCCCGTTCCACAATCGTTGTCGAGGGCTTGTGCAGAGAGTCACCCGTGGCTGACGATTCGCCCCTTCACAAGGCAGACTGTTGACGGCGATACCAACGGTATGGAGCAATCCGGATGGCCCCGGAGGGATCGGGACATCTGCGGATCGTGCCGGGCAGCGCACAGGGTGGGACAGGAGGCAGCAATGGGCCGTGACGTCGGGCCGCGGATACGTGTTCCGGAGCAGCGCGCCCCGGAGCGGGAGGCCGTACAGGACACGGGGCTGCACTTCTCCGTGCTCGGTCCGGTACGGGCCCGGCGCGGGGAGGAGACGCTGCCGTCCGGATCACCCCAGCAGCGCGCCCTGCTCACCGCGCTGCTGCTGCGGAGCGGCCGGACGGCCACCGCCGCCGAACTCATCGACGCCATCTGGGGCGAGGACCCGCCCTCGCAGGCGCTGGCCGCCGTACGCACCTACGCCTCCCGGCTCCGCAAGACCCTGGGCCCCCTGACCCTGGCCAGCGACTCCGGCGGCTACGCGATGCGGGTCGCCCCGGACGCGCTCGATCTGACGCGCGCCCAGGAACGGGCGGCCGAGGCGGAGAAGGCCCGTGCCTCGGGCGACCGCTGCCGGGCACGGGTGCTGCTGAACGAGGCGCTGGCGCTGTGGGACGGCGAGGCGCTGGCCTCCGTGCCCGGCCCCTACGCCGACAACCAGCGCACCCGGCTGGAGGAGTGGCGGCTCCAGCTCACCGAGACCCGGCTGGATCTGGACCTGGAGGTCGGCTGCCACGCGGAGGCGGTCTCCGAACTGACCGCGCTCACCGCCGCCCACCCGCTGCGCGAGCGGCTGCGCGAGCTGCTGATGGTGGCGCTGTACCGCAGCGGCCGGCAGGCCGAGGCGCTGGCCGTCTACGCGGACACCCGCCGGCTGCTCGCCGAGGAGCTGGGCGTGGACCCGCGCCCCGAGCTGGCCCAGCTCCAGCAGCGCATCCTGCGCGCCGACGAGGAACTGGCCCGCCCGGCGGACGAACCGGCCCCGGCGCCCGCACCGGTCCGCCCGGCGCAGCTCCCGGCGACGGTCCCGGACTTCACCGGCCGGGCCTCCTTCGTCCGCGAACTCGGCGACCGCCTCGCCACCGCCGAGGGCTCCGTGATGGCCGTCTCCGCCCTGGCCGGTATCGGCGGTGTCGGCAAGACGACGCTCGCCGTGCACGTCGCCCACCAGGCCCGCCGGCACTTCCCCGACGGCCAGCTCTACGTCGACCTCCAGGGCGCCGGTTCCCGGGCCGCCGAGCCGGAGACGGTGCTCGGCGCGTTCCTGCGGGCGCTGGGCACGGCGGACTCCGCGATCCCCGACTCGCTGGACGAGCGCGCCGCGCTCTACCGCTCCACGCTGGACGGCCGCCGGGTCCTCGTCCTCCTGGACAACGCCCACGACGCGGCCCAGATCCGCCCGCTGCTCCCCGGCACCGAGGGCTGCGCCGCCCTGGTCACCAGCCGGGTCCGGATGGTCGATCTGGCGGGCGCGCACCTCGTCGACCTCGATGTGATGTCGCCCGAGGAGGCGCTCCAGCTCTTCACCCGCATCGTGGGCGAGGAACGCATCAACTCCGAGCGCGAGGCCGCCCTCGACGTGGTCGCCGCCTGCGGCTTCCTCCCCCTCGCCATCCGCATCGCCGCCTCCCGGCTGGCCTCCCGCCGCACCTGGACGGTCTCCGTCCTCGCCGCCAAGCTCGCCGACGAGCGCCGCCGCCTGGACGAGCTCCAGGCCGGCGACCTCGCGGTCAAGGCCACCTTCGAACTCGGCTACGGCCAGCTCGAACCCGCCCAGGCCCGCGCCTTCCGCCTCCTGGGCCTCGCCGACGGCCCCGACATCTCCCTGGCCGCCGCGGCGGCCCTCCTGGACCTCGACGTCCACGAGGCCGAGGACCTCCTCGAAGCCCTCGTCGACACCAGCCTCCTCGAATCCGCCGCCCCCGGCCGCTACCGCTACCACGACCTCGTCCGCCTCTACGCCCGCTCCTGCGCCGACCGCGACGAACAGCCCCCGCAGGAGAAGGACCGGGCGCTGTCGCGGCTGCTGGACTTCTATCTGGCGACGGCGGCGGGGGTGTACGCGCTGGAGCGGCCGGGGGACCGGCTGGTGGACCATCTGGAGCCGACGGATCGCGCCGGGCTGTCGTTCCTGAGCAGGAACGCCGCCCGCGACTGGCTGTACGCCGAGGCGGGCCCGCTCCTGTCCTGCGTACGGCAGTCGTCCTCGCCCGACACCCTGCCCCGTTCGGTCGATCTGCTGTGGGCGGCGCTCGACCTGGGCGAGTCCGGCACGGACGCGAAGCAGTACGAGTCCACCGCCCTCACGGTGCTCACGGCCGCCCGCCGGGCCGGCGACCGCCGCACCGAGGTACGGGCCCTCATGACACTGGCCGACGTGCACCACACCTCGGGCCGCTTCGACCAGGCCCGTGACGAGTCGGAACAGGTCATGGAGCTCGTCGGGACCACCTCCGACCCGCTGCCGGGATGCTGGGCGCCGAACGCGCTCGGGATCATGGCCCTGTACGAGAACCGGCACGCGGACGGCGAGAAGTACCTCAGCCTGGCCATCGACCGCTTCCGCCGCATCGAGGACCGTCCGGGCGAGGCCAGCGCGCTGTGCAACCTCTCGCGCATCCACCTCGCCACCGGACGCACCGAGAGCGCGGTCTCCCTGGCCGAGCAGGGCATCGCGATCTACAACAGCCTCGGGCACGCGCTGCGCAGTGCCAACGGGCGCTACGCCCTCGGCATGGCGCTGACCCAGAGCGGGCAGTTCGGCGCGGCTTCCGAGGTCCTCATGGAGGCGCTCGGCACCTTCCGGGACAGCAGGCAGCGCCTGTGGGAGGGGATGGCCCTCTTCCGGCTGTCGGAGGTGGACCTCGCGTGGGGCAGACCCGCCGACGCAGCGACCAAGGCGGAACAGGCCCTGACGGCCCTCCGGGGAATCGGTGGCGAGTGGCGGCGGGGGAACGTCCTCACCGTGCTGGGCCGCGCGCTCAACAGCATCGGGCAGTTCGGCCGGGCCCATGTGTGCTGGCGCGAGGCCCTGACCATCTACGAGCGGCTCGGCTCCCAGGAAGCCACGAGCGTGCGCGTGCTGCTGTCCTCCGTCGCCTCGGCGGCGGCCTCGTAACGCCTGTGCGGGGCGTTCATCAATCGTTTATCCCGGCCCGGCAATCTCATCCATGTCAATCCGCCGCGTCGGGGGGCAGACGGGTTGACGCCGAAGCCGTAGCACTAAGGTGAGCGGCTCTGGAGACGCCCGCCCGGCAGTCCACGGGGGAACAGCCGGGCGGGCCTCACCGACCCATCACAGATAGCCGAGGGAAGCAGACGATCATGGCTGACGCGAAGAAGGATCTGGAGCTCAAGCCGGAGGACATGCACGCCACCGGGGAGGACGCGGGCCAGATAACGACGCAGGACATGCACGCCACGGGCAGCCCGATCAAGCCTCTGGACATGCACGCGACCGGCGGCGAGGCCTCCACCAACGACATGCACGCCACGTCGGAGCCGGCCAACTGACGACTTCTCTCGACGGGGGAACGGCCGCGGTGGCGCGGAGGGGGAGCCACCGCGGCCGTTGCATGTCCGGGGGCGGCCTCGGTGCGGCGGCTACACGCCCCGCACCAGCACCCCCGCCCCGCACAGCTTCCCCAAGTCGTCCTCGTCCGAGGTGAACACGACCACGCGACCGCGCTGACGGCCGGCGATCACCGCGAGGGCGGCGTCGATCGCGTACTTGTGGCCGTGGAGGCCGGTGGCGCGGAGGAGGCGGATGGCCTCGTCGGCGATGGCCTTGGTGACGGGTTCGACGACGACCCGCGCCATCGCCCAGTCCCAGACGGGTTGCCGGATCCTGCTGTGATACGCCTCGATGAGCGTCATGGAACTCGTCACGACGCGGACGTTCGACCGATGGGCCTTCGCGAGCGTCACGGCCATGGCGCGGTCGTTCAGGGCGACCCTGGAGAGGGCCTCACTGTCCAACACGTACGTCATCTCCGGCATCAGGCGGCTTCCGGCCGCGCGTCGGAGGCGGACTCGCGCTCTTCGAACCAGCGCTCGATGTCGCGCCTCTCCTTCTCGGCCGCCGTCTCCTCGGCCTCGGTCAGCGGACCGTGCTCCTCCAACAGCCGCTCCACCAGCTCCCCCAGCCGGTCGTGCTCGCGCTGCCGCTCTATGGCACGGGTGACATACGCGCTGAAGGCTCCGGGGCCGACCTCCTTGCGGATCTCCTCCGCGAGCTCCTCGGGCAGCGTGACGGTGTACTTCTTGGTTGCCATACCTTGCACCATACTCCGCACCCGAGCGGCCGGGCGGAGTCGGTTCATCACATAGAGTGACCACTTCACCCTGCGGAGCGATCGGACCGCCCCCGCAGCTCCCCCTTCAGCACCTTCCCGCTCGCGTTGCGCGGCAGCTCGGCCACGAACTCCACCGACCTCGGCACCTTGTAGTTGGCCATCTCGCGCCGCGACCAGGCGATGAGGTCGTCCGCCGTCAGCGTCGCCCCCGGCCGGCGGACCGCGTACGCCTTGCCGACCTCGCCCAGGCGGGGGTCGGGGACGCCGATCACGGCCACGTCGGCCACGTCCGGGTGGAGGCCGAGGAGCTGTTCGATCTCGGCGGGGTAGGCGTTGAAGCCGCCGACGATGAACATGTCCTTGATGCGGTCGGTGATGCGCAGGTTGCCCGACGCGTCGAGGACGCCGACGTCGCCGGTGTGCAGCCAGCCGTCGGGGGTGACCGTGGCGGCCGTGGTCTCGGGGTCCTCGAAGTAGCCGCGCATGACGTGGAAGCCGCGGACGAGGATCTCGCCGGGTTCGCCGGGGGCGGCCAGGACGCGGAGTTCGGTGCCGGGGATGGCGCGGCCGGAGGTGGAGGCGATGACCTCGGCGGGGTCGCCGCGGCGGCACATGGTGACGATGCCGCTCGCCTCGGAGAGGCCGTAGGCGGTGAGGACCGTGGCGATGTTCAGTTCCGTGCGGAGCCGTTCGACGAGCCGGAGGGGGACCACGGCGGCGCCGGTCACGACGAGACGGAGGGCCGAGAGGTCGTGGGAGGAGCGGGCGGGGTGGTCCAGGAGCGACTGGTGCAGCGTGGGCGGGCCGGGGAGGACCGAGACGCGTTCGGCGGCGATGTTGGCGAGGACCGTGTCCACGTTGAAGACCGGCTGCGGGATCATCGTCGCCCCGCGCATCAGGCAGGCGATGACACCGGCCTTGTAGCCGAAGGTGTGGAAGAACGGGTTCACGATCAGATAGCGGTCGCCCTCGCGCAGCCCGGCCAGTTCGCTCCAGATCGCGTAGCAGCGCAGGGTCTGGGCGTGGGTGATGACGGCACCCTTGGGGCGGCCGGTGGTGCCCGAGGTGTAGATGATGTCGGAGGGGGCCGAGGCGGGGACGGCGTCGGCCCGTTGCCATACCCGCCCGGCGGATGTCCCCTCCCCCGTCGCCAGGAAGTCCTTCCAGGTGAGGTAGTCCTCCGCCTCCGGCGCGGTGTCGGCGAGGACCACCACCTTCTCCAGATGCGGCAGGTCCGCCTCGGCCCGGCGCAGGGAGGCCACGTACGAGGTGCCGAGGAAGGTGCCCGTGACGAACAGGAGCTTGGCGCGGCTGCGTTCCAGGACGTACGCCGCCTCCGTGCCCTTGAAGCGGGTGTTGAGCGGGACGAGGACCGCGCCCGCGGTCACCGCGCCCAGCGCGGAGACGATCCAGTCCAGGGTGTTCGGTGCCCAGATCGCGACCCGGTCCCCCTGCTCCACCCCGTTCGCCATGCACGCGGCGGCGGCCCGCTCCACCCGCTCGCCCAGTTCCGCGTACGTGACGCGGGTCCGGCCGTCCACCACCGCCTCGCGGTCGCCGTGGCGGCGCGCCGCCGCGCGTACCAGGTCGGGGACGGTGGACCATTCCTCGTCGCCGCGCATCTCGTGCCCTCCCGCCGAACGGAATCCCCACCGGACAACCGCTGGAGCCCTCGTAGCTGACTATCCGTCAGATTAGCTGTAGCCTCTGCCGCTGTCAGCAGTCGTGACGGCCTCGGAGGTGGCGGTGGGGACGCTCAAGGACAAGGCGGCGATAGCCGGGATCGGGCAGACGCAGTTCGCGAAACACCTGCCCGAGTCCGAGAAGACCCTGGCGTGCCGGGCGATCCTCGCCGCGCTCGACGACGCGGGCATCGCCCCGTCGGAGGTGGACGCGTTCGCCTCGTACACCATGGAGGAGACCGACGAGGTCGAGGTCGCCAAGGCGATCGGCGCCGGGGACGTCACCTTCTTCAGCAAGGTCGGCTACGGCGGCGGCGGTTCCTGCGCGACGCTCGCGCATCTGGCCGCCGCCGTCGCCACCGGGCAGGCGAGCGTCGGCGTCGCCTGGCGCTCGCGCAAACGCGGTTCGGGCCCGCGCCCCTGGAAGAACACCGCGGTGCAGCTGCCCACCCCCGCCCAGTGGACCCGGCCCTACGGGCTGCTGCGCCCCGCCGACGAGATCGGCATGCTCGCCCGGCGCTACATGCACGAGTACGGGGCCACCCGCGACCACCTCTTCAACGTGGCCCTCGCCTGCCGCAACCGCGCCAACCAGAACCCGGACGCCGTGATGTACGAACGGCCGCTGACCCGCGACATGTATATGACCTCGCGCTGGATCAGCGAGCCGCTCTGCCTCTTCGACAACTGCCTGGAGACCGACGGGGCGCTGGCCTGCGTGATCGTCTCCGCCGAACGGGCCCGGGACTGCCGGCAGCGGCCCGTCTACCTCCACTCGGTCGCCCAGGGCCTGCCCGCCCAGCACCACGGGATGGTCAACTACTGGAACGACGACCCGCTCACCGGCCCCGCCTGGGCCGCCGCCCGGCAGCTCTGGAAACAGGCCGACTTCGGGCCCGGGGACGTCGACGTGGCCCAGATCTACGACGCCTTCACCCCGCTCATCCCGCTCTCCCTGGAGGGGTACGGCTTCTGCGGACGCGGCGAGGGCGGCGCGTTCACCGAGGGCGGGGCACTGGAGAGCGGCGGCCGGCTGCCGATCAACACCGGTGGCGGCGGCCTGAGCGAGGGCTACGTCCACGGCTTCAACCTCATCAACGAGGGCGTCAAACAACTGCGCGGCACCTCCACCGCCCAGGTCCCCGACGCCTCGACCTGCCTGGTCACCGCCGGGGAGGGCGTCCCCACCTCCGCCGTACTGCTGAGGAGCTGAACCGCGATGGACGATCTTCTGCTGCCCGTCGTCGACGACGACGGCGCCCCCTTCTGGGAGTACGCGGCCCGCGGCGAACTGCGCGTCCAGGCGTGCGCCGCCCCGGACTGCGGCCGGCTCCGCTTCCCGCCGAGGCCGTGCTGCCCGCACTGCGGCTCGTTCGACAGCGAGTGGCGGGAGACGAGCGGCCGCGGCCGCATCTGGTCGTACGTGCTGCCGCATCCCCCGCTCCTTCCGGCGTACGCCGCCCAGGCCCCGTACAACGCGGTCGTCGTCGAACTCGCCGAGGCCCCGCACATCCGGCTGGTCGGCAATGTGGTCAGCGGCCCGGACGCGCCCCTGGACTCCGTCGACCCGGCGCGGCTGCGGATCGGGGCCCCGGTGCGGGCCGTGTTCTGCCCCGTCGCGCCCGGGACCGTGCTGGTCCGCTGGCTGCTGGAGCGGTGAGCGGATGAGCCTTCGCACGGAGACCGACGAGGCGACCGGGGTAGCCCTGCTCACCCTGGACCGGCCCGAGCGGCACAACGCGATCGATCTGGCCACCGCGGCCGAACTCGTCGCCGCCTGGCGGGCGTTCCGGTGCGACGACACGGTCAGGGCGGTGGTGCTCACCGGGGCCGGCGGCCGGGCGTTCTGTACGGGGATCGACCGGGACGCCGAGGTCCCGCAGCCCTCCTCGCCCTTCACCATCGACGATCCGCTGCTCACGATCGGACCGAAGGCGAACGACCTGTGGAAGCCGGTGATCGCCGCCGTGGAGGGGATGGCGTGCGGCGGGGCGTTCTATCTGCTGGGCGAGGCGGAGTTCGTCGTCGCCTCCGAGGAGGCCGTGTTCTTCGATCCGCACACCACGTACGGCATGGTCAGCGCGTACGAGGCGATCGCCATGGCGCAGCGGATGCCGTTCGGCGAGGTGGCCCGGATGGCCCTGATGGGCACGGCGGAACGGGTCACGGCCCGCAGGGCGTACGAGACGGGGCTGGTCAGCGAGGTGACGGAGCCCGGGGGCGCGGTGGCGGCGGCACTGCGGGCCGCCGGGGTGATCGCCTCGTACCCCACCGGGGCGGTGCAGGGCACCGTGCGGGCGGTGTGGTCGGCGAAGGAGGCGGCGCGGGCGCAGGCGTTCGCCCATGCCCCGCATCTGATCGCGCTCGGGAACCTGGCGCCCGAGGAGCAGGCCGGGCTGTTCGGCGGGCGGGCCAGGGGCGGCGGGTTCCGCCTGCGGTGAGGGCCGAGGTGAAGGCGGCCTCGGTGAAGGCGGCCTCGGTGAAGGGCCGGCCGCGGTGGGGGGTGGCCGCGCGGCCCCCGGTCAGGTCAGTACAGCAGCTCGGCGGTGGCCGAGCACTTCTTGACGCGGGACACCTTCGACGGGTGGTCCATGCGCACGGAGACGGTCTTCGTCTCGTTGCCCTCCACCGTCGTGGAGGCGGAACCGGTGTCGACGGTGTTGCCGATCGCGTCGAGGAACGTCACCTCGACCTCGTAGGTGTGGCTGCCGGTCGCCGTCGCGTTCGGGGTGAGCCGCGCGGTGGAGACGGTGACGGCCTTGCGCTTGCCCTTGCGGGGCGAGGCGCAGCGGAAGACGTACACCTGGGGCGCGTCCGTCGCGGTGGCGGTCGGGGTGGTGCTGACCGAGCCGGAGCTACCGCCGCTCGACGAGGAGTAGTCGGTGTCGGAGTCCGTGTCGTGGTAGGTGCCGTTGCTCTTCTTGGAGTTGGAGCACCCGCCCCCGCCACCGCTGCTGCTGTGCGACTTGCTCTTGCCGCTGCCGCCCCGGCCCTTGCCGCTGGTGGAGAATCCGGTGAGGGCGAGGACCACCGCCACCAGAACCACCGTCAGTTTCACATGCTGCTTCACCATCGCCATGTCCCCCTCGGGTGCCCGCTTCTCGTTCCCTGCGTGCCGTCCGTCGGCGCGTTGTCGAACGGGCGCGCGACAACGTAGCGCACAGCATCCCGCCCACGTTCCGGCACCCCGGTCATGGTCCTGTCACAGGTGCGTCATGGTCCGTCTGGTGGCGGCACCCGGAGGCCCGGCGTAGCGTCGGAGCGAGGGCGATGGCCATCGTCCGCGGGAGGCCGGAGATGATCCGCAACGTCCTGGGTTCCGTCGTCGCTCTCCTAGGAGCGGCGGCCGCCGTGCAGAGCCCCTTCCGTGACTGGTACGACGGCCGCCTCGGGCGGTACTACCGCGTCGACGACCTGTTCACCGGGATCACCGGGGACCGCCCCGCCGTCCTCGGCTCGATCCTGCTGCCCTTCCTCGTGGCCGCCGTCCTGGCCGTCGTGGGCGTCGTGCTGCGCTTCCGGCCGCTGGTGGCGGTCGCGGGCGTGCTGGTGCTCGGCTTCACCGTGCTGTGGATGGTGCGCCAGGGACAGGCGGAGGGGAGCCTGACGGTCGCGGGCGACGGATCGGGGCTCGACGAGGGCGTGGCGAGCGCCGCGGCCGGCGGGGTGCTGCTCCTGCTGGGCGCCGCGCTGATGTCCGGGCGGCCCCGCGAGGTCCGCGCCGAGCCGCCGTACACCCCGCCGGATTCGGCGGATCCCGACACCTGGCCGCCCACCCGCGAGCCGGGCCCGTCGGTCCAGACGAGCCCCTGGCCGGAGCCGGAGGCGGAGCCGTACGTGGGACCGGAGGCCGGACCGGGCCGGGACGCGGGTCCGGGGACCGGCAGCCGCCCGGCCCCGCCGCCGCCCGGGGAGCCGCGTCCCCCGAAGGACACCGGCTGAGGGGCTACCGCGCCCTGTTCCCCGTGCCCGTGCCCTTGACCGCGTCCAGCGCGTACACGCAGCGGTCCTTGCTGCAGGCGTAGACGACGCCGCCCTGGGCGACGGGCGAGCCGGTGATCTCGCCGCCGGTCGCGAGCTTCCAGCGGAGCTGGCCGCCCGCCGCGTCGAGGGTGTACAGGACGTGGTCGGCGGAGCCGAAGTGGACCCGCCCGTCGGCGACGACCGGGGCGCCCACGACCTCGCCGCCCGCGGCGAACCGCCACTTCGGGGTGCCCGTGACCGCGTCCAGGGTGTAGAGCGCGCTGCCGCTGCCGACGTGCACGTTGCCCGCCTCCACCAGCACCGGTTCGATCGACTGGCGGGACTCCGTGGCGATGCGCCAGCGGTCCTTGCCGGTGGAGGCGTCCAGGGCGTAGACGGTGCCGAGGTAGTCCGCGAGGTAGACCCCACCGCCGGTCACCGCCGGGCCGGGCGCGAAGGCGGGCGGGGAGAGGAAGACCGCGGGGGCCTCGAAGTGCCAGCGGACGTGGCCGGCGGCGATGTCCACGGCGAGGACGCGGGTCCCGGCCGCGATGTACGCGTAGCCGTCCGCGGCCGGGGTCACCCGGACCGGCACACCGCCGCAGGAGGCGGCGTCGCCGACCGGGTAGGACCAGCGCTCGGTGCCGGTGCGGGCGTCGACGGCCCGCAGCCGGGCGTCCTGCCAGAGGTAGACCGTGCCGTCGTGGAGTGCCGGTCCGGCCTCCGCCGTCTCGAAGTCCGTCTGCGCCCCGGTGATCTCCCAGAGCCGTTCGCCGGTGGCCGCCTCCCAGGCCTGGACGCCGCCGCCGCGGGTGGCGGTGACGACGGTGCCGCGCTCGGCGCGCAGCGCGTACACCCAGGCCTCGCACTGCACCCGCCAGCGCTCGGCGCCGCTCGTCGCGTCCAGGGCGTAGAGCGAGGGGCCGTCGGAGGCGTGGATGCTGCCGCCGTCGACGGCCATCGCCCAGGCCACGTCCCGGGTCTTGAACTGGCGCCGCCCGTTGCCGGTGTCCAGCGCGTGCACCTCGAAGGACGTCACGTAGAGCAGATCGCCGACGACGACCGGGGTGCCCCACACATCGTTGGACATGCGGAAACGCCAGGGCCGCCAGCGGTCCGGCGCGGCCGGTCCGGGCTCGGGCGCGGGGGCCGGGGCGGGTACGGGGGCGTGCGTGGCGGCGGCGCCGTTCATCCCGGCGGGCGGGCGCACCCAGTCGGTCGCCGGACCGGCCTCGGCCGCACCGGCGGAGGCGCGCACGTCCTGGGCCCGGGGGCCGGGCCCGATCGGCACGGCCGCGCCCTGGAGGCGTACGGGACCGCCGGCGTCGGGCACCGGGGCGGGGGCGGGCGGGACGGCGGGCGGCGGCGGGGGCGGGTTCTCGCCGGGGCGCCAGGCGTTGTCCCAGTCGGCGCTCCGCTGCGGCGGGGCGGCGGGCGCGGGCCGGGCGGCGGGGGCGCGGCCACCGCCCCGGCGCTGCTCGATCATCGCGGTGGCCTCGGCGGGCAGCCAGGCCGACGCGGTGCCGCTGTCGTCGCCGCCGGAGGCGAAGAGGTGCGGGGCGAGCTGGGCCTGGAGCTCGGCCGGGGTGGGGCGCAGCGCGGCGTCCATCTGCATGCAGGACTCGATGAGCGGGCGCAGGTCCTCGGGCAGTCCGGCGAGGTCGGGGCCCTCGCGCAGCAGCATGAAGACGGTCTCGACGGGGTTGGCCCCGTGGAACGGGGCGTGCCCGGTCGCGGCGAAGACCAGGGTCGAGCCGAGCGAGAAGATGTCGCTGGCCCCGGTGACGCTGCGGGAGTCCCGGGCCTGCTCGGGCGACATGTAGGCGGGGGTGCCCACGGCGACGTTCGTCATGGTGAGCCGGGTGTTGGAGACCCCGGAGGCGATGCCGAAGTCGATGACCCGGGGGCCGTCCTCGACGACCAGCACGTTGGAGGGCTTCATGTCGCGGTGGACGAGCTTCGCGCCGTGGATGGACTGGAGGGCCTCGGCGATGCCCGCGGCGAGCCAGCGCACGGCCTGCGTCGGCATCGGCCCGCACTCATTCACTATCTCTTCGAGCGAGGGCGCCGGCACATAGGCGGTGGCGAGCCACGGCACGGCGGCGCGCGGGTCCGCGTCGACCACGGCGGCCGTGTAGAAACCGCTGACCGCGCGGGCCGCCTCGACCTCGCGCGTGAAGCGGACCCGGAACAGCTGGTCCTCGGCCAGTTCCGTACGGACCGTCTTGATCGCCACCCGCCGGCCGGACGCCGAGCGGGCGAGATAGACCAGCCCCATGCCGCCGGCCCCGAGCCGTCCCAGCACCTCGAACGGGCCGATCCGCCTCGGGTCGTGCTGCGTCAGCTGCTCCACCACTTGCCTGCCACCTCCCCGTACGGACCCCAAAGATCTGAGGTCCGCGAAAAACCCGCCGTGTGCAGCGTCTCATCCGTGGGCACCACCCGGCGGTGCGCACCCCGATTCTTCCTGGCCGAGGCTCCGGTGGCGAACCCGGGGGCGGATCGGGGTGTCCCGTACCACTCCGGCTGTTTTCGGGACACGGGAAGCTTTCGGGCTTTCGGGACAGCCGGGGCCCGCGGCCGTGCCCGGGGAGGCGGGCGACGCGTCAGGACGGGGGCGGCTGGAGTACGGCGAAGACGGCGCCCTGGTCGTCCTGGACGACGGCCATCCGCCCGTACGGGATGTCGAAGGGCTCCGCCGAGATCCGGCCGCCGAGCCGCTGGACGGTCTCGGCGGTGGTGTCGCAGTCGGCGACGGCGAAGTAGCTGAGGAAGTAGCTGGGCATCTCGGCGGGGAAGGCGTCGGTGATGACGCTGCGCCCGCCGACGGCGGTGTCGGGGCCCGGTTCGGTGCCCTCCGGGGACCACATGCGGAAGTCGACGCCGGATTCGGCGGTGCCGGGGTCGCCGGGTCCCGACGCGTCGAGGTCCGTGGAGCGGAAGCCGAAGACGGCCTCGTAGAAGGCGTCCACGTGCTCCTTGTCGCGGGTGTAGACCTCGGTCCAGCAGAAGGAGCCGGGTTCGTTCTGCTTCTGGAAGCCCTTGCGTTCGGCGGCCTGCCAGAGGCCGAAGACCGCGCCGCCGGGGTCGGCGGCCTGGGCGAGGATTCCGGAGAGCCCGGCCCGGACGGGGGTGGTGATGATCTGGCCGCCGTGCTCGCGGATGAGGGCGACGGTGGCGCCGATGTCGTCGGTGGCGAAGTAGACGCCCCAGGCGGTGGGCATCCGGCCGTCCTGTTTGGCGGCGAGGGCGGCGACGAGCCGGCCCTCGCTGAGCGCGTCGGCGTACGGGCCGTCGCCGGGCCGGAAGGTCCAGCCGAACAGCTCCCCGTAGAAGCGCTTGCCGGCTTCGAGGTCGGGGAGCTGCACATCCACCCAGCACGGGGCGGACCGTGCGAATGCGGCCATGGCCCGGCTCCTTCCGTAGCGGTGACGCTCGTCACACCCAACGTAGCCGCGCGGCCCGCGACGCGCTCCCCGGCCCACCACATGCGAACACACATTCGATACAGAGCACTCCGCGCGCCGTGGTCACCCCGCCCTCACGGAAAGTTATCCACCAAAGTTGTCCACAGGCTGTTGATAACACTAATCACTCCGTGGGGAAGGGCCGGGAGAGCCCGGGGCGCACCCCCCGAAATCCCCCCGTTCCCCCCATCACACCTGCCCCGCACCCCATTTGCACTCGGCCGAATCGCGCTCCGATCACCCGTCGGTAAGCTGACGGCATGACAGGACAAGTACGCACCGTCGACGGCCGCGTGGCCGGTCGACGCGGTCAGGCGACGCGGCAGAAGCTGCTCGACTGCCTCAGCGAGATGCTCAGTTCCTCGCCGTACCGGGACGTCAAAGTCATCGACGTCGCCCGGAAGGCGGGGACTTCACCCGCGACCTTCTACCAGTACTTCCCGGACGTCGAGGGCGCCGTTCTCGAAATCGCCGAGGAAATGGCCAAGGAGGGTGCCGGACTGACCGAACTGGTCGCCGGGCGCTCCTGGGTCGGCAAGTCGGGCTGGCACGCGGCCGAGGAACTGGTCGAGGGCTTCCTCGACTTCTGGCGCCGCAACGACGCCATCCTCCGCGTGGTGGACCTCGGCGCGGCCGAGGGCGACAAGCGGTTCTACAAGATCCGCATGAAGATCCTGAACTCGGTCACCAACTCCCTTACGGACTCCGTGAAGGAGCTCCAGGCCAAGGGCAAGGTCGACAAGGACGTCAGCGCGGCGGCGATGGCCGGTTCCCTGGTCGCGATGCTCGCCGCCGTCGCCTCGCACCAGAAGGGCTTCACCACCTGGGGCGTCAAGCAGGCCGAACTGAAGCCGAACCTGGCGCTGTTGGTGCATCTGGGCATCACCGGCAAGAAGCCGCCGAAGTAACGCGCGGCCGGTCTCCCCGCGGGGCGAAGCGCGGCGGCCCCGCGCGCCCCGGGTCCTGTCTCACCGACGGCGGACCACGCCTGTGGTCCGCCGTCGGCGTACCCGGACGGGACACTCCTGCGGCCCCCGGCCGCTCCCCAGCTCAGACCCCCCGGGCCGGAGCGCCCCCGCCCTCCCGCCGCTCCAGCCGGAACAGCCGGATCTCCCGGTCGATCCGGGACTGGTACGCGGCATAGGGCGGCCAGAACCGCAGCGCCAGCGCCCAGACACCGGCGCGCTCCTCGCCCGCCAGCAGCCGGGCCGTCACCGGGATGTCGCGTCCCTTCCAGTTGATGACGGCCGCCTCCGGGTGCGCCAGCAGATTGGCCGTCCAGGCAGGATGGCCGGGGCGGCCGAAGTTGCTGCCCACCAGGACCCAGCCCTCGCCGCCGTCCGCACCGGGGTGCGGCATGCAGGCCAGCGGGGTCGTACGCGGCTGCCCGCTGCGCGCCCCCGGCACCGTGAGCACCACCCCGGGCAGCATCCGGGCGCTGAGCAGCACCTTGCCCCGGGTGAGCCGGTGGACCGCGCGGTCCATGGCGGGCACGACGTGCGGGGCGAGCCGCGCGAAGACCCGGGTCGAGGAGACCTTCTGGACGAGCCGGACGCCGGGCGCCATCAGACCGCCACCCGCCCGGACGCGGCCCCGTGTCCGGCGTCCCCGCACGGCCGCGCGCCGAACATTCCGGCCCGGTGGGCCGCGTGGTCGCGGAGCAGCTGGACGGGGCCGAGGAGGAGTTCGTCCCCGGCGGCCCGTTCGAAGTAGCCCCGGGCCCCGCCGTCCCGGGCTGCCCCCGGGCCGCCGGCCGGATGCGCGGTCTCGGCGGTGGTGGCGCGCAGCACCTCCAGGGCCTGGGCGAGCGCCAGCCCGCCGGATTCCGGTTCCCCGACGGCGTGGTGGGCGGCGGTCCGGGCCGACCGCACCCGGGCGTACAGCTCGGCGAGGCGCAGCCGGGCGGCCGGGAACGCGCCGGCGACTCCGGGGTCCGCCGCCCGGCTTCCGGCCGCCTCGGCGGCCTGCGCGCGGGCGACGGCCCGTTCCAGCGCGCCCGCCGCGGCCCCGGCGGCCTCGGCGGCGAGCGCGACGGCGGCGGTGCGCCCCGCCTCCGCGAGGGCCGCGGTGACGTCCGCGCCGTCGTCGGCGCCGAGCAGCACGGCCTCGGTGTCGCGCAGCTGGACCCGGGCGAGGGGCCGGGTCGGGTCGAGGGAGGGGTGCGGGGTGCGGACGAGCCCGGCGGGCGGGACCGGCCCGTCGGCGGCGACCAGGAAGAGCAGGGTGCGGCTGCGCGGGAAGCCGCCCGCGTGGGCGGCGACCACGAGCAGTCCGGCGCTCGCGCCGTCGGGCACCGGGACGGCCTCGCCGTACAGCCGCCAGCCGCCCTCGCCCCCGGCGGGCCTGGCCTGCACCCCGCCGGCCCGGCCGCCGCCCGCCCAGGCGCCCCCGGTGGGGTCGCCGGTGAGGCCGAGTGCGGTGGGGAGCGAGCCGCCGGGCACGGCCAGGGCGGCGGTGAGGGTGCCGTCGGCGATCCTCGGCAGCAGGGCGGTGCGCTGGTCCTCGGTGCCGAGGGCGAGGACCAGGGGCGCGGCCAGCGCGGCGGTGGCGAGCAGCGGGGAGGGGAGCAGGGCGCGGCCGGTCTCCTCCAGGGCGGCGGCGAGCCCGGCGGTCCCGCGGCCGCCCCCTCCGTACGCCTCGGGCAGGGCGATGCCGGGCAGCCCGGGGTCGCGGGCGAGGGCGCGCCACACCTCCGGGTCGTAGCCGTCCGGCGCACCGCTCCCGTCCCCGGGGCCGTCCGGCGAGGCGATGCCCCCGGGGCCGTCCGGCGCCGGGGAGCGGTGCGCGGCCGGCAGGGCGCGCAGGGTGCGGCGGATCGCTTCCTGGTCCGCGGTGAAGGCGGCGTCCATCATCGGGCTCCTTCCCCTCAGGGGCCGACGGCCTCTGATCTGACGGGCCGTCATGCTAGGGGTGAAGCACGGAGATTCCCAGAGTCGCGCAGGGCGACGGGGGCCACACGGCCACCCCGTTCCGCACGGGTTCCGCTCCCCACTATCTGATGTACCGTCAGGTTCATGCCGACCACTCCCACGCACCCCTCCCCCTCCGGCGGGCGCCGCCGGGTCGCCGTCGTCGGGGTCGCCCTGTCCGACTGCGGGCGCGTCGACACGGCCACGCCGTACGCCCTGCACGCCCAGGCGGCCCGCCGGGCGCTGGCCGATTCGGGGCTGGACCGCTCGGTCGTGGACGGGTTCGCCTCGGCCGGGCTGGGCACGCTGGCCCCGGTGGAGGTGGCCGAGTACCTGGGGCTGCGGCCGACCTGGGTGGACTCGACCTCGGTGGGCGGTGCCACCTGGGAGGTGATGGCGGCCCACGCGGCGGACGCGATAGTCGAGGGCCGGGCCAACGCCGTGCTCCTGGCGTACGGGTCGACGGCCCGCGCGGACATCAGGGCGGGCCGCCGCACCTCGAACCTGTCGTTCGGCGCGCGCGGCCCCCTCCAGTTCGAGGTGCCGTACGGGCACTCGCTGATCGCCAAGTACGCGATGGCGGCCCGCCGCCACATGCACACGTACGGGACCACGCTGGAACAGCTCGCGGAGGTCGCGGTGCGGGCGCGGGCGAACGCGGCGGCCAATCCGGACGCGATGTTCCGCGACCCGGTCACCGTGGACGAGGTGCTGTCCGGCCCGATGATCGCGGACCCGTTCACCAAACTGCACTGCTGCATCCGCAGCGACGGCGGCTGCGCGGTGCTGCTGGCCGCCGAGGAGTACGTCCCCGACACGGCGAAGACCCCCGTCTGGGTCCTCGGCACCGGCGAGCACGTCTCCCACTCCACGATGTCCGAATGGGACGACTTCACCGTCTCCCCCGCCGCCGTCTCCGGCCGCCTCGCCTTCGAACGGGCGGGGGTGCGCCCGGCGGACATCGATCTGGCCGAGATCTACGACGCCTTCACCTATATGACGCTGGTGACCCTGGAGGACCTGGGCTTCTGCGCGAAGGGCGAGGGCGGCCCCTTCGTCGAGAAGGGCCGCACCGGCCTGACCGGCGAGCTCCCCGTCAACACCGACGGCGGCGGCCTCTCCGCCTGCCACCCCGGCATGCGCGGCCTCTTCCTCCTCGTCGAGGCCGTCCGCCAGCTCCGGGGCGAGGCCGGCGCCCGCCAGGTCCGCAAACCCGGCGACCGCCTCCCGGAACTCGCCGTCGCCTCGGGCACGGGCGGCTGGTTCTGCTCGTCGGGGACGGTGGTGCTGGGGCGGGGGTGAGGGGCGGGGCCCGCTCCGCCGCGTTCAGCCGCGCGGGCGCTCCCGGGGACCGGCTTCCCCGACCCGGTCCTCGCCGCCGAGGAGCCCGTCGGCTTCGTGGCGCATCAGCTCACCGTCCACCTGGGGCAACCGTCGGTGGCGGGTCACCAGTTCCTCTGCGGACCGGCCCGGGAAGCCCTGCCGCGTCGTCTCCACCATCCGTCCAGGATGGCGCACCGCATCGCGCAGCCCCCGCCGCACCCTGTGGAATGACCCCATGACCACCGACGCATCGCACCGCTTCCCCGCCCTGCTCCACGCCCAGCGGGTCTGGGACGTCGAGCTGCCCGGCTTCGACCCGGAGGCGGCCCCAGCCGCGCCTCTTCCCCTCTTCCACGCCTGGTTCGCGGACGCCGTCGCGGCCGGGCAGACGGAGCCGCACACGATGAGCCTGGCGACGGTGGACGAGGAGGGGCTGCCGGACGTACGGACGGTGATGCTGCACGGGGCGGACGGGCGGGGGTGGCACTTCGCGACGCACGCCACGAGCGCGAAGGGGCGGCAACTGGCGGCCCGTCCGCAGGCGGCGCTCGGCTTCTACTGGCCGGCGCTCGGGCGGCAGGTGCGGGTGCGCGGCCCGGTCGCGGTCTGTTCGCCGGCCGAGAGCGCGGCCGATCTGCACGCCCGCTCGACGGGCGCCCTGGCCTCGGCACTGGTCGGGCGCCAGAGCGAGGTGCTGGGGTCGGTGGCGGAGCTGGAGCGCGCCTCGGACGCCGCGTGGGAGCGGGCCGGGGCGGAGCCGGACGCGGAGGTGGCGAGCTGGACGCGGTACGTGGTGGAGCCGCGCGAGGCCGAGTTCTTCCAGGGCGACGCCCGCCTCCGGCACGTCCGGCTGCGGTACCGCGCGGAGGGCGCCGCCTGGATCCGTGAACTGCTCTGGCCGTGAATTCTTCCGGCCCCGGATTCCTCCGGCCCCGGATTCCTCGGTTCCCGAGGCCCTGCCCGGCGGACGGGCGGGCGGGGCCGGCGGACGGGCGGGGCAGGCGGAGGGCACCGCCCCGAAGGCCCCGCCCGCCGGGTCAGCCGAGCGTGATCGCCCGTACGGGGCAGGCGCGGGCGGCCTCGCGGACCATGGGGCCCGGCTCGGCGTCGGCGAGCAGTTCGCTGAGCCCGTCCTCGTCCTGGGTGAAGACCCGGGGCGCGGCGAGCGCGCACTGCCCGGCCCCGATGCACACGTCCTTGTCGATGTCGATCCGCAGCTCCACGGCCGCCTCCCCTTCCGCGCTCACCACGTCACCGGCAGTTCCAGGAGCCCCTGGACGGTGTCCCCGGGTTTGAAGGGGATCTCCGCCACGGGCACCGCCGTCCGCAGCCCCGGCAGCCGCTCGAAGAGCGCGGGCAGCGCGATCTCCAGCTCGGCGCGGGCGAGGTTCTGCCCCAGGCACTGGTGGATGCCGAAGCCGAAGGCCACGTGGTTGCGGGCACCGCGCTCCAGGTCGAGCGCGTCCGGGGCCGGATACACGGTCGCGTCCCGGTTGCTCACCGCCGTGGAGAGCAGGACCCCGTCCCCGGCGCGCAGCACCACCCCGCCGACCTCGATGTCCTCGACGGCGATCCGGGAGAGCCCGTCGGCGATGGACAGGAACCGCAGCAGCTCCTCCACGGCCGTCCCGACCCCGTCCGGTCCCGCCGCCCGCAGCAGCGCCAGCTGCTCCGGGTGCTGGAGCAGAGTCAGGGTGCCCAGCGAGATCATGTTGGCGGTGGTCTCGTGACCGGCCACCAGCAGGATCTGGGCCAGCCGCACCAGCGCGTCCAGGTCCAGCTCCCCGGTCTCCAGCCGCTGGGCGATCAGCTCGTCGAGCAGCCCGTCCCCCGGTTCCCGCCGCTTGTGCGCGATCAGCGTCCGGAAGTACTCGGTCAGCGCGTCCCGGGCCGCCTCCACGTCCGAGCCCTCCGGCCCGCGCAGCAGCTTGCGCGACTGCGCCTCGAAGAACGCGTGGTCCTCGTACGGCACGCCCAGCAGCGCGCAGATGACCATGGACGGGACGGGCAGCGCGAAGGACGTGACCAGTTCGGCGGGCGGTCCCTGCGCGACCATCGCGTCGAGGAGCCCGTCCACGATCTCGCGGATGCGTGGCCGCAGCGCGGCGGTCCTGCGGAGCGTGAAGCTCGGGATGAGCATCCGGCGCTGGGTGTGGTGCTCCGGGTCGTCGACGCCGAGCAGTTCCACCCGGCGCTGGGTGGTGTCGGCCAGCCGCCGGGCGAAGACCGGGAACTCCGGGTGCTCCCGGTCCGAGGACAGCCTCGGGTCCACGAGCAGCGCCCGTGCCTCGGCGTGTCCGGTCACCAGCCAGACCGTACGGCCGTCGAAGAGCCGGACCCGGGAGACGGGCCCGTCGCCCCGGCTCGGGCGGGGGTAGCCGGACGGCGGGTGGTAGGGACAGCTGCGGTTCTGCGGGAAGACGACGCCAGGGGTCTCGGTGGGTGTCTCTGTCACGGCGGACCTCGCAGGGAGAGGGGGGTGTCGTACCGATCACTCCCCACTAGATGCCTGAGGCACCTAAACAACCAGGTGCTGTTCGGCCAAACCGCCCGAACGGAGTGCCCACGTCCACTTTCGGCCGCCGAGGAGCACCATGGAAGACAGGCGAGGACTGGAGGTCACCCATGACCCGAACCCGGAGCCGCTACGCCTCCGACCGGGGGCTCACGGCACGCATGGTCACCACCATGTTCCTGATCGGCCTGCTGTACGTGGTGCTGGTCGGCGTACTGCTCGCGGTCCTGCGGGGCGCCTGGCCGATCATCCTGATCATCACCGGCGGCATGTTCGTCGCCCAGTTCTGGTTCAGCGACCGCATCGCCGCGTTCAGCATGGGCGCCCGCGAGGTCACCCCCGAACAGGCCCCGGAACTGCACGGTGCGATCGACCGGATCTGCGCCCTTGCCGATATGACCAAACCACGGGTGGCGATCGCGGAGAGCGACGTCCCGAACGCCTTCGCGACGGGCCGCAACGAGAAGACCGCCCTCGTCTGCGCCACGACCGGTCTGCTGCGCAGACTGGAGCCGGAGGAGCTGGAGGGCGTCCTCGCCCACGAGATGTCCCACGTCGCGCACCGGGACGTCGCCGTCATGACGATCGCCTCGTTCCTCGGCGTCCTCGCCGGGATCATGACCCGCGTCGCCCTCTGGGGCGGCTTCGCCCGGGGCGGCCGCAGCAACGACCCCTCCGGCATCGTCCTCATGCTGATCCCGCTGGTCAGCGCGGTCGTCTACGCCCTCAGCTTCCTGCTCACCCGGCTGCTCTCCCGCTACCGCGAGCTGTCCGCCGACCGCGCCGCGGCCCTCCTCACCGGCCGCCCCTCCGCCCTGGCCTCCGCCCTCACCAAGGTGAGCGGGCAGATGGCCCGCATCCCCACGGAGGACCTGCGGAAGGCGGAGCCGTACAACGCCTTCTACTTCGTCCCGGCCTTCTCCTCCAAGGAGAGCCTGAGCCGGCTGCTCTCCTCGCACCCGACCCTCGAACAGCGCCTGGACCAGCTGGCCCGCATCTCCGCCGACCTGTCCCGCCCGTAGAACCGTCCCCGCCCCCCAGGGAGTCCCCGTGGGCCTGCTCGACACCATCCTCGGCCGCAGCAAACCGGTCCGCCCCGACCTCGACCAGCTCTTCGCCGTCCCCTCCGCCGCCCTCACCCTCCAGGCCGCCACCGGCTTCACCCCCACCGGCCTGGGCTCGGTCTGCTTCGCGGGCGTGGAGGGCGCCGCCTTCGCCCGCCTCCAGCAGGACGTACGCGACCTCCTCGACGCCGACACCGCGCGCGGCGGCATCCCCGTCGAGTTCAGCCGCGACTCCTACGGCTACACCTGGCTCCTCGCCCGCCAGTCCCCCGACGACACCGCCGCCCTCGTCAACGACCTCCACGCCGTCAACACCCTCCTCCAGGACGGCGGCTTCGGCCCCCAGCTCCTCTGCTCCCTCATCGCCTTCCGGGACGACACGGGCCGCTCCCTGGCCCTCGTCTACCTCTACAAACGCGGCACCTTCTACCCCTTCGCCCCACTCCCCGGCGGCGCCGAGAAACGCGACAACCAACTGGAACTGTCCGTCCGCGCCGCCCTCGGCGACGACCTACGCGTGGAAAAGGACCTGGCCCGGTGGTTCCCGGTGTGGGGGGCGCCGGGGCTGTGAGGCGGGTCCTCCGCTACGGTCCGCCCCATGACCGACCCCGCCGCGCTCGACGCCCTCCTCCGCCTCTGCCCGCCGCCCGCAGATCCGCCCCCGGCGCCCGACTGGGCGGCGGCGGAGAAACGGTTGGGCACGGGGCTGCCGGAGGACTACAAACGGCTCGTGGAGGCTTACGGGGACGGACTCTTCGACGAAACGATCTGGCTGCTCAGTCCGGAGGCCACGGCGGACCTGTCCAATCTGCACGAGCAGCGGACGGAGCGCGACGGGGTCCTGGAGAGCCTGTGGCTCATGGACGAGGAAAAACCGGACGGCCTGCTGGAGGAGGGGGCGTACGTCATCCCCTGGGCCTTCGAGGAGGGCTCCGGCGCGTTCCTCTACTGGCTCGTGCGCCCCGGACAGCATCCGGACGCGTGGACGCTCCTCTTCAACGAGGGGCGGGGACCCCTGTGGGAGCCCCACGCCATGCGCTGCGTCGATTTCGTCCTGGCGGTGCTCACGGGGACGGCCGAAACGGCCTACTTCGGCCGGCTCTACGAGATCCTGAAGCCGACCGCGCACCGCTTCGAGACGACCGCCCAGGTGATCGGGGCACCCGGGCGGTGAGGGCGGCGGCGCCGTGTCAGCCGTTGACGGCGTGCTGGAGGAACGTCGTCCAGGCGGCGGGCGCCACGGCGAAGGTGGGGCCGTCGGTGACCTTGGAGTCACGGACGTGGACGGTGTGGGGGCAGGTGGCGACCTCGACGCACTCGGCGCCCTCGTTGCCGCTATAGCTGGACTTGCGCCAGGCGTAGGCGACTTCGATGCATGCCGCGCCCTCATTGCCGCTGTAGCTGGACTTGAACCAGGTCAGTCCGGGTGTGTGGCTCACAGTTGCTTCACCTTCGCCTCAATGATCTCCGCCGACTTCCACGGGTTGTGCGCCTGGGCCCGCAGAATGCCGAAGAGGTCGAACATGTCGCTCACCTGCTCCGGCTTGGAGATCAACCTATCGCCGCCCAACGCCTCCACGTACCACAGACTGCGCCCCTCCTCCGTAACCATCAACTGCATGGGCCCCATGAGCCCCGCGTGGGTGTGCTGATCCGCAGGCATCACCTGCACAGTCAGGTGGTTGTAGCGCTCAACGCAGGCAAGCAGGTGCAGCAACTGCCCCTTGAGGACTTCGGGGCCACCGAGCGCCCGGTCGAGTACGGACTCCTCGATGACGTAACCGACACGTGGTGGTGGCGTACGGTCCAACACTGATTGACGTTCGAGCCTGGCCGCCACATGCTGGGCAATCTCGGCCTCGGAGTACGCGGGCACTCGCGAGCGGTGGAGCGCGTAGGCGTATGCCTCCGTCTGAAGGAGCCCGGGAATCAGCATGGTCTCGTACGCATTGATAACGCGCGCCGTCCGCTCCAGCCTCGCCCAGTCCACGAACTTCGGAGCGTACTTCTCGTCGTCCGCCAACGGGCAGCACGCCTTGAGCGCACCGTTCGCGTTGAACAGCGTCTCGGACTCCAGCAGCAGATCGCGGGTGGGGATCCGTTCGGCCCGCTCGACCGCGCCCATCAGCGATTCCGAGATGAGCAGCCGCTCCGAGGCCTCCTTCTGCGTGTATCCCGCCCGCACCCGGTAGATGCGGATCAACTCCCCCATCAGCCGCCGCCCGTGCGAGATCTCGTCGCTCTTCCCCACAGCGTTCACCGCCCTCCTCACATCGCCCCGATGTGGATCGCGTCCTGCTGGTCACGCTACGCATCCGGCGGAATGCTCGTAGCCATGACGCACAAGAAACTCCCCGAATGGGTACCCGCCAGCGGGCACCAACTCCACCTGGCCGGAATCCACTTCGACGCCATTCGCCTGCGCGGCGTACGAGGCGAGGCCGTCGTGCACCATCTGGCGGCGCTCACGGACGGCGACCCCGGGCCGGTGGTGCGGGAGATCGCGGGGGCGCGGTGGACGTACTTCCTGCTGGAGCCGGGGGCGAGCGAGGACTACGACTGGCCGCCGGGGGCGCGGTGCTTCGGGCCGGCGGTGCGGGACCAGTACGTGGGAATTCCGGCGGCGGAGGGGAACACGTATCCGCTGAGCTGGC
This sequence comes from Streptomyces sp. NPDC057682, assembly GCF_042799575.1. Lineage (NCBI taxonomy): Bacteria > Bacillati > Actinomycetota > Actinomycetes > Kitasatosporales > Streptomycetaceae > Streptomyces > Streptomyces sp. NPDC057682. The sequence goes on along the minus strand of NZ_JBHVIN010000012.1, from coordinate 157,830 downwards.
GGTGCGGGGCACCCGAGGCCGGGGACTTCGTGGACGCGGAGCTGCTGCACGGAGTCGTCAGCGCCCAGCTCGTACCGGAGGAGTAGGCCCGTCCGTATCATCGGGTCCATGACTGCCGAACCCGACCGGTCCCCCGGCCGCATGCGTGCCTCCGACGCCGACCGCGAGGCGGTCGTGGAACAGCTGCGGGAGGCGGCGGCCGAGGGGCGCATCGACCTCGACGAGCTGAACGAGCGGGTCGGTGCCGCGCTGACGGCGAAGACGTACGGCGAACTCGCCCCGCTCACCGACGACCTGGGGCCCGTGACCGTGGACTCCGGCGAACCGCTCACGCTCCGGGGCGGCATGCACAGCGTGTCCCGTACGGGCCGCTGGAAGGTGCCGCCGCGCATCGTCGCGTACGGCGGCATGGGCGGGGTCCTGCTCGACTTCACGCAGACGGAGTGCCGGCTGCGGGAGATCGAGGTCGAGGTGGACGCACAGATGGCCGGTGTGGTGTTCGTCGTCCCCGAGGGCTGGGGTGCGGACACCGACGCGCTCGATCCCGGCATGGGCGGCTTCAAGGACAAGACCTCCGGCGGTCGGCTGCCCGGCACCCCGCTGCTCAGGCTCTCGGGCACGTGCGGCATGGGCGGGGTCGTGATCCGCCACTCCAGCGGCCGGGAACGCCGCAAGCAGCGCAAGGAGCTTCCGCGCTGACCCGGATCAGTGCTGCGGGACGGGCGCGCGGCGGCCTGCGCTGCGGTGGATGCTGACGCCGAGGGCGAGCATCCAGTAGCTGAAGACCGCGCCCATCAGGGCGGTGGTGCCCCAGCCGTTCGCCGCGTAGAAGTGCGCGGGGGTGTTGCCGAAGAACAGCGAGGGCACGAAGGCCAGATTGATCCCCGCCAGGACGTACGCGGAGCGGGCGGTCCAGCGCGGCAGCAGGTCGGTGCGCGCGATGGCGTGGCCCACGGCGGTCAGGAACAGCGCGAGCATGAGCCGGCCGATCGTCCCGTACAGGATGTAGGTGCCGCTGACGGTGATCGTCGGGTCGATCGGCCGGTCGGCGGCGATGACCGCACCGGCCTCCAGTCCGCTGGAGACCAGGGTGACCGTCGTATAGACCAGTCCGGCGACGAAGGCCAGGTTGCCCGCCCATTCATGGGCGGGGCTCACGGCCTTGACGAGTTCCCGGAACGCGGTCACGAAGAGCAGCAGGAAGGCCAGCGCGAAGATCCCGATCAGCAGGCGGGCCAGGACGTTGGTGTCCGGCGGCGGTCCCGAGTAGATGAAGTACAGCGGCACTTCGACGATGAAGGCGGCTGCGGCGGCGATCCCGGCGAAGCCCGTCAGGCGCCGGGCGGTGGTCTCGTTCATGGCTGTCCCCCTGCTGATCCGTGCGGTGGGTTCCGCGTGGATGTGGATGCGACACCATGAATTCTTCCGGCGCGGGCCGGGCCGGTCACTGGGCCTGGACACCGGACGGCGGGGGTGGTTTCGCCACCCACGACAAGGTGGGGCCAGGCCCCCGGCCCGCCGCTGACGCCGGGCTCACAGTCGGAGCCCGGACACCCCCCGCCCGCCGTTCATCACCATCACGGACCCGTACTTCTTCGCGTCGTTGAGCGGACGCACCGTGGTGTGGAACTCCGTGTCCGGGACCTGGATCGCGAAGAGGATCGCGTCGGCGATCAGTCGCAGGTCCTCCAGGCTCGACCGGGTGACGACCAGGCGGGAGCCCCCGGCGGTCTCCACCACGAGGACGGGCTTCGCCGTGCCGATGCTCAGGACCACGACGATCAGGGCGGCCACGCCGACGAGGGTCAGGACGTTGCCGTTCTCGCCGACTCCGATGTCGCCGTCCTGCGTGGAGCTGATGACGGCGACGACGACGATCGCGCCGGCCAGCCATTTCAGTACGCGTATCACCGTCTCGCCCCAGTCGGGCCCGAACCTGAAGGCGTCGACCATCGTGATGCCGGCCAGCGGTATCGCGGCCGACCCGACCCGCAGGGCCCGGCGGTCGATCCACAGATCGAGCACCCGGCCCTTGCGCGTGGCCGCCGGGAGGGGCGGCGGCGGGAGCGGGACGGGGCCCGGGGACGGCATCGGAGGCGGGGCCTGGGGCGGAACCGGGGGTACGGGCGGGGGCGGCTCGTCCGGCGGCGGCGTCCCGGCGTTGCCGTTGTCGGCCATGGCTCCCCCAGCTCTCGTGACGGGATGACCATTAAGCGGCACCGGCCCGCCGTACGGCAGACGAGAAGTGGCCAACCCGGTTTCGTTGGCCGGATGTTCGCCCTACAGCGGCCGGACCGCGAGGATCTGTCCAGGCGGTGGGAGCCGGGCGCGGACAAGGCCGGAAAGCAACGGCCGGGCCGGACATCACCATGCCGATAATCAGCCCCATGGAACCCAGCGAATTAACCACATGGATCACGGCCCTCTTGTCCCAGGCATCGAGTGGCGCGGCGGGTGCCATCGGCGGCGCGGCCGGGGCCGAGGCCTCTCGTCTGGTGCGGGAGCGGCTGGGATCCTCCCCCGAAGGGCGTGCCGCTCTCGACCCGGCGGACGGCGACCCGGACGAGGCCGCGCGGCTCCTGACCACCGTGCTCACGGAGGACCCCGCGTTCGCCCGTCGGCTGGAGCAGTTGCACGAGGCGGCGCGGCAGCGGCCCTCGGCGGCACCGTCCGCCGGGCGCGATGTGTACCAGGCCACGATCGGTGACCGGTCCAGGCACAACACCATCGCCTTCGGTCCACTGACCCTGCGCAAGGACCGGGCGCCGCTCACCGTCACGGCGCTGCTCCTGGTCGTGACGCTGGTCCTCGGCTTCGCCGTCTACGGGATCGTCCAGGCCCTGGGCGGTGACGACGGCGTACCGCTGTCGGCCACCGGCGGGGCGAGCGGAGCCATGGACGGTGACGGTTCGGGCGTCGATGCGGAGCAGCGCGAGAACGGGACGGGCCGGGGCGGGAAGACCGCGCCCGTGACGGACCTGGAGCTCGCGAAGGGCATCCTCCCTGACCTTCGGAGCATGCCGTCGGGATGGTCGGTGTCCGAGGCGGCCGAGACGGAGGGAAAGCCGGACATCTGCTCGGACGACTGCGGCGGACTGCTCAGCAAGGGCCAGGTGATATACGAGCCCTCCGGGACGTCCGACCTGGCGTCGATCCTGGTCGAGACGTACGAGTCGGCCGACGCGGCGGCCACGGGCTACGAGACGCGCGTCCGCGACATCGGCGCGGGGGACGGCATCGCGTCGATGTCCCTGGACCAACTCGGGGACGTGAGCGCCGCGTTCTCCCGGAAGGAGTACACCGGCTCGGCGTACAAGTACTCCATGGCCTCGGTCGTCCGGGCCGGGACCGTGGTGATCCGGGTCGCGTACGGCGGTGGTTACGACGAGCTCAACTCGTCGGTCCTGACAGGCATCGCGGGCATGGTGACCGAACGCGCGCGCCAGGCCCAGAACGGCGAGGAGCCGTCCGCCGCGTTCGCCGAGGCGCCCTGACCACGCCTCGCCGGAGCCCCCCTCCCACTCTCCACCGGGGCGCCCTGCTCGATCAGCGGCTTGGGGCAGTGCGGACAGACCTGCGTGCGAGCCGGCCCTCGGTACGCAGACGGGAGCCCGGTACGAGCCCTACAGCGGCCGGACCGTGAGGATCTGCTCCGCCCGGCCGACCGGGCCGTGGACGTCGTGCAGGACCGTGCTGGTGAGGCCCTGGCCGGCCGGGCCGAAGACGACCGTGGTGTCCAGGCCGGTCCAGCCGCCCTCGGGGAGACGGTGCAGGTGCACGGTCAGGTCGACGTTCGGGAACATCCAGGCCGTGGGCTGCTCGCGGACGGCGATGCCGTTGGCCGTGTCGACGAGGGCGATGAACGAGGCGAGCGGGCCCGCCTTCTCGCCCGCGACGAGGTCGAGCGTGGTGGAGATCCAGGCGGTGGCGCGGCCGGGGCGCGGGGTCCCGACCGGGCGGACGTCCACGGAGCGGATGTAGCCGCCGGGCCAGAGGTCGGCCATCGCCCAGGACGCGAGGGTGTCGGGGTGGGCGAGCCGGTCGTCCCCGCCGCCCGCGACGGCGGTGGTGTCCACGGCCGCCAGACACCAGGCGCGCGCCCGTACGACGGGGCGGCCCGCGATGCTCGCGACGGCCTCCAGCAGCTCGATCGTGCGGCCGGGGCGGACCGTCTCGACCCGGATCTCCACCTCGTCCAGCGCGATCCGGCCGAGGATGTCGAAACTGATCCGGGACAGCAGCAGCCCCTCGCCCGGCCGGTCCGCCAGATGCCGTTCGATCGCGTGCGTGACCAGGCCGCCGAACGGGCTGAAGTGCACCTCGTCCGTGCTCCAGGCACCGCTCGCGTGGGCGGTGGGCTTGTAGCGGTGGTCGTCGATGCGCTCGTAGTAGCTGCCGGTGCTCATGGCGTCGTTCCCTCGCGGCCGTACGGTTCAGGAGCCCCCAGCGTGACATCGCGCGATGAGCGGCCGGTCGGCGGGTCCGGTGTATGGGCCACGCATGCCCGCCGCGCCGTGCGGCGGGCGCGGTGGGGCGCCGGTCCCCGCGCCGGGGGGCGCCCCGCCGGAGCGTCACGGCAGCCCCGGACCGGAGCGTCACGGCAGCCCCGGACCGGAGCGTCACGGCAGCCCCGGACCGGACCGCTACGGCAGCTCCGGGGCCCAGGCGACGCCGTTGATGTGCGCCCCGCCGTCGACGAAGAGCGTGTTGCCGGTGACGTACCGCGCGCCCTCGCTCGCCAGGAACAGCGCGGCCGGGGCGATGTCGTCCGCCGGGTCGCCGATGCGGCCCATGGGGTTCGCCGCGTTCGCCTGCGCCTCCAGCTCCGGGTGCTCGCGCATCATCCGGGCGTACGCGGCGCTCTTCGCCCCCGGGCAGATCGCGTTCACCACCACGCCCGTCGGCGCCCACTCGCGGGCCGCCGTCCGGGTCAGGGTGCGCAGGGCCTCCTTCGCCGCGTTGTACTCCAGGGTGCCGACGTGCGCGTTGACGCCGTTGAGGCTGCACATGTTCACCACCCGGCCCCAGCCGCGCTCCCTCATGTACGGGAACGCCGCCTTCATCGCCCAGAACGGGCCGTAGAACCCGACACCGAAGCCCCGCTCCAGCATCTCGTCCGTCTTGTTCTCCACCCGGCCCACATCGCCCGCGCCCCAGGCGTTGTTCACCAGGATGTCGACCCGGCCCCACTCCCGTACGGCCGCATCGACCATCGCGGCCACCTGCGCCTTGTCCCCGACGTCGGTCCGGACGAACAGCCCGCCCGTCTCCTCGGCCACCGCCCGGCCGCTCTCCTCGTTCAGCTCGGCGACCAGGACGTGCGCGCCCTCGGCCGCGTACGCACGGGCCACGGCGGCCCCGATCCCGTCCCCGGCGCCGGTGACGATCGCGACGCGTCCGGTGAGTGACATACGCGCTCCTTGTGTGCCGTGGTGACGACGGGACTCCGTCCGGCCCTCATCCAAACCACCACGCGCAGACCCTGCGGCGCCCGGTCCCGGCCACCGGGACGGGGTCCGGGGGGTGGGCCCGTGCGCCCGTGTCCGGTGGGTGGGGGCGGGGTCCCTCCGGGGTGACTCCTCAGAAATGGCGTGTTCACCCGGGTACGAGGGGCGGTCCGGGTCGTACGCCATTTCCTGCGGGGACACCCCTGCACGCCCCCACCCGGGCCGGTTGTGCGTCCTCACGCCGGTGGACCCGCTGCCACAAGCGGTCTCCCCCGCCGGCGAATCACGTTGTCGCAGACGCACGACGGCCGGGGCCGGGGGCGTGCAGGGGCGTCCCCGCAGAACGACGAACACAGACCGGGACGCCCTTGCGTCGAACCCGCACGTTCGTCGTTCGAGGAGTCGCCCCGGAGGGACCCCGGACCCCACACGACGAACAGAAGGCGCACCCCCGCGGGGAACCCGCACAACCAAGCCCGTCGAGGGGGTCCCCCCATGCCTTTAAGGCTATGGGGGAGATTGAGGACGGAACCCCGAGCCCAGAGCACCCCGCACACAGCGCACCCCGCACACGTCAGGGCCGGAACACCGCCACCGCCTCCCGCCCCTCCTCCCGCTCGAACGTCACCCGCAGCTCCATCCCGATCGCGAGCGCCGCCTCCTCGCACTCCACGATCCGCGTCATCATCCGGGGCCCCTCCGCCAGGTCCACGACGGCGGCGACATACGGAACGCGGCCACCGAAGGGCGGCAGGTCGTTGCGGTGGACGACGGACCAGGTGTACAGCGTGGCGCGCCCGCTCGCCCGCTCCCAGGCCACGTCCTCGCTCCAGCAGAACGGGCAGAACTCGCGCGGATAGTGGTGCGCCCGCCCGCACCCCCCGCAGCGGCGCAGCAGCAGATGCCCCTCGGCGGCGGCGTCCCAGTAGGGCCGGGTGAACGCGTCGGGTTCGGGGAGGTCGTAGCGGGGGCCCGGCGACGGGCTCGCGGCGCTCACAGGAAGAGTCCGATCGCGTGGTCGAGGGACCAGGTCTGCCAGGCCATGGCGAACAGGGCGACGAGCGAGATGAGCGCCATCATCGCGTTCTGCCCCTGCTCGGCCCAGTCGTGGACCATCAGGACCAGGTAGAGGAGGTTCAGCAGGAGCCCGGCGACCAGAGCGACGGGGGTCAGGAGGCCGGTCACCAGGCCGAGGCCCAGGGCGAGTTCCGCGTACACGACGACGTACGCCATCAGCTTGGGGCGCGGGGCGACGACCTTCGTGAAGCCGGTGCGGACGACCGCCCAGCGGTGCTTGCCCGCGACGTCGGCCGCCCAGGCGATGCCGGTGCCCCGCTCGAACCAGCCCTTCTTGTCCTTGTGGCGCCAGCTCTCCAGCCACCACAGGCCGAGGCCGATTCGGAGCACGGCGAGCCACTGGGCCCCGTCGAGCCAGACCGTCCGCATGAGGTCCTCCGTTCACCGGATCTGACGGTACGTCAGTTCACCGGATGGCGGCGGACTCCGCAAGGGGTGCGCACCCGTGATCAATTCGCAATCCATTCCGGGCTTGACCGAGACCCATCAACAAATCACGCCATTACGCTCCGAACCATGTCCGACAGCACACCCCCCTCCGGCACCACTCCCCTCCCGGCTCCCACCGACCTCACCGAGGACCGCCCCGTCTACGTCATCGGCGGCGGACCCGGCGGTCTGGCCGCCGCTGCCGCGCTGCGCGAGCAGGGCGTACGGGCGGTGGTCCTGGAGAAGGCGGCGGACGTCGGCGCCTCCTGGCGCGGCCACTACGACCGGCTGCATCTGCACACCACGCGGCGCTGGTCGGCCCTGCCGGGGCTGGCGATGCCCCGCAGGTTCGGCCGCTGGGTCTCCCGGGACGACGTGGTGCGCTACCTGGAGAAGTACGTCGAGCACCACGGCCTGGAGGTCGTGACCGGGGTCGAGGTCTCCCGCGTCGACCGGGCGGACGACGGCTCCGGATGGCGGCTGACCGCGACCGGCGGACGCGAACTGACCGGCCGCGCGGTCGTCGTGGCCACCGGCTTCAACCACACCCCGCGCATCCCGGACTGGCCCGGCCGTTCCGGCTTCACCGGCGAACTGGTCCACGCCTCCGCCTACCGCAACCCCGCCCCGTACGCCGGCAAGGACGTCCTCGTCGTGGGCGTCGGCAACACGGGGGCGGAGATCGCCGTCGACCTCGTGGAGGGCGGCGCCGGGCGCGTACGGCTCGCGGTGCGCACCGCCCCGCACATCGTGCGTCGCTCCACGGCGGGCTGGCCCGCCCAGGCGACCGGCATCCTGGTGCGCCGGCTGCCCGTGCGCCTCGTCGACCGGGCGGGCGGGCTGATGGCCAGGGTCGCGGTGCCCGACCTCGCCAAGCACGGGCTGCCCCGGCCGGACACGGGCCTCTACTCCCGGGTCAAGGAGGGCGCGATCCCGGTCCAGGACGTCGGGCTCATCGACGCGGTCAAGGGCGGCCTGGTCCAGCCGGTGGCCGCCGTCGCCTCCTTCGACGGGGACGCGGTGGTCCTGGCCGACGGGACCCGGGTCACCCCGGACGCGGTGATCGCCGCGACCGGCTACCTCCGGGCGCTGGAACCGCTGGTCGGCCATCTGGGAGTCCTGGACGACCGGGGCCGCCCGGTCGTCCACGGCGCCCGTACCCCGAAGCAGGCCCCCGGCCTCTACTTCACCGGGTTCACCAACCCCATCAGCGGCATGTTCCGCGAAATGGCCCTGGACGCCCGCAAGATCGCCCACCGCCTGGCCCGCACGGCCTGACCGGCCACCCGCTACCACCCTGGGCCACCCAACCGGCCAACCGGCCTCCCACCCAACCGAATAGCCCCCCGAACCACCCCCGTCCCCCACGAGAGCGGCGGCCCCGACCCTTCCGGGCCGCCGCTCTCAGTCTTTCCCTGCACACCCATTCCTGACGGGCCGTCAGTTCAGTAACCTGACAGAGCGTCAGCTATATGGTCCGGGCACCCCGCGTGCCGAAGCACTGTCGAGCAGGAGTGGGCGGAACGATGCTTGGATCGACTCACGGCACCCTCACCACCGACTTCCGCGCCCGGGTGGTCGCCTGCGGCGAGGAACCGCACGCCGCCGTCCACAGCATGGCGGCCGCCGCCGCTGAGGGCGACCTCGACGTCAGCGGCCGGCCGCTGCACGCCCCCGTACCGGACCTGGACCGCTTCTTCCGGCCCCGGTCGGTCGCCGTCGTCGGCGCCTCCGACGCCGAGGGGCGGCCCAACACCGGCATCACCCGCCAGCTCATCGCCTGGGCCGAACGCGTCGGCGCCCGCCTCCACCCCGTCCACCCCACCCGCACCACCGTCTTCGGCCGGGACTGCTTCCCGTCCGTCGCGGAGCTGCCCGAGGAGGTCGATCTGGCGGTCCTGCTGGTCGGCGACCCGCTTCCGGTCATCGAGGAACTCGCCCAGGCCAAGGTGCGGTTCGCCGTCGCCTTCGCCTCCGGCTTCGCCGAGACCGGGGCCGAGGGCGCGGCCACCCAGGCCCGGCTGGCCGCCGCCGTCGAACGCTCGGGGCTGCGCCTGCTCGGCCCCAACACCAACCTGAACGCCTTCGAGGAGTTCCGCGAGGACCTGGAGGGCCCGGCGATCGCCCTGATCACCCAGTCCGGCCACCAGGGGCGCCCCGTCTACACCCTCCAGGAGCTGGGCGTGCGGCTCTCGCACTGGGCGCCCACCGGCAACGAGGCGGATCTGGAGACCGCCGACTTCATCGCGTACTTCTCGCAGCAGCCCGAGGTCGGGGCCATCGCCTGCTACGTGGAGGGGCTCAAGGACGGGCGCTCCTTCCTGCTCGCGGCGGACCGGGCGGCGCGGGCGGGGGTTCCGGTGGTGGCGGTGAAGGTGGGCCGGACGGAGGCGGGGGCCCGGATGGCCGCCTCACACACGGGGAAGCTGACCGGGGCCGACCAGGTCGTCGACGCGGCGATGCGACAGTTCGGCGTGATCCGGGTGGACGGGCTCGACGAACTCCAGGACACCGCGGCCCTGCTGGCCCGCGCCCGCACACCGCGGGCCGAGGGCGTCGTCGTCTATTCGATCTCGGGCGGCACGGGCGCGCACTTCTCGGACCTGGCGACGGACGCCGGACTCTCGCTCCCCGTGCTGTCCGAGGCCAAGCAGGCCGAACTGCACACCTGGATCCCCGACTACCTGAACGTGGCCAACCCCGTCGACAACGGCGGTCACCCGGTCGGCGACTGGCGGGGCCGGAAGATCATCGACGCGATCCTCGCGGACCCGGAGGTGGGGGTGCTGATCTGTCCGATCACCGGCCCCTTCCCGCCCATGAGCGACAAGCTGGCCCAGGACCTGGTGGACGCGGCGGAGACCACGGACAAGCTGGTGTGCGTGGTGTGGGGGTCGCCCGTCGGCACCGAGGAGGCGTACCGCACGACACTGCTCGGCTCCTCCCGGGTCGCCACCTTCCGCACCTTCGGCAACTGCATCACCGCCGTGAAGGCCTATCTGGACCACCACCGCTTCGCGGCCTCCTACCGCTCGCCCTTCGACGAGGCCCCGCGCACCCCGTCCCCGTCCTTCCGCAAGGCGCAGGCCCTGATGCGGCCGGGGCACCAGCTCAGCGAGCACGCGGCGAAGCAGTTGCTGCGCGCGTACGGGATCCGGGTGCCCCGCGAGCAGTTGGTGACCAGCGCGGCAGCGGCCGTCCGGGCGGCCGGGCTCGTCGGCTACCCCGTCGTCATGAAGGCGTCCGGGGCGCGGCTGGCCCACAAGACGGAGCTGGGCCTGGTCAAGGTCGGGCTCACCTCGGCCAGCCAGGTGCGCGACGCCTATCGCGAGCTGACGGACATCGCCCGCTACGAGGGCATCGAGCTGGACGGCATCCTGGTCTGCCAGATGGTGGAGCGGGGCGTCGAGATGATGGTCGGGGTCACGCACGACCCGCTGTTCGGCCCGACGGTGACGGTGGGGCTCGGGGGTGTGCTCGTCGAGGTGCTGCACGACGCGGCGGTGCGGGTGCCGCCCTTCGGCGAGGACCAGGCGCGGGCGATGCTCGGCGAACTGCGCGGCCGGGCCCTGCTGGAAGGCGTACGCGGCGGGGCCCCGGTGGATGTGGACGCACTCGTCGAAGTCGTCCTGCGCGTCCAGCGGATGGCGCTCGAACTCGGCGACGACCTCAGCGAACTCGACATCAATCCGCTGATGGTGCTGGGGCGCGGGCAGGGCGCGGTCGCCCTGGACGCGCTGGCCGTCTGCCGCTGAGGAGGCGGGCCGGCGGTCCACCGACGGCCCGCCGCCGCCCCGCGCACCGGTGCGCCGGCCCACCGCCCACCGCCACCGCGCACGGCCGCCACCGCGGCCACGCGTCCGCGTCCGCCACCTGTCCAGGAGCTGCCTCATGCCGTCCTCCCCCGAAGACACCACGACCCCCCGCGACGCGAACGGGCGCGCCGACGGGTCCGATCCGTCCGGATCGCCTGATTCATTGATACTCCACGCCACTGACAACGGGGTCTCGTGGATCACCCTCAACCGGCCCGATGCGATGAACGCCGTCACCTGGGACCAGCGCGAACGCATCATCGCGCTGCTCGCCGAGGCCTCCGCCGACCCGGCCGTCCGGGCCGTCGTCCTCACCGCCACCGGGCGCGGCTTCTGCGCCGGGGCGGACCTGCGCGGAGCCCCCGCCACCGGTCCCTCCGCCACGGGCTCCCCCACCGGTCCCTCCTCCCCCACCGGCGACCGGGTCCCCGGCGACGTGGCCCGTACGATCCGGCTGGGCGCGCAGCGGCTGATCGCCGCCGTCCAGGACTGCGAGAAGCCGGTGATCGCCGCGGTCAACGGCACCGCGGCCGGCATCGGCGCCCATCTCGCCCTGGCCTGCGATCTGGTGCTGGCCGCCGAATCGGCCCGGTTCATCGAGGTGTTCGTCCGCCGCGGCCTCGTACCGGACGGCGGTGGCGCCTATCTGCTGCCGCGCCTGATCGGTCCGCAGCGCGCCAAGGAGCTGATGTTCTTCGGCGACGCCCTCCCGGCGGCCGACGCCGAACGCCTCGGTCTCGTCAACCGGACCGTCCCCGACGGGGACCTGCACGCCACGGCCCGCGCCTGGGCCCAGCGCCTGGCCGACGGCCCGACCCGTTCGATCGCCCTCACCAAACAGCTGGTCAACGCCTCCCTCGACACCGACCGCGCGACCGCCTTCGCGGCCGAGGCGATGGCCCAGGAGATCAACATGACCACCCAGGACGCCAACGAGGGCGTGGCGAGCTTCGTGGAGCGGCGGACGCCGAAGTACCGGGGGATGTAGGGCGAAGTACCGGGGGACGTGGCGCGCGGTCAGAGGGGCGTCAGCCCGCCGGTGTCCAGGTCGAGATCGAAGGGGGCGGGGAGCCGCAGAACCGTACCGAAGGGGTGCGGTCCGTCCACCTTCGTGTAGCCGAGGCCGCCCGGCTCCGAGAAGAGCGTGACACTCCCCTCGATCCGGTCGACCAGGAGATACAGGGGCGCGCGGTACTCCGCGTAGCGGCGTCTCTGCACGACCCGGTCGGTCTCCGCGTTCGACTCGGAGGTGACCTCGACGACGAGGAGCGTCTGGTCGGGGAGCAGCGCTCCGCCGCCCCTGGCGAGTTCCTCGGGAACGACGGCAATATCAGGGACGTACCAGTTCGACGAGCCGGGGAGGTCCAGGTTGCCGGAGCCCTCCACGCACCCGAGCTCGTCGACGCGATCGTCGATCTGGCGGCGGATCACGCGCACGGCACGCTCATGGTCCCAGGTCGGTGACACGGCCTCGATGATCCCCTCGATGATCTGGACGCGATCGCCGCGAACGCGCTGCACGGCGAACTTCAGCGCACGCTCGGAGTCGAGACCCTGCCCGTAGTCGGGCGCACTGGTCATCTCTCGTCCCCTTCCGCCGCACCACCCTTGACCACTCAGCGTAGCCGCTGCCGTACCCGATGTCGTCGCCCTTCCCGTCGCACCGCCCCACCCCCGACTTTCGGCAGTGCCGCACACGCCCGGTGGTGCGTACGGTCGGAGGGGTGGACGGAGCGAGGAGCGGTGGGGCGGTGCGGCGGGCGGTCGTGCGGGGGCGGGTGCTGACGGCCGTGGCGGCGGTCTGTGTGGGGCTGAGCGCGGTGAGTGCGTGGTGGGCGCTGCCCGCGGCGGTGGCGGCGTTCCTGGCGGGGCGGGAGCCGGGGCGGACGGGGCCGACGCTGCTGGCGCTGGTCGCGGTGGTGGCGGGCGGGGTGGTGGCGGTGGCGCTGGTGCCGTCGTGGCTGCTGATGGCGGGGCGGTTCGTCGCGGTGGTGGCGGTGGCGGCGATGCTGCCGTGGTGCGCGGGCCGCTTCTGGCGGCAGTACCAGGAGCTGGTGCGGGCGGGCTGGGAGCGGGCGGCGCGGCTGGAACGCGAACAGCGGCTCGTCGCCGAGCAGGCGCGGTCGCGCGAACGGGCCCGTATCGCCCAGGACATGCACGATCTGCTGGGGCACGACCTCAGTCTCATCGCCCTGTCGGCGGGCGCCCTCAAGCTCGCCCCGGATCTGGACGCGGCCCACCGCGAGGCGGCCGGGGAGATCCGCGCCAGGGCGGCGGCCTCCGTGGAACGGCTCGGCGAGGTGATCGGGCTGCTGCGCGAGGAGACCGGCGACGACGCCGAGGACGGGCCGCCCGGCGCCACCATCCCCCGCCTGGTCGCGGACGCCTCGGCCGCCGGCCTCCCGGTCGCCCTGCACATCGAGGGCGACCCCGCCGCGCTGCCCGCTCAGGCCGCGCGGGCCGCCCACCGGGTCGTGCAGGAGGCCCTGACGAACGCGGCCAAGCACGCGCCCGGCGCCCCGGTCTCCGTCCGGCTGGCGCACACACCGGAGGCGACGACGGTCCGCGTCGAGAGCGGCCCCCCGGGCGCGCACCCGTACTCCCCGCCGTACGACGACGCACTCCTCGGTCTCCCCGGCAACGGACGCGGGCTGATCGGACTGGACGAGCGGGTCCGCCGGGCGGGCGGCACCTTCGCCCACGGCCCGTACGACGGTGGCTTCGCGGTCACCGCCCGCCTTCCGCACACCGCCCCCGCCCGGCCACCGGCCGCCACGCCCCTGCCCGGCCCGGACGCCCTGCCGCCCGAGCACCGGCACGCCCGGGGCCGGGTCCGCCGGGCGCTGGCCCTGGCCGTCGTGCTGCCCCTGGCCGTGTGGGCGCTGCTCAGCGCGGCGCTCCTGGGCTGGGACGTCCACTCCGCCCGGCAGTCCGTCCTGGAGCCGGGCGACTACGCGCGGCTGCGGGTGGGCCAGGAGCGGTCCGCCGTCGAACGCCTGCTGCCCGTCCGGGAGACCAGGCAGCGGCGGGTGGCGGGTGAGCCGGCGGGGGCGGGTGTGTCGTGCGCGTACTACGCGATGACGGCGGACCGTTTCGACGACCGCTCCGGCGACGCGTACCGCCTCTGTTTCCGGGACGGGCGACTGATGTCCAAGGAGGCGCCGGCCCCGTGAACACCCGTAGAAGCTCCATGGGGGCGCCGGCCCCACGACGTCCCGCAGAAACCCCCAGGAAGGGTGTCCGTCCATGATCCGGGTCCTCGTCGCCGACGACGAGCCGATGATCCGTGCCGGGGTGCGCTCCGTGCTGTCCACCGATCCGGGGATCGAGGTCGTCGCGGAGGCCGGCGACGGGCACGAGGCGGTGGACCTCGTGCAGCGGCACCGCCCGGACGTGGCCGTGCTCGACATCCGGATGCCGGGGACGCACGGCATCGAGGCGGCGGCCGAGATCCGTCGCACGGTGCCGGGGACGGGCGTCGTGATGCTGACGACGTTCGGCGAGGACGACTACATCCTGCGGGCTTTGTCCGGCGGGGCCGCCGGGTTCCTCATCAAGTCGGGCGAACCCGAGGAGTTGATCGCGGGGGTCCGGTCGGTGGCCGCAGGCGCCGCCTATCTGTCACCGAAGGTCGCGGCGCGCGTCGTCGCCCATCTCTCGGCGACGGGCGCGGGCGCCCTGGCCGGCCGGCGCACCGCCGCCCGGGAACGGGTCCGCGCCCTCACCGCCAGGGAACGCGATGTGCTGGCCCTCCTCGGCGGCGGCCTGTCCAACGCGCAGATCGCCCGCCGCCTCCACCTCGTCGAAGGAACGATCAAGGCGCACGTCAGTTCGATCCTGGCCCGGCTGGGCGTGGACAACCGGGCCGCGGCGGCCGTCGTCGCCCACGAGGCCGGGGTGGCCGTCCCCGCGCAGCCGCCCGGCGAGCACTGACACCGCGGCCCCGGCGACCGGCAGGAGCGCGAGCAGGACGGCCGCGGCCACCGCACCGCCGAGCGCCGCTCCGGCCAGCACGTCGTGCGGGTAGTGCGCCCCGACGACGACCCGCAGCGCGGCGGCGACGACGGCCAGAGGCAGGGTGAGGGCCGCCAGGCGGGGGCGCGTCAGGGCGAGTCCGACGGCCAGCCCGGCGGCGAGGGTGGCGTGGTTGCTCGGAAAGGACCAGTCGCCGGGCGGCGGGCACTCGGCGACCGCCGCCGCCCCGCGCAGCAGGACCCGGCAGGGGCGCTCCTCGTCCACGACGAGCTTCAGGGCCTCGCTGACCGCGTAGGCCAGGACGGTCCCGATACCGGTGAGCACGACCCCGGCGGCGAGGCGGACGGAGTCGGGGCCGCTACGTACGGTGGATCCGGTGCGCGGGTCGAGGCCGGTGCGTACGGCGGGATCGGTGCCGGCGCCGGTGCGTACCGTGCGTACGTTGCGTCCGTCGGCCGGGGACACGGTACCCCTCCCCCTGCGTACGCCCCGAACACCCAGTCCCCGTACCGCACTCCAGCACACCCACACCCACACCAGCCCCAGAATCACCAGCGTCCCGTCGCAGGCCGCCTCCAGCAGGGGGCCGGTCCAGGAGGGGGCGTGGGCGACCGCCTCCGTCACCGCGCGGTACGCGGACGCCGAGGCGCCGTCGGTCACGCGTACCGCGTGTTCCGTGCCCAGGCCGCCGGGGGTGAGGGCCAGGACCGCGGCGGCTCCGGCACCCAGGACGGCACAGGCGAGCAGGGGCCGGGCGGGCCGGGTGCGGCGTGCGTTCTCTCGTCTCATGGCGCCGAACCTAGGAGCGGCTGGGGCGGATTCCCCGGGCCGAAGGGCAGGGCCGACCCCTGACGAAGGTCGGGGGCCGGCCGGGGAACCGCGCCCGGCCGCCCGCTCCCCGGGGTTCCGCCGGGCGGGTCCGTCGCCGCCCTTCCCATCTGACGCCCCGTCAGCTCTAATCGAAAGCATGATGGGCTACGAAGGAGCGAGGGGACACGCGGGATGATGGGACACGCAGGAATGGCCGCGACCGCCGTCCGCTACCTCCGCTCCGTCGGCGCTCCGACGGCCGCCGGGGCCGGGCGGGTGGACGCGATGCCGCGTCCCTCGCTGCGGGCCGTCGGCGAGGACGAGCGGCTACCACTCGATCCGGCCGAGTTCCGCCGGGTGCTGGGGCATTTCGCCAGCGGTGTCACCGTCGTCACGGCGTACGACCCGGCCGACCCGGAGGGGCCGGCGGGCTTCGCCTGCCAGTCGTTCGCCTCGCTGTCGCTCGATCCGCCGCTGGTGGCGTTCATGGTCGCCCGTACGTCGACGACCTGGCCGCGCATCGCCCGTGCCGGGGTCTTCTGCGTCAACATCCTGGGCGAGGACCAGGGCGCGCTCTGCCGGGGCTTCGCGGTGAGCGGGGCCGACAAGTTCGCCGGGGTGGCCCACTCGCCCGCCCCCGTGACCGGATCGCCCCGGCTCGCCTCCGTACCCGCCTGGATCGACTGCCGCGTCCAGGCCGTCCACACCGGCGGCGACCACCTCATCGTGGTGGGCCGGGTGGAGGCGCTGGGCTCGGCGGACGGGGCGGACGCGACGGGGCCGCTACTGTTCCACCGGGGGGCGTTCGGCCGCTTCAGCGCGTGAGGCCCTCGCCGACCGGGGCGGGCTCCTCGCTTCCGCCGCGGTGGATCAGGAGCGCCATCAGCGCGGCCGTCGCGCAGAGCGCGCCGGCGGTGTACCAGACGACGTCGTACGAGCCGAAGTGGTCGCGCGCCACCCCGCCGAGGAAGGCGACGAGCGCCGCGCCGACCTGGTGGGAGGCGAGGACCCAGCCGAAGACGATGGCACTGTCGTCGCCGTACTGCTCGCGGCAGAGGGCGAGGGTCGGGGGCACGGTGGCGACCCAGTCCAGGCCGTAGAAGACGATGAAGAACACCATCGGCGGCTCCACCGTGGGCTGGAGCAGCATCGGCAGGAAGAGCAGCGAGATCCCGCGCAGGGCGTAGTAGACCGCCAGCAGCCGGCGGGCGTCGAAGCGGTCGGTGAGCCAGCCGGAGAAGACCGTGCCGATGATGTCGAAGATCCCGATCACGGCGAGGAGCGAGGCGGCGGCGGTGATGGGCATGTGGTGGTCGTGCGCCGAGGGCACGAAGTGGGTGCGGATGAGGCCGTTGGTGGAGGCCCCGCAGATCGCGAACGATCCGGCCAGCAGCCAGAACGGTCCGGTGCGGGCGGCGTCGAACAGCACCCGGAGGGTCCGGCGCGCGGCGCCCCGGGCGGGCGCGGGCTTCTCGGCGTAGGTGCCGCCGTACGGGGCGAGGCCCACGTCGGCCGGGTGGTCGCGCAGCAGCAGCCAGACGAACGGGACGACGACCAGGGCGGCCATCGCGACGGTCACGGACGCGGGCCGCCAGCCGTGCCGGTCGACGATCCAGGCGCAGAGCGGCAGGAAGACCAGCTGCCCCGACGCACCGGCCGCCGTGAGGATGCCCGTCACCAGGCCGCGCCGGGCGACGAACCAGCGGTTGGTGACCGTCGCCGAGAACGACATGGCCATCGCACCGGTCCCGAGGCCGACGAGCAGCCCCCAATAGATCATCAGCTGCCAGGCGGCGGTCATCCACACGCTCGCCAGCGCCCCGGCGGCGACCGCCGTCAGCGCGGCGACCACGACGCGGCGGATGCCGAAACGGTCCATCAGCGCGGCGGCGAACGGCGCGCTGAGCCCGTACAGCGCCATGTCGATGGAGACGGCCAGGCCGATCTGCCCGCGCGACCAGTCGAACTCCTCGTGGAGCGGGTCGATGAGCAGCCCCGGCAGGGCGTTGAACGCGGCGCCGCCGATGATCGTCACGAACGCGACGGCGGCGACGATCCAGGCGCGGTGCACACGGAATCGGGTGGGACGCGGCGCCCGCGCCCCGGGCGCCTCGGCGCCCTCGTCACGGGTGGCGGGTTCGATTGTCTGGGTCACGCCACCCAGCATCCGGCGCCCGCCGCCGCCCTCACGAGTGGCCCGAGGGACACGGTTCGCAGGATTCGGGCCAGGGGCCCGGCTCCGGCCGCTTGGCTACGCTGCGCAGATGCACGCGGTGGAGAAGAGCGACCTGACCGGACGGGCACGGCTGCGCGAGGCGGCGCTCGAACTGTTCGCCGAGCGGGGCTTCGAGGCGACGTCGACGCGCGCGGTCGCGGCGGCCGCCGGGCTGTCGCCCGCGCTGGTGACCCGGCACTTCGGTTCGAAGGAGGGGCTGCGCGCGGCCGTCGACGAGCACGTACTGCTGCGGATCTCCGAGCAGTTGGCCGCGGTGGATCCGGACGCCGGGGTACTGGAGTCGCTGGGCCGGGTGTCGGCCGGGCTCTTCGGCGCGGATCCGGTCCTGCGCGGCTATCTGCGGCACGCCCTCACGGAGGGCGGCGAGGCGGGTGCCGCACTGTTCGAGCGGCTGTTGAGCGGGGCGGGCGCCGAGCTGGCGCGGCTGTCGGCGGCCCACGGCGGGGCGGGCGGCGGGGTGGACGAGGAGTGGGCCCCGTTCCAGATGCTGTGCCTGATCCTCGGCCCGCTCCTGCTGGAGCGGGTGATGCAGCCCGGTCTGGACGAGCCGATGTTCGCGCCGGAGCCGCTGGCACGGCGCAGCGCGGCCAACCAACGCCTGCTCCTGCACGGCTTCTTCGGCTCCGTCACGGGCCCGGCGGCCGATGCGCCCTCCGGCTGCCCCCAGGGTGGCGACGGGGGGTAGCACCAGTGCGATGTGTACACCTGTTGAGGATTCTCTTCATATGCACACACCCACATCGGGACCCGCTGTCCCCGGCACACACCCCGCCCTCCGCCTCGCCTGGCTCGACAACCTCCGCATCGCCCTCACCGTGCTGGTGGTCCTGCACCACGCGGCGCAGCCGTACGGCCCCTCGGACTGGTGGTACGTGCAGGGCGGCGGCTCCCGCTCCCCGGCGCTCGCGACGCTCTCGGCCGTCGACGGGGCGTTCTTCATGAGCCTGTTCTTCTTCGTCTCGGCGGTCCTGGTCCCCGCCTCGTACGAACGGCGGGGTGCCCGGCACTTCGTGACGGGGCGGCTCGTCCGACTCGGGGTCCCGGTGGTGGCGGGCGCGCTGACGATCGTGCCGGGGCTGATGTATGCGTACTACGTCCACTACCGCGACCGCCCGCCGATCACGTTCGGGCGCTACTTCACCGAGGTGTACCTCGGACTGGGCAACGAACCGGCGGGCTGGACGGGCCCCTCGTGGCCGGATCTTCAGTTCGGGCACCTGTGGTTCGTCCAGAACCTGCTGGCCTACAGCCTGTTGTACGCGGTGTGCCGCGCCGTGGCCGTACGCGTGGGACGCCGCCGCGCCGGTACGCGGACACCGGCGCCCGCCCCCGCCGCGCCGCCCGGCCATCGCGCCCTGCTCGCGCTCACCGCGGCGCTCGCGTCGGCCGCCTTCCTCGTCCGTCTGCGGTACCCGCTGGACTCCTGGATCCCGTTCCTCGGCTTCCTCCAGGTCGAACCCGCCCGGTTCCCGCAGTACGCGGCCTTCTTCGTCCTGGGCGTCCTCGCCCACCGCCACGGCTGGCTGGGCCGCTTCGACGCCCGCACCGGATGGCTGTGGCTGATGGGCGGACTCCTCGCGGTGGCCGTGCTCGCGGCGGTCGGCACCGACGCGCCGGCCTTCGGCGCGGGCGGGGCGAACGGACCGTCGGCCCTGTGGGCGGCCTACGAGAGCTTCGTCTGCGTGGCGCTGTGCGTCGGGCTGACGACCCTGTTCCGCGAGGCCGCCACCGCGAGCGGCCCCTTCCTGAGGGAACTGGCCCAGGACGGATACGCCGTCTACATCGTCCACGTCCCCCTGGTCGTCGCGGTCCAGTACGCGCTCGCCGGCCGCGGACTCCCCGCAGCCGCCGCCTGGGCCGCCGCCTCCCTGACCGCGCTCCCGGCCGCCTTCCTCCTCGCGGCGGCCCTGCGCCGGTTCCCCCTGCTGCGGCGGGTCCTGTGACGGCGGGAACCGGGCGTCACGGGGCCCGCCCGCCGCCAACTGGCCGTCGGGCGGGTCCTGTGACCCCCGTCAGCCGATCCGCTCCAGCCGCCGGATCGGCCTCGCGGCCAGCAGGACGCCCACCGCCAGCATGTTGATGACGGCACCGGCCAGCAGGACCTCCGACGTGCCGAGCTGTTCGGCGACGGGGCCGGCGAGGGCGCGGCCGGCGGCGACCATGAGGAGGGAGCCGGCGACGTCGTAGGCGTGGAGGCGGTTGAGGGCCTCCGGGGGGACGTGGGTCTGGACGGTGGTGGACCACATGACGAGCCAGAACGCGAAGGCGGCGCCGGCCACGAACTGTCCGGCCCCGAGGGCGGCCACCGGCAGGCCGAGCCCCAGCACGACCAGGTTGAGGCAGACACCGGTGAGGGAGAAGGCGCCGGCCGTCAGGGGGCGGCGCGGGCGCAGCCGGAGCGCGAGGAGGCCGCCGACGACGCTGCCCGCGCCGTTGACGGCCATCAGCACGCCGTAGGTCCCCGAGCCGTGCGCCTCGGTGACCTCGACGGCGGTCAGCGGGAGCATCGGGCCGAGCACGGTGAAGCCGTACACCGTCCAGATCGCGATCACGCCCCACAGCCAGCTGCGGGCCCGGAACTCCCGCCAGCCGTCGACGAGTTCCGCGGTGAACGTGCCGCGCGGCGCCTCGTCCGAGGGGGCGGGAGCGAGGCGCAGCAGGAAGAGGCAGACGCCGGAGACGAGGAAGGTCGCCGCGTTGGCCACGTAGACCGCGCCGGCGCTCGCCAGCCCGACCAGCAGACCGGCGAGGGCCGGGCCCGCCATCGTCATCAGGGCCTCGGAGACCCGCAGCACCGCGTTGCCGCGCTGCACGTCCGCCGCCACCCGGGGCGTGGTCGACGCGACCCCCGGCTGGAAGAGCGCCGCGCCCACACCGGCGACCGCGCTGAGCGCGTACACCGCCCACAGGGGCGGGTTGCCGGTGAGGAAGAGGACCGCGAGGACCGAGGCCCCGACGAGCCGCAGCACATCAGCGATGATCATCATCCGGCGCGGGGTGAAACGATCCGCCAGCACGCCGCCGAAGAGGACGAACAGCGCCAGCGGGCCCATCCAGGCCGCCAGGGCGTACCCCACGGAGGAGGCGGGCCGTCCGGCGCCCAGCAGCCCGGCGGAGAGCGCCACCGGGATCATGCCGTCCCCGAGCAGCGCCACCGTGCGGGCGACGAAGAACAGCCGGAAGTTGCGGTTCCAGAGACGGTCCGGCTCCACCGGCAGGGGTGGCAGGTCCCCGGACGGGGAGCGGGGCGGGGAGGACGGGGACGGGGACGAGGGGGGCGTAGCCGGGGACGGGGCCCGCACCGCGCTCGCGTGGTCCGCGGCGGGAATGTGCGCGGGCTCTGCTGACTTTTCCTTCACACCGATGACATGTATCAGCTTATGGTCTATACCAGCTAGAGGTGAAGGGAGTCCGCTGTGCCGCACCGCGTCGTCGTACTCGCCCTGGACGGGCTTCTCCCCTTCGAACTGGGCATTCCTCAAAGGATCTTCGGCCGTTCGCTCGGCTCGGAGCCCCTGAACCGGGGCCGCAAACTCTATGAAGTCGTGACCTGTTCCGTCCGCCCGCCCGGCCCGGTCCGCACCGACGCCGATTTCTCGATCACCGTCGAGAACGGGCCGGAGGCCCTGGCCACCGCCGACACGGTGGTCATCCCGGCCAGCTACGAACTCGGCCCGGTCTACACCGAGGGCCGGCTCACCGACGAGCTGGCCGCCGCCTTCGCGCACATCCGGCCCGGCACCCGCATGGTGTCCATCTGCACCGGCAGCTATGTACTGGCCGCGGCCGGATACCTCGACGGCCGCCCGGCCACCACGCACTGGTCCTCCGCCGACCACTTCCAGTCGCTCTTCCCCCGCGTCCGGGTCGATCCGGACGTCCTGTTCATCGACGACGGGGACGTCCTCACCTCCGCCGGGGTCGCCGCCGGCATCGACCTCTGCCTGCACATGGTCCGCCGCGACCACGGCACCGCCGTCGCCAACGACGTCGCCCGGCGCACGGTCGTACCGCCGCACCGCGACGGCGGCCAGGCCCAGTACATCCAGCGTCCGGTCCCCGATCCGGACCTGGCCACCACGACCTCCGCCCGCGCCTGGGCACTCGGCCGGCTGGAGCGGCCGATCCTGCTGCGCGACATGGCGCAGCAGGAGTCGATGAGCGTACGGACGTTCACCCGCCGGTTCCGCGAGGAGGTCGGCGTCAGCCCCGTCCAGTGGCTGACCCAGCAGCGCGTGGAACTGGCCAGGCGGCTGCTGGAGTCCAGCGACCTGTCGATCGACCGGATCGCCCGGGACGCCGGCTTCGGCACCGCCACCTCGCTCCGCCAGCACCTCCAGGCCGCCCTGGGCGTGTCCCCGACCGTCTACCGCCGCACCTTCCGGGCCACGGACCGGCCGGCGGTGCGGGGATAGGAACGGTGCGGGCAGCGGGGGCGGGAACGGTACGGTCCGCGCGGGTCAGAACACCAGGACGCCCCGCGCCACCCTCCCGTGGTGCGCGTCGTCCGCCGCTTTGGCGAAGTCCTCCACCGGGTAGGTCTCGGTGACGAGTTCGTCCAGCAGCAGCCGGCCGTCCCGGTAGAGGTCCGCGTAGAGGGCGATGTCGCGCTGCGGCCGCGAGGAGCCGTAGCGGCAGCCCAGGATCGACTTGTCCAGGTACATCGAGGAGACGAGGAAGGACGCCTCGGCCGTGGCCGCCGGGACGCCCAGCAGGACCGCCTGGCCGTGCCGGTCGAGCAGGTCGATCGCGGTGCGGATCAGCTCGGTGCGGCCCACGCACTCGAAGGCGTGGTCCGCGCCGTGCGGCAGGATCTCGCGGACCCCGTCGGCGGAGGTCAGGAAGTGCGTGGCGCCGAACTGCCGGGCCACCGCCTCCTTGTCCGGGTTGGAGTCGACGGCCACGATCGTCAGGGCCCCGGCCAGCCTGGCGCCCTGGAGCACATTGAGCCCGATGCCGCCGGTGCCGATCACGACGACGCTGTCGCCGCGGTCGACCCGGGCCCGGTTGAGTACGGCCCCGACCCCGGTGAGCACACCGCAGCCGATCAGCGCGGCCGAGGTCAGCGGCAGGTCGTCGGGGATCTTCACGGCCTGGACGGCCTTCACGAGAGTGCGCTCCGCGAAGGCCGAGTTGGACGCGAACTGGTAGAGCGGTGTGCCGCGCCGCGAGAACGGCCGGTCCGGCATGCCGATCGCCTTGCGGCACATCGTCGGCCGCCCCCGGTCGCACTGCGCGCAGGCGCCGCAGCTGGCCAGCGTGGACAGGGACACGTGGTCCCCCGGGGCGACATGGCGTACGCCCGCGCCGACCGCCTCCACGACACCCGCGCCCTCGTGCCCGAGCACCGCCGGCACGGGGAAGGGGATCGTTCCGTCGATCACCGACAGATCGCTGTGGCACAGACCGGCCGCGGCGATCGCCACCAGCACCTCACCGGGTCCCGGATCCCGTATCTCCAGATCGTCGACGACCTCGGTCCTTCTGCCGTCGAAGACGACGCCTCTCATTCTCGGCTCCCTCGATAGGCCGAGCCCGCGCCCGGCGATGGGGTGTTCCTCAAGGCACACGTGCGTACGGGCACGACCGGGGCCCACGCGTACGCGCACGAACGGGCCACCGCGTACCGACGCGACCCGTTCCTACGCGTTCGGCCGGGCCGCCGCCTTCGCCGCCGCCGCCATCTCCTCCAGCCGCGCCAGCATCGGCATCGGGTCCTGGCCCACCGTCCCCGGCAGGAAGTCCGCGATGCGCTCGGGGGTCCAGGCCTCACCCTCCGCGTAGCCCGCGCGCAGTTCCCTCGGCTGGGCCCAGACGGCGATCTTCGGTCCGGCGATGGTGTACACCTGACCGGTGATCTTCTCGGCGCGCGCCCGGTCGCTGAGGAGGTAGACGACCAGCGCGGCCACGTCCTCCGGCTCGCCGATCTCCTTGAGCTCCATGGGGACGTTGGCGGACATGCGGGTGCGGGCGACGGGCGCGACCGCGTTCGCGGTGACGCCGTACTTGTGCAGGCCGAGCGCGGCGCTGCGGACCAGCGAGATGATGCCGCCCTTGGCCGCGCTGTAGTTGGCCTGGGCGACGCTGCCCTGGTGGTTGCCGCTGGTGAAGCCGATGAGCGTGCCGGCGCCCTCCTGTTTGCGCATGACGGCCGACGCGGCCCGGAAAACGGTGAAGGTGCCCTTGAGGTGGGTGGCGACCACCGGGTCCCACTCCTCCTCGGACATGTTGAACAGCATCCGCTCGCGCAGGATCCCGGCCACGCAGACGACGCCGTCGATCCGGCCGAAGTGCGTCAGCGCGGTGTCCACGACCCGCTGCCCGCCGGCCATCGTGGAGATGTCGTCGGCGACGGCGACCGCCTCGCCGCCGGCCGCCTCGATCTCCTTCACGACGGACTCGGCGATCTCGCTGGTGGGTTCGCCGCCCTCGACGGAGACGCCGTAGTCGTTGACGACGACCTTCGCCCCCTCCGCCGCCGCGGCCAGCGCCACGGCCCGGCCGATGCCGCGCCCGGCCCCGGTCACGGCGACGACCTTGCCTGCCAAGAAGTTCCCCATGCCCGGCCCCTTCCCGCGGTTTCTGACGGACCGTTAGATTTTATGGGTCATCAGGTCCACCGGCACAAGCCCCAGGAGGCGCCATGTCTTTGCCGGCCGAGTTCCACGACCTCGCCAAGCGCGTGAACAACTGGGGCCGTTGGGGGGCCGACGACGAGATCGGCACCCTGAACCTCGTCACCGACGAGGTCGTCCGCGAGGCCGCCGCCACCGTCCGCTCCGGGCTGCGCATCCCCCTCGCCCTCCCGCTCCAGCAGGACGGCGTGCAGAACGGCCTGATCCCGGGACGCGTCAACCCGCTGCACACCATGGTCCAGATCAACCAGGAGCTGTTCGGCCCCGGCACGGTCGCCACCAGCGACGACACCGCCGTCCTGAGCCTCCAGACCGCCACCCACTGGGACGCGCTCACGCACGCCTCGTACGCGGGGAGGATCTACAACGGCCGGCCCGCCGCCACCATCACCGCGCACGGCGGCGCACAGTTCAGCGGGATCGACAAGGCGCCGCACATCGTCTCGCGCGGCGTCCTGCTCGACGTCGCCCGCGCCCACGGCGTGGACCGGCTGCCCGGGAGCCACGCGGTCACCCCCGAGGACCTGGAGGCCGCCGAGGAGCTGGCCGGGGTGCGGGTGCGCTCCGGGGACATCGTGCTCGTACGGACGGGACAGGTGCAGGTCTATCTGTCGGGGGACAAGAACGCGTACGGCTACCCCTCACCGGGGCTGTCGATCCGGACGCCCGAGTGGTTCCGGGCGCGGGACGCGGCCGCGGTCGCCAATGACACGCTGACCTTCGAGATCTTCCCGCCGGAGATCGACGATCTGTGGCTGGGCGTGCACGCGCTCGACCTGGTGGACATGGGCATGCTCCAGGGCCAGAACTGGAACCTGGAGGGCCTGTCCACCGCCTGTGCGGAGGAGGGGCGCTACGCCTTCCTGCTCTCCGCCATGCCGGAGCCGTTCGTCGGTGCCACGGGCACTCCGGTCGCCCCGGTCGCGATCCTCTGATCGGCGGTGGCCTGCGGGCCCACGACGGGGGCGCCCGCGCCCTGCGTCGCCACCGCGTGCGGGCCGGGCCGCATCTGGACCTGGATCAGCGGGGCCGAGCGGTCGACCTCGCACCAGATGCGCTTGCCCGCCCCCTCCGGCTGCCAGCCCCAGCGGTCGGCCAGCCCGTCGACGAGCTCCAGCCCGCGGCCGTTGGTGTCGTCGCCCTCGGCATGGCGCTGGAGCGGCGGGCGGCAGCTGGCGTCGGCCACCTCGACCCGGACGGTCCCGGGGCTGCCCGCGCTCCCCGGTGAACCGAACAGCATGCGCAGCACGGCCGGACAGCCGGTGTGCACGACCGCGTTGGTGACCAGCTCCGAGATCAGCAGGATGAGCGTCTCGGCCAGTGGCTCGTCAGCTCCTATCCCGGACCCGACGAGCCTCGAACGCGCCCATCTGCGAGCCCGTCCGACCTCCGCCGGATCGGGCCCGACCTCCAACTGAACCTGAAGCACCTGCACCGCTCACACCATCCGAACCGGCGGACACATCGCCTCGCGCCTCCTGAGGATCACGGAACGTGATTCCCTTACGAGACAGCATGGTTGACGTACAGTCACCGCAACAAGCGCTTCGGGCATATTCCAGCGCGAAGGAGTACGCGTAGTGCATACTGTGCGACGCGTGTCACGGGGATTCGAACACAGGCGCGCAGCCGCCCCGGAAATCGTTTCCCCGGCTGGCCCGGCGCCTCCCTGCGGATCACGAGCAGGGCACCTCTCGCGGACCGGAGTCGCCGTACAGGCCACAACCGGATCGACAGGTTCCAGAACCACTCGCATCCAACGGAGCGTACCCGAGCCGACGGCGACTGCGGCCCGTGACGAATCACGCAAAGGACACAAGCCGGTATCGGCGCTCACCGACTGCACTGAGTCACTGCGCAGAGTGAACCTCATGGGTCCATCGCGTCACATACGTTCACCAGCCACCCACCCGTAACGATTCAGGCCAGATCGGCCGCCAGCAGCTCCTCCGCCTCGGCCGCCGCGAGCCATTCCCCGGACCGCAGCCAGGCCCGCTTGAGCCGCAGATGGACATCGGACTCCCAGGTGAAGCCCATGCCGCCGTGCACCTGGAGACAGTCGCGGGCATTGCCCACCGCCGCCTCGTCGGCCAGCAGCTTGGCCCCGGCCGCCTCCACCGGATCGCCGGTGACGGCCGCCGCGTAGACCGCCGTCCTGGCCGGTCCGGAGCGCAGCAACTGCCCGGCGCAGAGGTGTTTCACCGCCTGGAACGATCCGATGGGCGCACCGAACTGCTCACGGTCCCGGGCGTGCCGGACCGCCTCCTCCAGGCTCCGCTCCGCGTTGCCGAGCTGTTCGGCCGCCGTCAGCAGCGTGCCCTCGTGGCGCAGCCGCTCCCCGCCCTCCAGCACCTCGCCCGCCGTCCCGGACAGCTCCGGCACCCGCCACAGCGGTGTCCCCGGATCGAGTGAACGCACGGGGCGCGCCCCGTCCACCACCCTTCGCAGCCCGGCGCCGGTCACCAGCCGGGTCCGCTCCCCGTCCAGCACGAGCAGGGCGTCGGCCCCCGCCAGGTGCGCCACCGGCCGCCCCGGCTCGGCGAGCGCCACCACGGCCTCCCCCTCGGCCGCGCCCTTCACCGCCCCGGCGGCCAGCTGGGTCGCGGCGAGCGGTCCGGGCAGCAGCGCCCGCCCGATCTCTTCGAACAGAAGTACGGATTCGGCAAGGCCCAGCCCGACCCCTCCCGCCGTCTCCGGCAGCCGCAGCGCGAAGAAGCCCGCCCCGCCCAGCTCCCGCCACAGCCCCCGGTCGACACCCCCCGCGCCGCCGTCGTGCGCCGCCCGCATCCGGTCGCGGCCGAACCGCCCGGCGAGCAGGTCCCGTATCCCCGCCCGCAGGGCCCGCTGGTCCTCCGAGAGCTGGAAGTCCACCGTCCGCTCACCGCCCCTTCGGCAGGCCGAGGATCCGCTCGGCGATGATGTTCCGCTGGATCTGCGAGGTGCCCGCCGCGATCGTGTACGAGAGCGAGGAGAGCCGGTCCAGCACCCATTCCCGGTCCAGGTCGAGGGCGTCGCCCGCGCCGAGCACCTCGGCCGCCGCCTCGTACAGCTCCTGGCGGGCGTGCGAATAGCGCAGCTTGAAGACCGAACCGCCGGTCCCGGGCACCCCGCCGCTCGCCTGCGCCTCGCTGACGTTCCACTGGGTGAGCCGCCACAGCGCCCGGAACTCGGCGTTGAGCCTGCCCAGCCGGCGGCGCAGCACCGCGTCGTCCCAGCGGCCGGTGCGCCGCGCCTCGGCGGCCAGGGCGTCCAGGGTGCGGCGGCAGGCGACGACCTCGCCGACGAACGCGGTGCCGCGTTCGAAGGAGAGCGTGACCATGGTGACCCGCCAGCCGTCGTTCTCCGCCCCGACCCGGTGCCCGACGGGCACCCGCACCTCGTCGAGGAACATCTCCGCGAACTCGGTGGACCCGGCCAGCGTGCGCAGCGGCCGCACGGTGATGCCGGGGCTGTCCATGCGCATGGCCAGCCAGCTGATGCCACGGTGGCGGGGGGCGCCGGGGTCGGTGCGCACCAGCAGTTCGCACCAGTCGGCGACCTCGGCGTGCGAGGTCCAGATCTTGCTGCCGCTGACCACGTAGTCGTCGCCGTCGCGGACCGCACGGGTCCGCAGCGAGGCCAGGTCCGAGCCCGCGTCCGGCTCGCTGAAGCCCTGGCACCACATCTCGTCGCCGCGCAGCACCGGCGGCAGCCAGCGGGCGCGCTGCTCGGGTGTGCCCTCGGCGGCGACGGTCGGCCCGGCGTGCAGCAGCCCGACGAAGTTCGCGCCGACGTAGGGCGCCCCGGCGCGTTCGGTCTCCTCCAGGAAGATCAGGTGCTGGGTGGGGGTGGCGCCCCGGCCGCCGGCGTCCTCGGGCCAGTGCAGGCCCGCGTAGCCGGCGTCGTACAGCAGCCGCTGCCAGCCGGCGTCGTACGCCCGGCGCCCCGGCCAGTCGCCGGGGTCCGGTCGCGGCGGCAGTCCGGGGAGCACCGAGCCCAGCCACTCCCTCAGCCGCACCCGGAACGCTTCCTCCTCCTCCGTGTACGAGAGGTCCATCGCCGCCTACTTGTCGAGGTCCAGGCCGAGCATCCGGATCGCGTTCCCGCGCATCAGTTTGTAGACGGTCTCGTCGTCCAGTCCCTTGACGTGGTCCAGCGCGACCTCCTTGGTGTGCGGGAAGGTCGAGTCCACGTGCGGGTAGTCGGTCTCGAAGGTGGCGTTGTCGCGTCCGACGACGTCGAGCGAGGCGACGCCGTGCTTGTCGCGGAAGAAGCAGCAGAACATCTGCCGGTAGTAGTACGTGGACGGCGGCTCGGGGATCAGATCGCGCACCCCGCCCCAGGCCCGGTGCTCCTCCCAGACGTCGTCCGCGCGTTCCAGGGCGTACGGGATCCAGCCCATCTGGCCCTCGCTGTACGCGAGCTTGAGCTGCGGGAACTTCACCAGGACGCCGCTGAAGAGGAAGTCCATCATCGAGGCCATCGCGTTGTTGAAGGAGAGCGAGGCCTGGACGGCGGGCGGGGCGTCCGGGGAGGCGGCCGGCATCTGGGAGCTGGAGCCGATGTGCATGTTGACGACCGTGCCGGTCTCCTGGCAGACGGCGAAGAACGGGTCCCAGTAGCCGGAGTGGATCGACGGCAGGCCGAGATAGGTGGGGATCTCCGAGAACGTCACCGCCCGCACCCCGCGCGCCGCGTTCCGCCGGATCTCGGCGACGGCCAGGCCGATGTCCCAGAGCGGGATGATGCAGAGCGGGATCAGCCGTCCGCCGCTGTCCCCGCACCACTCCTCGACCATCCAGTCGTTGTAGGCGCGCACACAGGCGAGGGCGACCTCCTTGTCGTGCGCCTCGGCGAAGGTCTGCCCGCAGAACCGGGGGAAGGTCGGGAAGCAGAGGCTCGCCTCGACATGGTTGAGGTCCATGTCCTTCAGCCGCTCCACGGGGTCCCAGCAGCCGCGCCGCATCTCCGCGCGGGTGATGCCCTCCAGCGTCATGTCGTCCCGGTCGAAGCCGACCGCCGCGATGTTGCGCTTGTACGGGAACTTGAGGTCCTCGTAGATCCACCAGTCGGTCGGCGGGCCGTCCGGGTCCATCGTGATGACGTACTTGCCGCCGGTGTACTCCAGCTCGCCGATGCCCGCCGTCAGGGGCTGCGGTCCGCGCTCGCGGTACTTGGCGGGGAGCCAGGTGGAGAAGAGGTGCGGCGGCTCGATCACATGGTCGTCGACGCTGACGATCCGAGGCAGTTCCGTCATGGTGTCCCCTCCGGCGCACATTTCTGATGACCCGTCAGATTGACGTCGCACTCAGGCTAGCCCCGCACCCCTGGACCGACAAGGCGCATCGCTCTACGCTCTCCGCACGATCTGACTACCCGTCAGCTGTGAGGGGTTCGCCGTGAACGAGACCGCACACGCCCTGGGTGCATCGGGCACCTTCTGGGAACTGATCGAACGCCGGGCCGCCCTGACGCCGGACCGGGCCTTCCTGATCCAGGACGACCGCACACTCACCTTCGGCGGGCTGCGCGACCGCGCCGAACGGGTGGCCGCCGGGCTGTGCGCCCTGGGCGTGCGCCCCGGAACGGTCGTCGCCTGGCAGCTGCCGACCCGGCTGGAGACGGCCCTGCTGTCCTTCGCGCTGGCCCGGATCGGGGCGGTGCAGACGCCCGTCATCCCCTTCTACCGCGACCGCGAGGTCGGCTTCGCGCTCCGCGAGTCGCAGGCGGAGTTCTTCGCCGTGCCGGGGACCTGGCGCGGCTTCGACCACACGGCGATGGCCGCCCGCGTCACCGAGGGCCTCGACCGGCCGCCGCACGTCTTCGAGGCGTACGACACCCTCCCCGACGGCGACCCCGCGACCCTGCCGCCACCGCCCACCGACGGCACGGCGGTGCGCTGGATCTACTGGACCTCCGGCACGACCTCCGACCCCAAGGGCGTCCTGCACACCGACCGCAGCCTCATCGCCGGAGGCGCCTGCCTGGCGCACGCGCTGCACCTGTCCCCGGACGACGTCGGCTCCATGGCATTCCCCTTCGCCCACGTCGCCGGGCCCGACTACTCCGTGATGCTCCTCCTGTACGGCTTCCCCGCCGTCCTGTTCGAGCACTTCACGATGGCCGACGCGGTGCCGGAGTACCGGCGCCACAGGGTGACGGTGGCCGGCGGCTCCACGGCCTTCTACTCCATGTTCCTGGCCGAGCAGCGCAAGGCCCCGGACGTCCCGCTGATCCCCACCCTCCGGCTGCTGGCGGGCGGCGGTGCGCCGAAGCCGCCGGAGATCTACCACGCGGTGGTCCGCGAGATGGGCGTCCAGCTCACCCACGGCTACGGCATGACCGAGGTCCCCATGATCACGATGGGCGCCCCCGACGACACCCCCGAGCACCTGGCCGAGACCGAGGGCCGTCCGCCCTCCGGCATGGAGGTCCGCATCACCGACGAGGACGGCAAGCAGCTCCCGTACGGCACGGACGGCGAGGTCCGGCTGCGGGGCGAGGCGGTCTGCCAGGGCTATCTGGGAGCGCCCTCCCCCTTCGACGAGGACGGATTCCTGATCACCGGCGACGTCGGACACGTCCTCCCCAGCGGGCACGTCGTGCTCACCGGGCGCCTCAAGGACATCATCATCCGCAAGGGCGAGAACATCTCCGCGAAGGAGATAGAGGACCTGCTGGCCCGCCACCCCGCCGTCGGCGACGCGGCGGTGATCGGCCTCCCCGACGCGTCCCGCGGCGAACGCGTCTGCGCGGTCGTGGAGCAGCGGGAGGGGGCCTCCGCGCTCACCCTGCCCGAACTCACCGCGTACCTCCGCGGCGAGGGGCTGTCCGTCCACAAGCTGCCCGAGCAGCTGGAGATCGTGGACGCCCTACCCCGCAACGAGACGCTCCGCAAGGTCCTGAAGTACCGGTTGCGGGAGCGGTTCGGGGGGTGAGCGTGTGCGGGGCCCCGTGTTCGGGGTTCCGTCCTCAATCGCCGGACGGGCTTGGTTGTGCGGGTTCCCCGCGGGGGTGCGCCTGATGTTCGTCGTGTGGGGTCCGGGGTCCCTCCGGGGCGACTCCTCAAACGACGAACGTGCGGGCACCTCGTAAGGGCGTCCCGGTCTGTGTTCGTCGTTCTGCGGGGACGCCCCCGAACCCGGCCGTCGCGCGTCTGCGACAGCGTGATTCACCGGCGTGAGGACGCACAACCGGCCCGGGTGGGGGCGTGCAGGGGTGTCCCCGCAGGAAATGGCGTACGACCCGGACCGCCCCTCGTACCCGGGTGAACACGCCATTTCTGAGGAGTCACCCCGGAGGGACCCCGCCCCCACCCACCCAACAGAGGCGCACCCCGCACCCCCGAAGGGCACCCGCACCTACTCCGGCGCGATCACCGTGAAGTACGCGGCGAAGGCCGTCACGACGTCCGCCTCGGTGACGCGCCCGTCGGCGTCGGTGTCCAGGGCACCGGCGGCGAGGGCGGCGGTGTCGGCCGGTGCCCCGAGGACCCTCAGGGCCCGTTCGACGGAGGTCACGGCGGCGGCACCGCTGTCGTCCGGGTCCGCGACGGCCAGCGCCGCGCGGAGGAAGGGCCGGGCGATCTCCGCGAAGCGCTCGGGGTTGTCGCGGAGGCGTTTGACCGCGCCGCCCACGAACTCCTCGCGGGTGACCCGCTGGTCCCCGTCCACGTCGGCGATGCCCGCGAGCCCCTGCCAGAACGCCTCGGCCCCGCTGTAGAGCGCCTGGCCCTTGTCGCATCGGGCCGTGGTGCCGAATTCGGTGAGCAGCCGCGCCGCGGCGGCGTTGAAGTCCGCGCGATCGATGTATCCGTTGCCGTCCTGGTCGAAGGCGGCGAAGCGGAAGGCGATCTTGCGCTCGTACTCTGCGCTGTCCATGCGGGGAGCGTACGACGCCTGCAGGCGTCACGTGTCACTTACGCGCTTCACCGCGGTGACAACCCGGTACCGGTCCGGGCCCCGCGGGCCGCGATCGGGCCGCGATCAGGCCGAAAGAGGCTGGGACCCGCCGTCGACGGCGGCCTCGCAGTCGGGGTAGACGTCGAACAGCCGGCGGACGCCGAGCGCCGCGAGCACCCGGTTGACGTGCGAGCCCTCCTCCGCGCCCCGGGCGGGCAGGATGAGGCGGAGCCGGCCGCCGCAGGAGCGCATCAGGCGGCGGGAGGCGATGAGGACGCCGACACCGCTGGAGTCGCAGAAGAAGACCTCGGAGAGGTCGAGCACGACGTCATGGCGTCCGACGGCGACCGCGTCGTGCACGGACTGCCGGACCATGGGCGAGGTCACCAGGTCGAGTTCGCCGCGCATGCGCAGCACGGTCCACCCGCCCTGCTCGGTCGCGGCCACTTTCAGTGTCACGTGACGGGCCTCTCGTTCCGGGGAATCCCATTGATCCGGAAGTTTCCGTTCCCCCTCGCGGCTGCCCCGGCTCACGCTCCATGAAACACGGGGCGCTCCAAGAAGGCCCAGAACCATTTCGGGCATAAATGATCACTTCCCGTCTGATTCTGTCACCAGGTGGGTCCCATTCCCTACCATCCAGGGCTCCCGCAGGGACGTACTTGCCGTAAAGGGACGTGCCCGGTCAGCCTTGCCGACTACATTCGACGGGACGAGGGGTACCGGGCCGGAGCGCCCGACGGCAACAGGGCTGGGGGTCGCATGGCCAAAAACGCACCACCCCGCTGGGACCGCACGATGCAGCAGCGTCTGGCCCGCGGCGAGGCGGCGGCGCTCGGCGAGCTCTACGACCGGTTCGCCGCCCTCGTCCACAGTCAGGCCAACCGGATGCTCGACGACGAGGACGCCGCGGACCTCGTCACCCGCGAGGTGTTCGGGTACGTGTGGGAGAACCCCGACGCCTACGACCCCAAGCAGGGTTCGATGCGCGCCTGGGTCGCCCGGATCACGCACCGCCAGTCCGTGCGGAGGCTGCGCGACGCCGCGGCCGGGGACGACGACGGCTACGGCTCCGACGGGCCGGTCGACGTCGAGGAGCGGGTGCGCCGGGCCAGCGCCGCGGCCCGTGCCGACTACATCGTCGCGTCCATGCCCGCCTCGCTGCGGGCCGCCCTGGAGCTGGCGTACATCCAGCGCCGGGACTACCGGCAGACGGCGGCGGATCTCGGCGTCACCGAGGACGAGGCGCGCCGCCGGCTCCGGCTGGGGCTCCAACTGCTGTCCACCGCCCGCGCCCGGCCGCTGGAGGGCTCCTCGCCCCCGGGATACGGAAGGGCGCTGTGAGCGACGCGACGGACGGGCACGGCGACGGCGGCCGGGAGGGGGCGGGGCGCGACGACGAGGTGCGGGGCGCCCCGCGCATACCGGGTCCCCGGGCCGCCGCCGACGACCTCGACGCAGGCCGGCTCGCACGGCCGGTCGTTCCGCCGGAGCGGAGGGAGCCTCCCCGGACCGGAGACGGGGACGGGAACGGGAACGGGGACCGGACCGAAGACGACGGGGACGGCGGGGACGACGACGAGGAATCGGACGCGGAGGAAGGGGAAGAAGGAACGGTCGTGGACGTGTCGGAGCGGGCTCCGAGGGGCGACGGGTCACCGCCGCCTCCGTCCCGCCTGCCGCACCGTGTGCTGAAGGCGCTGCTCGGCGCCTGGGCTCTGGCCGCCTGCTCGGCCGAGGAGACCGAGGCCGTGGAGGCGCACCTCACCGAGTGCGCGCCCTGCGCGGACGAGGCGCTGCGGCTGCGCGACGCGGTCGGCCTGCTGCACACCGACCGCTCCCTGGACCTCGATCCGTCGCTGCGGACCCGGGTGCTGGAGAGCTGCCTGAGCCGCCGGCCCGCCAAGATCCCGGTGCCGGAGTGGGCCGCGCCGTACGACGCGGAGACGGCCCGGCTCGACGCGCTGCTGCGCGACATCGGGGACTCCGAGTGGCACGCGCCGGTGCGTCTGAAGTGGTTCGAGGGCGAGCGCCGGGTGAACCGCAAGACGACGGTGGCCGGCGTCATCGGCCATCTGACCGCGGTCGACGGGCTGGTCACTGCGGCGCTGGGGCTGGACGATCCGCTCGCCGCGAGCCTGGCGCAGGCCCCGGGGGACGGTGACGGGCCTCCGCCCTCGCCGGCCGGGCGGACCGAGGCGTACTGGTCGTCGGCCCGCCGTCCGTTCACCCGGGCCGTGCGCGAGCCGTGGCGCGCGCAGAGCCATACGCTCATCCGTACCGTGTCCTTCGCGGGGCGCGGCGCCTCGGACCTCTCCGTCTCCTACGGCGGCTTCGCGCTGCCGCTCCAGGACGCGATGCTGGACCGGGCCTTCGAATGCTGGCTGCACGCGGGCGACATCGCGGAGGCCGTGGACTATCCGTACGAGGCGCCGGCCGCCGCGCATCTGCACCGGATGATCGACCTGGCGGCGCGGCTGCTTCCGGCCGCGCTGGCCGTGCGCCGCAGGGCGGGGCTCGCCGCTCCGGCCCGGCGGCTGGTGACGGCCGGGTCGCCGGGGCGTTCGCTGCATCTGGAGGTGGAGGGCTCGGGCGGCGGGAACTGGTACATCCCGCTGGACTCCCCCGCCGCCCTCGGCTCCGCCGAGCACACCGTGGCGCAGGTCGCCCTGGACGGGGTGGAGTTCTGCCGGCTGGTGGCGGGGCACGTACCGCCCGTGGAGGCGGCCGCCGGTCAGAGCGGGGACCGCGAGGCGGTCCGGGACGTGCTCTTCGCGGCGGCCTCGCTCAGCCGGCTGTGAACGCGCCAGGGCGTGTGGCGAGCGTGCGTGCCAGGCGTCGCCGAGCAGGCGGGACTTTCACCACACGCCCTAGGCGAAGACGACCGTACGGCGGCCGTTGAGCAGGATGCGGCGCTCGGCGTGCCACTTGACCGCGCGGGCCAGGGCCTGACACTCTACGTCGCGGCCGATGGCGACCAGCTGGTCGGGGGTGACGCCGTGGCCGACCCGCTCGACCTCCTGCTCGATGATCGGGCCCTCGTCGAGGTCGGCGGTGACGTAGTGCGCCGTCGCGCCGATCAGCTTCACACCGCGCGCGTGCGCCTGGTGGTAGGGCTTGGCGCCCTTGAAGCTCGGCAGGAACGAGTGGTGGATGTTGATGATCCGGCCGCTGAGCTGCTTGCAGAGGTCGTCGGAGAGGACCTGCATGTAGCGGGCGAGGACGACCAGTTCCACGTTCTCCTCGCGGACCAGCTCCAGCAGCTCCGCCTCGGCCTGCGGCTTGTTCTCCCTGGTCACCGGGATGTGGCGGAAGGGCACGTCGTACGAGGCGACGAGCGCGGCGAAGTCCGTGTGGTTGGAGACGACGGCGGCGATCTCGACCGGCAGGGCCCCGATCCGGGACCGGAACAGCAGGTCGTTGAGGCAGTGGCCGAACTTGCTGACCATGAGCACGACGCGCATCCGCTCGGCGGAACGGTGGATCTGCCAGTCCATGGCGAAGGAGTCGCCGATGGCGGCGAAGCTCGCCCGCAGCTTGTCCACCGTGACCGGGCTGACCGCCGAGAAGTGGACGCGCATGAAGAAGAGACCCGTGTCGTGGTCCCCGAACTGCTGGCTGTCCTCGATGTTGCAGCCGGTCATGAAGAGGTAGCTCGACACGGCGTGCACGATGCCCTGTTTGTCGGGGCAGGAGAGCGTGAGGACGTACTGCTCGGGGGCGGTGTCAGCGGGCTTCGGGTCGGTCATCCCCGTAGCGTGCCACACCCTCCGGGGATCAGGCAGATCTGGTCATGATGCGGAGGACGTCGAGGGAACGCGGTGGCACGTCCGGGTCCTCGCCGTCGTTCGTGGCCAGGAGGACATGGGCGTCGCGGGCGGCCCGGACGGCCTCCGGCCAGCCGTGGTGCTCCATGTAGGCGGAGACGGGGGCGTCCGCGCCGACCTGGTGCATGATGCGCAGCACCCGGAGCACGGCGGTGTCGACGAGGGCGGCCTCGCCGGTGTCGCGGAAGATCGTGCCGACGTACTTCTCGGCGGACCAGTTGTCGAGCCAGGTGTCCTCGACCAGGCGGTACACGGCGTCGGTGACGTCGCCGTACCCCTCCCGGCCGGCGAGCCAGCACTCGTGGTGGAAGACGGGGTCGGAGAGCATGTGCAGCGCCGAGCGCACGTTGCTGCGCCAGCGCCACCACGGAAGGTCGTTGAGCGGCATGCCGCCCATGGTGGAGGAGCGACGGCCGCGACGGGAAGAGTTCTCGGAACCTTGCTGCACGGTTGTCGATCGTACGTTCCCCTCATCACCCGTCGGCGGGCCCCCTGCAATTCACCTGGGCGTCACCGTGTGTTGAACGCGGCACACTCCGGCGTTACCCGACGGCCGGAAGTG
This sequence comes from Streptomyces sp. NPDC057682, assembly GCF_042799575.1. Classification (NCBI taxonomy): domain Bacteria; kingdom Bacillati; phylum Actinomycetota; class Actinomycetes; order Kitasatosporales; family Streptomycetaceae; genus Streptomyces; species Streptomyces sp. NPDC057682. The sequence goes on along the minus strand of NZ_JBHVIN010000012.1, from coordinate 121,137 downwards.
TCTGTGTCCATGACCGGACGGCGACGCCCCCTCTTTCCCCGCCCCCTCGGACTGCTCACCGGCGCGGTGGCGGCAGGGGCCTTGCTGCTGACCGGCTGCGGCGTACTCCCTGGGGCATCGGGGGGCTCCAGGGAGCCCGTCACCGTCATGACCTGGGCGCCCGGCGACGCCTCCGGCCCGGACGCCGACACCATGGCCGGCATGACGGCGATGGCGCAGACCTTCGCCCGCTGGATCAACGGCGCGGGCGGCATCGACGGCCACACGCTGCGCGTGGTCACCTGTGACGAACAGGACACCTCCGTCGGCGCGGGCAACTGCGCCCGCCGGGCCGTCAAGGAGAAGGCCGTCGCGGTCGTCGGCTCGTACAGCCGCCACGGCCGCGCCTTCATGGCCCCGCTCGAAGTCGCCGGGATCCCCTACATAGGCGGTTACGGCGCCTCCGAGGAGGAGTTCCGCAGCTATATGTCCTACCCGGTGACGGGCGGGCAGTCGGCGCTCATGGCGGGCAACGCCAAACAACTGGCCCGCACCTGCGACCGGGTCTCCCTGGTCCGGCCGGACACGCTGGGCGGCGACGGTCTGGCCTGGCTGCTGCACACCGGCCTCTCCGAGGCCCGCGAGCACGCCCCCGTGGACGTCCGGGCGGCGGAGGACGCGAACTCCTACGACGAACCGGCCAGCCGGGCACTGAACGGCGCGGGGGCGCGCGGCGGCTGTGTGACGGCGGTGCTCGGGGAGCGCACGGAGACCTTCTTCGACGCGTTCCGCCGGCTGGAGCCGTCGGACGGTTCGGTACGGGTCTCCTCGGTCCTCGGCAGCATCGGCCAGCCGCTCATCGACCGCACCGGCGGCCGGAACAGCCCCTTCGAGGGCGCGTACGTCACCGGCTGGTACCCGGCGCCGGGTGATGCCCGCTGGGACACCATGCGGAAGGTGATCGGCGAGCACGCCTTCGGCGACAACAGCATCGACCCGGAGGACACCGGGGTGCAGACGACCTGGATCGCGTACACCGTGCTGAAGTCGCTCGTCGAGTCGCTGCACACCTCGGAGATCACCGCCGGCAAGGTCACCAAGGCGCTCAACGAGGGCACCCCGGTCGACACCGGCGGGCTCACACCCGAACTGCGCTGGCGCTACGAGGACATGATCGGCTCGGACTCCTACCCGCGGATCGTCAACAGCAAGGTGACGTTCCAGGTGGTGCGGGACGGGCGGCTCGTCGCCGAGAAGAAGGGCTTCGTCGACGTGGCGGAGACCCTGTCGGACGCCAGCGCGACCGGCTGAGACCGCGGCGGGTCCCAGCCGGGCCGCTCCCCGCTCAGAGGGCGGTGGCGGCGCGCTTCGTCAGGCCGTACTTCGTCGCGATGGCGTTCCACAGGGCGGCCGCCTGCTGCTTGGCCCGGGTCGCCTCGCCGCTCTGCGCGTTCGCCTGCCGGTAGTGCGAGGTCGGCCGGGCCTTGCCGTTCTTGCACACCTTCTTGCTCTTGGCCTGTGTCGCCCAGCCCGCGTAGTGGTCGTCCGCGGAGGCGGAGGCCTGCCAGGCCTTGGTGAGCGCGGCGGTCAGCCGGTCGTGATTGGGCAGTTTGTCGACCGTCAGGGCCTGGAGCCGGGTGACCAGATCGCGGCGCTGCTGGGCGGCGCCCTTGAGATCGGCGACGGCCTTGTCGAGGTCCGTGCAGTTCTTGGTCTTCTCCACGGCGCCGATGACGGCGGCCCGGCTGTTGTTGCTGTCGGCGAGCAGCTTGTCGAGCGCCTCGGCCTGCGGCTTCGCCGGGTCGGCCGCCGGCTCGGAGGATTCCTTCGCCGCCGGCGAACTCGCCGCGGCGACCGGCTGCTTGGCGTCCTTGTCCTTGTCGTCCCCGCCCCCGCTCATCAGCGCGCCTGCGCCGAGCCCGATGACGGCGCAGCCGACGACGACCGCGGCGATCAGCGGAACGTGCGCGGGCCGCTTGCGCGGGGCGTCGTCCATGTCGTCCCGGCTCAGACCGTGCTCGGGGCCGGAGTAGGGCGGGTCCTGGTGGTACCCCTGCTGCGGCGGGCCGCCGTGGTACGGCTGCTGCGCCGGGTCGAAGCGGGGGATCTGCTGGGTGGCGCCGGCCGGCTCGTCGTCGCGGAAGAGGTTGTCGAACTCGGCGGGCGGCTGCCGGTCACCGGGCTCGCCCGGCCGGATGCCGTACGGGGCGCCGCCGGGCACCGGGGGTATGTACTGCGTCGCGTCGGCGTCCTGGCCGCCGGGCGGCGCCTGGTGCGCGGCCGGCTGCCGGGGGTTCCGCGGCGTGACGCGGCCGAGCATCGTGGTCGACTCCGCCGGGCTCTCCGGCGGCAGTCCGCCCGGTCCGGGACCGGCCGGGATCGGCGCGATGTACTGCGTGGCGTCGGCGTCGCCGCCGGGCCCGGCCTCGGGCGGCAGCGGCTGCGCGTAGGGCTGCGGCTGCTGCGGCTGCTGCGGGGCGGGCGGCGTCTGTCCGTACGGGGACGGCTGCCCCTGCCCGTAGGTGCCGTGCTGCGGGGGCTGCTGCCCGTACGGAGCGGGCGGCGGCTGCTGTCCGTACTGCGGGGGCTGCTGCTGTCCGTACGCGCCCTGGGGCGCGCCCTGTGCCGGACCGTTCTGTGCCGGGCCGTGCTGGGGCGGTGTCTGCGGTCCCCAGGGCTGTCCCCACGGCTGGCCGCCCGCCGGGGCCGCCCCGTCCGCCGCTCCCCCGGGCACCCAGGGCTCGCCGCCGCCCGCGGGCAGCACGACGCCCTCGTGCGCGGGTCGTACAGCAGGGAGCTGCTGCTCGTCACCCTGTCCGCTCTGTGTCACCGGGGACTCCTACGTGGTCAACCTATGGAATCGTCGGCTCACGCTATCGGGTGGTCCCCGCCGTTCGCCAAGCGCGTGAGAGGGGTCACCATCCCTTCACAGGCGCTGTAACGCCCGGCGGCCCCGGGACGCAGTTAACGGGGCACCCGGGTCCGGCGGCCCGGGGCGCCCCCGCGGTCACGCCGCCTGGAGTTCCAGCCGGGCCCCGAACTCCCGCACCGCGGGCTCGTCCCCGTACGGCACCAGCCGCTGCTGGAGATCGTCCAGATACTCCGCGCCCCGGCTGGAGCGCACCGTGCCCAGCAGCTCCATCGCCCGGGTCCCGGTGTGGCAGGCCTGTTCCACCTCGCGCAGCTGCACCTGGGCGGCGGCGAGGAGGGCCAGCCCGATGCCCCGGCGGCGGGTCCGGGACTCCGGAAGGCCGCCCAGGGCCTCCTTCGCCCGGCGCGCGGCCGCCTCGGCCTGGCCGAGGTCGCGGTGGCAGTGCGCCAGCTCGTCCGCCAGATAGGCGTGGTCGAAGTGGCCGATCCAGTCCGGGTCGTCGCCGCTCTCCGGGTCCGCCTGCTCCAGCGCCGTCAGCGCCCGGCTCGCGACCAGCTGCGTCGTGCGGGCGTCGCCGAGCAGGGCGTGGCCGCGTGCCTCCGCCGCGTAGAACATCGCCTCGGCCCGGGGCGTGACCCGGCCGCGCGCCCCCTCCTGCGCCGCTCTGGCGAGCTGGGCGATCTCCCGGGGGTTGCCGAGCTGCGCGGCGAGATGGCTCATCGAGGCGGCCAGCACATAGCCGCCGTAGGCGCGGTCGCCCGCGGCCTGCGCCAGGCGCAGGGCCTGGATGTAGTAGCGCTGGGCGAGCCCCGGCTGACCCGTGTCGATCGCCATGTACCCGGCGAGTTCGGTGAGCCGGGCGACCGCGGCGAACAGCTGGCGCCCGGTCGATTCGCGGTACGCCCCCGAGAGCAGCCCGGAGACCACGCTGTTCAGATAGTGCACGAGGACCGGCCGGACGTGGCCGCTGCCGAAGCGGTGGTCCAGGTCGACCAGCGCGGCCGTGGTGGCCCGCACGGCCTCCACGTCCGACATCCCGACCCGGGAGCCGGCCGCCCGCGCGACCTGTGCGTCGGCTCCGGTGATCAGCCAGTCGCGGCTGGGCTCGACGAGTGCCGAGGAGGCGACGGCGGAGCCGGACAGGAAGTCGCGGCGGCCGACGTCGCTGCGCCACAGCTCGCAGACCTGCTCGATCGCCCCGATCACCGTCGGGGCGAACTGGAGGCCGACGCCGGAGGCGAGGTTCTTGCCGTTGGCCATCCCGATCTCGTCGATCGTGACCGTACGGCCGAGCTTGCGGCCGAGCGCCTCGGCGATGATGCCCGGGGCCCTGCCGCGCGGCTGCTGTCCGCGCAGCCAGCGGGCCACGGAGGTCTTGTCGTAACGCAGGTCGAGTCCGCGCTCGGCCCCGACCATGTTGACGCGGCGGGCGAGGCCCGCGTTGGAGCATCCGGCTTCCTGAATGAGCGCCTGGAGCCGTTCGTTCGGCTGGCGTGCGACGAGAGGCCTGGCTGCCATGTATCTCCCCCTGAGGCCGCAGTGATCGGTGAGCGGATCACTGCCCGACATGTGTCCGAGAAATGCGCCGATTCATCGTGTTGGTCACTTTCATCGCATCTCTTGCGCTTTCTCCCGGCACGCACCCTAAGATGCCGAGCCCACTGTGCCGGATCTCCGGTAGGTGGCTACCCCTCCGCCGCCACCGCCCCTCCCACGCGCCCCCGCCCGTGCATCGGTGCGCCCCATGTGCCGGTGCGGACCCCCCAAACCGCTCCGGTACGCCCGTAACCCCGAGCGCTGGCCACAGTTGTACGGTGCGTGGAAGAAGCCATCGGAGTCAGGGAAGCGGCGCCGGTCCCCCAGCAGCGGACCGAGCACCTGCTGGAAGCCGCGGTGCGGTACGCGGAGGAGCGGCACTGGGACGTGTGCCCGGGTGCCTGGCTGGAGCCGGCCGGCCCCACGGAGCGGTGCTCGTGCGGTGAGTCCAAGTGCGCGGCGCCGGGCGCCCATCCGACCCGGACCGACTGGGCGGACCGCTCCACGGGCAGCGGCGCGGCGGCCCGCCGGATGTGGAGCCGGCAGCCCCGGTCCTCGATCCTCCTGCCGACCGGACGCTCCTTCGACGCCGTCGACGTGCCGGAGGCGGCCGGCTTCCTGGCCCTGGCCCGGATGGAGCGGATGAGCCTGCCGCTCGGCCCCGTCACCCGCACCCCGGACCGCCGGATGCAGTTCTTCGTCCTGCCGGGCGCCGCCGCCAGGATCGACACCCTGGTCCGCAGGCTCGGCTGGGACGCGGCGGGCATCGGTCTGCGCGGGCGCGGCGAGGGGAGTTACGTCCCGGCGCCGCCGACCCGGGTGGGCGGGGCGGGCACGGTGCAGTGGGCCCGCGGCCCGTCCACCGCCAACCGCTGGCTGCCCGAGGCGGAGGAGCTGATCAGCCCGCTCGCCTACGCCTGCGGCCGCGAAGCCGCCGATGCCCGCGGACGCGTTTCGTAGGGTGTCCCCGGGGGGCCTGTCGCCGCCCGGCGGACGGCGGCCCGACGACAGGCCCCGGACCCGGGCTTCGGAGGGCGAGTGGCATGACGGACAGGACGGACGCGTCGGACGGGGCCGCCGTGCCCGCGGTGCGGGTGACAGGGCTCTGGAAGCGCTTCGGTGAGCACACCGCCGTCGCCGGCATCGATCTGGAGCTGCCCGCGGGCAAGTTCATCGGCCTCGTCGGACCCAACGGCGCGGGGAAGACCACCACGCTCTCCATGGTCACCGGGCTCCTCCGCCCCGATCTGGGCCGGATCGAGATCGGCGGGCGCGACGTCTGGCGCGACCCCGTCGAGGTCAAGTCCCGGATCGGGGTGCTGCCCGAGGGACTGCGGCTCTTCGAGCGCCTCTCCGGCCGTGAACTCCTCGGCTACACCGGCCGTCTGCGCGGACTGCCCGGCGCCGAGGTCGACAGCCGCGCCACCCAGCTGCTGGACGTGCTGGACCTGGCGGGCGCCCAGCACAAGCTGGTCATCGACTACTCGACGGGCATGCGGAAGAAGATCGGGCTCGCCGCCGCGCTGCTCCACAACCCCGAAGTGCTCTTCCTCGACGAGCCGTTCGAGGGCGTCGACCCGGTCTCGGCGCAGACCATCCGCGGAGTGCTGGAGCGCTACACCGGCTCGGGGGCGACCGTCGTCTTCTCCAGCCATGTGATGGAGCTGGTCGAATCGCTCTGCGACTGGGTGGCCGTGATGGCCGCGGGCACCATCCGCGCCCAGGGCACCCTGGAGCAGGTGCGCGGCGAGGCCTCCTCGCTGCAGAACGCGTTCCTGGAACTCGTCGGCGCGGGCGACCGCGACAACGGCGCCGCCCTGGACTGGCTGGGCGGTGCCCGATGAGCGTCCTCGACGCCCCGGCCGGTTCCGGCCCGCGCACTGACGAGGACCGGGCCGCCCCGGACCTGATCCCGGTCCTCGTCCGCCTCAAGCTGTCCCTGCTGCGCAACGGGCTGCGCCAGTCGGCCGGCCGCCGGGCCGTGTACGTCCTCTCCTTCGTGGGCGCCGTGCTGCTCGCCCTCGGCCAGGTCGCGGGGCTGATCGCGATGCGCGGCGAGGACCACATCGTCTCCGTCACCGTCCTCGCCGCCGGGGTCCTCGCCGTCGGCTGGGCCGTGATGCCGCTGTTCTTCGCCGCCGGGGACGAGACCCTGGACCCGGGCCGGCTCGTGATGCTCCCGCTGCGCCCCCGCCCGCTGGTGACGGCGCTCCTGGTCTCCTCGCTCGTCGGCATCGGCCCGCTCTTCACTCTGTGCCTGGCGGCCGGTTCGGTGGCCGCGACGGCCCGGGGCGCGGCCGGGGCGGCGTTCGCCGTGGTGGCGGCCCCGCTGACCCTGCTGGTCTGCGTGGCGCTGGCACGGGCCGTCGCCACGGCCAACACCCGGCTGCTGACCTCCCGCAAGGGGCGCGATCTGGCCGTGCTGTCCGGGCTGGTCATCGCGGTCGGCATCCAGGTCGTCAACTTCGGCGCCCAGCGGCTCGGCCGCTCCGGGGGACTGTCCGCGCTCGATCCCGTCGCCGATGTGGTGCGCTGGCTGCCGCCCGCCTCGGCGATCGGCTCGGTGGACTCCGCCTCGCAGGGCGCGTACGGGCGGGCCGCCGTGCAGTTGCTGCTCTCGGCCGCCGCGCTGGCCCTGCTGATGGTGGTGTGGCGGCGCAGCCTGGAGCGGCTGATGACGGCCCCGGACGGTTCGACGACGGCCGCCGCCGATCCGGGCCGCGCCGCGTCGGCCCCGGAGGGCTCGGGCTTCTGGTCGCTGTTTCCCGAGGGGCGTACGGGCACGGTGATGCGGCGCAGTCTGCGCTACGTCGCCCGGGACCCGAAGACGAAGGCCGCGTGGGTGACGGCGCTGGCGATCGGGCTGATCGTGCCGGTGCTGAACGCGGTGCAGGGCACCGGGTCGGTCTACTTCGCGTGCTTCGGCGCGGGGATGCTCGGGATCCAGATGTACAACCAGTTCGGCCAGGACACCTCCGCGTTCTGGATGGTCGCGATGACCATCTCGTCGACCCGCGACGCCTATCTCGAACTACGGGCGCGGGCGCTGGCGCTGCTGCTGATCACCCTTCCGTACACGGTGCTGGTCGCGGTGGTGACGGCGGCGGTGCTCGGGGACTGGGAGGCACTGCCGGGTGTGGTGGGCCTGTCGCTCGCCCTGCTGGGCGCGATGCTGGCGACCGGGGCGGTGGCCTCGGCGAACTTCCCGTACTCGGTGCCGCAGGACGCGGGCTTCAAGAACGTGGCGCCCGGTCAGGCCGGGCTGGCCTGGATCTCGGTCTTCGGCGGCATGGTCTCGGCGGCCCTGCTCTCCGCGCCGGTGATCGCTCTGACGGTCTGGCTGCACGTCACCGGCGCGGAGGAGCTGCTGTGGGTCGTGGTGCCGGTGGGGGCGGTGTACGGGGCGCTGATCGCCTGGGCGGGGCTGCGGATCGCCGCGCCGCGCACGGCGGAGCGGCTGCCGGAGATCCTGGCGGCGGTCAGCAAGGGGTGAGCGGGGCCGGTTCCGCGGTGGGCCGGGGCCCGGGTGCTACGGGGTGACCGGCTCCCGGTCGTCGCCGGCGTCCTCGGTGAGCTGGTCCAGGAAGGGTTCGACGGCGGCGCGCCAGCCCTCGGGCTGGTCGTAGTGGATGAGGTGTCCGGCGTCGGCGACCTCCGCGTACTGCCCGCGGGGCAGCACCCGGACCATCTCCTGGGCCTCCGCCCGCCCCAGTTCGCCGTCGAGTCCGCGCAGCACCAGCGTGGGGCAGCGGACCTGGGCCAGCTCCTCCCAGTGCGCGTCGAAGACCCAGGTGGCACGGGAGCGGAGCATCTGGCTCCGGGAGAAGACCGGCCGCCAGCCGTCGGCACGTTCGGCCATGACCTCGGCGTAGAACTCGCCGCGGGCCGGATTGGGCCGCTCCACCCAGGGATCGTCCTCGCCGAACCACTTCCGTACGTCGGCGAGCGTCGCGAAGGGCACCGGCCAGGAGGCGAACCAGTCCTCCCATTCGCGCTGCGAGGCGGCGCCGAGGGCGGAGGCCCGCATATCGCAGATGACCAGGGCGCGGACGAGGTCGGGGCGCTTGGCGGCGAGCTGCCAGGCGGTGAGCGCGCCCATCGCGTGTCCGACGAGGGTGACGGGGGCGAGACCGAGCTGTTCGACCGCGGCCTCGGCGTCGGCCACGTACGCGTCGCGGGTGTAGGGCCCGTCGGCCGGTTTCTCGCTGCGGCCGTGTCCGCGCTGGTCGAGGCCGACCGCGCGGTGCCGCTCGGCGAGCCAGCGGGTGGTCGCCGCCCAGTGGGACGCCCGGCCCATCAGCCCGTGGAGCAGTAAGACCCCTCCGGGGCTCGCGCTGTCCGCGCGCTCCTTGGGCGGGTCCGCGTACTCCCAGGCCGCGAGGCGTACGCCGTCGGTTCCGGTCACTTCGATGCGCCGCACCATCTGTTCTGGCACCCCCTTCTGGTCCCCCGACCACCATCCCGGTCACTGTCCCGATCACGGTCGCGATCACATGGGCTCGCAACGGCCAGACTATCGAACCTTTATTCGAAAACTGGGTTCCGGCACTCAACACCGCTCGTTCGAGTGACCGCCTCCCAGGATTGACGACGGCCCCGCAGGGGAGATCTTCTGCGGGAGGCGGGCCACTCGGGGATGAGGGCCCGCGGGAACCGACCTAGAGAGCTCGGGGCTCCAGGTCGGGACAGGGGGAGACAGGCCCCGGCGCCTTGCGGCGCCGGGGCCATCCGCTGTTCCGGGGACGTGTGCGCGTACGGGGACGCGGCGGTCCCACCCCGGTGCGCGGACCGGACACGCTGGTACGACGGGCGCATTCCCCGCTCCCTCCCCGACCGTGCGGCCCCCTCGGCCCGCACTCTCAGGCATGCCTCCGCCACAGCCTGGCACGCCATCCGCCGGAGCGCTGCGGTTCGTCACGGAAATGGGGACGGAAAAACGGAAAACGGACGAGGGGACCGGCCGGGCGCTGTACACCCGGTCCGCGTCTCCCGCGTCCGTGTCCGTGGATCTCCCGCGTACGCCCGGCGGCCGCTTCCTACCGCTTGGCCACGAAGACGTGCGAGGCGACCTCGTCGTCCAGCTCCGCCGCCTCACCGCTGCTGCCGACCAGCACGCCACCGGGCGACTGGTTGACACTGACCACGGAACCGGGCTGGACGCCCGCGCGCCGCAGCGTGTACATCAGCTGGGCGTCCGTCTGGATCGGCTCACCGATCCGCCGGACGACCACCGTCTTGCCGTCGGACCCCGGGTCGAGCTCCGACAGGCTCACCATGCCCTCGTCGAGGAACGGGTCGGCCTCCGCCTTCTCGCCCAGCTCCTCCAGCCCCGGGATGGGATTGCCGTACGGAGACTCCGTCGGGTGGCGCAGCAGCTCCAGCACCCGCCGCTCCACGGCCTCGCTCATCACGTGCTCCCACCGGCAGGCCTCGGCGTGGACCTGCTCCCACTCCAGGCCGATCACGTCCACGAGCAGGCACTCGGCGAGCCGGTGCTTGCGCATGACACGGGTCGCCAGCCGGCGGCCCTCCTCCGTGAGCTCCAGGTGCCGGTCGCCCGCGACCTGCACCAGGCCGTCGCGCTCCATCCGCGCCACCGTCTGGCTGACCGTCGGACCGCTCTGATCGAGCCGTTCCGCGATCCGGGCGCGCATGGGGACCACACCTTCCTCTTCGAGTTCGAGGATGGTGCGGAGATACATCTCCGTGGTGTCGATCAGTCCGGACATTCGTGCCCCTCGATGCAGTCGTGCGCTGGCCCTGTACCAATTCTGACGCATGGCACCGACAACCGTGCCTCACCGGCGGAACCCGCCCCCGATCCCCGGCCGCAACAGCTGCCGGAAGGGACGGCGCGGTATTGACATGTCACTGGTCCAGACCGCACCGTGATCGACGGTATCGACGCCCCCCGGGCGCCCCCTCCCGCCGGAAAGGTGCTCCTCGATGAGCGAAAGCAAGCTGGCCGGACAGTTCTTCGACGCAGCGATCGGCCTGCTGGAGCGCGTACGCGACGAGGAGTCCGCGACCATCGCCGAAGCGGGTGCCGCGATCGCGGACACCGTCGTGGCGGGCGGCCGGCTCTTCGCCTTCGGCGCCGGGCACTCCTCGCTGGCCGCGCAGGACGTCGTCTACCGCGCCGGCGGGCTCGCCCTGATGAACCTGCTGACCGTCCCCGGCGCCCTCGGCGTCGACGTCATGCCGGCCACACTCGGCTCCGCCCTGGAACGGGTGGACGGCCTCGCGGGCGCGGTCCTCGACTCCAGCCCCGCGACGGAGGGCGACCTCATCGTCATCATCTCGCTCTCCGGCCGCAACGCGCTGCCCGTGGAGATGGCGATGAACGCGCGGGCGCTCGGCATGAAGGTCATCGGCATCACCTCGGTCGCGTACGCGGAGAACACCCGGTCCCGGCACAGCTCCGGCGGCTTCCTGCGGGACCACTGCGACATCGTCCTCGACAGCAAGATCGCCATCGGCGACGCGGAGCTGGAGGTCGACGGCATCGAGGCACCGTTCGCCCCCGCCTCCACCGTCGTCACCAGCGCGATCATGCAGTCGATGATGGCCGCGGCGGCGGAGCGGCTGCTGGAGCACGGCGTGGAGCCGCCGCTGCTGCGCTCGGGCAACGTGGACGGCGGCCACGAGTGGAACGGGCGCGTGATGACCCAGTACGCGGACCGCATCTTCTACCGCCACTGACACGGGGGCCGGGCGCGGCGCCTCACCCGCCCAGCGCCCGGTGCAGGTCCACCGAGGCCGCCACCCGGTCCGCCACGCTCTCCGCGTACACCGCGTCCGGGCGCTCGAAGGCGGCCCGGTGGGCGGAGCGCAGGAAGGTCACGACGCCGAGGGTCCGTCCGCGGCTGCGCAGCACGACGCACAGCGCGTGCACGGCGTCGGCGGGCCACCGCCGCTCCGCGGCCCACTCCGCGGCGCCCGCCGCCCCGGCCGACGCACGGACCGAACCGGTGCGGTCGACCGCCTGGAGGGCGGGGTGCCCCGGCGCGTACCGGAGCGGGATGCCGCCCGCGGCGACGGGCAGACACGGCCCCGGGGCGTCGGACGGGGTCGCCGCCGCCCGCACCAGCCGCTCACCGGCCACCAGGTCGACCAGGGCGTGGTCCGCGAAACCGGCCAGCGCGTAGTCGAGGGACGAGGTGGCCGCCTCCATGGGGTCCTCGCACTCGGCGGCGGACCGCGAGGCCCGGTGCAACTGCCCTGAGCGGAAGCGGACCCGGTCCGCCTCCTGGACCGCGAGGCGCGCCGCCGTCACGTCCTGGAACAGCCAGCCGACGCCCAGCGGCACGGGCTCCTGCGCGAGCGGCGAGGCCAGCCGCAGGAAGCCGCTGCGCCAGCACCGCCGCCGGTCGCCGTCGCCGGTCCGCAGGGTCACCCAGAGATCGGCGGGCGCGGGCGGGGCGCCCTCGGCCAGCACGTGCTGGAGCGCGCCCTCCAGGTCCTCCACCCCCTGCACGACGATCTCGCCGAGCGGCCGGCCCAGCAGGGTCGTCCGGCCCCCGCCGAGGGCGCGGGCGGCGTGTGCGTTGACGACGGTCGGGCGCAGGTCCACGTCGACGAGGACCACGCCCCAGGAGGCGTCCTCGAACAGGGCCTCACTGAGCGCGATGGCCCGTTCCAGATCGATCTGCGCGTGCACCTCGCTGAACGCGCAGTACACCCCCGCCGGCCGCCCGTCCGCGCCCCGCACCCCCGCCGACTGGGTCCGCACGAGCACCCGCCCGCCGTCCTTGCGCAGCAGCGCGAACTCGTGCACCTGCCGGCCGGGCGCCCCCATCGCCCCCATCAGCCGCGCCTGCACCTCCCCCGCGTCGGCCCGCCGCACCGCCCATCCGGCGAACCCGGGCCGCCCGACGGCCTCCTCCGCGGACCAGCCGAGGATCCGCTCGGCCTCCCTGTTCCAGTGCGTGACGGTCCCGTCGGCGTCGAACGCGCAGAGCGCCGCGTCCATCCCGTCCAGCAGCGCGGCCAGCAGCTCCGCCCCGGGGATCGGATCGGGACCGAGCGCGTCGGTCGTACCGCTGCTCGTGGAAGCATTCATCCCGGACCCCCTGCACGAACGTGTCCGCCGTCGCCGCACGTCAGACGCGTGCCGGACGTACTCGGCCCATTGAACTCGAACGGGGCGCGGCACAGGGCGACTTCCCTCAAATCATCCCCGGAATCATGCCCGGAATCGCGGGTTCCGAGGTGCGCGGAGGCGCGCGATCAATCGCGCGATTAATTCGGTTGTGCGGGCCGGAGCGCGTTCCTAGGGTGGGGGTACACGTTGAAAGGAGGTGATCCGAAAAGTGCAGTCTTATCGGATTCGTGAGGTGGCTGCGGGCTGACAGCCCGCCGTCGCACACAGTGCACCTCGGCAGGCTGTCTGCCGAAAACCACGCAGTCACCGACCCGCAGGCTCGCCGGTAAGTCCGGCCGGCTCCTCCGCAAGGAGGGACCAGAGCCTGCGGGTTTCTGCGTGTCCGGGGGACGGTTCCGCGAGCCCTACGAGCCCTACCGGGCCTACGGGCAGAGGCGTTCGACGTGCCAGGGGGCGTCGGGGCCGGCGGAGGTGTCGCGGACGTAGCGGAGGCGGTCGTGGAGCCGGTTCTCGTGGCCCTGCCAGAACTCGATGGTGTCGGGGACGACGCGGAAGCCGCCCCAGTGCGGGGGCGCGGGGACCTTCTCGCCCTCGGGGTAGCGGGCCTCCAGGTCCTCGTAGCGGTGGACCAGCTCCTCGCGGGAGGCGATCACGGAGGACTGGTCGCTGGCCCAGGCGCCGAGCTGGGAGCCGTGCGGGCGGGTGCGGAAGTAGGCGATCGTCTCCTCGCGGGGGACGCGGGCGGCGGTGCCGGTGACGATGACCTGGCGGGCCAGCGGGTGCCAGGGGAAGAGCAGCGAGACGTGGGGGTTGGCGGCGAGTTCGCGGCCCTTGCGCGACTCGTAGTTGGTGAAGAAGACGAAACCGCGCGCGTCGTACATCTTGAGCAGGACCGTACGGGAGGAGGGGCGGCCCTCCGGGGTCGCCGTGGACACCACCATCGCGTTCGGCTCGTGGAGCACCCCGCCGGCGGCGACCTGGCGGAACCAGTGGGCGAACTGCCGCATCGGATCGGCCGCGAGGGAGTCCTCGGTGAAGGCCTCGGAACGGTACTGCTCGCGCATCGCGGCCGGATCGGTGGTGGAATCGAAGGAGGAGTCTGCGGTGGGCACGGAGTCATCCTGCCGCAGCGGCCACGTCCACCGGGCGAGGAGGTCCGCCGATCCGACCGCGGGAATCCGGGGCTGTGCCCGACATCACGCTTCCCGGTCACGTCCCTACCCGCCAGTATCTGGGTGGGCCCACCGTGGTCCGCCCGCAGCCGTCGACCGAGGGAGCCGTCTGATGTCCGACTTCGTACCCGGACTCGAGGGAGTCGTCGCGTTCGAAACGGAGATCGCCGAACCCGACAAGGAGGGCGGTGCGCTCCGCTACCGAGGGGTCGACATCGAGGACCTCGTCGGCCATGTCTCGTTCGGCAATGTCTGGGGTCTGCTGGTGGACGGGGCGTTCAGCCCGGGGCTCCCGCCCGCGGAGCCCTTCCCGATCCCGGTGCACTCCGGGGACATCCGGGTCGACGTCCAGTCCGCGCTGGCGATGCTCGCCCCGGTGTGGGGGCTCAAGCCGCTGCTGGACATCGACGCGCGGAGCGCCCGGGACAACCTGGCCCGCGCGGCCGTCATGGCCCTGTCGTACGTCGCGCAGTCGGCGCGCGGGCAGGGGCGGCCGATGGTCCCCCAGCGGGAGATCGACAAGGCGGACTCCGTCGTCGAGCGGTTCATGATCCGCTGGCGCGGCGAGCCCGATCCCCGTCATGTGAAGGCCGTGGACGCGTACTGGACGTCCGCCGCCGAGCACGGCATGAACGCCTCCACGTTCACCGCCCGGGTGATCGCCTCCACCGGGGCCGACGTGGCCGCCGCGCTCTCCGGCGCGGTCGGGGCCATGTCCGGCCCGCTGCACGGCGGTGCCCCCTCCCGTGTCCTCGGCATGATCGAGGAGATCGAGCGGACGGGCGACGCCACGGCGTACGTGAAGCAGGCCCTGGACCGCGGTGAGCGGCTGATGGGCTTCGGCCACCGCGTCTACCGGGCCGAGGACCCTCGGGCCCGCGTCCTGCGCCGCACCGCCGAGGAGTTGGGCGCCCCGCGCTTCGAGGTGGCGCGGGCCCTGGAGAAGGCCGCTCTGGAGGAGTTGCACGCGCGTCGGCCTGACCGGGTGCTGGCGACGAACGTGGAGTTCTGGGCGGCGATCGTCCTGGACTTCGCGGAGGTCCCCGCGCACATGTTCACGTCGATGTTCACCTGCGCCCGTACGGCGGGCTGGTCGGCGCACATCCTGGAGCAGAAGCGGACGGGGCGGCTGGTGCGGCCGTCGGCACGTTACGTGGGTCCGGGGACGCGCAGCCCGCGGGAGATCCCGGGGTTCGACCAGCTCGCGGATCTGGCGAACTGATCGTTCCGCCCGAGCCGATCGTTTTGTTCGCTTTGATCGCTTGATCACTTGATCGCTTTCAAGGAAACCGGTGATCGAATGATCGAAGTGGTGGTGATGATCGAAAGGCTCGGGTCGAATCGCTCAAAACGATCACGACGATCGTGATGATCGAGTCGAACCGCGCAAAACGAAAGGCCCGAGCGGTCACACCAGCCTCATTCGTCGCGCAGCTGTGCCGCGCCTGTGGCTGCCCTGTGTCATTTCTGCATGAGCATGAGTGGGGTATTGCGGCGCGCCTCTTTGACATGGTGCCGCCGCCGTGCCGCTCGACGTGCCCCATCGCACGGCCGGGGAGGGGGCCTCGCCCCGCTGTTGAACGCTCCGGCTGTCGCACAGGGCAGCCCACAGCCAGTTAGGGCAACATGACGCACAAGGGACGCATCTTCCTCGCTGCCGCCGCGGTCACCGCCATGGGACTCGGACTCACGGCCTGCAACGACGGCGACGACGGGGCGGCGGCGCCGGAATCGCCGTCGGCCTCCGCCCCCGCCCCCTCCGAGCCGGCGAGCGAGAGCCCGTCCGCGGCGGCCAGCGACGAGGCCCCCGCTCCGGCCGGCGACGTCGCCGCACCGGGCACGAAGCTCAAGGTCGGCGAGCGGGCGGTCCTTCCGTTCTCGTACGGGACCGAGAAGAAGGGCACCATCGCCGTCACCGTCACGGCGATCGAGAAGGGCGCGGAGGCCGACATGGCCCCGTTCGGCGCCAAGGCGAAGGGCATGACGCCCTACTACATCCGCATGAAGGTCGAGAACGTCGGTGGCACCGACCTCTCGTACTCGTCGCTGAAGCTGCGCGGCAAGCTGGCGGACGGCGGCCCCACGGGCGTCATCCTGATCGGTGACCTCGCGGGCAAGTGCGACAGCGAGTCGGCTCCCCGTGACTTCACCACCAAGGGCGCCTCGTACGAGACCTGCTCGCTCAGCGCGACGAAGACCGACCCGATCGGGGCCGCGTCGTTCGAGGAGGGTGACACGTACCGGGACAGCCCGGTCCTCTGGACCAGCTGAGTTCCGTTCCGGTGTGCGAAGCCCCGGGCGTCCCGTCACAGGCGGGGATGCCCGGGGTTTTCGTCGTCCGGTGCACGGTCCGGGCGGCGCGCAGCACGGTTCGGGCCGGCGGTCACCCTATGACTTCGCAGGTACCCGTCCGGTGCGGGCGCTCGTTGAATGGCTGGTGACCGCACACCGCCGTGTGTGCGGCCGTACTCGCTCAACGGGAAGGCACGCAACGATGTCGTTGATCAAGAAGTCCGCCGTCGCAGTGGCCGCGGTGCTCGCGGCCCCGCTCGCCCTGGTGGCGACCGCCCCCGCCGCACAGGCGGCGGTCGGAGACACCGCCCCCTCGTGCATCAAGCGGAATGTGCAGCGGCCCTCCAGCAACGCCTATGTCTGGATCCAGCTCACCAACAAGTGCTCGACGACCAAGAAGGTCAAGATCGTCATCTCCTGGGGGAGCGACGGGTCGTGCTGGACGATGAAGCCCGGTACGAGCCGCTCGTGGACGTACGACGGCCTCGGTGACTACGACAAGACGGTCCTCTGCTGATCCGCTTCGGCCTCGGGAGCCTCAGGGCCGGTCGAGTCCCCAGGTCTGGAGGGCGAAGGCGCGGCCCTTCTCCTCGCCCTCGATGAGGGGGATGTCCAGCAGCCGGAAGCCGGTCTTCGTGGCGACGGCGACGCTTGAGGTGTTCTCGGCCTCCAGTTCCAGGATCACCTGGTGCGCGCCCAGTTCACCGAACGCGTACGCGGCCATGACCCGCACCGCGCGGGCGGCGATCCCCTGTCCACGGTGGGCCGGGCCGACGGCGTAGCCGATCTCGGTGCCTTCCGGGGAACGCCGGAGCATGACCTCGCCGAGGGGGGCGCCGCCGTCGTGGGTGATGGCGAGCAGGACGGCGATGCCGGCGGCCCGCAGTTCGCGTGCCTTGGTGAGGCGGGCGCGGGCGGCCCCGGCGTCGAAGGGGGAGACGATCGGGGTCCAGTGGGCGATGTCGGGGTGGTCGAAGAGGTCCGGCATGGCTCCGAGGTCCGTCTCGTCCCAGTCGCGCAGGACGAGCCCCTCGCCCATGAGGCGGATGTGCTCGGGGAAGGCGGGGTGGGGCGAGGCGGAGGTGTCGGCGCTGCTGCTGGTCATGGGGGAACAGTAGCGGGGCGGGGTGCGGTGCCGGGGCCCTGCCGTCCCATACGGGGGTGGGGATGGCAGGGTTGGCCGTCATGACGAACCACACGCCCGGTGCGGCGACTTACGGTGCGTACGGTGCGGTGGACGACTGTTTCGCGCAGGCGGGCGGCGGGGCCCGTTTCGACTGGGGGCCGATCGGTGCGCGGCGGATGGCGGCGGGGGCCGCCTGTCTGGTCGTGGTCGACGTGCTGTCGTTCACGACTTCGGTGACGGTGGCCGCGGAGGCGGGGACGCGGGTCTTCCCGTACGCGTGGCGCGACGCGTCGGCCGTCGCGTACGCGGAGGAGCGCGATGCCGCGCTGGCGGTCGGCCGGCGTGCGGCGACGCCCGCGTCCCCGTGGTCGCTGTCCCCGGCGACGTTGCGGGCCGCCCCGTTCGCGCCGCGCCTGGTGCTCCCCTCCCCCAACGGTTCGTCGATCGCGGCGGCGGCCGGCGGTGCGACGGTGATCGCGGCCTGTCTGCGCAACGCCTCGGCCGTGGCCCGCCATCTGGTCCGGCACGGTTACGGCACCGCCGACCGCCCGGTCGCCGTCATCGCCTCCGGCGAACGCTGGCCCGACGGCAGCCTGCGCCCCGCCCTGGAGGACCTTCTCGGCGCCGGTGCCGTCCTGTCGGCCCTGCGGCGCGCGGGTGGCGGCCCGCTGTCTCCCGAGGCCGCGGCCTCGGCCGCGTGCTTCGAGGCGACCCCGCACCCCGCGACGGCCGTCGCGGACTGTGCGTCCGGCCGCGAACTCCGCGCGGGCGGTTTCTCCGAGGACGTGGCGATCGCGACGGAGACGGACGCGTCCGGGATCGTTCCGGTGCTGGTGGACGGGGCGTTCACGGCGGGGGAATGAGTGGGGGGTGGTCGGCGGGGCCCGTGTTCCTGACAGATGGTCCACGTACTCGTGATCGCTACGATCGACGTCATGACGGACATACGTGAATTAGACGCACGTGCGCTGAAGATCACCGAATCCCTCGTCCACCAGGTGAACGCCGGCATGCTCGACCGGCCGACGCCCTGCGGGGAGTGGACGCTGCGGCAGTTGCTGGCGCATATGACGGGTCAGAATTTCGGTTTCGCCGCGGCGGCGCGTGGAGAGACCCGCGATCGCGGTGTCTGGGACGACCGGCCGGTGGACGACGATCCCGCGGGGACGTTCGCGGCGTCGGCGGCGGAGGTGACGGCCGCGTTCGCCGAAGAGGGCGTGCTGGAGCGTTCGTTCTGGCTCCCGGAGATCCGCGGCGGTCAGATGTTCCCGGCACGGCAGGCGATCGGCTTTCACTTCCTGGACTACGTGGTGCACGGCTGGGACGTCGCCGCGTCGATCGGGGTCCGGGCCGAGTTCGACGCGGAGCTGCTGGACGCCGTGCTGCCGATCGCCGAACAGGTCCCCGCCGGTGACGCGCGGGAGCGCGAGGACGCCCAGTTCGGACCCGTACGGGAAGCGGGGGACACGACCGATCGGCTCGGTCGGATCCTCACGCTCCTCGGACGGTCACCGGGCTGGCCGGAGAGCTGACGGTACGGGCGGAGGCGAGCGCCGCAAGGCGCTGCCTCGTCCTCCTGATCCGGGTCTCCTCGGCGTCGAGGCGTTCCGCCAGGGCGTCCAGTTCGGCCCGGAGACCCGGGCACATCTCCAGGACCACACCGTCCTCGCCCGAAGTGGCGCAGTCGAGATAGCGGTGGATGACCGCCGTTCCGAGCCCCGCGGCGATCATCGTCCTGATGCGGGCCACCCGTAGGACATCGGTCTCGGCGTACGCGCGGTAGCCGTTGGGGTCGCGCGCGGGGACCAGGAGTCCCCGGTCCTCGTAATGGCGCAGCGCCCGTGCTGACACTCCTGTCAGCACGGCGAGCCTGCTGATGCGCACCCGGTCCTCCCGTGATTTGACCTTCACGCCGACGTGAAGGCATACCGTCCAGCGCCATGACACCGATGACAACCCGCAAGCGGGCCGCGATCATCCACGGCTACGGGGCGACGCCCGAGGACCACTGGTTCGGCTGGCTGGCCGCGCGGCTGGACGCCCGTGGCATCCCCACGACCGTCCCCGCCCTCCCCGACCCCGGCGCGCCCGACCCCGACCGCTGGCGGGCCGCCGTGGCGGACGCGATCGGCACTCCGGACGAGGACACCGTCCTGATCGCCCACAGCCTTGGCTGTGTGACGGCCCTCGGCCATCTCTCGGCCCTGACGGGACGGTGGCGTATCGGCGCGCTCGTGCTCGTCGCGGGGTTCACCGACACGCTGCCGGCCCTTCCGGCCCTGGACTCCTACATCGACCACATCGGCAATCCCCTGGACCCGAGCGCGATACCCGGCCACGTAGACCGCCTCACCGTGCTCCGCTCGGACGCGGACCCCTATGTCCCGCCGGCCCACACCGACCGCCTCGCCGCTCTCCTGGGCACCACGGCCCGGATCGTTCCCGGAGCGGGTCACTTCCTCGCGTCCGACGGGGTGACGTCGCTCCCGGCGGCCCTCGACGCCGTAGCCCTGCGGGATGTGCGCTGCCCGCAGTGAGGACGCGGCATGAACCGTCCCGAGTGATCGAAAGAGCCGGAACGATCGAAACGATCAGAGTGATCGAAACGAAAGAAAGAACAGAGCAAACGAAAGGCGAGGGCCCGAACGATCAGAACGGTGGCTCTGTGGAGTACGAGCCGTCGAAGACAGGGACGGGAGGCTTGGGCCAGGTCCGCTGGAGAACGCGTACGGCGTCCTCGATGCGACCGAGATCGATGAGACGGTCGGCGAGGCGGTGGCTGTTCTCCCTCGGGTGCCGTTCGAGCAGGGCGACGGCTTCCTCGGTGCGCCCGGCGTCGGAAAGCACCTCGGACAGGGCCCAGTCCGCGTACGGGGAGTCACCCTCCGGGTGAGCCCGAGCCTGCTCGACCGCCTCGTCGAGCAGACCGCACTCGGCCATGAGCGGGAGCCGCATACGGAAGAAGTCCCAGTCCTCCCGGCCGCCGTTGCGGGCCTTGAGGGCATCGAGGAAGGCCAGGCCCTCCCGGGGCCGGTCGTGGTCCGCGTACAGGGTGCAGAGCATGTCGACGATCCAGTCCTCCGCGCCGTTCGGCCCATCGGCAAATGCGCGCACCACGGTGATCGCTTCGTCGCCCCGTCCATTCCGGCTCAGAAGGTCGGACAGTGGGGCGATCACCTGCCACATGCCCTTCGCCGCGCCGAACGCCCGGAGGGCGGCGACGGCACCGTCCACGTCGCCGCGTTCCTCCAGCACCTCGGCCAGGCGCTGCACGCCGTGGCCGTGGTCGTCGGATGCCGCGTAGGCGCGCAGTTCCGTGATCCGGTCGTGCCGGGCCAGCAGTTCGGCGAGCTCGTCGCGGTTGTTGACGGACGTGGTCTCGCGGGTGCGGAGCAGCGCGATCGCCTCGTCGGTGCGGCCCTGGCGCTCCCTGATCGTGGCGAGCAGGTCGATCACGTTGAACGGTTCTCTCCGGAGGTTGCCGCAGTCGGGGTCGTCGCAGGCGGGCTCCGTCGCGTCCAGCCGTACTTCCAACAGGGCGGCCGCCTCGTCGTCCAGGCCCGCCGCCTCGGCGACATCGACCAGGCACCGGGCGAGGAACCAGTCCCGCACTCCGGTTCGCAGCAGTGCGAACGCCTCGCCGCTCCTTCCGTGGCGGGCGAGGAGCCGTCCGAGGAATTCCAGGGCCAGCCGGTCACCGGCTTCCGCGTACGGACGCGCGAGCGCGATCGCCTCCTCGGCCCGGCCCCAGTCCTCCAGCAGTTCCGCCTGCCCCTGGACCGCCGGCCACCATTTCAAGGCGACGTACGGAGCCAGCACCTCCAACGCCTGTTCCTGACAGTCCCGTTGTCCGAGCAACCGCGCCCATTCCTGTGCGCAGAACCATTCCGCGCGCCCGGCCTGGAACTCCACCTCTTGCTCGTGGCCCCGTTCCAGAAGCTTCGCGACCAGAGTGGGAGGTATGCAGCCCGTCAGCGTGCGGGTCCGGTAGTCGAGGTCGTCAGCGTCCACGACAGCGCACCCTAGCCCCAGGACAGAGGCGCTCGCGGAAGGGGTGGTCCCCCCCCCGTCCGACAGCCGATTCGCCTACAGCTTCCCCCGCAGCACAACCGTCCGGTGTCCGCCCAGCGCGCGGCCGAGGTCCCGGGTGAAGTCGAAGGTCAGCTCGGCCCAGTTCCAGAAGGTGAACCCGAGGGTGCCGCAGACGAAGTAGTCGTCCTCCCAGGTCCAGCGGTCGACCCCGGAGGGCCGTTCGCAGGCGGGGCAGTGGACGAGGCCGGGGCCGCCGCCCTCGCTCCACTCCTCGAAGGTGCCTTTGAACGGGTCCCAGGCTCCGTCGATCTCGTTCCAGCTGTCGTCCACGAAGCGGACGTCGGTCCGGCAGAGCGGGCACCGGGCGGCTTCCGGTTCCCCTTGGCCGCTGTCGAAGACGGTGCGCCCGGTCTGGATGCGGAGCCCGTTGGACCACAGGTTCACGGGCTCCGGATCGTCGACGGCACGGGCGTACTGCGGCCCGGGGGCATGCCCGAAGCCGCCCCCGCCGAGTACGCAGTCCGTACGCTCGGCGGCGACGATCCCCTCGGCCACCAGCCAGTCGAGCGCGCGGGCGCCGAGACCGGCGGCCTCCTCCTCGGTGGCGTCAAGGTCCACGACGGTCTGAAAGTAGTCCCCCACGTCAGCCCCGCCGCCCTCTCAGTTCCCGACGTGCGCGGTGAACGCCGCCCACGCGGCGGGCGCGATGCCCAGCTCGGGGCCCTCGGGGTTCTTGGAGTCACGGACATGGATGGTGGAGGGGTGGGTGGCGACCTCCACGCAGGCGCCACCCTCGTCGGCGCTGTGGCTGGACTTCCGCCAGTCGTACGCGACTTCGAGGCACTGCCCGCCCTCGTCACTGCTGTAACTGGACTTGAACCACACGCGTGCAGTGTTCATGCGTCTCCCAGTAAACGATCCAACAGCCTCAGGGTCTCCTCAGGAGTGAGGGCCTGAGCTCGCAGCATCGCATATTTCTGGGCGAGGATGCTGATCTCATCCGGGTCGGCGATCAGCATGCTCCCGCGCTGCGTTTCGGAGTAGGCGATCCGCTGAAAGTCGGCAGTCTCCAGCAAGGTGAAGGGTCCGGCGAGGCCCGCGTGGACGCGTGAGTTCAGCGGAAGAACCTGAAGGCACACTCCAGGAAGCTCGGCGCAGGCACGCAGGTAGCGCAACTGCTCCTTGTGGTGCTCGTCGTCGAGAAGTTGGAGCATCAGTACCGGCTCCCAGATGACGAAGCTGATGGTCGGCGGAGAAGCCCTGCGCAGAATCTCCTGCCGCTCCAACCGGGAAGCGGTTTGGTCGGCGATCTTCTCCTCGCTGAAGATCGGAACCCGGTTCCGGAACACCGCCCGCGCATACGCCTCCGTCTGGAGCAGCCCCGGCAGCACCTGGTTGTCGAACCAGGAGAGGGACAGCGCTGTTCGTTCCAGGTCCATGTACTGCTCGGCCCAGGCCGGGATGAGGTCGATCTCGGGCAGGTGCTTCACGGCGGTTTCGAGGGCGCCCTTGGTGGAGAGCAGCTCGTCCAGCCGGATCGCGAGGTCGGGGACGAGGGCGCGGCGGCCCTGTTCGATCGAGGCGATGGTTTCGACCTGGACGCCTACGAGATCGGCCAGTTGTGCCTGGGTCAGTCGGGCCTCGACGCGGAAGCGGGCGACGAGTTTGCCTACGAGCTTCATGGCCGACGCGTTCTTGCGCTGCCAGTTCCTGGGGTGCATACGGTCCCCATTGCCCATGCCGACCCGTACTTCACGCCTGCCCGACCCGTACAAGAAATCTGTACGGGTGGAGGCCCGGGGGACGCCCCGAAGCTCGGGGCTCGGCACCCGGGACCCGAGTCCCGGGTGCCGAGCTTCGGGCCCCGCCCGTACGCGTCCGGCCGCACCGTGACCGCAGGTCGGCCCGGGGCTCGGATCTAGGGATACGGGCTCCGAGGCGCGAGCCGCGAGGTTCGAGCGCCGCTTTTTAACTGGGCCGGAAATACAGGGGTTTAAGGGAAGCCCTCCCCGCCTCCCCTACCCGTAACGGCGAGCAAGTATGACTAATGGTGACGGCTTGCGACGGAACGTGGCGGCTGTCTACGGTGCGAGAACACAAACCAAGACGGCCCCGACAGGTGTAGTCACACCCGCCGAGGCCTGACCCAAGATCGCTCGATCTCAGAAAGTCGATCTCATGGCTGCACACGACGATAGCCCCGCCCCGCTCGCGCCCGCAGGACCGGCCCCGTACCCGATGGCGACTCCCGGTTACGGCAAGCGCGACGCCCCTGATCAACACCCCTCATCCCCCACCGATTTCGCCCTCCTCCCCGCGCGCGAGCGGTACATCGCCGGGTTCATCGAGCGGCTGCCCGAGGGGGCGTCGATGAGCGTGAAGAGCCTCGCCAAACAGCTCCCCCTCTACGGCCAGCAGGCCATCGCCTCCGCCCTGAAGGCCCTCTCCGTCGCCGGACATCTGCGCCGCGTGCGTTGTGTGGTGAGCACGGGGGGCGAGGTGCGATGGGTGTTCCGTACGTACTGGTCCCGGACGGCCCGCGACAACGAGTGGTGGGCGGGGCAGGTCGCGACGACGACGCCCGAGGCGGTGCCGGAGGCAGTGCCCGTTGCGGTGCCGGAGGATGCGTACGCCCCGGAGAGCGCGCCCGTACGGGAGGCCGAGGCCGTAGCCGTACCCGCCCCGCGCAGGCCCATCGCGCCTCCCGCACCCCAGGAGCCCCCGGTCTCCCCCGCGTACCAGGCGCTCACCCAGCTCGGCCGTCTGGACGCCCGGCTGCCGCTCAGTGCGGACGACTGCGCGTATCTGGCTCCGCTGGCCGCCCAGTGGCTGGCGCGGGGTGTCAGCACGGAGTACCTCGTCCAGGCGCTGACGGCCGGGCTTCCGGCCAGCGTCGGGTCGCCCCGGGGGTTCACCCGCGACCGGCTGCTGAAGAAGATCCCGCCCGCGCCGCCGTCGGAGCCCTCCCCCGCCGATGTGGCCACGGCCACCGCCACCGAGTACGCCATGCTGGAGTGCACCTCCTGCCGCGTCCCCGGTCCCGCCGACGCCCTGCCCGACGGCCTGTGCCGTCCGTGCCGGGAGCCGGAGGCGCCCGAAACGGTGAGCGGTGCGGAGGGGGAACGGGACGTCCACGCGCTCGTGGACGGGCTGCGGGGGATGCTCAGGAACCGGTGAGTTCCGCGCGATCGGCAGACGCTGACGGGCCGTCATGAGGCTTTATGCGCAGGACCGAGCATCCACAACCCCACTAGGCTTCCCCGGAATTGACCACACGGGGAGGACCACTGTGCGAGTGAAGCACCGGCATGCCGTTCATCTGACTCTCGCGATCGCGCTGGCGGGCATCGGCCTGGCCGGCTGTTCCGGCGGATCGTCCGGGAAGGACGCGGATGCGGACGCGGCGGCTCCCGGGGCAGCGGGGGCGGCGAAGCCGCCGGTCAAGGCAAAGGCGTACGATCCGCCGACCAAGTTCGGGAAGAGCGTACAGCTGCCCGTGGACGAGGACATCAAGGATTGGGGCTTCGCCCTGCGCGGGCCGACGCTCTACCACCGGACCTCCGCGGCCCTCGACGCGTACGACACCGGCTCCGGGCGCAGGCTCTGGTCCTCCGACATCGGCCGCAAGGACTACTACACCGGCAAGGAGGGGCAGCCGAGCGACGACCAGACCATCCCTCCGGTCTTCGCCGAGCAGGACGGGCACACCGGCGTCCTCTTCGCGTACGCCGACGACACGAAGGGCTCGGGCACCACGCCCGACCGGACCGACGTCTATCTGCGGTCCGTCGACGCCGACACCGGCAAGGTCTCCTGGACGGCCCGCCTGCCCGCGCCCAAGGGCGCGACCGTCAGCTATCTGGAACCGGCCGTGATCGGTGCCGAGGACGGTACGGCGGTCGTCAGGGTCTTCACCGACACGAACCCGACCCCGAGCGAGGACGGCGAGAGCGCCACCACGTACGCCGTCGACCTGAAGACCCACCGGACCGTCTGGCAGAAGGAGGGCTTCTCCGGCAGTGCGCTGGACAGCGGTGTCGTCGTCGGCGCCCAGCTCGGCCCCGAATCCACCTTCCAGGTGCTGACCGGCTGGAACTCCGAGAACGAAGACCTCGCCCTCGCCGGACTGGACCTCGCGGACGGCGCCCAGCGCTGGAAGCAGGGCGGCCGTTCCGGCGTGGACATCGATCAGGTGGGCGGCGGCTTCTTCATCGCGGGATCGCTCCGCGACAGCCGTACCGGCGCACTCGTCCCCGGCGGAGAATCCGGCTCCTTCTTCCACTGCTACTACGACCAGAAGTCCGTGGTCGTCTGCGACAACAAGGAAGCCGTACACGGCATCGACGCCCAGACCCACAAGGTCCTCTGGACCATCTCCGCAGACGACCCCTCCCGGAAGAAGCCCGAGGTCAACAACGCCTTCCACGGAGCCGTCTACGCCTCCGCGGGCATCGACGGCGTCATCCTCGACGCCCGCACGGGCAAGGACCGCGGCCTCTACGAGGGGGCGAGCGGGTATGTGATGAACGAGTACGCGTCGGTGGACATCGACATGGAGGTGAACGCGGCGACGGGGTGACCGAGGCGGTCCGCCGGGCGCGGCTGCTGGCGCCGGAGGGCAAGGAACGGGAAGCGAACTCGTCCACAGGCATGTGGAAGCTCGCGCTCGCCATCGGCGGTCCCCCGCAGTGACCGCGCTTCCGCCGCTCACCGGCTGGTGAGAATCTGTCCCTCACCCACCACATGGCTGTCAGGGGGACCCATGTACTTCGACGAGAACGAGCCCCAGGACGTCCGCGACCGGCGCCTCGCCGCTGAGCGGGCGGAGCGCAGGGCGCGGCGGAAGGCGCATCGGCTGGCGGCGCCGGTGGTGCTGAAGGAGGCGCATTTCGGTGCGGGGCTCGTGGCCGTGGTGCTGGTCGTGCTCGCCGTGGTCGGGCAGTTCGTGGTGATGGGGGTGGTCGGCGGGGCGGTGCTGTTGCTGTTCGTGGCCGCCCTGGTCCGGGCCCGGGTGGATGGCGACCGGGGCGGTCACGCGGTGCGGCGGGCGTACCGGGCGGCGTTCATATGGGCGGAGTTCGTGTAGGCGTCACCCGGTCACGGAAGGCGGGGGGGCGGGCCGGTCAGGGGGCCTCGAAGCGGGTCATGGGCAGGGCCTTGTCCAGGCGCAGGGCGGCCAGGTCGTCGTGGCGGATCACGAAGCTCGTGCAGTACTCCTCGTAGGAGCGGCCCTGAGCGGCGAGGGATATCCACTCGGTGGCGAGGCGGTGGGTCTCCTTCTCCAGGTGGGTGGGCCACTGGGCAATCGGGATGGGCGGGATCTCGCCCTCCTTCTCGCGTCCCGCGAGGGTCTGCTCGGCGAGGTGGCCGATGACCTCGTGGTCCACGTAGCCGCCGAGGACGATGCCGCCGCCGGACGGCCAGAGGCCGTGGGCGAGGGTGCGGAGGTCGTCCAGGTGGGGCAGTTCGTCCTCCATGTACTGGGCCAGCCGCTGCTGGAAGGGGGACATGTCGTCCCACTCCAGGTCCTCCCAGAACTCGTGCCAGTCCTCGTCCTCGTCGCCTTCCTGGAGCCACAGGGGGAGTTCGGCTCCGAGTGCGGCGGTGACGTCGGCGGGTTCGCGGGCCCAGGAGGGATCGGGGGCTTCCGCGAGGACGGTTTCGGTGCCGTGGGGTACGTGTACGACGCGGGCGTGGCTCCCGGAGGTGTCCTCGTGGTCCTTCTCCTGGTCGACGAAGAAGAGGAGCGTTCCGTCCGCCGGCAGGGGGAAGCCGTCGATACGCGGCAGCGCGGCGCAGTCGACGGAGAGGAGCAGCGGCAGCGGGGCGTCCCCGGCGGACGGCCACGGCGTGTCCACCGGCAGGCGGGGCAGGCCGCCGAGGTGCCCCACCACGGTGCCGGCGCCACCCGCGGACAGTCCGATGGTCAGGCGGAGGTGCTGGGCGAAGCGGCTGATCTCGTCGTCCGGGATGCCCGCATCAAGGGCGGCCCGGCGGAACTCTTCCTGGTGATCCATGACCGAGAAGATAGGCCCCGCCACCGACAACGGTCCGGGCCGCCCCTCTCACGCCAACGCCCCTCAGCCCAACGCCCCCTCCACCAGCGCCGCCCACTGCGCGACCACGCGGCGGCGGCGGGCGGTGTCGTCGGTGAGGACGTTGGCGAGGCCGAGGCCGCGGGCCATGTCGAGGAGGCCCTGCACGGTTTCGCGGACGCCGGGGCGGGATTCGTCGGCGCGGAGCAGGGTGAGGGCGATGCGGTGGGTCTCGCGGCCGACGCGGGCTTCGAGTTCCGTGACGCGGGGGCGGAGCTGGTCCTCGTTGGAGGCGGCGACCCAGAGCTGGAGGGCGGCGCGGAAGAGGGGGCCGGTGTAGAGGTCGACCAGGGCGGCGACGACGTCGGCGCGGTCCTGGACGGGCAGGGCGCGCAGGGCGGCGGAACGTTCCTCGGCGACGTACTCGACGGCGGCGGTGAACAGGTCCTCGCGCGTGGGGAAATGGTGCTGGGCCGCGCCCCGGGAGACGCCCGCGCGCATGGCGACGACGGAGACCGTGGAGCCCGCCCAGCCGTGTTCGGCGAGACAGGCGACGGCCGCTTCCAGAAGGCGGAGCCGCGTGGCCCGACTGCGGTCCTGTTTGGGGGACTTGGCGTTCGGGGGACCTGCGGGGTTCGTGGAGTTCGTGGGGCTCACAGCAGCCATGCGGGATCCCTGCGTTCCAGGAAGGCCGTCACGCCCTCCCTCGCCTCGTCGGAGGCGAAGAGTGCCGCTGAGCGGGCGATGAGGTCTTCGGCGTACTGGTCGAAAGTCCTCCGCACAGTAGCCGTGACCAGCTCCTTCGACGCGGCCAGCCCCTGGGGCGAGGCCCGGCGCAGTCCGTCGAGTACGGGGACGAGTGCCTGGTCCACGTCATCGGCGGCCAGGGTCACCAGGCCGGTCCTGGCGGCCTCGGCCGCGTCGAAGCGTTCACCGGTGAGGTAGTAGCGGGCCGCCGCGCGCGGGTCCATGCGGGGCAGCAGGGGCAGCGAGATCACGGCGGGGGCCAGGCCGAGACGGGACTCCGTGAGCGCGAAGGTCGCCTCCGGGCCCGCCACGGAGATGTCGCACGCGGCGAGGAGCCCGAACCCGCCGGCCCGGACGTGCCCGGTGACCCGGGCCACCACCGGCTTCGGCAGCGTCACGATCCGCCGCATCAGCGCGACGAAGTCGTGCGGGTCCGCCGGTGCCTTCAGGTCCGCCCCCGCGCAGAACGTCGTCCCGGTGTGCGTGAGGACGACCGCCCGGACCGCCTCGTCCGCCGCGCAGGCGTCGAGCGCGTCGGACAGCTCGCCGACCAGGGGCGCGCTCAGCGCGTTGCGGTTCGCCGGGGAGTCCAGCGTGAGGGTGGTGATCCCGCGCTCGTGGGCGGGCGGGGCGAGCCGGCTCATGGATCACTCTCCTTGGTGCGGATTCCGTGGCGCGGGTTCCTTGGTACGGATTCCCTGTTACGTGCGGGCGCCCCGCCGAGCGTGGCAGCAGGGGGAAGAACAATCAAGCGTGCTTGCATGATTCTTGAACGCCCTCGGCCCTCGGCCCTCGGCCGCCCGCTACCTGCCCTCCAGCTCCAGCGGCGGGTTCGGCTCGTTCTCGTCCTTCATGAAGTCCTTCATGCCCTGCCACAGGGAACGGGCCTGGTGGACGGTGGCGCCCCGGGCGTCCGCCAGGATCTCGGGGCGTTCACCGAAGCCGGCCGGGAGGGGCGGGAGGCCGAGCGCGTGCAGGGTCCGGACGAGCAGTTCCCCGGGATCGCCCGGGTCGCGCAGCAGGCGGGCCACCTCGCGTACGTCTCCGCCGCCGGCGGCCGCGACGAGGAGTTCGGCGTGCGTCTGCGCGGTCTCCTGGGGCGGGGTCTGTCCGGGGCCCGCCCACCGGTGCCGGACGGTGGTCTTCCCCTTGGTGACGACGGTGAGGCCGTGCGCCTCGGACGACTCGCGCCGGGCGACCAGGGTGGTCAGTCCGGCCTCGTCGAAGGCGGTCTCGGCGACCTGGGCCAGTCCTTCGAGACGCAGCAGCGTGGCACGGCGACCGCGTTTGCCGGGCGTCTCCTGCGAGGGGGCCGTCTCCATCAGCGTCCAGCGTCCGGCCGGGGCGAGGCGGACCGTCGCGCCGCACAGCATCAGTTCCTTCGAGGCGCGCTGCGGGCCGGTGGGGACGTACGCGATCTCCAGAGCCGCCTGGGGCTGCGCGGACTCCGGCAGGGGGACCGTGGGGGCGGGGACGGTGCCGTTGCGGGGGATGGAGGCGGCGAGCGCGGCCCGGGTCTCGTTCCGGAAGGTGACGAAGCTCTCCAGGGGGTCCCCCGCGTACGCCCAGGGGAACGCGGTGACGTACCGGCCGATGGAGCGGTAGACGTCCAGCGCTTCGGTCCAGCGCTCCAGGCGGTTGAGTTCCCAGACGAGGTGGTTGCGGACGTGCCGGGCCTCGCGGTCCTCGGGCGGGCGGGACGCGGAGTACGCGAGTGCCGTGGCGATGATCGCGTCGACCTGCTCCGGGCCCGGGGCGCCGTTCCGGTCGCGGGGCGTACTCCGCTGCGCGTCCAGGCCGACTTCGAGCAGAGCGACGACCTCCAGGGCGCGGAGTGCGGAGCCCTCCGGGGCGTCGGCGGCGACGCCGGCCGCGTAGGCGAGCATCTCCTCGTGGCTGCCGTACCACTTGGCGGACAGGAACTGCACGGCGTTGTTGTGGGTGGACATGTGGTGGGGCGCGCGGCTCAGCGCCTGGCGCAGGCATGCGTCGAAGACCTCGCGAGGCGCCCCGGCCCCCAGGCAGTGGGTCAGGGCCGCGGTCCAGGGGACCGGGTCGCCCGGGGACGCCGCGACGGCGGCCTCGATGACGGGCAGCGCGTCGTCCAGCAGCGCGTGGAAGGCACGGAACCGCTCCGCGCCCACGTCCTTCGCGAACGCCCCCGTGCGGACCTTCCACGCCTGCCTGATCCGCCGGCACGCGTCGAGGACCAGCGCGTCCGGGTCGTCCGGCGACTCCGTGAGCCAGGCCTCCAGCCACGCCCCGTCGTCCACCGCGTTCTCGGCGAGGCTCCACACGCACTCGTCCCGCAGCGTCCAGTCCGCCTCCTCGCGCGTGGCGGCGAGCAGCGCGCGGACCGGTACGTACGCCCCCCGGCGCACCCCCGCCAGCGCCTCGACGGCGCGCTCCTGCGGTGCGTCGACGACGAGCGCGTGATCGGGCACCAGCCCGGCCCCGGTCGCCTCCAGATGTCTGACGATGCGTCCCACCTTGCCGAACACGTACACCCCTCCCTCGGGCCACCCCATGTGGCCGGCCCGATCGTCCCACCGGGCCCCCGCGTACGGAAGATCATGACGACCGCGCGCGGCCCCGGGCTCAGCCGCCCGTACGGTCCACGAGGTCCGCCGCGAGCGCGGCGTAGATGTACTCGCTGCCCCAGCGGTCCCCGTCGAGGTCGTTCTCCACGAGGTGGGCCTCCCGGCGCATACCGAGGCGCTCGCAGACGCCCACGGACCCGGCGTTCTCCACGTCCAGCCGGGCGTAGAGCCGGTGCACGCCCAGGGTGTCGAAGGCGAACCGGGCCAGGGCCCCGGCGGCCTCGGTGGCGTAGCCGTGCCCCTGGTGGCGCGGGTCGACGGTCCAGCCGATCTCGGCCTGGGCGGCTCGGGCGTCGGCCAGGGACAGGCTCACCTCCCCGAGGAGTCCGGGCTCGTCGCGCAGGCACACGGCGAGCGAGACCTTGTCCCCGTCGGTCTTCCAGACGGTCTGCGCGGCCCGCTCGGCGGCGGCCTGGGCGCTGCGCTCGCGGGTGTGCGCAGGGCGGTAGAGGTAGCGGGCCACGCTGGGCAGGCCCTGGTAGGCGTACAGCGCGTCGGCGTCGCCGGGGGTGAACAGGCGCAGGGACAACCGGGGTGTGGTCATCGGCAGCAGCGGGGCGATGTCCATGCGGACCTCCGGGGCGCGAGGGGGATCATGATGTCGAGCGATCCTCGCATCGCGGGCGGCGGGCGGCCACGCAGTTATGGCCCTCCCTTCCTTCCCCATTGCCGAGCGTCCCGCCGCCGAGCCGTCACCGAGCAGCGGCCCCGCCGCCGGCTTCACCGCGTCCGTGCGGGCCGCAGCAGTACGGGGCGCAGCCTGCTGTAGCCGCGCACCGACACCGGGCGCAGCACCTTGAGGTCGTACGCGGCCGTACCCGCCAGCTCGTCCGCGAACGCCTTGTCGACCAGCACGGTGTCGGGGCGGGCCACCGCGGTCAGGCGGGCCGCGATGTTCACGGGGGCTCCGTACACGTCCCCGAACCGGTTGAGGACGGCGCCGTGTGCCAGTCCGGTACGCAGCTGCGGCAGGCTCGGCCGGCGCCGGGCACGTGCGGTCAGCTCCAGGGCGATGCCCGCGGCGGCGGAGGCCGACTCGCAGACGAAGAACACCTCGTCGCCGATGGTCTTCACCACCCTGCCGCGCCCCTCGGCGACGACGTCACCGATGAGGCTCTCGAACTGGTCGAGGACCGCGCCGAGTTCACGGCTGTCCAGGCCGCGGGTCATCCGCGTGTAGCCGACCATGTCGGTGAAACCCACGGCCAGACGGCTGACGTCGGCGCCCTCGTACGGGGGCTCCGCACCCTCGTGCGCGACGTCTCCCGCCGTGCCCTCGCGCGCCCTCTCGGCGAGCATCCGGTCCGCGCGGGCCGCGAGGTGGCGGCGCCAGACGTGCCGTTGCAACAGCTCCAGTTCAGGCAGGAGAGCGGCGGCGTGGTCCATAAGGGCCGCTTCGTCGCCCGCGCCGTCCGGGTCGCGGCCGAGCCAGTTCCAGAGGGTGTGGGTCTGCCAGTCGGCGAGCCGGGAGAGATGGTGGCCCAGGGCGCGGGCCATCATCGTCTCGCTCTCCTCCGTGATGATCCCGGCCGCGATGAGCCGTTCGCCCGCCCGCAGCGCGTCGACATCGGCGTCGGTGAAGACCCGCGCGTCGTCGTCGACCACCGGGAACCCGAGCGCGCGCCAGATCTGCGCCGAACGCTCGGGCCGCACACCGGACCGCTCGGCGATCTCCGGTCGCGTCC
Organism: Streptomyces sp. NPDC057682; assembly: GCF_042799575.1. Classification (NCBI taxonomy): domain Bacteria; kingdom Bacillati; phylum Actinomycetota; class Actinomycetes; order Kitasatosporales; family Streptomycetaceae; genus Streptomyces; species Streptomyces sp. NPDC057682. The sequence goes on along the minus strand of NZ_JBHVIN010000012.1, from coordinate 88,957 downwards.
AGCGGCGTCCGCCGCCGAGGAGCAGTTCCTCGACGGCCGTGCCGAGTTCGTCCCCGCCGGAGGACCCGGCGGTCCCCCGCTCCGGCTCCGGGGCCGGCTCCGTCTCCGCCTCCGCCGCACTCATGTGGTGTGCACGATCAGCACGTCGAGCCCGGCCTTCCTCGCGATGTCCGAGGGCACCGAACCGAGGATGCGGCCGGCGAGCGAGCGCAGCCCCCGGTTGCCGACGACGACCAGATCGGCCCCGCTCTCCCGGGCGACCCGTACCAGGGCCGGGACCGGCTCGTCCTCCACCGCGACGGTCCGTATCTCCACGGCCCCCTCCGCGCCGGCCCTGTCGCTCGCGGCACGCAGGGTGCTCTCGGCCGGCGCCGAACCCACCACCTGATACGCCTCGGCGCCCAACTGGTCCTGCGCCGCCGCGAGATCGGTCCCACGCATCGGGGAGTACGCGCAGGCGATCACGAGTGCGGCCCCGCAGGCGGCGGCGAGGCGGGCCGCGCTCGCCACCGCGACGAACGAGGACTCCGAGCCGTCCGTTCCGACGAGGACCGTCTGGTACGCGCCCAAGGCAATCTCCTTACTCCGCAGTAAACTTACTTGAAAGTAAGGTACGGCGCGGGCCGGTTGCCGGGCAAGACTCGGTGGCGCGCCCGCTCCACCGGAATCGGGTCCTTCGCGGGGCTGCGGCAGGGCCGGACCCTCACGTAACGTTGACCGCATGATCACCGGACCGGCATCACGCCACGCACGGACGGGTTACCCGGTGGAGGGCTGAGCGCGCGCGGGGTGCGCGGCAGGCACCCCTCCGGCCCGGCACGCGGACCTCCCGGCACTCGCGCACCCGCGAGTCCGTCCGTCCATGCCGCACACCATGAGGTCAGCCGTATGCCAGCCGCGTTCAACCACACCATCATCGCCGCCAGGAACAGCACCGAATCAGCCCGCTTCTTCCGGGAGTTGCTGGAGCTCTCGGAAGCCCCGTCCTGGGGCCCGTTCACCAACGTCCAGCTCGCCGACGGCGTGCTCCTCCCGTTCGCCGAGCCGCCGGTGGACATCCAGATGCAGCACTACGCGTTCCTGCTCGACGACGCGCTCTTCGACCGCGCGTACCAGCGGCTGCGCGAGCGCGGGATCACCCACTGGGCCGATCCGCAGATGCACCGACCCGGCGAGATCAACACGGAACACGGCGGGCGGGGCGTCTACTTCAAGGACCCCGCCGGGCACGCGATCGAACTGATCACGCGGCCGTATCTGTAACCCGTACGGAACCCGGCCGGGTCGCCCTCATGGGCGCGCCCGGCCGCCCCCGGAGCCGTCAGTCCTTCCCCTGGGCCCGCTCCCGCAGCTCCCTCCGCAGGATCTTCCCGGATACCGCGCGCGGCACGGTCTCGATGAACTCGACCGCGCGGACCTTCTTGTACGGGGCGACCTGGCCGGCCACCCAGGTCATCAGGGCCTCCGCCGTGAGGGCGTCGGCGGACGGGGCGCGGACCACGTAGGCCTTCGGGATCTCGTTGCCCTCGGTGTCGTTGACGCCGATGACAGCGGCGTCAGCAACGTCGTCGTGGGAGAGGAGGAGGGCTTCGAGTTCGGCGGGGGCGACCTGGTAGCCCTTGTACTTGATGAGTTCCTTGACGCGGTCGACGACGAAGAGCCAGCCGTCCTCGTCGACGCGGCCGATGTCGCCGGTGTGGAGCCAGCCGTCGGGGTCGATCATGGCGGCGGTGGCGTCGGGGCGGCCGAGGTAGCCCTTCATGACCTGGGGCCCCCGGATGAGGATCTCGCCGGTGGTGCCGGGGGCGGCGTCCTGGTCCGGGGTGTCGAGGGAGACGATGCGCATCTCGGTGGAGGGGAGGAGGGTGCCGACGGCGCCGGGGGGCGGGTTCTCGGCGGCGAGGGGGACGACGTGGGTGCCCGGGGACAGTTCGGTCATGCCGTAGGCCTGGCGGACCGGCGGGAGGCCGAGGCGGCGCGAGCAGGCGGTGGCGAGGTCCGCGTCCAGGGGGGCGGCGGCGCTGACGATGTACTCCAGGGAGGAGAGGTCGTAGCGGTCGACCACCGGGTGCTTGGCGAGGGCCAGCACGATCGGCGGGGCCACGTACAGGCCGTTGATGCGGTGGTGCTCGATCGCGGCGAGGAACGGGGCGAGGTCGAAGCGCGGCAGGACGACCACCGTCGCGCCGGTGCGCAGGGGGGCGTTCATCAGGGCGGTCAACCCGTAGATGTGGAAGAAGGGCAGGACTGCCAGGATGCGGTGGCCCGTGCCCAGGGGGATGAACGGGGTCAGCTGTTCCAGGTTCGTCGCCATGGACCGGTGCGTGAGCATCACGCCCTTGGGGGTGCCGGTCGTGCCCGAGGAGTACGGGAGGGCCGCGATGTCCTCGGCGGGGTCGATGTCGATCATCGGCTCGGGGGCGTCGCCGATGAGCATGTCGAGGACGGAGGCGTGGCCCTCGGCCTGGTCGCAGACGAAGATCTCCCGGATGCCGCCCACGAGTTCGGCGGCCCGGCGGGCGGTGGCCAGGAGCGGGGAGACGGTCACGATCCAGCGGGCGGAGGAGTCACGGAGCTGTTTGGCGAACTCCTCCGCCGTCGCCAGCGGATGGACCGTGGTGACGGTCGCGCCGGCCCGGGTCGCCGCGAAGAACACCGCCGGGTAGGCGATCGTGTTGGGGCTGTGCAGGGCCAGGACGTCGCCCTTCGCGAGTCCGGCGGCGGCGAACCCGGCGGCGATCCTGCGGTGGAAGCCGTCCAGCTGCTTGTACGTGAGGCGCCGGGTGTCGTCCGTGCCGTCGATCAGGGCGACCGTGTCCCCGAACTCCTCGGCGGCGTGGCCGAGGACCGCCTCGTGGATCGCGGTGTCGAGGGGCTGGACGTCGGGGTACTCGCTCCGGAACACGTGCGCCATGCGATGGGTCCCTTCGGTGCGGATGGGCGGGTCCCGGCCGGATGGGGGTGGGCCGGCCGGTCCCGTACGACGCGTGGGAGGTGGGCGTGCGCTGCCGCCGTGCCGGGGCTCCCCCCGCACGGTGTGGAGGGACAGGATGGCGTCCCCCGGTACGCCTTGGGGAGACCCCGGGGGTGAGGAAATGCCGGCCGTGGGGGTTCGCGGGCCCGGTGCCGTCGGTACGGCCCGGTGCCGTCGAAACGAACCGGTACCGTCGGAACGGCCCAGTACCGTCGAAACGAACCAGTACCGTCGAAACGGCCCGGCATCGTCGCAACGAACCAGTCCCGTCGAAACGGCCCGGCATCGTCGCAACGAACCAGTCCCGTCGAAACGAACCAGTCCCGTCGCAACGGCCCGGCACCGTCGCAACGACCCGGCAGCCGTCAGTACGACTTGGGGAGTCCCAGGGACTGGTGGGACACGTAGTTGAGGATCATTTCCCGGCTGACCGGTGCGATCCGCGCCACCCGGGCCGCCGTGATCAGGGACGCGAGGCCGTACTCGCGGGTGAGGCCGTTGCCGCCGAGGGTGTGCACGGCCTGGTCCACCGCCTTGACGCACGCCTCGCCCGCCGCGTACTTCGCCATGTTGGCGGCCTCGCCCGCGCCGATGTCGTCGCCGTCGTCGTACAGGCGGGCGGCCTTCTGCATCATCAGCCGGGCCAGTTCCAGTTCTATGTGGGCCTGGGCGAGGGGGTGGGCGATGGACTGGTGCGCGCCGATGGGCTCCTTCCACACCTGGCGGGTCTTCGCGTACTCGACGGCGCGGCCGAGCGCGTAGCGGCCCATGCCGATGCCGAACGCGGCGGTCATGATGCGTTCGGGGTTGAGTCCGGCGAAGAGCTGGAGGAGGCCCGCGTCCTCTCCCCCATTCTCGGCCCCGCTCGAACGGGAGGGGCCCCCTCCGACCAGGGCGTCGGCGGGGAGGCGTACGTCGTCCAGGACGAGTTCGAACTGCTTCTCCGGGGCCTGGAGTTCCATGTCGATCCGCGACCGCTGGAAGCCGGGCGACTCGCGCGGGACGATGAACAGGCAGGCCTTCAGCTTGCCGGTCCTGGCGTCCTCGGTGCGGCCCACGATGAGGGTGGCGTCCGCGATGTCGACGCCGGAGACGAAGACCTTGCGGCCGGTGAGGACCCAGTCCGTGCCGTCGCGGCGGGCGGTGGTGGTGATCCGGTGGGAGTTGGACCCGGCGTCGGGCTCCGTGATGCCGAAGGCCATGGTGAGGCTGCCGTCGGCGAGCCCCGGCAGCCACTGGCGCTTCTGCTCCTCGGTGCCGAAGCGGGCGATGACCGTGCCGCAGATCGCGGGCGAGACGACCATCATCAGGAGCGGGGAGCCGGCCGCGCCCAGTTCCTCCAGGACGATGGAGAGTTCCGCCATCCCGCTGCCCCCGCCGCCGTACTCCTCGGGGAGGTTCACGCCGAGGTAGCCGAGTTTGGCGGCCTCGGCCCACAGCTCGCGGGGGTGGCCGCCCTCGCGGACGACGCCCGTCATGTAGTCGCGGCCGTAGCGCTTCCCGAGGGCGGCGACAGCGGCGCGCAGGGCCTGGTGCTCTTCGGTTTCGAGGACGGTGCTCATGCGTGCGGTTCCTCCTGTACGTCGAGAACGGTGCTCATGCGTGCGGTTCCGCCTGTGCGTCGGTGACGACGGCGAGCAGGGCGCCCACCTCGACCTGGAGGCCGGGCGCCGCGTGCAGGGCGGTGAGGGTGCCGGCGGCGGGCGCGAGGATGCGGTGCTCCATCTTCATCGCCTCCAGCCAGATCAGCGGCTGCCCGGCGGTGACGGGCACGCCGGGAGCCAGGCCGTCCGCGAGGCGGACGACGGTGCCGGGCATCGGGGCCAGCAGCGAGCCCGGTTCGGTGCGCTCGGCCGGGTCGGTGAAGCGCGGCAGGGCGGTGAGGGCGTACGCGCCGGACGCGGTGTCCACGTACACCCGGTCGCCGTACGCGGTATCCCCGTGGACCCCGTCGCCGTACGCCGTGATGTCGAAGTGACGGGTGACGCCCCCGGTTTCGAGGGTCACTCGATGCGGGGAGGCGGCGACGACGCGGGGTGCGCCGTCGGTCCCGAGGGTGGGGCCCGTGCGGGTGGTGCGGTACGCGACGGCGTACTCCCGGCCGTCCGGCTCGCTCCGGTAGGTGCGCTGCTGCGGCTGGGCCGGCACGTTCCGCCAGCCGCCGAAGCGGCTCACGCCCCCGGTGGCGGCGGTGCGGGCGGCGGCCGCGAGGGCGGCGGCGGTCGCGGCGAGGCGGGCGCCGGAGTCGTCGTCCTCCTGGGTCAGGGCGGGCAGATGGCGGTCGTAGAAGCCCGTGTCGAGGCGGGCGTCGGCGAAGTCCGGGTGGCGCAGGGAGCGGACCAGCAGGGCGCGGTTGGTGACCGGGCCGTGGATGCGGGCGCGTTCCAGGGCGCGGGCCAGCAGGCGTACGGCCTCGGGGCGGGTCGGGGCGTGGGCGACGACCTTGGCGAGCATCGGGTCGTAGTGGACGCCGATGGTGTCACCCCTGGTGTATCCGGTGTCCAGGCGGAGCCCCGGAAGATCGGGCACATCGAGCGAGAGCAGTGCTCCGGTTTGTGGCTGCCAGTCTCGGGACGGGTCCTCGGCATAGAGCCGGGCCTCGACTGCGTGCCCCGCGGGCTGCGGGGGTACGGGGGCGGGCAGCGGGGTGCCCTCCGCGATCCGCAGTTGCAGCGCTACCAGATCGACGCCGAACACGGCTTCGGTGACGGGGTGTTCGACCTGGAGGCGGGTGTTCATCTCCAGGAAGTACGGCCGGCCGTCGGCGGTCACGAGGAACTCGACGGTTCCGGCGCCCCGGTAGTCGACGGCCCGCGCGGCGGCGGTCGCCGCCTCGTGGAGCCGTGCGCGCAGCGCGTCGTCGAGTCCGGGGGCCGGGGCCTCCTCGACGACCTTCTGGTGGCGGCGCTGGAGGGAGCAGTCGCGGGTGCCGAGCGCCCACACGGTGTCGTGGGCGTCGGCCATGATCTGGACCTCGACGTGGCGGCCGCGCTCGACGTACGGCTCGGCGAACACCTCGTCGTCCCCGAACGCGGACAGCGCCTCGGCCCGTGCGGCGGTCAGCTCACCGGGCAGGTCGGCCAGGTCCCGTACGATCCGCATCCCGCGCCCGCCGCCCCCGGCCGCCGCCTTCAGCAGCAGCGGGAGATCGGCGTCGGTGACGGCGGCCGGGTCGACGGGGGCGAGCAGCGGGACGCCGGCGGCGGCCATCAGCTCCTTGGCCCGGGTCTTGGACGCCATGAGTTCGATCGCCTTGGGCGGCGGCCCGACCCAGAGGAGCCCGGCGTCCTGGACGGCGGCGGCGAAGGCGGCGTTCTCGGAGAGGAAGCCGTAGCCGGGGTGCACGGCGTCGGCCCCGGCGGCGAGCGCGGCGGCCACCACGAGGTCCGCGCGCAGATAGGTGTCGGCGGGGGCCGCGCCCGGCAGACGTACGGCGGTGTCGGCCTCCCGGACGTGCAGGGCCCCGGCGTCCGCGTCGGAGTACACGGCGACGGTGGCGATGCCGAGGTCCCGGCAGGTGCGGAAGATCCGGACGGCGATCTCGCCCCGGTTGGCGACCAGCAGACGAGTGATGCTGAAGGAACTGGTGATGCTGGAGGAACTGGTGTTACTGGAGAAACTGGTGGTCATCTCGGCTCACATCCGGAAGACGCCGAAGCCGCCACGGGCGCCCTCGACCGGTGCGGTGTGGATGGCGGACAGGCACATCCCCAGGACGGTCCGGGTGTCACGCGGGTCGATGACCCCGTCGTCGTACAGCCGCCCGGACAGGAACATCGGCAGCGACTCGGACTCGATCTGCTGCTCGACCATGGCGCGCAGCGCGGCGTCCGCGTCGTCGTCGTACGGCCGCCCCTTCGCGGCGGCGGAGGCGCGGGCCACCAGCGAGAGCACCCCGGCGAGCTGCTGGGGGCCCATGACGGCGGACTTGCTGCCGGGCCAGGCGAACAGGAAGCGCGGATCGTACGCCCGGCCGCACATGCCGTAGTGCCCGGCGCCGTAGGAGGCGCCCATGAGGACCGAGAGGTGCGGGACCTTCGAGTTGGACACCGCGTTGATCATCATCGCGCCGTGCTTGATGATGCCGCCCTGCTCGTACTCCCTGCCGACCATGTAACCGGTGGTGTTGTGCAGGAAGAGCAGCGGGATGTCGCGCTGGTTGGCGAGCTGGATGAACTGCGCGGCCTTCTGCGACTCCTCGCTGAACAGCACGCCCTGGGCGTTGGCGAGGATGCCGACGGGGTAGCCGTGCAGCCGCGCCCAGCCGGTGACCAGGCTCGTCCCGTACAGCGGTTTGAACGCGTCGAAGTCCGAGCCGTCGACGAGCCGGGCGATGACCTCGCGCGGGTCGAAGGGGATCTTGAGGTCCCCGGGCACGATGCCGATCAGCTCGTCCTCGTCGTACTTCGGCGGTGCGGCGGGGCCCGGATCGGGGTGCGCCTTGCGGTGGTTGAGCCGGGCGACGATCCGGCGGGCCTGGCGCAGCGCGTCCTGTTCGTCCACGGCGAAGTGGTCGGCGAGGCCGGAGGTGCGGGCGTGCATCCCGGCGCCGCCGAGCGATTCGTCGTCGCTCTCCTCGCCGGTGGCCATCTTGACCAGGGGCGGGCCGCCGAGGAAGACCTTGGAGCGCTCCTTGATCATGACGGTGTGGTCGGACATGCCGGGGACGTACGCGCCTCCGGCGGTGGAGTTGCCGAAGACGACGGCCACGGTGGGGATGCCGGCGGCGGAGAGCCGGGTCAGATCGCGGAAGAGCGCCCCGCCGGGGATGAAGATCTCCTTCTGCGACGGCAGATCGGCGCCGCCGGACTCGACCAGGCTGATCACGGGCAGCCGGTTGGCGAAGGCGATCTCATTGGCGCGCAGGGCCTTCTTCAGCGTCCACGGGTTGGAGGCGCCGCCGCGTACGGTCGGGTCGTTGGCCGTGATCAGGCATTCCACGCCCTCGACGACACCGATCCCGGTGACGAGTGAGGCGCCCACCGCGTAATCGCTCCCCCAGGCGGCGAGCGGAGACAGCTCCAGGAACGGGGTGTCGCGGTCGACCAGCAGCTCGATGCGTTCGCGGGCGAGCAGCTTGCCGCGCTTGCGGTGCCGTTCGGTGTACTTCTCGCCGCCGCCCTCCAGTGCCTTGGCGTGGGCGGCGTCGAGTTCGGCGAGTTTGTCGAGCATCGCGGCCCGGTTCGCCGCGTAGTCGGGACTCGCGGTGTCGAGCCCGGTGGGCAGGACGGTCATACGGGGTCCTCCGGTGCGGTGTCGGCCGGGCCGTCCGGTGCGGCGGGTGGGGCGCCGTCCGGCGGGTCCTCCGGTTCCAGCAGGGTCACGGGTATCTCCAGCTCGCGGGCGCGCAGCCACTCCCCGACCGCCTTGGCCTGCGGGTCGAAGCGGTGCTGGGCGGCGACGCCCTCGCCGAGGAGTCCGTGGACGGTGAAGTTCAGCGCGCGCAGGTTCGGCAGGACGTGGCGTACGACGGCGAGCCCGGCGGTCTCGGGGAGGAGAGCCCGGAAGCGCTCGACGGTCAGCGTGTGCGCCAGCCACGGCCAGGCCGCGTCCTCGCGCACCCAGACGCCGACGTTGGCGTCCCCGCCCTTGTCGCCGCTGCGGGCCCCGGCGACGGACCCGAGGGGGGCGCGGCGGGTGGGCCCGGGGGCGGGCGGCGCGGGCAGGGGCGGCGCCTCGACTTCGGCCAACTCACGGTTCCGCACGGCTGGTTCGATGACCTCCCGGGTCCCGTCGGGCAGCACGGCGATGTGCTCCACCTCCCCCGCCGGTACGGAACGGGCCTCGAACACCCCGTAGGGCGCGCCCTTTCCGGGCGGGGCGGTGACGTGGAAGCCGGGGTAGCTGCCGAGGGCGAGTTCGACGGCGGCGCCGGACACGGTGCGGCCGACGGCGTCGGGGTCCCGGTCGCGGACGACGAGCCGGAGCAGGGCGCTGGCGGTCTCCTCGGTGGCGGCGTCGGGCCGGTCGGTGCGGGCCAGCTCCCACCGCACCTCCTCCGGCCGTCGCCCGGCGCGCGCGAAGGCGTCCGCGAACTGGTCCTTCACCAGCCGCGCCTTGGCGTCGATGCCGAGCCCGGTGAGGACGAAGACGACCTCGTTGCGCCAGCCGCCGAGCCGGGTGAGCCCGGCCTTGAGCGTGGGCGGCGGGGCCTCGCCGCGCACCCCGGAGATCCTGACCCGGTCCGGCCCGTCCTGCGTCAGCCGTACGGTGTCGAGCCGGGCGGTGACGTCGGGGCCCGCGTACCGGGCGCCGCCGGTCTCGTACAGGAGCTGCGCGGTGACCGTGCCGAGGTCGACGACGCCGCCGGTCCCCTCGTGCTTGGTGACGACCGCGCTGCCGTCGGCGTGGATCTCGGCGACGGGGAAGCCGGGGCGGCGCACGTCGTGGTCGCGGAAGAAGGAGTAGTTGCCGCCGGTCGCCTGTGTCCCGCACTCCAGGACGTGTCCGGCGACGACGGCCCCGGCGAGCGCGTCGTGGTCCCCGGGCCCCCAGCCGAAGTGGGCGGCGGCGGGCCCGGTGACGAGGGCCGCGTCGGTGACCCGGCCGGTGACGACGACATCGGCCCCGGCCCGCAGACAGGCGGCGATGCCGGCGCCGCCGAGGTACGCGTTGGCGGTGAGGTAGCCGTCCGGTACGGGCAGGGCGTCCCCCTCGACATGCGCGACGCGCACCGGAACCCCGACCTTGTCCGCCAGCTCCCGCACCGCGTCCGCCAGCCCGGCCGGGTTGAGCCCGCCCGCATTGGCGACGATCCGCACGCCGCGCTCATGGGCGAGGCCCAGCCCCTCCTCCAACTGCCGCAGAAACGTGGTCGCGTACCCGCGCGCGGGGTCCTTCAGCCGGCTGCGGCCGAGGATGAGCATGGTCAGCTCGGCCAGATAGTCACCGGTGACCACGTCGAGCGGCCCGCCGGTGAGCATCTCGCGCAGGGCGTCGAAGCGGTCGCCGTAGAAACCGGAGGCGTTGCCGATACGGAGGGGCGGGGGCGTCGGGGGCGGGGAGGCGGGGGCCGGGGGCGTCTGGGGCGAGGCCGCAGGGGGCGGCGGGGGTGGAATGGGCGGTGCACCGGTGCCGCTGTCCGCACCGTCCCCCGTCACCGGCCGGCTCCGGAGGCGCTGCCGGACCCGGGGGCGCGGCCCGTCCCGGCGGGCCCGGCGAAGGACTGCGCGATGTCGAGCCAGGCGTCGGCGTCGGCCCCCTCGGCCCGGACGGCGAGGTCGTCACGGTGGGCGCGCTGGGTGACGAGCAGGCAGAAGTCGTGGAGCGGCCCGGTCACGCGCTGGGCGGCGCCCTCGGGCCCGAAGGCGATCAACGCGCCGTCCGGGGCGATCAGTTCGACCCGGAACGGTTCGGCGGGTGCGGGCTTCCCATGGACGAGGAAGGCGTAGTCGCGGGCCCGGACCCCGATGCGCGCGACATGCCGCAGCCGGGGGGTGGGGGCGCGGGTGACACCGAGCGCGTCGGCGATGTCCTGTCCGTGGGCCCAGGTCTCCATGAGCCGCCCGGTCGCCATCGACGCCACGCTCATCGGCGGCCCGTACCAGGGGAACCGCGTCCCCTCCGGCGCCGCCCGCAACACCTCCTGCAAGCGCTCGCGCCCCTCCCGCCAGCGCACGAGCAGCGCCTCCGGCGCATACGCCGCGCGCACCTCCTCGGCCGCCCGGTCCACGAACCCCTCGGGATCCGCCAGCGCCTTCTCGACCTCGTCCCCGAACCCCTCCGGATCGGTGACCGCCTTCAGCGCGACCCCGTCCGTCCAGCTCAGATGCGCCACTTGATGGGCGATCGTCCACCCCTCGGCGGGCGTCTCCCCCGCCCATTGCGACGCGCTCAACTCCGCTACCAGCAGATCGAGTTCCTCGCTCTCCCTGCGCAGATCATCGAGCACGGCTGCGACTTCGGACACGGTGCGCTCCCCTCGGGGCGGTGCGGTGTGCACCGGAGCCTGCCAGGGGCACGGAAAACAAGCAAGCGCGCTTGCATGGTTTTCTGATTCCCGCCGCCCTGCTCGCGAACGGGGAGCCTGCGGACGGGGCAGCAGGCACGGAAAAGGGGCCGTACCCGCACAGCGTGCGACTACGGCCCCCTCGACGAATGCGGGCCCTACCGCCCCTTCGACGCTGCCTCCGCCATCTTCGCCGTGGTGCTCGCGCCGTCCAGGGCCTCGCGGACGATGTCGGCGTGGCCGCTGTGGTGGGCGATCTCGCGGAAGATGTGCCAGAGGACGTGGCGGACGGTCCGGACGACGGGGACGGGCGGGGACCAGGGGTAGGCCGGGAGGGTCACCTCGCGGTCGAGGTCGGGCTCGTCGCGGACGGTGCGGTCGAAGGCGGCGGCGGCCTCGTCGAAGGCGGTGCGCAGGGCGGGCAGGGTGTCGGTGGCGGTCATGCGGTTGCCGTCGGGGTCGAGGTCGGCCCACTCCACCCGGGCGGGAGCGGTGCCGTCGACCACGGCGAGCCAGGTGCGCTGGACCTGGCCGAGGTGTTTGAGGAGACCGCCGAGGGTCAGTTCGCTGACGGTGGTGCGGGCGCGGGCCCCGGCGTCGTCGAGGTCGGCCAGGGTGAACAGGAAGTTGGTGCGCTGGTCGGTCATGAGCGCGAGCAGATCGTCGCGTTCCGTCATGAGGTCCCTCCAGGTCGGCTCTTCCGCCAGCCTAGGTTCGGGGAGGGAGGCCCGCCGGATGATCAGGGGGACCGGTCCGCCGGTCAGGGGGTGGGGCGCGGTCGCCGGGCCGGGACGGGACGGGCCGAGACGTGCTGCGCCGGGGCGGGACGAGAGTGGCCGGGCCGAGACGTGCTGCGCCGGGCCGGGGGGCGGCCGACGGAGTGCGGGTGCCGGATCGAGAGGTACCGGGCCGGGGCGGGGCACCGGAGTGCGGGTGCCGCCCCGGCCCGGGTGGAGCGGGTCCGGGTCAGAGTGCCGGGACGTGGTACGGGGAGACGTTGATCCAGCCGTTGGCCGCCGCGCCGTTGCGCGTGCCGCTGGTGGTCCTGGCCAGGGTGTACCAGGAGTCGACGTAGTCCGGGTCGTCGGTCCACCAGGAGGCGGGAATGGCGTCCAGGAGGGCATCGGCGAGCGGGATGTAGGCGCCCTGGTCGGTGATGGTGAGCAGGACGGTGACGATGGCCTTGGCCAGGGCCTGGTAGTTGGTGTCCCCGTCGTCCTCCATCATGACCGCGTCGGCCATGTCGTACTTGTAGTTCGACCAGTTCACGAGGACCTGGTTCGGGTAGTACGTGGTGTCCTCGTCGTTCAGGTACGGCATCTCGACGGTGTCCACGCGCGGTTTGCCGTCGGTCCCGAAGCCGGTGACGAGGGTGAAGATCTCGGCGTCGCCCTTGATCCACGGCTCCTTGACGTCGGAGACGCGGACCGAGTTGATCAGGGTGGTGTCGATGCCCGTCGCGGACGCCGACGCGGTGGGGGCCACCTCGGCCGCCGGGGCCGGGACGGCGAGTCCCCGGGCCTTCAGCGCCTTGTCGACGACCTTCATCCCCTCGGTGACGGCCTTGGCCCCGTCGACGCCGACCACGAGGACGGGGCGGTCCGGTACGGCGTCGGCGGACAGCGCGTGGGCGGTGCCGGAACTGTCGTACGCGGTGATCGCGGCGCCGTCGTCGTCGGACGGGGCCGCCGCCACCCACGGGGCGGTCCCGCCTGCCAGCCGCGCCTCCATCGACGGATCGGCCAGCCGCACCCGCAGCAGTGAACCGGCCCCGGCGCCCAGCCCCTTGGCCGCGGCGGCGTCCCGGTCGGCCGCGGCGACCCCGGCGGCCAGGCGCCTGCCGGCCGAAGTGGCGGAGGCGCCGGTGAGCGCCCGGAGGTCCACCGAGTCCTCGGCAAGGACGGCGTTGCGCACCTGTCTCCGCCAGGCGGGGTCCGCGAGGGAGCCCGCCAGGGCGTGGGCGGTCGCGTCCTCGATGCCGGCGACCGGGGCGGTGGCGGCGGCCGGGACCGCGGTCGTTCCGGCGTGGCCGTTCGGTGCTGCGGACGCGGTTCCCTGGAGGGGTATCAGGGCCGTCGCGGACAGCACGACCCCGATGAGGGTCGCGCGCAGCGATGTCGTTGCACTCAAGACGATCTCCTGTCGAATGAGTGGAGCACGTGGGGGGTACTGCGTGGGGCGGGCCACTCGCTGATCTATGCGAGTAGACCCCGACCAGATTCATGTACACGTCAAGCCCGCCCCAAACACGCCGCCCCGGCCGCGCCCGGCTCAGACCACCGGCGGGACAGCCGCAGCCCTCAGCGCCGGAAGGTTGGCCGCCAGGAAGTCGTCGACCGTACGGGGCGGACGGCCGGTGAGTTCGCGCACCGAGGCGGTGACTCCGGACTGGGAACCGGAGACGACCTCCCCGACCAGAACGGCGAGGTCCTCGGCGAACCGGCGCGGCATCCCCTGCGCCGTCATGGCCGCCACCAGGGCGCCGGGGGGCAGTTCCGCGCGGGCCACGGTCCGGCCCAGCGCGGCCGAGATCCTGTCGGCGACCTCGGCATCGGTGAGCGCCTCCGGGCCGGTGAGGACGAACGCCTCCCCACGGCCCGCCTCCCCGGTCAGCAGGGCGGCCGCACAGGCCGCGATGTCGTGGCAGTCGATGTGGGACACCGGCGTGTCCCCGTAACTGCTGATCAGGTCCCCCTCGGGCGTATACGCTCCCGGCGCGAGGAAGTTCTGCATGAAACCGGCGGGCCGCAGCAGCGACCAGGCGGGGCCGGACGCCTCCAGATACGCGTCGACCTCCCCGTGCGCCCCCTGGGAAAGCCGTGCTCCTTGACGCGCGTGCCAGACCGACACCTTCACCACGTGCGCGACACCGGCCTCACGCGCCGCGTCGATCACGGCTGTCTGCCGGCGGACCATGGCCCGCTTCCCGCCCACCGGTTCCACGCCGGAGCCGTTGAGGAACAGCCGGTCCACCCCGTCGAGCGCCACCGCGATCGACTCCGGGTCGTCGAAGTCCCCGACGGCGAAGTCGCACCCCAGCGCCCGCCCCTTGCTCCCGTCGCGGACCAGCGCACGGAACGCGGTCCCGGAATCACGCAACTGCCGTACCAGCGAAGCGCCGATGGAGCCGGTGGCCCCCGTCACCAAGATCACGTACATCCCCCTCGAACGCGTGCGGCGACCCCTGAGCGACTAACCTGAGGGGCCCTCGGGAAAAGTTAACCCGAGGCACCCTCGATCTATCAAGGAGCGCCCGAGGATGACCGAACCCCCGCGCCGCAGGCCGCGCGCCGACGCCCGGCGCAATCGCGACCGCCTCCTGGCCGAGGCCGATGCCGTCTTCCGCGAGCAGGGCACGGACGCGTCGCTGGAAGGCATCGCGAGGCGCGCCGGTGTCGCGGTCGGCACGCTGTACGGCCACTTCCCCACCCGCCGCGCCCTCGTCTCCGCGCTCCTGAGCGACCGCACCCGGTCCCTTCTCGAACGCGGGCAGCGGCTCCTCACCGAGGTCCCGCCGCAGGCGCTCATCCAGTGGGTGCATCTGGTGGTCGAGCACGCCGCCGCGTACCAGGGGCTGGCCGCCGTGCTGGCCGACGGCCTGGACGACGAGGCGTCCGAACTCCACGCCTCCTGCGTGCGCATGACCGAAACGAGCGAGCGGCTGATCGCCCGCGCGGCCGGCGCCCTCCGCCGCGACGTGACCGGCGCCGACGTGTTCGCCCTGATGAACGCCGCCGCCTGGACCCGTGAGCACATGAGCCCCGCACAGGCGGACCGGCTCGTCGCGCTGACCCTGGACGGCATGCTGACCCCGGGTTGCGTGCCGGTCCCGGACGGCATCCATGCCCCGGCACGGGGCAGGGCCGCGGCGGCGGGACAGGACCGCGGCGAAGGTCCCTGATCACGGGGAGGGCCGGGAGCCGTTCCTCGCGCGGCCCGCACCCGCGTACGGCGCTCAGCGGCCCCCGAACTGCGCGGCGCTCTCCTCGTCCGCCGGGTAGTACAGCTCGATCGCGACCTCGTCGAGCGTGATGTCCATCGGTGTGCCGAAGGTGGTGACCGTCGAGAAGAGCCGCAGTTCGCGACCGCCGATACGCAGGATCATCGGGATGACGACGTCGCAGCCGTCCGCGATCGAAGGACCCTCGGCCGCCTCCTCGCTCCCCGGCGCCAGCAGCTCCTCGTACAGCGCGGCCAGACCGGCGTCGGGGGCCGCGGCCAGTTGGCGGCCCACGCGGGCGCGGAAGACCTTGCGCACATCGGCCAGGTTGACCACGAGCGGGGCGAAGCCGCGCGGGTCCAGGCCGAGGCGGATCAGGTTGACCGGCGGGCGCAGCAGCGCGGGATCGACGCCCGCGAGGAAGGGGGCGACCGCGCGGTTGGTCCGCAGGATGTTCCAGTGGCGGTCGAAGGCCAGCGCCGGATACGGCTCATGGGCGCGCAGCACCCGGTCGACCGCCCGGCGGGCCGCCGCGAGCGCGGCGTCGTCGAGGGGGCGCTCCGCGTACCGGGGTGCGAAGCCGGCCGCGAGCAGCAGCCGGTTGCGGTCCCGCAGCGGTACGTCCAGCTGCTCGGCCAGCCGCAGGACCATGGCCGCGCTCGGCCGGGTCCGGCCCGTCTCGACCAGGCTGACGTGGCGGGGCGAGACGTCCGCCGCCAGCGCCAGGGCGAGCTGGCTGAGTCCCCGGCGCCCGCGCCACTGCCGCAGGAGTTCCCCGACGGTGTGCATGGTCAGCGACCGTACCGGCCCGCACGGCCGCGGGCCATGACATGCCATGTCATCGACATCCGCGCCCGGCCGGACGAAGACTTTTCCCATGGAGACGACAGAGAGCACATCCGCCACCGGCCCCCGCCCCACCGACCGGAACAAGGACCTCGTCGCACGGGCTCTCACCGCCCTCGTCGAGACCGGCAGCTCCGACGGGCTCGCGCCCCTGCTCGCCGAGGACTTCGTCCACCACCGGCCCGACGGCCACGACTCGACGAGGACGCAATGGCTGGCCGCCGTCGACGCCGCCCTCGCCCCGCTCGCCGGAATGCGGGTGGAGGTGCGTCATCTGCTGGCCGACGGCGACCACGTGGTCGTGCATTCGCACCGCACCCTGCCCGGCGGTCCGGCCGTCGCCGTCGTCGACATCTGGCGGATCGAGGCGGGGCTGATCGCGGAGGGCTGGGAGACGATCGAGCCGGTGGACCGGGCGGCGGCCCATCTGCGCTGGTGGGAGCCCGAACCGCTCCGTTGACGTACGGGGAGGGGCCTCAGTCCTTCCGCGCCCGCGCCCCTCGCACCTGGCTCCGTACCGCGCCCATGCTCGCCCCGATGACGAGCGCGATGGCCAGGGCGTCCGTCGTGGACAGGGCCTGATCGAGGACGAGGAAGCCCGCCGTGGCCGCGATCGCGGGTTCCAGGCTCATCAGGATCGCGAAGGTGGGGGCGGGCAGGCGGCGCAGGGCGATGAGTTCGAGGGTGTACGGGAGGACGGAGCTGAGGAGGGCGACGGCGGCGCCCAGACCGAGGGTGGAGGGGACCAGGAGCTTCGATCCGGACTCGATGACGCCGAGCGGCACCGTGAGGACGGCGGCGACGCCCATCGCCAGGGCCAGTCCGTCGGCCTGGGGGAAGCGGCGTCCGGTGCGGGCGCTGAAGACGATGTACGCCGCCCACATGGCACCGGCGGCCAGGGCGAACGCCGCACCGGCCGGATCGAGCCGGTCGAAGCCCCCGCCGCTCAGCAGGGCGACTCCGGCCAGGGCGAGCCCGGCCCAGACGACGTTGACCAGACGGCGGGAGGCGACGACCGAGAGGGCGAGCGGGCCCAGCACCTCCAGGGTGACGGCGGCGCCCAGCGGGATGCGGTCGGCGGCCTGGTAGAAGAGCGTGTTCATGGCGGCCATGGCCAGGCCGAAGGCCAGCACGGTGCCCCAGTCGGCCCGCGAGTGGCCGCGCAGCCTGGGGCGGCAGACGACGAGGAGCACGAGCGCGGCGGCGGCGAGCCGCAGCGTGACGACGCCGAGCGCACCGGCCCTCGGCATCAGCAGCACCGCGATCGCCGAGCCGAACTGGACGGAGAGGCCGCCCGCGACCACCAGCGCCACCGGCGCGAGGGCCGCGCGCCGCCCGGTGGCGCGGGGGGCGCCGTCGAGGGCGGTGGCGGCCTCGGGGACGGTGACCGCCTCGGGGGCGGCGACGTCCGGGGCCGGTGCTGCGGCGGTTCGCTGGTCGTTCACCCGGGGCCTGTCCTTCTGGGGTCTCAGAGTCGATGAAGCAGTGCAACATAGTGCACTACCTCATTGAAGATACTGCACCCAGCCGGTGCGGCACGTTCCTCCAAGGTAGGCACCACCGCGCGGCACGTGAAATGCCGATCTCGCTCTCGTTATGCTTCGCGCGCATGAGCGGTCAGCACGAGGAGAACACCGGCCCCGGGGCCCTGCGCGGACGGAACGCCTCCGCCATCGAGATCCGTCATCTGCGCGCCTTCCTGGCCGTGGCCGACGAGGGCGGCATCACCCGGGCCGCCGCCCGGCTCGGGCTCACCCAGCCCGCCGTCTCGCGCACCCTCGCCGCCCTGGAGCAGCGCCTCGGCCTCCGGCTCGTCGACCGCTCCACCCACCACCTCGCCCTCACCCCCGACGGCATCGCCTTCCGTGACCGGGCCACCGCGGCGGTCGCGGCCTTCGACGAGGCCGTCGACCCGGGCGGCCCGCACCGCCGCCCGCTGCGGATCGGCCACGCCTGGTCCGCGTTCGGCCGCCACACCACGCCGCTGCTGCGCCGCTGGCAGGAACGCCACCCCGGCATCCCGCTGGAACTGCGCCGCGTCGACGACCGCACCGCCGGCCTCGCCCGCGGCGAGGTCGACGCCGCCGTCCTGCGCGGCCCCGTCGAGACCCCCGGGCTCGTCACGGAGCTGCTGTACGAGGAGGAGCGCGTGGCCGCCGTCGCCGCGGACGGCCCCCTCGCCGCCCGCACCACCCTCCGCCTCGCCGACCTCGCCTCCGGCACCGTCGTCCTCAACACCGTCTCCGGCACCACCACCCCCGGCCTGTGGCCGCCGGCCGCCCGCCCCCGGGCCACCCTCACCGTGGCCAACACCGACGACTGGCTGACCGCCATCGCCGCCGGCCGCGGCACCGGCGTCTCCGCCGCCTCCACGGCCGGCATGCACCCCCGCCCCGGAGTCGCCTTCCGCCCCCTGACCGACGCCCCGCCCCTCCCCGTCCTCCTCGCCCGCCGCGACGCCCCGGGCCACCCCGCCCTCCCCCTCCTCGCCGCCCTGGCCCGGGAGATCGTCGCGGAGGACGGGGACGGCTGAGACCGGGGCCGGGGCGGACGGGCCGATCAAGGAATTTCCCCGCCCCGCCCGGCCGTTGCCCCCTCCGGAGACTGCGCGAGGGACGCGCCGTACAGGGGGGACACCATGACGAACGGGCATTCCGGCGGGATCACCGTGCACGGCACCGTGGCCGAGGGTTATGAGGGTGTGCGGGAGGAGTTCCGGGCCGTGCTCGCGGAGGAGCACAACGAGCCGGGGAGCCAGCTGGCCGTGTACAAGGACGGGGAGCCGGTCGTCGATCTGTGGGCCGGGGACGGGGTGGACGGCGATTCGCTGCCGGCCGTGTACTCGTGCACGAAGGGGGCCGCGCATCTGGTGGTCGCGCTGCTGGTGCAGGACGGCACCCTGGAACTGGACCGTACGGTCGCCTCGTACTGGCCGGAGTTCGCCGCGGAGGGCAAGGACCGGCTGACCCTGCGCGAGCTGCTGGGCCACCGGGCCGGGCTGATCGGGGTGAAGGAGGGCTTCACGGCCGAGGAGCTGGCGGACGACCGGGTGCTGGCGGCGCGGCTGGCGGGGCGGGCGCCGTTCTGGGAGCCCGGTGCGGCGTACGGGTACCACGCGCTGGTCATCGGCGCGCTGACCGGCGAGGTGGTCCTGCGGGCCACCGGGCGCACGCTCCAGGAGCTGTTCGAGGAGCGGGTCCGCGCCCCGTACGGACTTGACGTCTTTCTGGGGCAGCCGGCCGGGCTGGAGCCGCGCTTCCTGCCCGTCCGCCCGCTGAACCCGACGCCCGCGCAGGCGGCCGAGATGGCCGCCAGGCCGGCCGATCCGGAGAGCCTGCGCGCGGTCTCCTTCCACGCGCACCTCGACCTGACCGAGTGGATCAACCGGCCCGCCGTCCGGGCGCTCGGCCAGGCCTCGGCGGGCGCGGTCGCCTCGGCGCGCGGGCTGGCCGGGATGTACGCGGCCACGCTCGGGGAGTTCGCGGGGCTGCCCGCCCTCCTCAAGCCGGAGACGCGCGCCGAGTTCGCCCGGCCCGGACTGACCGGGACCGATCTGGTGACCGAGCAGACGGACCACTTCGGGCTGGGCTTCGAGCGCCCCTCCGAGGACCATCCGGAGCTGGGCACGGACGCGTACGGGCACTGCGGGGCGGCCGGTGCGCAGGCGTTCGCCGATCCGGCGAGCGGCATCGCGTACGGCTACACCCGGCGCCGCCACACCTATCCGGGCGGCTCGGCCCCCGAGAACGTCCGGCTGGTCAGGGCCGTGGTGGACGCGGCCCGCGCGTAGGCCCCTCCGGCTCCCCCGCCGGCGTCTCCTCCAGCCCCTCCGCCAGCAGTTCCGCCAGGTGCTTCGCCCGGACCCCTGCCAACTGGTGCAGCTGGGTCCGGCAGGAGATGCCGTCCGCGAGGATCTCCGCGTCCGGGGGCGCGGCGCGCAGGGCGGGCAGCAGACGGTCCTCGGCGCAGGCCACGGAGATGTCCCAGTGGCCGCGCTCGAAGCCGAAGTTGCCGGCGAGTCCGCAGCAGCCGCCCTCCGGTTCGCCGGTCAGGCCCATCCGTTCGCGCAGCCTCCGGTCCGCGGCGTCGCCGAGGACGGCGTGCTGGTGGCAGTGGGTCTGGCCGGTGACCGGGCGGTCCAGGCGCGGGGGCTCCCAGTCGGGCGCGTGCTTCTCCAGGTACTCGGCGAGGGTGTGAACGGTGGCGGCGAGCGCGGCGGCGCGCGGGTCGTCGGGGAGGAGTTCGGGCAGGTCGGTGCGGAGCGTCGCCGCGCAGCTCGGCTCCAGGACGACCATCGGGTCGCCCACGGTGCGCTCCATCCGGTCCAGGGTGCGGCGCATCACCGCGCGGGCCCGGTCGAGCCGGCCCGTCGAGACGTAGGTGAGGCCGCAGCACATCCCGCGTGCGGCAGTCATCACCCGGCGGCCGGTCGCCTCCTCCACGACCCGGACCGCCGCCCGCCCGACCTCCGGCGCCAGATGCTCGGTGAAGGTGTCGGGCCAGAACCAGGCGACCTGGTCGTTGGAGAGGATGAACGTCCCCTTCCCCCACTTCCGGTTCAGCCACCGCGTGAACGTCTCCCTCGCCAGCGGCGGGATGTCCCGCTCGGGCGCGATCCCGGCCAGCCGCTTGGCGAGGGCGGCGAGCGGGCGGATCCGGGCCAGCGCGTTCAGCGGGCCCGCGAAGGGTGCGGCGAGGCGCAGCCAGCGGGGCAGCCCGCCGAGGGCGTAGTGGGCGGCGGGGCGGAGCCGTCCCCGGTAGTGGTGGTGCAGGAACTCCGCTTTGTACGTGGCCATGTCGACGCCCACGGGGCAGTCGCTGCGGCAGCCCTTGCAGGAGAGGCAGAGGTCGAGCGCGTCGCGCACCTCGGTGGAGCGCCAGCCGTCCGTGATCACACCGCCCGCGTCCCCGGCCAGCATCTCGTGGAGCAGCCGGGCCCGGCCCCGGGTGGAGTGGGCCTCCTCGCCGGTGGCGCGGAAGGAGGGGCACATCACGGAGGGCCCGGTGGCCTGCTCCGTACGGCACTTGGCGACGCCGACGCAGCGGCGGACGGCGGCGGAGAAGTCGCCGCCGTCGTGCGGGTAGCCGAAGGCGACGTCGACGGGCTCGCGCGGCAGGACGGCGAAGCGGAGGTTGTCGTCCAGGCGGGCGGGGCGGGCGAGGATGCCCGGGTTCATGCCGCCGTCGGGGTCCCAGAGGTCCTTGAACCGGGCGAAGAGGGCGACGAGTTCGTCCCCGTACATCTTCGGGAGCAGTTCGGCGCGGGCCTGGCCGTCGCCGTGTTCGCCGGAGAGCGAGCCGCCGTGGGCGACGACGAGGTCGGCCAGGTCCTCGGAGAAGGCGCGGAAGCGGGCCACGCCGGGGGCGGTGAGCAGGTCGAAGTCGATGCGGACGTGGATGCAGCCGTCGCCGAAGTGCCCGTACGGGGCGCCGCGCAGTCCGTGGGCGGCGAGCAGGGCGCGGAACTCCCGGAGGTAGCCGCCGAGCCGGGCGGGCGGGACGGCGGTGTCCTCCCAGCCGGGCCAGGCTTCGCTGCCGTCCGGCATGCGCGTCGCGGTGCCCGCCGCGTCCTCCCGGATCCGCCACAGGGCGCGCTGCCCGGCCGGGTCGGTGACCACGGCCGCGTCGACGGTGTCCGGCGCGGCGGCCCGCACCAGTCGTTCGGCGTGGGCGCGCGCCTCGGCGGGGGTGGCGCCGCCGGTCTCGGCGAAGAGCCAGGCGCCGCCGCGCGGCAGTCCGGCCGGGTCGGGTACGAGGTCGGCGGCCATGCCCTCGACGGTGAGCGGGTGGTGCGGGAGGAGGCCGGGGGCGGCTTCGGCGGCGGCGGTCTCGTCGGCGTAGCCGAGGACGGCGAGGGCGCGGACGGCGGGGGCGTCGACGAGCCGGACGACGGCCTCGGTGACGACGCCGAGCGTGCCCTCGCTGCCGCAGAAGGCGCGGACGGGGTCGCGGCCGTGTTCGGGGAGCAGGGCGTCGAGCGCGTATCCGGAGATGCGGCGCGGGAGTTCGGGGAAGCGGGTGCGCAGGGCGGCGAGGTGGCCGTCGACGAGCTCGCGGACGCCGGGCGGGCCCTCGGCGCCCGGTTCCAGGCGCAGGGTGCCGCCGCCGTAGCGGGCGACGGTCAGGGCGTGGACGTTGTCGGCGGTGGTGCCCCAGGCGACGGAGTGGGCGCCGCAGGAGTTGTTGCCGATCATGCCGCCGAGGGTGCAGCGGCTGTGGGTGGAGGGGTCCGGTCCGAAGGTGAGGCCGTACGGGGCGGCGGCGGCCCGCAGGTCGTCGAGGACCACGCCGGGCCGGACGACGGCGGTGCGGGCCTCCGGGTCCAGTGCGGTGATCGTGCGCAGATGGCGGGTGAGGTCGAGGACGACGCCGGTGCCGGTGGCCTGTCCGGCGATGGAGGTGCCGCCGCCGCGCGGGACGACGGGGACGCCGTGCTCGCGGCAGACGGCGAGTGCGGCGGCGATGTCGTCGGCGTCGCGCGGGGCGACGGTGCCGAGCGGGACGCGGCGGTAGTTGGAGGCGTCCATCGTGGTGAGCGCCCGCGCGGTGGGGCCGAGGTCGACGTCGCCGCGGACGGCGGCGCGCAGCGCGGCTGCGAGTGCCCCGGATTCGCGGGGGTTCGGAGTGTTTCCGGATGCCATCGCCCCAGCATGCCGCGCGGCCCCGCCGGACCGGGTGCGGGCCTCTCGTGTTCTCCCGGGTTTCCCGGAATGACGCTTCCGCGTACGGAAATGCCAGACTCCGGAACACAAAGGGAACAGAGAGCACCACAAGTTCTTCCCAAACAGATCGTCAATTCTCATATAGTGACCGAGACTTGTCTGGGAATCGTCTGTTCCAGTTGTCGCATTTGCTCGTTGCAGTACGGAATCACCCGAACGACCATCGTCCCGTCCGCCCGCCGTCCGCCCCCCAAGGACTCCGCTTGCGCCCCTCAACCCGGCCGACCGCACTGGCCCTGCTGGTCACCGTGGCCCTCACCGGATCCCTGTGCCTGTGGGCGGTCGCCGCCGCCCCCGACTCGGCCCGGACGGCCGCGGCCTGGGGCGGGGGCGCGGCGGCGGTCCTGCTCAGCGCCGCCGTCGCCATGACCGTCCACGCCCGCGTCACGATCCGCCGGCTGCGCGAACTGCACGCGGCCGAGAGCAGCCGGTTCACCGCCGAGACCTCCCGCATGGTCTCCGCCGCGGCCGCCGACGCCCAGCGGTTCACCGCCGAGACCGCCCGGATCAAGGCCGCGGCAGCCGCCGAGAACGCCCGGGTCGCCGCGGAGTCCGCCGCCGGCAGCGAACGGCTCACCGCCGAGAACGCCCGGCTCAAGGCCCGCGCCGCCCGCAGCGAGACCGAGCGCTCCGCCGCCGTCGCCGCCTGCGCCAACGCGGCCGGCCGGATGCAGGCCCTGGCCACCAGCATGCTCGCCGACCTCCGCGAGATGGAGCACCGGCACACCGCCGAGGACGTCCTCGGCGACCTGCTCCACCTGGACCACCGCACCGCCCAGGCGGGCCGGCTGGCCGACTCCATCGCCGTGCTGACCGGCGCCCGCTCCGGCCGGCGCTGGGCCAAGCCCATCGTGATGGAGTCCATCCTGCGCGGCGCCATGGGCCGGATCAGCGGCTACCAGCGCATCCGCCTCCACTCGACCAGCGACGTCGCCGTCGCCGGCCACGCCGCCGAGGGCGTCATGCACGCCCTGGCCGAACTCCTCGACAACGCGGCCAACTTCTCGCCGCCCACCGCCGAGGTTCATGTGTACGTCGAGGAGGTCCCGGCGGGCATCGTGGTGACCGTCGAGGACAGCGGGCTCGTCATGAACGAGGTGCAGCTGCGCCGCGCCGAGAACGCCGTCTCCGCCACCGACCAGGACCTGACCGCCCTGTCCGGCACCCGTCTCGGGCTCGCCGTCGTCGGCCGGCTGGCCCGCAAGCACGGACTCACCGTCTCCTTCCGGCCCTCGGCCCGCGGCGGCACCGGCGCGCTCATGATGCTGCCGCAGGAGATCATCACCCGCACCCCGGCACCGGCCCCGTCCCCCGCACCGGCCGTCGCCGCCCCCGTGATCCCCGCACCGCGGGAACCCGAGCCGGTCCACCGCTCCGACACCGGCACCGTCCCCGCCGGTGGGACCGCCCGCGCCGAGGACGCCAGCCGCTCCGACGCGGGCGGGTCCGGCACGTCCGGCACGTCCGGCTCCGACACCACCGGCGGACTCCCCCGGTTCGGCGAGAGCGGCCTGCCCAAGCGCTCCCGCGGCCGCACCCTTGCCGCGGCCGAGGCACGCGCCCGCGCGTCCGCCGCCGCTTCCGACTCCGACGAGGCGGACGGGTCCACCCCCCGGCCCCGTACCGCCGACCCCAAGGCCCAGGCAGCCCGCTTCAACAGCTTCCGGCAGGCTGTCCGGCCCAACTCCCCGCACCCGGAAGGCGACACCCGATGACCGCGACCACCGACGAGAGACTGAACTGGCTGCTGGAGGGGCTCCTGGAACGCACCCCCGGCACCCGGCACGCCCTCGTGCTGTCCAGGGACGGCCTCAAGCTGTGCCGCACCCCCGAGCTCTCCGTGGACCAGGCCGACCAGCTGGCCGCGATCTCCGCCGGCATCCAGAGCCTGTCGCACGGCGCCTCCGTCGAGTTCGGCAACGGCTCCGGCGGGGTGCGCTCCGCCATGGCCGAGTTCTACGGCGGCGTGCTCTTCATCGTGGAGGCCGGTGACGGCGCCCACCTCGCCGTCGTCGCCTCCGAACAGGCCGACGTCGGCCTCGTCGGCCACAACATGAGCGAGCTCGTCGAGCAGCTGGGCGAACACCTCGTCGCCCCGCCGCGCGAGCCCGCGCATCCGTCGGAAACAGCGAGCGTATGACGCGCCGGCCCCGTCCCGGCCGGGACGACGCCCCGGACCGGCTGTACACCCTCACCGGTGGCCGCAGCCGGTCCGACTCCGCCGCCTTCGACCTGGTGACGCTCGTCGTCTCCGAATGCGAGCCCACCCCCGGCATGCAGTCGGAGCACGTCACGATCCTGCGGATGTGCGAACGCCCCACCGCCGTCGTGGAGATCGCCGCGGAGCTGAACCTGCCCGTCAGCATCGTGCGCATCCTGCTGTGCGATCTGCTCGACACCGGCCGGATCAGCGCCCGCCATCCCCGTACAGCCCGTGTCGCGGACCGGCTCCCCGACCCCGACATCCTGGAACAGGTGCTCGTTGGACTCCGCAACCTCTGACCGTGCCGCCCTGCAGGCCACGGCCGACAACGGACTGAAGATAGTCGTCGTCGGCGGCTTCGGGGTCGGCAAGACCACCATGGTCCGATCCGTGAGCGAGATCCGTCCGCTCAACACGGAGGAGACCATGACCCGCGCGGGCGAGGCCGTCGACCACCTCGACGGCGTGCAGTCGAAGACGTCGACGACCGTCGCCTTCGACTTCGGCCGCATCTCGCTCGACGAGCGCTCGGTGCTGTACCTGTTCGGCGCGCCCGGCCAGGAGCGCTTCTGGTTCCTCTGGGACCGGCTGTTCTCCGGCACGCTCGGCGCCGTCGTCCTCGTCGACACCCGGCGCCTCGCCGACTCCTGGTACGCCATCGACCGCCTGGAGCACCACGGCACGCCGTTCATCGTGGCGTGCAACGACTTCGGCGGACCGCTCCACACCGAGCAGCAGATCCGCGAGGCCCTCGACCTCGCGGACCACGTCCCGCTCGTGGAGTGCGACGCCCGCGACCGGTCCTCCAGCAAATACGTGCTGATCACCCTGGTGGAACACCTCTACGCCCTCTCCCGGGGCGAGGTGCCCGCCACCACCCGTCCGGAACCGACTCCGGAGAAGACCCCGGAGCCCACCCCGTGACCCAGTGCCCCCACGCGGAGACGGCCGCCGCCGTCCCGCTGTCCGGCCCCCGGTTCCAGACCGAACCGGCCCAGCTGTACCGGGAGATGCGCCGCGACCACGGCTCCGTCGCCCCCGTCGTCCTGGACGGCGGCATCCCGGCGTGGCTGGTCCTCGGCTACCGCGAACTGCACCAGGTCGCCGGCGACCCGGTGCTCTTCAGCCGCGACTCCGACCTCTGGAGCCAGTGGGAGAACATCCCCGACGACTGGCCGCTGCTGCCGATGATCGGCCGGAAGCAGCCGTCGATCCTCTACACCGTCGGCCCCCGCCACGTCGAACGCGCCCGGATGATCAGCGACGCCCTGGAGGCCGTCGACCCGTTCGTCCTCAAGCGGCACGCGGAGGAGTTCGCCGACGAACTGATCGACCGGTTCTGCACCACGGGCGCGACCGACATCATCGCCTCGTACGCGATGCTGCTCCCCGCCCGCGTCCTGGCCCGGATCTACGGCGTGTCCGACGAGACCGGCGACGCGCTCGTCGGCTCCATCAACGACATGATCGACGGCCGGGAACGCGCGCTCGCCGGACAGCAGCACCTCGCGACGACCATGTTCGACCTGCTCGCCGCGAAGCACGTGGAGCCCGGCGACGACGTCGCCAGCCGGATGCTCGCCGACCCGGGCGGCTTCACGGACGAGGAGGTCGCCCAGGACCTCATGGTGATGATGGCCGCGGGCCACCAGCCGACCGCCGACTGGATGGGCAACTCGCTGCGGCTCATGCTCACCGACGACCGGTTCGCCGCCTCGCTCTCCGGCGGCCGGCACAGCGTCGCCGAGGCCATGAACGAGGTCCTCTGGGAGGACACCCCCACCCAGAACGTCGCCGGCCGCTGGGCCTCGCGCGACACCCGCCTCGGGGGCCGCCACATCCAGTCCGGCGATCTGCTGCTCCTGGGCATCGCCGCCGCCAACGCCGACCCGCAGGTGCGCACCGACGGCTCCTCGCTGACCGGCGGGAACAACGCCTTCCTGTCGTTCGGCCACGGCGAGCACCGCTGCCCCTTCCCCGCGCAGGAGACCGCCGAGGTCATCGCCCGTACCGGCATCGAGGTCCTGCTGGACCGCCTCCCGGACATCGACCTGGACACCCCGGCCGAACAGCTCACCCGACGCCCCTCCCCCTGGCTGCGGGGCCTGACGGACCTGCCCGTCACCTTCACTCCCACCCCCGCCACAGGAGGCCGCGCATGACCCGCATCGCCCTCGATCCCCTCGTCGCCGACCTCGACGGCGAGAGCGCCGCACTGCGCGCCGCCGGTCCGCTCGCCGAGGTGGAGCTGCCGGGCGGGGTGCACTGCTACGCGGTCACCCACCACGCGGAGGCCCGCCGGCTGCTGACCGATCCCCGGATCGTGAAGGACATCAACGTCTGGGGGGCCTGGCAGCGCGGCGAGATCCCGATGGACTGGCCGCTGATCGGCCTCGCCAACCCGGGCCGCTCGATGCTGACCGTCGACGGCGCCGACCACCGCCGGCTGCGCACGCTGGTGGCCCAGGCCCTCACGGTGAAGCGGGTGGAGCGGCTGCGCGCGGGCATCGAGGCCCTGACGACGGCGAGCCTGGACCGCCTCGCCGCGCTGCCCGCGGGCGAGAAGGTCGACCTCAAGGCGGAGTTCGCCTACCCGCTGCCGATGAACGTGATCAGCGAGCTGATGGGCGTGGACGCGGCGGACCACCCGCGGCTGAAGGAGCTGTTCGAGAAGTTCTTCTCGACGCAGACGCCTCCGGAGGAGGTCCCGCGGATGATGGCGGACCTCGGCACGCTCTTCACGAAGATCGTGGACGGCAAGCGGGCCGAGCCGGGCGACGATCTGACCAGCGCCCTGATCGCGGCCTCCGAGGACGGCGACCACCTCACCGACGAGGAGATCGTCAACACCCTCCAGCTCATCATCGCGGCCGGTCACGAGACGACGATCAGCCTGATCGTGAACGCCGTGGCCGCCCTGGAGTCCCACCCCGAGCAGCGCAAGCGGGTGCTCGGCGGGGAGATCCCGTGGGAGAACGTGATCGAGGAGACGCTGCGCTGGAACACCCCGACCTCGCACGTCCTGATCCGGTTCGCCACCGAGGACGTGCCGGTCGGTGACAAGGTCCTGCCCCGGGGCGAGGCGCTGATCGTGTCGTTCGGCGCGCTGGGCCGCGACGAGGCGCAGCACGGTCCGACGGCCGGGGAGTTCGACGCGACCCGCTCGCCCAACCGGCACATCGCGTTCGGCCACGGCCCGCACGTCTGCCCGGGTGCGGCGCTCTCCCGGCTGGAGGCGGGCGTCGCGCTCCCCGCGCTGTACGAGCGCTTCCCCGAGCTGGCCCTCGCCGTCCCCGCGGACGAACTGCGCAACAAGCCCATCGTCACCCAGAACGACCTGTACGAGCTCCCGGTGACCCTGGACTGACGCCCTACGGCGCCGAGGCGTTCGTACGGACGTACCTCCAACGGCCACGAGTCGGAATCCCTGTCTCATCCGACGGACGGGATACGCGGCAGCCGCAGCGAGCGGCTACGCTCCGACTCGTGGCCGACATCCAGATTCCCGCTGACATCAAGCCCGCCGACGGACGCTTCGGCGCCGGTCCTTCCAAGGTGCGGACGGAGGCGCTCGACGCGCTGGCCGCCACCGGAACCTCTCTGCTCGGTACGTCCCACCGCCAGGCCCCGGTGAAGAACCTGGTCGGCGCGGTGCGCGACGGTGTGCGCGACCTCTTCTCCCTCCCCGAGGGCTACGAGGTGATCCTGGGCAACGGCGGCTCCACCGCCTTCTGGGACATCGCGACGCACGGCCTGATCGAGTCGAAGTCCCAGCACCTGAACTTCGGTGAGTTCTCCTCGAAGTTCGCCAAGGCCGCCAAGCTCGCCCCGTGGCTGGCCGACCCGAGCGTCATCGCCTCCGACCCGGGCACCCACCCGGACCCGAAGGCCGAGGCGGGCGTCGACGTCTACGCCCTCACCCACAACGAGACCTCCACGGGTGTCGCCGCCCCGATCAAGCGCGTCGCGGGTGCCGACGAGGGCGCCCTCGTCCTGGTCGACGCCACCTCCGGCGCCGGCGGCCTGCCCGTCGACATCACCGAGACGGACGTCTACTACTTCGCCCCGCAGAAGTCCTTCGCCTCCGACGGCGGCCTGTGGATCGGCGTCTTCTCCCCGGCTGCCCTGGAGCGCGCGGCCCGCGTCCACGCCTCCGGCCGCCACATCCCGGAGTTCTTCTCGCTGCCCACGGCGATCGACAACTCCCTGAAGAACCAGACGTACAACACCCCCGCCCTGGCCACGCTGTTCCTCCTCAACGAGCAGCTGACCTGGATGAACTCCCAGGGCGGCCTGGACTTCACCACCGGCCGCACGGCCGCCTCCGCCGGCCACCTCTACGGCTGGGCCGAGGAGTCCAAGTACGCCACCCCGTTCGTCACGGACGCCGCCAAGCGCTCGCAGGTCATCGGCACCATCGACTTCGCCGACGAGATCGACGCCTCCGCGATCGCCAAGGCCCTGCGCGCCAACGGCATCGTCGACACCGAGCCCTACCGCAAGCTCGGCCGCAACCAGCTCCGCGTCGCGATGTTCCCGGCCATCGACCCGTCGGACGTCCAGGCCCTGACGGCCTGCATCGACTACGTCATCGAGAAGCTGTAACGGCTCACGCCCCGGGAACGGCCCCGCGCACCTTGACGGTGTGCGGGGCCGTTTCTGCTTCACTCGCCCGAGTGGCATATGCCAGAAACACGGTCTGCGACCGTTCCGCCCTACGATGATGCTCTCGACACCAGCCCATTCCAGGAGGCCCGCAATGTCTGCAGCAGCAGTCGAGCACCCCTGTGACGATGGACCGGAGCCCCTGCTCGTCACCGCCAACCGGCTCGCCGAGCAGCATCCCGGCTATCGCGTCGAGATCATCGGAGGCGTCATCACCGTGGCTCCACCCCCGGACGGCCCGCACGCCCGTGCTCTGACCAAGCTCATGAGGCCCTTCATCATGGCCGGACTCGACGGCGGGGAGACGGAGGTCCTCCAGGGCATCGGCCTCTGGCTGCCCGGCGGCCCCGAGGACTACGCCATCCCCGACCTCGCACTGGTCGACGCCGATTTCGACGCACACCTCATCGAGAACAACTGCTACGACCCGGCCGTCTTCCGTCTCGCCCTGGAGGTCACCTCCAGCAACTACAACAGCGATCTGCGGCACAAGGTCGCCGCGTACGCCGAGGCGAAGATCCCCGTCTACGTGATCCTCGACCGCAAGCACAGCCGCGTCCACGTCCTGACGGAGCCGGGCGGCGGCAACTACGACCGCCACGAGGTGTACGCGCCCGGCCAGCGGGCCCCGCTCCCCGCGTCCATCGGCGCGGCGGTGGAGCTGGATGTGGCGGAGCTGATCGCGTCGGGCCGCGCGCGGGGCTGAGGGGCCGGGCGGGGGCCGTTGTCAGTCCCCGCCGGTAGCGTCGGGGGATGACGACGACCGTGCCGTACACCGGCAGTGAGAAGGAGTCCCTGCACGCCGCGCTCGACCGGCACCGGGATGTGGTGCTGTGGAAGCTGGAGGGGCTGGACGACGAGCGGATACGGCGGCCGATGACGGGGTCGGGGACGAATCTGCTGGGGCTGGTGAAGCATCTGGCGACGGTGGAGTACGGCTGGTTCTGCTCCCCGTTCGGGTACGAGGTGGAGAAGCTCTGGTTCGACCCGGCGACCGAGGACATGGCGGTCGCGCCGGAGGAGTCGACGGAGGACATCCTGGCGTTCTACGCGCGCGCCCGCGCCGCCGCCGACCGGGCCATCGCGGCGACGGACCTGGAGACGACGGGGACGGCGTGGGACGGGCGCATCGTGTCGATGCGGTGGGTGCTGATCCACATGCTGGAGGACGTCGTCCGGCACGTGGGGCACATGGACATCGTCCGGGAGCTGCTGGACGGGGCGACGGGCGCCCACCCGGACACGTCGGGGGAGGTCCGCGGCCAGGGGTGAGAACAGACGTCGCGGTCCGGGGCGTCACCCGCCCCGGACCGCCGCACGCATCCGGGCTTCACTCCGCGGGGACCACTTCCAGGGTGTTGCGGCGTACGGGCTCGGTCGACATCGTCACCGAGTACTCGCTGTCGGCGTACTTCTCCAGGTAGGAGGCGTCGACGGCCTGGTTGGTCTCCTCGTCGTCGGGGTCGACGGGCACGAAGCGCACCGGCTTGTCGACCCCGCCTGCCGAGATCCGGCCCCGGCCGGTCTTCAGGGCCGGCCCGTACCACTTTCCCCGCGTGCCGTTGTAGGAGCGGATGAAGATCCGGTTCCCGACGGGCACGGACCAGATGTCGACGGTCTTGGGGGTGGTTCCGTCGGGCAGGGTCGCCCCGACGGTGAAGTAGATCTCGGCGTTGATGCGGTCGAGCTCGTCCGGGGTCCAAACGGCCATGGCCGGTCTTCCTTTCGCGTCTGCGGTCATGCTGCCCCGCACGACCGGTACGGGGCGGCGGCGACTGCCTGGGTCAGAGTGTGTCGGCGAAGAAGGGGCCGAGCTTGCCGACGGCCTCGGCGACCTCCTTCTCGCCGTCGTAGAGCTCCATGTGGTTCGCTCCCTCGACGACGTGGAAGGACTTGTCCCTGCTCGCGGCGCGCGCGAACAGGTCATCGCTCATCCACTTCGATCCGGCCTCGCTGCCCGCGACGACCAGCAGCGGCTGTGTGAGGAAGGCCTCGGCCTTGTGGAAGGCGTCGTAGGTGATGATCTGGCTCAGGCTGCGCGCGGTCATGAAGCCCGGCGCGTTGGGGTGCTCGCAACGCGGCGTGTGGTAGTACTCCCACGCCTGGCGCAGCTCCTCGTTCGGTGCGTCTTCCTCGCGCATCGGTGCGAGCGGGAAGGGGTTGTCCTTGCCCTGGGCATCGGTGGTGCGGGCCTCGGCGCCCATCGCGAGCAGAGGGGCGGCGTCGGCGTCGGCTACGTCGTTCGTCCAGCCGTTGCGGAACATCTGGCCGATATTGACGAGGCTCACGGTGCCCACGGCCTTGATGCGGGGGTCGTTGATCGCGGCGTTCGCCGTGTAGCCGGCCCCGGCACAGATGCCCATCGCGCCGATGCGGTCGCTGTCCACGTAGTCGAGCGTGGTCAGGTGGTCGACCACGGCGCTGACGTCCTCGGTGCGGATGTGCGGGTTCTCCAGCTGTCGCGGCTCCCCGGTGCTCGCGCCCTGGAACGAGGCGT
Source organism: Streptomyces sp. NPDC057682 (assembly GCF_042799575.1). Classification (NCBI taxonomy): domain Bacteria; kingdom Bacillati; phylum Actinomycetota; class Actinomycetes; order Kitasatosporales; family Streptomycetaceae; genus Streptomyces; species Streptomyces sp. NPDC057682. Next base: position 57,162 of record NZ_JBHVIN010000012.1, on the reverse strand, counting down.
CGTAGGCGACGGTCACGAAGCCGTGCTCGGCGAGCTTGCCCGCGTACAGGCCGGCTGCCTGCTCCTTCACGCCGCCGCCCGGATGGGAGACGACGACCGCCGGGTAGGTCTTCGACGCGTCGAAGCCTTCCGGGAAGTTGATCACGGCGGCGAGGGTGGTGCCGTAGCCGTTGAGGGTCTCGATGCTGATGTTCTCGCTCATGACTTTCCTCGGGTTGATGTCCGAATGGGTGTTTCCGGGTGGGGACGCGTTCACAGGTGGGTGCCGAAGAACTCCGTCGCGGCCTCGATGGCCTGGCGCGTCGGCTCCGGCCGGTCGTAGAGGTCGTAGTGCGAGGTGTCCTCCACGACGAGGAGCCGCTTGTCCTTCGAGGCGGCGCGGCCGTAGATCTCCTGGCCGTCGCGGTAGGCGCCGAACCCGCCGGGCTTGTCGCCGATCACGACCAGCAGCGGCCGGGTGAGCAGCTGCTCGGCGCCGAAGAACGCGTCCCAGCCGATCGCCGCCGCGCGACGCGACAGCACCGCGCTCGTGGTGCCGCCCGCGCTCTGTCCCCGGCCGGTCTTGTAGTAGTCCGTGGCCTCCAGCACGTCGATGTCCCTCAGACCGGCCTCCCGTCCGGCCTCGACCGAGGCAGGCAGGAGGTCATCGGTCCGCGGATCCGCGCCGCGTGCCTCGGCGGTGCGCTGCTCCGCCATCTGCTCCAGGGCGCCGATCGGGTCGTAGCCGCTGAACGACTCGCGGCTGAGACGCCCGAAGTTCACGCCGGTGATGCTGGTGACGGCCTTGATCCGGCGATCGGTCATGGCCGCGTTGATGACGTAGCCGCCACCCCCGCAGACCCCGATCCCGCCGATGCGGTCCGCATCGACGTACGGCAGCGTCACGAGGTGGTCGACCGCGACGCGGATGTCCTCCACGCGCTGCGCGGGATCCTCGATCAGACGCGGCTGCCCGCCGCTCTCGCCCTGGTAGCCGGCGTCGAAGACCAGCACCACGTAGCCGGCCTCCGCCAGCGCCTTCGCGTACACGTTGCCGGCGGTCTGTTCCTTGCAGCTGCCGATCGGGTGAACGCTCACGATCGCCGGACAGGAGCCGTTCTCGTCGAAATCCGAGGGGAGGTGAAGGATGCCCGCCAGATCCCAGGCCATCCCCCGGGATCGGAAGCTCACGCGCTCGGTCCGTCCAGTCATGATTCCTCCGGCTGTCGCACTCATCGTCGTCCGGGAGCCGGTGAGGCGCCCGTCGGGCTCTTACGACTTCAACTGTGGTCGCCCTCGATCGACGGTGGAAGGTTGCGACAGACCCCCCTCCGAAGGGGGGTCTGTCGCAACCTGGCTCCCGGCCCCGATCGCCCATAGCGTGAGGTCATGGCACCGAAGGACGAGCGCGTACGGGACTTCCTGACCACCCGCCGCGCGAAGATCACCCCCGACATGGCCGGCATCCCGAAGGGCGGCGGAGCGCGCCGCGTGCCCGGCCTGCGCCGGGAGGAGGTCGCGATCCTCTCCGGCGTCTCGGTCGACTACTACACCCGGATCGAGAAGGGCGACCTGACAGGGGTCTCCGACGAGGTCCTCGACGCCCTTGCCCGCGCCCTGCAGCTGACCGAGGACGAGAGCGCCTACCTCTACGACCTCGCCCGCACCGCGCGCCGCCCCTCGCGGGCGAGGAGACAACCGAAGGCCGCGGCGAGCGTGCCGCAGCAGGTGCAGCTGCTCATCGACGCGATGAGCGCCACCCCCGTCATCGCCCTGAGCAGGAGGCTCGACGTCCTCGCGTCGAACGCCCTCGGCCGGGCCCTGTTCGACATGGCCTTCACCAGCCCGACCCGGCGCTCATCGGCCTCCCCGCCGAACCTGGCCTCCGTCGTCTTCCTCGACCCCGCCGCGGCCAGGTTCTACGACGACCTCGACGACGCGGCAGCCGCGTGCGTGCGCATCCTCCGTGCCCAGGCCGGCGCGACACCGCACGACAAGCAGCTGATACAGCTCGTCGGCGAGCTGTCCACGCGAAGCACCGACTTCAGATCCCGCTGGGCCGCCCACGATGTCGGCGTCCACCGCGCGGGCCGGAAGACCCTCCATCACCACCAGGTCGGAGAGCTCGTCCTGGGCTTCGAGGAACTGACCCTCGACTCCTCTCCCTCCATCACCTTGTCCGCGTACATCGCCGAGCCCGCCTCCCCCACCGCCGAGCGTCTGCAACTGCTGGCCGCCTGGGCGGCGACAACCGCGTCGGCGCACCCGTGAATCACCGCTGAGCTGCCCCGAACGCCCCGGCGGCCGAGCTCGTCGAGCGCAGGAGCCGCAGCCGCCTCCTTCTGGAACCCTCAGTCAGAGGGCGAGGCGCCAGCGTTCCTCGCCGTCCTCCCACTCCCCCGTCCGCGCCAGCCCGGCCGCCCCGGCGACGGCCGCGGATGCCGTGTGGTCGGGGTGGATGTGGGCGACGACGGTGCGGGCGGCGCCGGTGGTGCGGAGGTGGGTGACGAGGGCGGTGGCGGCCTCCTTGGCGTAGCCGCGGCCCTGGAACGCCGTGCCGAGGACCCAGGCGATCTCGGCGCGCGCGGCGGCGGTGCCGACGGTCGCCTGGACGTATCCGGCGAGCCGCCCCTCGTCGCGTACGCGCAGCACCCAGTTCCACCACAGCTCGCCGGGGTCCGGGGACCCGGCGGTCTGCCGGGCGTAGCGCGCCCGCAGGGCGTCGGGGCCGTCCGGGGCGCCTCCGGTGAAGGCGTGGAGCGCCGGGTCGGCGAGGACGGCCGCCATCTCGTCGGCGTGGGCGACGCTCAGGGGCACGGCGTCGAGGCGGGCGGTGGCGAAGGGGGCGGGGCGGGCCGCGAGGGGCGTGGTCATCGTGGGAGGACCCTACCCGGGCGGTCCGTCACCCCTTCCGGCGCCTGCGGCCGACCCACAGCAGCAGCCCGATGCCCGCGAGGACGGCGACGCCCGTGAGGGTGGTGCGCGGGACGGTGGGGCCGTCGTCACCGGCCGTGCCGCCCGCGCCGGCCGAGGAGGGGGACTTCCCGCCGGCGCGCCCGGTGCCGTCGCCGTTCTTCTTCAGGTCGACGCGTACGACGTCGCTCTGCTCGCCCTCGGAGCCGAACATCAGCGCCGAGCCGTCGGCGGTGTACGTCACCGACTCGGACTGCGGGAGCAGCGGGGACTCGACCGCGTAGTCCTCGCCGAGGCGGCCGTTCGCGAAGGCGTAGCCGCGGGCGCTGAAGTAGGAGCGCAGGACCAGTTCGGTGCCGTCGGGGGAGAACGCGCCGTCCGTCACCCACGGCACCTCGCCGACGCGCCGGAAGACGTTGGTCCCGCCGGTGGTGAGCTTCTCCGGGCCCTCGTAGAGCCCGCCGCCGTCCTCGTTCTTCGAGGCGATGTAGACCCGGCCGGTCTTCGGGTGCACCATCAGCGCCTCCGCGTTGCGCGGCCCGTCGGCGTACTTGACGTCGAACTGGGTGGCCCGGACCGTCGCGTCGCGCAGTTCCTTCGGCTCGGGGAAGCGGTAGATCCAGACGTGGTCCCAGCTGCCGTTCAGGTTGTCGCCGATGTCGCCGACGTACAGGTTGCCGTCCGGGCCGAGCGAGATCGCCTCGACGTCGCGGGGCTCGCCGACGCCCTTCATCGTGATCCGGGCGACGGTCTTCCCGGTGCGGGAGTCGACCGCGAAGACGTACGGGCCGTCGTCGCTGTCGTTGTGCGTCCAGTAGATCCCGGGGTGGGCGCGGCTGGCCGCGAGGCCGCTGGACTCGGTGATCCGGGGGTCCTCGATCGTGAAGTCGCGGTCGGGCTCGCCGTCGTCGGCGGCGGCGGGCAGCACCCCGGCGGTCAGGGCCAGCAGCGCGGCGACGGCGGCGGAGACGGTCAGTCGGTACGGACGCATGGCACAAGTGTCCATCGTCACGTCGCAGGCCGGAGCCATGATCCGCCATGATGACGCCATGCGTTTCATGTGCGTCGGCGATTCCATGACCATCGGACGCGCCGGTGACTTCACATGGCGCTACCGCCTGTGGCAGCACCTGGAAGCCACCTTCGACGGCCCGTACGCCCTCGTCGGCCCCCGCACCGCGCTGTACGACGCGGCCACAAACACCGCCGTCTCGGACGCGTACGCCGCACCCGGCTTCCCCGACGCGGCCCGCCGCCACCTGGCCGGCTGGGGCGAGGGCTGGCTGCACATGGCCCCGGTGATCGGGGACGCGGTCACCGGGCACCGCGCGGACGTCCTGCTCGTCTCGCTCGGCCTGATAGACCTCGGGTTCTACACGGACAGCGGCCAGACCGCCGAGAACGCCCGCGCGTTCCTCACGGCGGCCCGGGAGGCGAACCCGCACATCCGCTGCGTGCTGCTGCCCGTCATACCGAACGTGCGGGCCGAGAACGACGCCCCGTTCGCCGCCGAGTGCGCCCGCTTCAACGAACTCCTCGCCAAGACGGTGGCCGACCTGGACGCCCCGGGCTCCCCGGTCCTCCTGGCCTCGCACCCGCACGGCTACGACATCCACAGGGACACCTACGACGGCACGCACCCGGGCCCGTCCGGCGAGCACCGGCTCGCCGCCGCGTACGCCGACGCGATGCACCAGGCATGGGGCCTGGGCGGCCCGTACCGCCCCGCACCCCGCTGACCAGCGGGTATCCGCCCCTGCCTACGATGGGCGCCATGCCCTCGCACCCCGCCCCCGCCGCTCCCCCCGCCGGTTCCCGCGTCGAACTCCGGCCCCTCACCCTCGCCGACCAGGACGAGTTCTGCGCGATGGTGGCGGCCAGCGCCGAGTTGTACGGGCCGTGGATGCAGCTTCCGTCGACGCCGGACGCCTTCCGGGAGTGGATGCACCGCTTCGACGACGGCAGCAACATGGGCTTCCTGATCCGGAACCGGGAGACCGGCGAGGCGACCGGCACGGTCAACATCAACTCGGTCATCCGGGGCCGCTACCAGGGCGCGTCCCTCGGCTACGCGGCGTTCGCCCCGTCGGCCGGCCGGGGCTACATGACCGAGGGCCTGACGCTGGTCCTGCGGTACGCCTTCGAGCAGCTGCGCCTCCACCGGCTGGAGGCCAGCATCCAGCCGGCGAACACCGCGTCCCTGGCCGTGGTCCGCAGGCTGGGCTTTCAGTACGAGGGCCTGTCGCCCGCCTATCTGTACATCGACGGCGCCTGGCGCGACCACGAGCGCTTCTCGCTGGCCGCCCCGGAGCCCTGGACCCCGGACCCGTCGCTGCCCGCCGTCTGAGGACGCCGTCTGAGGACGCCGTCAGCCGCCCGAGGGCTTCGCCCGGACGTGCATCCGCTCGCCCTGCGGCCCGAACAGGCTCAGGAACTCCACCGGTTCCGGCCCGGCGGCACCCCACCAGTGCGGGGTGTGGGTGTCGAACTCGGCGACCTCGCCGGGCGTGAGCACCAGATCGTGCTCGCCGAGGACCAGCCGCAGCCGCCCGGAGAGCACGTACAGCCACTCGTACCCCTCGTGCACCCGCTGTTCGACCGGGCCCTCGGTGCCGGTCGCCCCGGGCATGACCTGCTTGTACGCGTTGACGCCGCTGAGGTGGCGGGTCAGCGGGACGAAGGTCATGCCGTGCCGCTTGAAGGGCCGGAAGGTGACGCGCGGGTCCCCGGTGTCCGGCGCGCCCACCAGTTCGTCCAGCTGCACCCCGTACGCCTTGGCCAGCGGGAGCAGCAGTTCCAGGGTGGGTTTGCGGCCGCCGGACTCCAGCCGGGAGAGCGTGCTGAGTGAGATGCCGGTGGTCTCGCTGAGCTGGGCCAGGGTGGTGCCGCGTTCGGTGCGCAGGGCGCGCAGCCGCGGCCCCACACCGGTCAGGACGGACGCCAGCTCGTCGCCGTCCATGGCCCCGCCACCGGCCGCCGCGCCGCCGTCCGCCGTTCCGCTCTCGTCCGCTGCCATGGTTCCATTTGCCGCCCCGGCAAGCGGTGTTGTCAAACGGAGGGCGGAACGGCCCCGGCCCGACGGCCCCGCGAAAGGCCCCGCCCGTCAGGGCCGGATGCCGCTGGCGGGGCCGATCATGGCCATCGACAGCCGGGTGAACTCACTGGTCAGCCAGGACGGCGGCACCTGGCGCGGGCGCCGGCCGTGGTGCGCGAGCAGTTCGTCGACGGACCGGGTCAGCACCTTCACGACGACCGCGAGGTTGCTGTCCACCGCATGTCCGCGCCCCCGGGCGCGCTCGGCCTCCTGGGTCAGGAAGTCCGTCCACACCTGCCGCCACATCGCCAGGTGCTCGTCCATCTCGCGGCTCACCCCCAGCACCTCGACGAAGGCCACCCTGGCCTCCTTCGGGTCCTGGGTGACGGCCCGCACATAGGCGTCGAAGAGCCGGTAGACCCGCTCCTCGGTCGGGCAGGTGTCCATGCCCTCGGCGGTCAGCTCGGTCTCGGACGCCCGCATGCCGCGCGTCGCGATCTCGTCGTACAGCTCGGTGAGCAGGGCCTCGCGCGAGGCGAACTCGCGGTAGAAGTCCCGCACCTGGACCTGCGCGGTCGCGCACAGGTCCTCCACGCTGGTGCGCGCGTAGCCGTACACGGCGAACAAGGTCCGTCCCGCCGCCATGAGTTGGGCACGGCACCGCGCGGGTTCCCTCGCCGTCCGTACGCCGTCCCAAAGTTCCACCCCGGTATCCACCACGGGTCCTCCTCAGTCCGTCTCGGCCCCCGGGCCCACGATCCACGGGCGCACCGAGCGTAACGGCGCGCTCACCGTAGCGCACGCTTCTCCGCCCCCACCACACCCATAAGGAGCCCGAACAGCAGTTCCGGCGTGCGGAAGGGGAGTTGCCGGGCGGTACGCGCCGTCACCCCGGTCCACGCGTGTCGCTACCCTCCCGGACATGACAAATCAAGGGCGCAGTCCCGGAGCCGTCCTGTGCATCTTCCTGGCCATGATCAGTCTGCTCACCGCGGTCATCCTGTCCGCGATCGCGCTGGACGCGGCCTCCAAGGTGTCGGGGAAGGCCTATGACGATTCCAGCAGCGCGTCGCTTCACTTCGAGGAGTCCCGGTGCGACGCGGATCGCGACGAACCGCTGGACCGGCGGTACATGAAGTGCCTCGCCGAGTACGAGGCCTCCAACCAGCAGGGCTCGGTGCGCTGGGAGAGGGAGATAGCGACGAAGCAGGCCGCCATTCACACGAAGGGCAACCTGGCGATCATCTTCGGCCTGGCCGCTGTGACCTTCGCCGTCTGCGGCATGGGCACCGGCCGGTCCCGCCGCCCCGAGCCGCAGGCCGCCGCGGGGGCGTGAGCAGGAGCCCGCCCGGGGTGTTCCGCCTCGCGACGGAACACCCCGGGCGGGCAACGGGATCAGGGCGCGACCACGTAGAAGGAGAGGTCCTTGTAGGAGCCGTTGACCCCGGTCTGCACACGGAGCGAGTTCTGCGGGCAGCTGCTGCCGCCCACCACCACGTAGATCTCGCTGTGCCACGGGGCGCCGGTGGTCAGGGAGACGTTCGGAATGACCTTGTTCGCGTCGACGTTGGAGGTCAGGGTGACGCAGTACCTGCCGGTGGCCGTCTTGGTGACCGACCCGACGGCGTTGGTCTTCCGGGCGGCGGTGCCGTCTGCCTTGACGTACGCCGCGGCCTGGGCATACGGAGCGTTGACGTTCTCCGTGGGGTCGGCGGCCAGGGCGACGCCCGCGATGGAGGCGGTGCCTACGGCCGCGACACCGGCGGCGGCGATCAGGAACTTGTTGCGCGTACGCATGGACTTCCTCTGCTTCGGATAAGCCCCGGCGGAACGGTTCTCCGCGGGGGCTCCCATTGAGCCCCGCAAACCGCGCCGAGATATGCACCAGTAGCCCGCAAGAGTGCATATCGCCTGCTAAACCACTCGTGGGGGCAATGCCCTCCCGTGGCCACGAAGGCGGCACGGTCCCGTGCCAACGGTGGGCACGGGACGGGCGCGAGGCCCGGCGCGTGCGCCGTCCTCAGAGCCGTGTGACCCGCCCGCACCGGTCGCCTCCGTCCTTCGGGACGCGTTCCTCCATGGAGGTGTCCCGCTCGTACGGGTCCTTCGCGGCGCCCTCCAGGGATCCGTCACGGGTCGCGCGGTCGGCGGCGAACTCCGGGACGTAGAAGCCGGTGTGGTTCGCGCAGCCGCCGTTGGCGGCGTCCGTGCGGAACACGATGAGCGAGAACGTCCCGGGCTCGATCTGCACCTTGGACGGGTCCTCCCAGCTCATGACCGTTTCGCGGCGGACGACGGTCCGGGCCACCTCGTCGCTGTCGCCGTCCGCGCGGACGACCGGGTACACGTACGTCACATCGGCCGTGACGTCGACCGCGCCGCTCTTGCCCTCGCGGTACGTGATCCGCCCCAGGGTGCGGACGATGTCGTCGACCACGCGGAAGCGGGCCGGGTCGAACCGGCTGAAGAGGTGCAGCGGGTCGTTGTCGGCGCTCGGCGCGGACAGCGCGGCCTTCACATAGCTCTGCACGTCCTTCTGGTGCGGGTTCAGCAGCGCGAGCGCCTTCACCGGGCGCTCACCGCGCAGGACGCCGGGATCGGTGCCCGCGGCGGCCAGGAAGTCCCGGGACCGGACCAGCGCCTTCGCCACCTCCGCCTCGCTCATCCAGCCCGTGGCCTTCGCCTTCGGCAGCGCGAGCGAGGAGACCCCGTCCTTCCATCCGGCGGCGGGCGAGCCCTTGAACGGGTCGTCGATCGTGGGCAGTTCGGCTGCGGGCCCGTCCGGGGATCCGGACCCGGCCGGATCCCCCGTCGGCCCGTGGTACGAGACGGAGTCCCCGGACCTCCCGTCGAACCACCCGGCCACCTTCCCGGGCATCAGCGCCACCACCAGCAGGGCGAGCACCACGACGAACCCGACGACGTACCAGGTCCGCCCCTTCGTACGGGCCGGCGGCCGGTGCGTGCGCCATCCCTCCGGCGGATCGGGCTCGTCCGCGAGACGCCGCGTCACCATCCGGGCCCGTGCGGAGGGTTCCTCGGGCGCACCGGCCGACCCGGCCTCCGCCTCCCGCAGGAACCGCTCCCACTCCTCGTCCGGTATCGACGACTCGTCCTTGCCCACGCCATATCCCCCTGCGCGCTACGGCCCCTCCCCCGGGGCCAGTTGGATGACCTGCGCACCATAGTCCGCGATCCCGGGCACGTGCGCACCCCGCCGGAGCCGGGGCACGGGCCTGTCTGTGACGGAACACGGACATGATCGCTGACGGTTCGGCACTACCTGTGAGGTACAAATATCCACGCACCACGGAACGACCCAGACCGCACAGACCGCACCACCCGCACCGCATCCCGGGGGAATCATGCTGCACACCCGCAAGGCCGTCATCGCCGCCATCGGCCTCGTGGCCGCGCTCTCGCTCACCGCCTGCAACGGCGACGACGGCGCGACGGACGGCGCGCAGGCCGGCGCCTCCGCGTCGGCGGGCCAGACGGGCGGGTCCGGCGACACGGGCGGCTCGGGCCAGGGGGACAAGAGCACCGACAACAGCACCGGCGGAAGCGACCAGGGCGCCGACAGCGGCACCGGAGGCAACGGCGGCAGCGGCACCGGCAAGGCCGCGATCTGCCAGACGAACGCGCTTGAGGTCAACGCCACCGACAACACCACGGACGAGACGGAAGGCATCGTCACCGTCTCCTTCAAGAACACCGGCAGCAGCGAATGCCGCATCACCGGCTTCGCGGGTGTCGACCTGAAGTCGTCCCTGGGCGACACCTTCTCCGTGGACCGCAACGGCGAGCAGCCCCAGCCGCAGACCCTCAAGTCGGGTGAGACCGCCGCCTTCCAGATCACGTACCCGGTCAACAACACCGGCGGCTCCGGCCTCAAGCTCACCGACATGGTCGTGACGCCTCCGAACGAGACCCACCCCGTCACCCTGAAGTGGCCGGCGGGCTCGCTCCCCGTCACCGACGGCAACGACGGCGGCAAGATGGAGCTCAGCCCCGTGAGCAAGGTCAGCGACTCCCCGGCGGGCTGATCCCGCCCGCATTCGGTCCCGATGCCTCCCAGGCCGCGCCGGGAGGCATCGGCGCGTCCCCGGCCGCGTCCTGCTCCTGAATCGCCGCGAACCGCTCACGCCAGGGAATCTCCTCCGGCTCCTCGCCGCCGTCCTCGGGGCCCGGCCACGGCCACTTGACCGAGTGCACCTCCCATGCCGCCTGCTGCGCACAGGGCCCGCACACGGTCTCGTCGCCCCGGGGCCGGAAGACGTGCTCGGGGCCGTCCCCCTCGCACGGGACGGGCGGCCCCGGCGGGGGCTCCGGCGCGAGGGCCGGGAACGCGGGTACGGGAGGCTCGGGCATCTTCTGGACGAGCCGGTGGCGTACGAAGCCCACGGCCGACCGTACGCCGCCCTCCGGCAGCGCACTCACCAGCGCGAGCCGCAGCTCCGCCGCCTTCACCCCGCGCCGGAGCCAGTCCGCCGCCGTCCCGGAGAGCCCGCGCGCCTCGCGTACGCCGAGGTGGAGTTGGGGACTGGCGTGGCGCAAGGAGAGCAACACGCGCTCTGCCTCGACGACTTGGGGATCGTCGTCCTGTGCCACGGTCTCCGCCGCAGCCTCATCGGGCTGCGCGGGGGCTTCGGAGGGTGGGTGGGGACAGTTCTCCTCACGTTCTTCATCCTCCGGTGTATAGCCACCGGCCGACCGAGTCCCCGGATCACCGACCGCCGGATACCGCGCACCCGGTCGGACCTGTGTCTGCGCGGCCCGGACACGCCGCGCCTCGAAGTCGGTCAGCGGAACGTTGGAGAACAGCTGGTCGGTGATCCAGCGCCCGCGGTCGCCCTGCTCCCGCCACTCGTGGACGAACCCGTTGGCCATCAACTGCGACTTGGCCTTCTGGTACGCCCGCCCGGTGATGCCCAGGGACTTCGCGTGATCGCTCAGGGCCTTGCCCGTACGCCTCTCGGGCAGCCCCTGCACGTAGGTGATCAAGATCTTCGCGTCGCTGGAGAGACGCGGATGGCGCACGATGTCGTACGCGGCCTTCACGTAGCCGTAGGACGGCGAGATAGCATGCCAAAGCATCCCGGTGGACTTCCGATCCATCGTGGGGTGAAGGCCCTCGGACCGGTGTTGGTAGCACCACCGAGGGCCGCCCCGTGCGCGAGCGCACGGAGCGTAATGACGCGATCACCGTACAGCAGGAATCTCGTCCCCAACCACCTTCGCCAGCAGCTCGAACAGCAGTTCCGTATCCACGAACGGATCATCCGCCGTCGGCACGGACCGCCAGTCCAACGGGTACGTCAGCCCGTCCAGCGCAGGCACCCCCACGAACTCCGCCCCCTTCCGCGTCAGCGCATCCACCTCCGCCGGCCACCGATACGCCCCCGCCGTCCCCGGCCGCACCAGAAAGAACATGCTCCGCATCCCGATCCGCGACCGGACGATCGGCCCCGCCTGAAAGTCCGTGAACTGCATGATCTCGTAAGCCACTTGCTCCCCCAGCAGCCCACTGATCCGCACGGCGTCGAAGTAGATCCCGGCGTGCCGCAGGGCGTGCCCGCTCGCGGGAATCCACGAGGGCACCTGGTTCGGTGAATTTTTCTGGTCCATGCGCTAAGCGTCGACGCGCACACCTACTGTGACCAGGGACACAAGGCATCTGTGCACTGTTGTGTACTTGGAGGTGGGGCTGTGCACTCCAGTAGTACCGGGAGCGGGAACGCGGAGATGTTCGGGGCGCTGCTGCGGCACTACCGCGCGCTTGCCGGGCTCTCCCAAGAAGGATTAGGCGCAAGAATCGGCTTCTCCAAGTCGCAGGTGGCGATGGTGGAGCGGGGCCAGAGGCCACCGAAGGGCAAGTTCGTTCCGGCAGCCGATTCGGCGGTCGGCGCCAACGGCGCATTGATCGCTGCAGCCGTGAAGTTGTCGTTCAGCCACTTGGCCACGTGGTTCGGCCCCTTCGCCGATGAAGAGGCCAAGGCCAGGCTGAGGTACGAGTACGAGTGCCACGTCATCCCTGGCCTTCTTCAGACCGAAGACCACGCACGGGCCATGTTCCGCGGAGCCTGTCCGCCCGTCGAGGACGAGGAGATCGAGGGCCGCGTAGCCGCCCGCCTTGCGCGGCAAGCACTGTTGACCCGGGCTCCGAGGGCGGACCTCAGCTTCGTTCTGGAACTTGCCCCGCTCACCCGGCCCATTGGCGGACGGGACGTACACCGAGCACAGCTCCAGCACATCATCGAGATCAGCGAGCTGCGTCACGTACATGTGCAGGTGATGCCGCCCCGCCGGGAGAGCCACGCGGGGTTGAGCGCTTCGTTCGTCCTACTGGAGACTGACGACCGGCGAAGGCTGGCCTATTTGGAGATCCAGTCTCGCAGCATCATGGACGGCGAACCAGCCTATGTGAACGACCTGTTCGCGAGGTATGGCATCCTGCGGACACAGGCTCTCGACACCGAAGAGTCACGGAAATTGATCAAGCAGGTGGCGAAGGAAGTATGAGCGCAGACCTTAAGTGGACCAAGTCCAGCTACAGCAGCGACAACAGCGGGAACTGCGTAGAGGTCGCCCTCGCTTGGTCCAAGTCCAGCTACAGCGGCCAGAACGGCGGCGACTGCGTCGAGGTAGCCACCTGCCCCCACACCATCCACGTCCGCGACTCCAAGGACCTCACCGTCCCCGCCCTCGCCCTCTCCCCCGCCGCCTGGTCGGCGTTCGTACGGCACACGGCGGGCTGAGGCACGGGCGTGGTTGATCGCCCGCCCCTGTAGCGTGCCGGCATGTCATCGCCGCGTATCGGAGCCGTAATCGTCACGATGGGCACGCGCCCGCGAGAGCTGGCGGAGTTGCTGGCGTCGGTGGAGAGGCAGGATGTTCCGGCGGCGCGTGTGGTGCTGATCGGCAATGCGACGCCGCTCGCGGACGTGGACGTGGCGGAGAACGTGACCAAGGTCCCGCTGGCGGAGAATCTCGGCTGTCCGGGTGGGCGGAACGTCGGGCTGGAGATGCTGCGGGACTCCGGTGAGGTCGATGTCGTGGTCGAGCTGGACGACGACGGGCTACTGATCGACGCGGGAGTGTTCCGGCGGGTGCGGGACCTGTTCGCGGCTGATGCGCGGCTGGGGATCATCGGTTTCCGGGTGGCGGACGAGTCCGGGCACACGGAGCGGCGCTGGGTGCCGCGTCTGCGGGCGGGTGATCCGATGCGCGGTGGCCCGGTGACCGCGTTCCTGGGCGGAGGGCACGCCTTCTCGATGCCGATGCTCAGGCAGACGGGCCTGTGGGCCGGGGAGTTCTTCTTCGGGCACGAGGAGTCCGACCTCGCCTGGCGGGCGCTCGATGAGGGCTGGAAGATCCTGTACGAGCCCGAGCTCGTCCTCCAGCATCCCGCCACGTCTCCGGCACGTCACGCCGTCTACTACCGCTTCACCGCCCGGAACCGTGTGTGGCTGGCCCGCCGACGCCTCCCGGCTCCGCTGATCCCCGTCTACCTCGGCGTGTGGACGCTGCTGACCGCGGCCCGTATCCGCTCCCTCCCCGGGCTGCGGGCATGGTGGGGCGGCTTCCTCGAAGGGCTGCGGACGCCGTGCGGCCCGCGCAAGCCGATGCGCTGGCGGACGGTCCTCCTGATGACCAGGCTGGGGCGTCCGCCGATCCTGTGAGCCGGGCCGGTTCCAGCGGCCGTGCCTCTACGTCGGTTCGTGGGGCACGGCCGGACACCGGTCAAGGCGGTGCTTGCGTACGGCCGTTGCGTCGATCAGGGGTTGGTTCACCTCGTACGCGTAGCACGCCTCCTCCGGGCTGTAGCGGACGGCGACACGGATGGTGGAGGGCGCGCGCTCGACGCTCCAGCGTCCGCCGGCCGCGTACGCGATCTCGGGATCGGTGAGGGTGCCGTCCCGTACGGCGGTGCGGAGGCGGTACTCCGTGAGGCCGGTCTTCTTGGCGAGCCGCTCCTCGGGGGGAACGTCCGGTCTGTCGAAGAAGGCGGGCACGGCGATGGCCGCCGCGACGCAGACGGCGACGGCCGCCAGGACGGCGGCGACGAGGGCGAGGACCGCGCACCCGGTCACGGAGGACCGGGTGCGCGTGGTTGTCTGCCGGGTCACCGGTTCAGTGTTGCCCTGTCCGGGTGGCGGACGCGACGACAACGGTGGAACTCATGCGGTCGACCGCTCGGCCGACGACCGAAGCGTTACGCCTCGCCCTGGTCCCACCGGCTGCACGACAGCTTCGTCGAGCCCTCGTACACGCACGCTCGGATCTGAACGAACGTGCCTTCCGCGTAGTTGTGGACCACGGTCGTCTTGTCGCCCCAGCCGCCCGCGGCTTCCATCTTCCAGTCGTACCCCTCGCCGGGCTGCGCCGCCCCGGCATCCACCTGGAGCACCGCACGATGGCCGTCCGAGCAGATGTCCTCGATGGTGAACTTGTCGCCCTCGTTCCAGAAGCGGCCCTCGGCCGCCGCGTGGTCCGGGGTGTCGCAGTCCGAGGAGTTCGCCACGACGAATCCGGCATCCTGACCCGCCATCGCGGTCCCCGCACCCGTTGCCAGCGCCGCGACGCACGCTGTGGCGACAAAGGCCGACCTGCGGAACTTCATGGATAACTCCCCGCTCTTGGAAACGTCTTCACCGAACTGAGTTCGTGATCATGTACGAGTCAAGCAGGCGCGTCAACCCGCCCCGGGCGCGGTTGATCCGGGGTCGTCCGATTCGGAAGGCATGTCTCGCCACCTGGGGTTTCCCGCCGAGGAACGCGGAACGGGGCCCGTCCTCAGCCGGCGACCGTCCAGATCACGAGGACCGGCAGGGTCAGGAGGTAGGCGAGGCCGCAGTACCGGAACGCGCGGTGCGCAAGGCCTCCCGACCCCGCCCGGCCGCCGGTGAGGACCTGGAGGGGACTGGTGGAGGAGTTGTCACCGCCGTCCTCCAGGGTGAGCGCGCACACCAACAGCAGCACGTCGGCCAGGACGAGCAGGGGTCGTGCGGAGGACGGGGCGCAGAAGCCCGCGTAGACGAGCGGCCCGAACACGAGGGCGGGGACGGTGCCGAGCGATACCGCGCTCACACCGATCGCGAGGAGCGCGAACCAGCCGAAGGCCGTCAGCCGCAGCAGCAGGGCCAGGCCCACGACGCCGAGTTCTATCGGTCCCCACGACACATCCGGCATCCCTTCGGTCGAACGACGCCCGGAGGCCGAGTATGCCGATGGAGGCACCGTCCAACACCGGCTCTGCGCGATACTCCCCCTGTGATGTGGTTCGAACAGGCCGAGGAGGCCGAGCGGGCACAGGACTGGGACACGGCCATCGCCCTGGTCAGTGCCCGCGCCGAGTGCTACTCCGACGATCACAACCTGCACGGCAACCACCTGTGGCACATGGACCTGCTCGCCGGCGCGGGACGGTTCCCGGAACTCACGGAGCTGGCCCGCACCGACCCCCACGCCCGCCGCCGGCTCAACCGGGCCCTGCGCGACCGGCGGATGGAACCGGCACTCCGCCGACGCGCGGAACAGGGCGACCGCGACGCGCTGTACGTCTTCGTCCGGCTGCTGTGCACCACGGACCGGGTCCGGGAAGCCCGCCTGGCGGTCCAGGAGATCGCCCCGGACAACGCGTACGCGCTCGGGATCGTGGAGAGCCACCGGCCGGGCTGAGGCCACCGTCCGGGCCGAGACCGCCCGGCCGCTGAGGCCGCCCGACCGTTGACGCATACGGAACGGTGTCAGGTCGTACGCGTGACATGGCGGGCGAGCCACGTCAGCAAGGGGTCCAGATCGGCGGCGGCCGAGAGCACCCGGTCCACCGCTTCGGGGGTGTACAGCCACTCCTCGTCACCCAGGAAGCGGGCGGCGATCAGCGAGCGGTGCCGCAGCAGCTCCGCGCGGGCGTGGTCCGCCGGATAGCCGCGCGGAGGGCGTCGCATCAGGTCCCCGGAGACCTCGTACCCCTTGTCCCGTACGGCGTCGACCAGCGCCGCGAGCTCCCGCCCGCTGCCCTCGGCGGCAACGGCCCTGCGGTACGCGTCCACCTGGCCCGGGTCCGGATACCACCAGGCCCCCTGGATCCGCAGCCCGTCCAGCGAGAACCGCAGCCCGATCTCGACCTTCCGCCCGATCCGGATCACCGCCCCCTGGTTCTGCCACCACCACGAGTCGGTCCGGTAGTGCCACACCGAGAAGTCCTCGTACCGGGGCTCGGCGTCCGCCACCGCGTTCAGCAGACCGATCATCGGCCGCCGCACCAGCCGCTCCCGATCCGCCCGGCAGCGCTCCCTGGTCTCCCGGTCCGGCTCCCCCCGGAGCTGCGCCAGCACATCCATGGCCTGCTCCGGCCAGCCGCCGAACTCTCCGTCCATGCGCGGAGGATAGCCCCGGCGGCCGACCGGACCCGGCCCGAATCAGGAGAAGACCACCGACCGCACCAGAAGATCGTCCCCGCCACCGGCGCCCGGGGGCAGGGAGACGAAGTCGTCCCCGGTGCAGTCGGCGTCACGGAAGACGGTGGCCGTAGACCTGGTCAGGTTCCTCGGCGCCCAACTGACCGACCCCGGTTCGGACGCGGGGCCCTCAAGGCTGAGGCATACGCCGCTGGGGGGATTGTTCAGGAAGCCGACCACCTCGTACCCCTCGGCAGTGCCGTAGCTGTACCGGAACTGCCCGGTGGCCGCCGAGGCCGAACCGGGCACGGCGAGCAGCAGGGCGAAGGCGCCGCAGGCGGCACCGAGGGCTGTGGTGAGGGAGCGAACGGACACGGGGGCTCTCTTTCTCGCGCTGACAGGTCTCATGACCAAGCGTCATGACTATGCGTCATGACTGTAAGCGGAGAGTGACTGGCGAGTCGGTGAGTCCGGACCTCGGTTCACCACATCGGGTGCGATGGCGTCCGGCCTCCCGATCACCCCTCTCGATCGGGGTCCGGCCGGGATGAAGCGATCAGCCCATACGTGACGACCTCGTCACGTAGAGTGTCGGGCACTCATCCGTTTGGCCCCTTTGGAGCCCCATTGCCTCCCCTGCCGCCCTTCGCCCCGGAGACTCGGTGTCCGCCCCCCCGGCCGCTACCTGATGACCTTGGACGAGGTTGAGCACGCGTTGGTGCGGGCACCCGCCTGGGAGGCGTCGAGCACCCGGCCGGGCCTCTGGGGCGAGTTCATGACGCACAGGGCATTGACGGAGTGCGCCTTTGGCTCAGTCGCACGTATGTGGCTGGCAGGAAGCTTCGTAAGCGGCAAACTGGACCCCAACGATATCGACCTGGCCTACCTCATTGACGCGGACACATACGCGCGCATCATCGAGCCGGATGACATCGCGGACCTTGCCAACCTCAGCGATCGGGAGTGGTGTGTGAAGCACGGCATGCGCATCGACGCCTACTTGCTGAGCCTGCCCGCCACTGTGGACTTCCAGGACCTGGGTACGGTCGGCGCGATGGCGCCCGGAGACGGCGAGATCTTCCAGACACTCGGTCTCTACGACGAGATCTGGCAGCGTTGCCGCCTCGGACAAGGCGTGCGCAGGGGTTATGTGGAGGTGGCGCTGTGAGCACTCCCCACGACTTGCCCGACACCACGGACAAGGCGGCCATGCGGGCCTGGCTGGCGGCCAGGCGATCGGAATCGTCCGAGAAGCCCGTCCCCCGGACGATGCCCGAACTGCGATCCGCGCAGCTCAGGCGCATCGCGCGTGAGCTTCAGCCCGGGGCCGGCCAGGAAACCCGGGACCGCCCGGACCGCCCCATTCTGCGGTTCGCCCTGGCAGGCGAAAGCGTGAGTGCCAACCGGGTCGAGTCGGCGGTTCTCGGCGAATGGCTGCGCGCCCTGCAGACGACCGTGCAGGCCGTCGCCAACGCGATGGACGACGTGCGCCCCACACAGGACGCGGGGCCCGTACCGCGCGACATCCAGCGAGCGACCCGGCTCCTCTCGGGGCCTGTCTTCGCCTCGTCCTACGGCATGGTCCTGGAGGGAGCTCCGGACACGGCGCAGGCGGAGTTGCCCGGCACCGGGAGCGACGTACTGCTGGACCGAGCCGTCAACAAGATCTTCGACGTGGCCGACCGTGCGAGTTCCGCGGCCGGGGCGGAGGATGCCGTTCTCGATGCCGCGCTGCCTCTGGGACGCCGCGCCATCAAGCATCTCTCCGAACTCTCGGAGGTGCTTGCCACCTCGAACACGGACGTCACCCTCAGCTGGGAGACCAGGGCGACCGCGCGCAGGACATCGTTCAGCTCGGAGAGCGCCGACCGGTGCCGCCGTGCGCTCCGGGCCGCTCAAGTGGACGACGAGGACACGCGCCTGGAAGGCACGCTGGTGGGCGGCAGCACGACGCGAGGCTTCATCGAGATCGCTGTGGAGGGAAGCGGCGTGCTGGTGATCCGGACCTCGAAGGAAGACGTGACCGCTCTCCTGGCCCGGTACGCCCAGCGCCGGGTGACCGCCGACGTTCACGTCCTCACAGCCAGGTCCCCCGGGGGAAGGGAGCATCGGAGCTACGCGCTGCGCGACCTGTCGCCCCGGGAAGGAGCCGACACCCCCTAGGGCGTGTTGTGATCGCCGGGTTGGCGGTCGCGGTGGCCGGACGTGCGGTGACGGCCGAGCCGATCGCGGGCCCATTCGGCCCGCCCCGGCTCAGGAGGCCGACGGATCGATCTCCCCCGCGAAGACGATGACCTGGTCGATGAGGCTCCGTCGCAGATGGACGACGTCGGTTCCCGCCAGGCGGGGGCCTCCGTCGGGGGTGGTGAAGACCCACTGGTACCGGGCCCATTCGCCGGGCATGTCCACCGCCGAGCAGCGCACCATCGTGCCGGTCCCCGCCGGGTGGCGCCGGATGTCCAGGACGAACTGTTCGACCGCCGCGATCCCCTCGCTGCGCCCCAGCGGTCCCCAGAAGACCACGTCCGAGGTCAGGGCCTGGGAGAGCAGGGCGGTCACATAGCTGTCGTCCGAGGCGTTGAACGCGGAGATGAAGGTGTCGATCGCGGAGCGTGCCGTCTCTTCCTGCATGTCCCAGTAATACCAGCCGATTCGCGTGCGCTCGCCCCGCGAGGCCGCTTCGGTCCGCCGCCCTCAGGCCACGGGCGCGCCCAGGTAGTCGAGGGCCGCGCGGGCGAAGCCCGGGGCGGTGCGCGGGCACTGCCAGCGGGCGAGGATGTCGGGGGCCGTGAGGTGCGCGGGTTCGGCGTCCTCGTCCCCGAGCGCGTCCAGGGGGAGTCCGGGGAGGAGGTCTTCGGGGAGCAGGTCGTCGAGGGCCCGGCCGCGGGGGGAGCCGAGCACGTCCATGCAGGTGGGCAGGTGCTCCAGCAGATCGTCCACGTCGGCCTCGTACGGGTGCCAGGCGTGGGTGCACGGCGTGCCGTCGCCCTCGCCCGCGACCCGGCCCAGCGCGGCGACGGCGAGGGGCCCGGTCTCCGGGGCGGGGTCGCCGAAGGCCACGTAGGGGGAGAGCATCAGCAGGCCCAGCGTCCAGAACAGTGCGGGGTCGCCCGCCGCTGCCGCCGCCTCCAGCCGCCGGACGCAGTCGCGTACGGCGTCGTCCTCGTCCCCGGCGTAGTAGCCGTTCCGGATCTCGTCCCAATCATCGAACAGGGACTGCCAGTTGTCGGGCACGGGGATGACCGTCGGCATGGTTTCGCAGGTCCTTTCGCGAGGTCACGGCACTGCGGTCATGGGACCACAGAGACCGGCAGGATTGTTCTGTTTACAGAACGTTCCGTTTACGGAACGATGGCGCGGAGAACGGCTACCTCACCGAGAGACAGGTTGATCCGCATACATGCCCATACGTATCGCACACCCCGGCGAACTGCCCTCGCTCGTCGAGCACATCGGCCGGCCCGAGCGCAACGCCGGGACGGCCGCCTACCTCACCGACCTTCTGGAGAAGAAGTGCACCCGCCCGGAGTGGTGCCTGGTCGCGGAGGACGCCGACGGGCGGCTCACCGCGGCCACCGCGCTGTGGACCATGCCCGGCAACGACGTCCCGATGGCCCTGGTGCTCCTGGAGGCACCGTGGGACGAGCCGGGGCTGTCCACCGGGCGGGCGCTGCTGGACGAGGCGGTCGCCCTGGGCCGTTCGCTCGGGGCCACGGAGCTGGGGCACGTCGTCGACTCGCCCGCGCAGGCACCGCAGTTCCAGACGGATCCGGAACGGCGGGCCGAGCTGCTGCGGCTGGCGGGCTTCGACCTGGCCCGTGACGGGCGCCGCTTCCGCCGCGCGGTAGGAGACGAACTCAGCGCGTACGACGCCCGGTTGACCTGGCGCGCGCTGCCCGACGTGGGCCGGGAACCCTTCCTCGCCCTGCTCGCCGAGGCCCTGCCCACAAGCGCCGACTCCCACTTCTCCGCCCTGATCGCCCGGGAGGGCGCGCGGGCCGCCGCGGAGAGCGTCTTCGAGGACATGGAGGGGTTCGCGTACGAACCCCACTGGTGGGAGATCGGCTACGCCCCCGACGGCACGCCGGCCGCGCTCAGCCTGCCCGCCCGGAACCCGGGGGCCGCCGTCATCGGCCTGGTGGCCGTCGCTCCCGCCTGCCGGGGCAACGGATACGCGACCGCCGTCGTGGCCCGCGGCACGCGGCTGCTGACCGAGGCGGGCGCCGAGGAGATCCGCGGTGACTGCGACGCGGCCAACACCGCCATGATCAAGGCCTTCGAGCGCGCGGGCTACGAGAACTTCGCCGACCGCCAGGAGTTCGCCCGCCGCCTGTGAGCGGCGACGCCCCCGCGCGGTGACGTCCTCCCCCGCCTCACCCCAGCGCCACCCTCGCCAGCACCGGCAGGTGATCGCTCCCCGTCGCCGGAAGCGTGCGGATGTCCTCGACCGTCGCCGAGCGGGCGAGGACCTGGTCGATACGGGCCAGGGGGAAGGAGGCGGGGAAGGAGAAGGCGAAACCGCGTTCGGGGGTGTGGAGCTGGGAGGTGAGGGGGGAGAGCCCGCGGTCGTCGACCGTGCTGTTGAGGTCGCCGAGGACGATGACCTTCGCGACGGTCTCGGCGGCGATCGCACGGCCGAGCAGATGGGCGCTCTCGTCCCGGCGCGCCGAGCCGAGGCCGCTCACGCCGAACCGCAGGGACGGCAGATGCGCGACATAGGCGGCGACCTCCCCCTGCGCGGTGTGGACGACCGTGCGCAGGCCCCGGCTCCAGCCCTCCTCGATGTCCTTGGGCTTGATGTCGACGACCCGGGTGCCGGAGAGCGGAAGCTTCGACCAGATCCCGACGGTCCCCCGCACCTCGTGGAACCGGTACTGCGGCGCGAGCGCCTTCTCGTACGCGGGAAGCGCGTCCGGGACCAGTTCCTCCAGCGCGATGAGGTCGGGCCGGGCCGCCGCCAGGGCGCGGGCGGTCCCCGCCGGGTCCCCGTTCACATCGCTCACGTTGTGCTGGACCACCACCAGATCCCGGTCACTGGCCGCGGACGCCGGCAGGAACAGCCCGCCGAACGCGTACGCCCACGCCGCCACCGGCAGCACCAGCGCCAGCAGCGCGGTCACCGATCGGCGCAGCAGCGCCAGGACCAGCAGCGGGACGACGGCCAGGCCGAGCCACGGCAGGAACGCCTCCAGCAGACTGCCCAGGCGGCCGGGGGTGTTGGGCAGCACCCGGGGGAAGGCCAGCAGCAGCGCCGTCAGGGCGGCGAGCCCGGCGAGGACCTTCCCCCGCCTCCACCGCCCCGGACGCGCCCAGGTCCGCCGGGCGGTCGTGTCGTCCCTGCCGTCCTGCGCGCCCGTGCCGTCGTGCGCGCCCGTGCGGGGGGCCGATGCGAGGGCCGTGTCGGCATCGGCATTGGCATCGGTATCGGTATCGGTATCGGTACCGATGGCGGCGCTCGTGTCCGTATCCGTGCCTGTGTCCGTGTCCGTATCCGTCGCGTCGTCCGTCCGCTGTTCCATGATCCCGCCCTGCCGTCCCCGCCCCTGTGACCTCGTCCTTCAGGACGGTCGGGCGGGCCGCGCAGTTCCCGGACGGAGGGCGGGCCGATCAGCCGGACGTCAACACCCTTGCGTTTGCCACCCTTTGGTGGATCCATCCGTCACGGCGGACGGTGCGCCTCGGCTAGCCTGTCGCCCATGCTCGGGGGACCTGAAGACCACGCACATCTGGACGGCAGCGGGGCCAGGCCCCTGGAGCCGCGCGATCCGCGACGCATCGGCCCGTTCCGGCTGCTCGGCGTACTCGGCTCGGGCGGCATGGGCCGGGTCTATCTCGGCGTCCTCCCACCGGAGGCGACCGACGAGACGCGGCCGGACGAGGGCACCCGGCCGGACGACGGCGCGGAACCGGCCGACGGCGCGGAACCGGCCGACGGCGCGGAACCGGCCGACGGAACCGTCCGGCCCGCCGGGCACTACGCGGCCGTCAAGCAGGTGCTGCCCGCACTGGCCGAGGACACCGCGTTCCTCGGCCACTTCGGGCACGAGCTGGACAACCTCGGGCGGCTGCCGGGCCGCACGAGCGCGCGGCTGCTGGCGAGCGACCGGGAGGCGAAGCCGCCGTGGTTCGCCACGGACTTCATCCCCGGGATCACCCTGAGCGAGGCCCTGCGGCTGCACGACGGCCCGCTGCCCGCCGACGCGCTGTGGCGGCTGCTGCGCGACGCCGCCGACGGGTTGCGCACGGTGCACGCGGCGGGGATCGTGCACCGCGACCTCAAGCCGTCCAATGTGATGCTGACGCTCGACGGGCTCACGCTGATCGACTTCGGGGTGGCCCGCGCCGCCGACCAGAGCCGGCTCACCAAGACCGGCATGGTCGTCGGGACGCCCGCGTACATGGCCCCCGAGCAGGCGATCGCCAATCAGAAGCTGACCACCGCCGCCGACGTGTTCGCGCTCGCGAGCCTGGTGCTGTACGCGGCGAACGGGCGGCCCCCGTTCGGCGACGGCTCGGGCCTCGACCTGCTCTACCGCATCGTCCACGAGGAACCCGACCTCGGCCGGCTGCCCCGCACCGATCCCGAGCTGGCCGAACTGGTGGGCTCCTGCCTGGCCAAGGACCCGGCCGAACGGCCCGGCACCGACGCGCTCTTCGCCCGTGCCGACGCCCGCGTCCCGGAGGCGGTCTCCAGCCCGTGGCCCCCGGCCGTCACCGACCGCATCACCGCCCGCGAGGCCTTCGCCAACCGGACCCCGCCGCCCGAACCGGAGCCGGAAGCGGAACAGGGACCGGAGGAGGTCGAGGGGGCGGAGCGGGTGCCTCCCGCCGTCGGCCCCCCGGAGGGCGGAAAGGCCGGTCCGGACGCCGCGGCGAAGCCGGAGAACGAGGCCCATCCCGCCCGGCCGTCCCGGCGGCGGCGGGTCCTTCTCGTCGCCGTGCCCGTCGTGATCGTCGCCGGGACCACCCTGACCCTCAAGCTCGCCCCGTTCGAGGTGCCCGACGCGGAGGCCCGGCCCGGCGCCTCCGGGTCGCGGACGCCCGGCACCCCCACCGCGTCGGCGTCCGGCGGCCCCACCGCCACGGCCTCGGGCTCGCCCTCACCCACCGCCTCGGCCTCCCGCAAGACGCCCGACGCGTCCGCGAGCGCGCGCGACGGCGGCAAGGGCGGCACCGCCGACGGCACGGACGGCACCACCGGCTCCGGCTCCACGGGCACCACCGGAGGCGGAACCGGATCCTCCACCGGGTCCGGCTCCTCCGGCTCCTCCGGCGGCGGCGGAACCACAGGCTCCGGCTCGGGCGGCGGAGGCGTCGGCCAGGACCCCGCCCTGCCGGCGCCCACCACCGTGCACGCCATGAAGAACCTCGCCAAGAACACGTGCCTCGCCTCGGCCGTCAACTCCTACGGGGGCACGGCTGCCGCGACCACCGAGAAGTGCGCGGGCACCCGCAGTGGCTACCGCATGGACTACACCTGGACCTACAAGTCCGGGCCCGGCAACACCTTCACCCTCGTCAACGGCGGCACCGGAAAGTGCCTGGAAGCACAGAAGTTCATGGGCTACGCCCTCAACCCCTGCGACGGCTCCGCGCGCCAGTCGTGGAAGATCACCGTCTCGACGTCCCGGGGCCACAACGTCGTGAACACGGGCGCGGGCACCTGCCTGTCCGTGGTCGGCTACGCCGCCGCCCCGTCCGCCGCCGCCTGCGACGCACAGGCGACGTCACAGCTGTGGACGGACAGCGTCTGACCTGCCCGCAGGCCCTGGCCCAACCCTGACCCGACCCGGCCGGGTTCGGCCCTGACCCGAGCCCCCCGTTCCACCCACTCCCCGCCCGGCCCCGCCCCGCGCGCCCAATGGACGGAGCGCGGAAGCCACACGGGTGAGACGGCGGCCCCGCCGCGCCCTCCGGACCGACCATCGGATTTACGTTCCCGGGCATGACGCACACCGTTCTCCCCCGCAGCGGTCCCGCCCGTACCGCCGCCGCCTCCGTGGCCGCCTGTGTCCTCTGCCTCGCCACCGCCCTCCCCGCGGCGGCCGACTACGCGGGCAACCCGCTGGAGGGCTCCCACGGCTTCGGGATCATCGTCCAGGAGGACGCCACCCTGGGCAGCGCGGAGACCGAGGGATCCGTCGCCGTCGGCGGAAACCTGACCTACGGTCCCGGGTACAACATCGCGCTGCACACCCCCGGCAGCTTCACCGCGCCCGGCGACGACAGTCCGACCGCCCTGCTCGTCGGCGGCAGGATCGATCACGCGGGCAGTTCGCCGCAGGGTGTGCTGAAGGTGCTCAACGACGGCTACGTCAAGATCGGCGACCCTACGGGCTCCTCCGTCCTGGACACGGACGCCAACGGGGCCTCCGTCGCCACGCAGATCGTCGCCGCGAACGCGGCGTACAACTCGACCCCGCGCGTGGAGGAGACCGGCCGCCAGCCGGCCGCCTCGGTCACCGACACCACCGGACTCCCGGACCTGGACGCGCTGTTCGCCCGGTTCCGGGAGCGCTCGGACGCCATCGGCACCTGCGGCACCAACGTGGTCCTGCGCGACTCCGCGGGAAACCCGCTCCCCGACCAGACCGGCTTCCCGGCCGGCACCAGCGCCCACCTCACCCTCACCGAGGGCCGGACCAACGTCCTGCACCTGACCGGCGAGCAGCTGAACAACCTCTCCGAGCTGGTCTTCGACACCCCGCCGTCACCGACCACCCCGTTCGTCGTGGACGTCGACACGACGGGGAGCGGCGGCACGTACGTGTGGAACGTGCCGAACACCGCCGGGACGTCCGGTGAGCAGGCCCCGTACATGCTCTGGAACTTCTCCGACGCGACCGACATCACCATGGCCTCCGGCGACTCCCTCGAAGGCACCTTCTACGCACCCCGGGCCCACCTCACGGACATCGACGCCTCGAACATCGAAGGCACTGTCGTGGCCCGGCAGCTGACGGAGGGTCCGCTGACCGAAGGCGGCGCGTCGGCCGTGGACGCGGGCGAGATCCACGAGTTCCCGTTCGACGCCGACATCGACTGCGGGGGCGAACCGTCGCCCTCGCCCTCGCCGTCCACCACGACGAGCGAGCCGAGCCCGAGCCCCAGTCCCAGCGAGCCGACGCCGTCGCCGAGCGAACCGACGCCGACCGGGACCGCGCCCGAGCCGACCCCCACCGGACACACCGCGGTGCCGACGCGCTCGCACCCGGAATGGCCGGGCGGGGGTGGCGGCCACCACCACCGCCCGCCGGGCGGCGGACTCGCCGACACCGGTACGTCCACGACGCTCTACGCCGCCGCTGGGGCCCTGCTGCTCGTCGCCGGCGGGGTCTTCCTGTCGGGACGCCGCCGCCGGCCGCGCCACTGAAGCCGCCCCGCAGCCACCGGCCCCGGGGTCAGCGGCCCCGGGGTCAGCGGCCCCGGGGTCAGCGGTCCGGGAACCGCTCCCCGCAGGCGCTGCAGAACACCGGCGCCGACTCCATCGCCATCCGGCCGCACTCGGGACAGACCCGGTCCAGCGCGCAGGGCGCCTCGCCCCCCTCGTACGCCACCGGCGCGGGCGCGCGGGTGATCGCGAGGCCGGGGCGGCGGCGGTGCACCGTGAGATAGGCGAGCCCCTCGGGCCCGGCGGTGAGCGAGCGGCGTGAGGTGCGCGGCAGCCACGTCACCGTGCCGGGCGTCAGCGCCAGGGGCTCGCCGCCGTCGCCGGGGGCGAGCCGGCCGCCGCCCTCCAGGACCACGAGGAGCACGTCCAGCACGTTCTCCTGGTGCTCCCCGACCTCGCCGCCCGGCGGCAGCCGTACCAGATTGGCATCCAACTCCCTGCCCTGCCGGTCCAGTTGCCAGAGCGCACCGCGGGCGTCGGCATCAGCGGCGGAGAGCAGGTCACCGAGTACGGCCAGGACCTCAGGAGTGGAGTTCACGGCGTCCAGGCTACGCCCGCGCGCGAGCCTCCCGGCGGGTGCTCGCGCCGGGGAATCCGGTGGACCGGCCCGGTGATCGTTTGTACCCTCCGCTGATGACGTCCGCGCCGCGCCTCCCCGACGACAGGTACCCGCCGATCGAGCCGTACGACCACGGGATGCTGGACGCGGGGGACGGAAACCTCGTGTACTGGGAGGCCTGCGGCAACCCGGCGGGAAAGCCCGCCCTCGTGGTGCACGGCGGTCCCGGCTCCGGATGCACCCCGGGCGCGCGCCGGTTCTTCGACCCCGCGCGCTACCGCGTGATCCTCTTCGACCAGCGCAACTGCGGCCGCTCCACCCCGCACGCGAGCGACCCCGCCGCCGATCTGCGCTTCAACACCACGGACCGGCTGATCGCCGACATGGAACGGCTCCGCACCCACCTGGGCGTGGACCGCTGGCTGCTGTACGGGGGCTCGTGGGGCTCCACGCTGATCCTCGCGTACGCCGAGCGGCACCCGGAGCGGGTCTCCGAGATCGTGATCCCGGCCGTCACCACGTCCCGGCGCTCCGAGATCGACTGGCTGTACCGGGGCGCCGGGCGCTTCTTCCCGGAGGCCCTGGACCGGTTCCGGGCCGGGGTCCCGGAGGCGGCGGGCGAGACGACCCCCGAGGTACTCGTCGCGTACGCCGCGCGCACCGAGAGCCCCGATCCGGAGGTACGGGCCCGCGCCACCGCCGACTGGTGCGCCTGGGAGGACACCGTCCTCTCGATGGAGGCGCACAGCGGTCCGCCCCCGTACAGCGGCCGGCCGGGACCCGCGCGGCAGGCGCTCGTCCGCATCTGCGCGCGCTACTTCTCCCACGGCGCCTGGCTGGAGGAGGGGCAGCTGATCCGGGACGCCGGGCGGCTGGCGGGCATCCCGGGTGTGCTGATCCACGGCCGGCTCGACATGGGCGGCCCTCTCTCCACCGCCTGGGAACTGGCCAAGGCGTGGCCGGACGCCGAACTGACGGTGATCGAGGACGCGGGGCACCTGGGCGGAGCGGCGACGAGCCGGGCGATCCTGGCGGCGCTGGACCGGTTCGCGGAGGACTGAGCAGAGCAACGCCTGAGCAGAGCAAGGCCCGAACAGAGCCCGGCCCGAGCAGAGCCAGGCCCGAGCGGAACGAGGCCCGAGCAGAACCCCCTTGCTTTTTACGTGGGCATGACATCTAGGGTGGGCTGCGGCCGGTGATCGTCGCCGGCCACGGCACCACAACGGAGGAACCATGTCCGCAGCACGCTCCCTCACCCGCATAGGCGCGATCGCCGGCACCCTGTCCGCCGCCCTGATGCTCGCCGTCACCCAGGCCTCCGCCGCCACCGCCGAGACCGAACGCGCCACGGCCACCACCCATTCGAGCGGGGTCTCGTGGGACAAGTGCGTCGCCACCTCCTCGAACCAGGCGTGCTTCTCCCCCACCGGTGACTGGTTCTCGGTCTACGACGGGAACTCCGACGGCTCGTCCGCCGTCGTCGACTGGGAGGCCGGAAGCCGTTACGGCGCCATCTTCAACGCGGACGGCTACGGCGCGAACCGCTTCAAGAACAAGGACTTCACCGAGGGCGTCACCGTCCGCTTCCGCGTCTGCAAGGGCCACTGGTCGACCAAGCTGATCACCGCGGGCACCTGCTCCGGCTGGGTGAGCATCTCCGCCTGACCGCACGCGCGACTCCCGCTCGACCGCGCCCCGGGCGCGTCCGAAACCCCATCGGAATACGGCGCACCCTGGGCCACGGGCTGACTGTCGGGTCATCATGTACCAGGCGGGTCAGACGAGTTGAGCGGGGACGGCCGATGCGCGGAGTGCTTCTCGACGGGCGGTACCGGCTGAAGGAGCCGGTGGGCTCCGGCGGTATGGGCCGGGTCTGGCTGGCCGAGGACGAGCGCATCGGCCGTACGGTCGCGGTCAAGGTCCTCAGCCAGCCCGACGAGGACACCGCCGTCACCCGCTTCACCCGCGAGGCCCGGGTGGTCGGCGGCCTGTCGAGCCCGCACATCGTCACCCTGCACGACTTCGGCGAGGCGCGGGTGGCCGACGAGCGCGTGCTGTACCTCGTCATGGAACACCTGCGGGGGCGCGACCTCGGGGCCGTACTGGAGAAGCGGAAGCCGGACCCCGTCCCGCCCGCCGAGGTGATCGACTGGGCGCTCGCCATCTGCGCCGGACTGGAGACCGCGCACCGGGCGGACATCGTCCACCGCGACATCAAACCGGCCAATGTCCTGCTCACCTCCGAGGGCGCCATCAAGATCCTGGACTTCGGGATCGCGCGGATGCTGTCCACGGCCGGCCCCCTGACGCGCACCGATCTGACGGCGACGGGGTTCGTGATCGGCACCCCGCTCTACATGTCACCGGAACAGATCGTGACGCCCGACACCATCGACAGCCGCAGCGACCTCTACTCCCTCGGCTGTCTCCTCCACGCCCTCCTCACGGGCGAGCCGCCGTTCACCGGCACGGGCACCTCCGTGCTGGCCCAGCACCTCAGGAACACCCCCCGCCCGCCGAGCGAACGCCGGGCGGAGCTGGCCGGGTACGACGGACTCGACGCGCTCGTCCTGCGGCTGCTCGCCAAGGAGCCGGACGAGCGCCCGGCGGACGCGGCGGAGGTGTCCGCCCTGCTGAAGGCCGCCCGCGCGGCCGGGGCGGCGGGTACCGCCGGAGCGGCCGAAGCCGTGGTGCCTCCGGCACCGGTCCCACCGGACCCCGTACCGGAACCGGAACCGGCCCGTGCACCCTTCCCCGAACCCGACAACACCCCCACCACCCTGGGGTCCGTCGCCCACGCCGCCGCCCCGCCGTCCACCCCGTCGCCGCCGCAGCAGCGGCACCAACAGGTCCAGCCGCCCTCGTACCCGTACCCGCTGCCGCCCGGACAGCCCATCACCCCGCCCGCGCGGCTGCGGATCGGCGGACGGTCGCCGCGCATCGGCTCGGTGTCCACCCGCACGGTCGCCGCGACCTGGCTGGCCGGCGCGGGGACCGCCCTCGTCACCGGCGTCCTCCTGCTGCTGTGCGTCCCCACCCAGACCGGGAGCGCCCTCGTCCTCAGCGGCTTGGCCGGGCTGGCCGGCATGGCCGCGACGCACGGGTTCACCAATGTCTTCGACCCGCGGGAGCGCAGGCTCTTCGACCGGCTCCTGTCCGCGCTGCTGCTCGCCTTCCCGCTGGGGGCCGGCGGGGCGGCCATCGACCACGGGGTGACGGGCAGGATCTCCGGACGCTACGTCGTCTTCGCGGGCGGCGCCTGCCTCGCCGCGCTGACCGTCGGCGTGCTCATCGCCGACCAGTTGGTCATGCGGCTGCGGCTGCCCCCGCGCGCGGCCCTGCTCCTCACCATGAGCGGCTGGATCAACGGGGTCCTGACCTGGGCGATGCTCGCCCACCTCTCCGCCCTCGGCCCCCTCTGGTCCCTGCCGATCGGCTGCGCGGTCTGGTTGGGGACCGCGGCGGGACTGGGCCGGATCCTGTCGCCCGCGACGAACCCCGGCGGAACGCACACGGGCGGAACGGCCCCCGGCGGCGGGGGCCCCGGCAGTACGAACACGGGCGGCCGGACGGCCTGAGCGCACACGGCGCCCGGACCGCCCGGCAAGCTCCGGGAACGCGGGACCGCGCCCGGACCGGTCGGCCGGTTCCGGGAACGCGCCCGGACCGCCCGGCCGACGCCGGAACGCGCCCCTACCAGGCGAAGGCCTCCGGCGAGGGCCCCGGGCCCGGGAAGATCTCGTCGAGGCCGGACAGCACCTCGTCCGACAGCTCCAGCTCGACCGCGCGGAGCGCGGACTCCAGCTGGGCCAGGGTGCGCGGGCCGGTGATCGGGCCGGTGACCCCGGGACGCGTCAGCAGCCAGGCCAGGCCCACCTCGCCGGGCTCCAGACCGTGCTTGTCCAGCAGATCCTCGTACGCCTGGATCTGCGCGCGGGCCGCCGGATCGGCAAGCGTCTCGGCGGCCCGGCCGGAGGCCGAACGGGCCGAGCCGCCCGCGCTCTCCTTGCGGATGGCGCCGCCGAGCAGACCGCCGTGCAGCGGCGACCAGGGAATGACGCCGAGGCCGTACTCCTGCGCGGCCGGAATGACCTCCATCTCCGCGCGGCGCTCCGCGAGGTTGTAGAGGCACTGCTCGCTGACGAGACCGTACGAGCCGCGGTGCCGGGCCGTCTCGTTCATCTGGGCGATCTTCCAGCCGGGGAAGTTCGAGGAACCGGCGTAGAGGATCTTGCCCTGCTGGACCAGGACGTCGATGGCCTGCCAGATCTCGTCGACGGGGGTGTCCCGGTCGATGTGGTGGAACTGGTAGACGTCGATGTGGTCCGTCCGCAGCCGCTTGAGGCTGGCGTCCACGGCGCGGCGGATGTTCACCGCGGACAGCTTGTGGTGGTTGGGCCAGGCCTCGCCGTCGGCGCCCATGTTGCCGTACACCTTGGTGGCGAGGACGACCTTGTCCCGGCGGTCGCCGCCGCGGTCGAACCAGCTGCCGATGATCTCCTCGGTGCGGCCCTTGTTCTCGCCCCAGCCGTAGACGTTGGCGGTGTCGAAGAAGTTGACGCCCGCGTCGAGCGCGGCGTCCATGATGGTGTGGCTGTCGGCCTCGTCGGTCTGCGGACCGAAGTTCATCGTGCCGAGCACGAGACGGCTGACTTCGAGTCCGGTGCGTCCCAGATGTGTGTACTTCATGGTCCCCCAGCCAACGCCTTCGAGTCCGCTCGAAGCAAGCACTGCCGGGGCCGCCGCCTCGAATGGCCGGGGCGGGGCACGACGGAGTACGGAGGTCAGCCGAGCGCGGCGGCCACGGCGACGACGGCGAACATCAGTACGAGCACGGCCGCCATGATGCGGTTTCTGGTCTTCGGATCCACCCGACGAGCGTAACCCGACCGGCTCGCCGCCCCGGCGGCCAGGCCCGCCTCCCGGCTCATCCGCCCAGCGGCCAGGCCCGCACCGCCTCGTAGCGCGGGCGCTCCCCCGGCACCCCGCCCGTCGGCAGGGTGCTGCGGACGAGACTCAGCTCACGGGCCTCCCAGTGCAGCCCCTCGAAACCCTCCAGCGCGGACACGAACGGGGCCAGATCGGCCGGGACCCGGCTGCGGGCCAGCGTGAGATGCGGGACGTAGCGGCGGTGCTCCTCCATGGGCACCCCGGACCGCCGGGCCGCCGCGTCCGCCCGCTCGGCCAGCAGCCGCAGGGTGTCCAGCGCCCCCGCGGCACCCGTCCACAGCGCCCGCCCGTCGAACCGCCCGGCACCGTGCACCCGCAGCCCGAAGGCCTCCGTCCGGCGCGCGGCCCGCTCCGTCCGCCGGTACAGCTCCGGCAGGACCTCGTCCGCCACCTCCCCGAGGAACGCGAGCGTGTAGTGCCATCCGGCGGGTTCCGTCCACCGCAGCCCCTCGGCCCCCGGCAGTCGCCGCAGCGGCGCCACCGCCCCGCGCAACTCCTCCACGGCGGGCTCCGGCGGCAGCACGGCGGCGAAGAGTCTCATACGGCGAGTCTGGCAGCCCCCGGCCCGTTCCGGGCTTCCCGGCCGCCGCCCCATCCCCCTCCGCCTCCCCCTCCCCAGCACGACGGCCCCGCACCGGTCGTTCCGGTGCGGGGCCGTTCCGCGTCTGCGGGGCGGAGGCGGTCAGGCCGCCGTCGCCAGCTGTTCGCGGGGGACGAAGCGGACGTGCGGCCGTCCCGGGCGGAGGTCGACCTTCAGGCGCAGACCGCCGACGCGGGCCAGCATGAAGCCCACGCCCAGCGCGGCCAGCAGCGAGAAGGCCCCGCCGACCGCCATGCCGGTGCGGACGCCGTACGCGTCGCTGATCCAGCCGACGATCGGGGCGCCCACCGGCGTACCACCGGCGAAGACCATCATGTACAGGCTCATCACCCGGCCGCGCATGGCCGGGTCGGCGGCCATCTGGACGCTGGTGTTGGCGCTGATGTTGGTCGTGAGGCCGATCATCCCGATCGGGACCAGCAGGAGCGCGAAGAGCCAGACGGACGGCGCCACGGAGGCGATGATCTCCAGGAGGCCGAAGGCCGTACCGGCGGCGACGAGCATCCGCAGCCGCGAGGAGCGGCGGCGGGCGGCGAGCAGCGCGCCGGCGAGGGAGCCGGCCGCCATGAGGATGTTGAAGAACGAGTACATCCCGGCGCCGCCGTGGAAGATCTCGTCCGCGAAGGCCGTCAGCCAGATCGGGAAGTTGAAGCCGAAGGTGCCGACGAAGCCGACCAGGACGATCGGCCAGATCAGCTCGGGGCGGCCGGAGACGTAACGCAGCCCTTCGCGGAGCTGGCCCTTGGCCCGGGGCACGACGGTGGCCTTGTGCAGCTCGCTCGTCCGCATCATCAGGAGGCCGATCAGCGGGGCGGCGAACGACAGCCCGTTGAACATGAAGGCCCAGCCGCTGCCGACCGTGGTGATCAGCACACCCGCGACGGCGGGGCCGATGAGCCGGGCGGACTGGAAGTTCGCCGAGTTCAGGCTGACGGCGTTGCGCAGCTGCGCGGGGCCGACCATCTCGGAGACGAACGACTGGCGCGCCGGGTTGTCCACGACCGTGACCATGCCGAGCAGGAACGCGATCAGATAGACGTGCCACACCTGGACCACGCCGGAGAGCGTGAGGACCGCGAGCGCGATGCCGCAGAGCCCGAGGGCGGCCTGGCTGACGAGAAGGAGCTTGCGCTTCGGGAGGCGGTCGGCGATGACGCCGCCGTAGAGGCCGAAGAGCAGCATCGGAAGGAACTGGAGTGCCGTGGTGATGCCGACGGCGGCGGCGGACCCGGTCAGGCTCAGGACGAGCCAGTCCTGCGTGATGCGGGACATCCAGGTACCGGTGTTGGAGATCACGGCGCCCGTGGCGAACAGGCGGTAGTTGCGTATCTTCAGCGACGAGAAGGTCCCGCCGGTCCTGCTCTCGTGGGTGGAAGTCGGTGCGGGGGCGGAGTCTGCTCCGGATCCCGTACTCAAAAGGGTTCGCCTCCTCGGGCGTGGACACTGGGCTGACTGACGGGGACGCCTCGGTGGGGGCGGTGCGCCGGACCCGGTCCGGCGCGGTCCGCCCCGCTACAGGTGGGCGAGCTTTTCGAGCACGGGCGCCGCCTTGCGCAGCGTCTCCCACTCGTCCTCGTCCAGGCCTTCGGCAAGGGTGGTCAGCCAGGCGTTCCGCTTGTCGCGGCTCTCGGCGAGCATGGCCTCGGCCTGCTCGGTCTGGCTGACCATCTTCTGACGACGGTCATCGGGGTGCGGTTCCAGTCTGACAAGTCCCTTGGCTTCCAGCAGCGCGACGATGCGGGTCATCGACGGCGGCTGCACATGCTCCTTGCGGGCCAGCTCACCGGGGGTGGCGGAACCGCAGCGGGCGAGCGTGCCGAGCACCGACATCTCGGTGGGGCTCAGCGACTCGTCGACGCGCTGGTGCTTGAGGCGCCGGCCCAGCAGCATGACGGCGGAGCGGAGGGAGCTCACGGCGGCGGCACTGTCGCCGTCGTGGATCAGGTCAGGCATGTTTGTTAGCGTAACTCATTACCTACCCTAAAGACCACTCGGTGGTATCGCGCGCGTGCGTGTTTACCAATCGATCACCCAAACGAGTGAGTCGCTTCCGGAAAGTCACGCACTTCGGCCCCGCGGGACGTAACCCTGCTTGCCATGGGATCGACAGTGCTCAGCCTGCGCATAGACGGTGAGCTGCTCGACCGGCTCAAGCAGCACGCCGCAAAACGCGGAATGAGCGTCCAGGACTATGTGGTCCGGACGCTCATTCGCGACGACTTCGACGAACGTTTCCAGTCGGCCGTCGAGGAGACGGAGAAGTTCTACGGGGCGGAGGGGGCCAGGGCCGAAGAGGTCACCTGAGCCCCCGACCCGGGGATCACGTGAGGCCGAGCGCCGGCATCGCGTAGTAGAAGACGAAGACCGCCGACACCGCGTACATGGCGACGGGCACCTCGCGACCGCGCCCGGCGGCCAGCCGCAGCACGCAGAACGCGATGAAGCCGATGCCGATGCCGTTGGTGATCGAGTACGTGAACGGCATCATGACCATGGCCAGGAAGGCCGGGATCGCGAGCGTGTAGTCGCTCCAGTCGATGTCCCGCACCGAGCCCGCGATGATCAGGAAGCCGACGGCCAGCAGGGCCGGGGTGGCCGCCTGCGAGGGGACCATGGTCGCCAGCGGCGTGAGGAACAGCGACGCCGTGAACAGCAGACCCGTGACGATGCTCGCGAAACCGGTCCGCGCGCCCTCGCCGACACCCGCGGTGGACTCCACGAAGCAGGTCGAGGCGGACGAGGAGGTGCCACCGCCCGCGGCGACCGCGATGCCGTCGACGAACAGCACCTTGTTGATGCCGGGGAAGTTGCCGTTCTCGTCGGTCAGCTTGGCCTCGTCGCCGACGCCGAGGATGGTGCCCATGGCGTCGAAGAAGCAGGACAGCAGCACGGTGAAGACGAACAGGATGCCGGTCAGGACGCCGACCTTGTCGAAGCCGCCGAACAGGCTCGCGTGACCGATCAGCCCGAAGTCCGGGGCGTCGACCGGGTTGCCCGGCCACTTCGGCACGGTCAGGCCCCAGGCCTCGCCCGGCAGGTCCGCGATCGCGTCGATGATCAGCGCGACGACGGTCATGGCGACGATGGAGATCAGGATCGCGCCCGGCACCTTGCGGACGATCAGCGCGAGGGTGAGCAGCGCACCGAGGACGAAAACGAGCACCGGCCAGCCGTTGAGGTGGCCGTCGCTGCCGAGCTGGAGCGGCACGGTGGTGTGCGCGGCGTCCGGGATGCGGGAGACGAAGCCCGAGTCGACCAGTCCGATCAGCAGGATGAACATGCCGATACCGATCGCGATGCCCTTGCGGAGCGAGGTCGGTACGGCGTTCATCACGCGCTCGCGGAGCCCGGTGGCGACCAGGAGCATCACGACGATGCCCGCGAGGACGACCATGCCCATGGCGTCGGGCCAGCTCATCCGGGGGGCGAGCTGGAGGGCGACGACGGTGTTGACGCCGAGGCCGGCGGCGAGCGCGATCGGGACGTTGCCGATGACGCCCATGAGCAGGGTGGAGAACGCGGCGGTCAGCACCGTGGCGGTGACCAGCTGGCCGCCGTCGAGCTGGTGGCCGTACATGTCCTTCGCGCTGCCCAGAATGATCGGGTTGAGCACGATGATGTAGGCCATCGCGAAGAACGTGGCGAAACCGCCGCGGATCTCGCGACCGATCGTCGACCCCCGCTCGGAGATCTTGAAGAAGCGGTCCAGGCCGCCGGCCGACGAGGGCGGCGGGGGCATCTTGGGGTCGACCGGAGCGGTGGCCGAGGGGGACATGGATGACCTCAGTCGTACGTAGAAGGAGGTAAAAAGTGGTCAGCTTTGGACATTCACACGAATAATTCGAGCCAGTCTTAAGCAGATTCAGTATGAATACATAAGGCGAAGATCGCTATCTCCGCGCGTAGACCCTTGGGCCGACTGGGCCGACGGCCTTTATGTACCCGCCGCTTACACTGGCGGCATGGCGAAGTGGACTGCGAAGCACGAGGCACCGGAGCCCCTGGAGGGCCCGGTCGTCGCGACGATCACCGGCGGCACGATCCTCTGGTTCGTCCTCTTCCTGGTCCAGATCCCGTTCTACGGCTGGTTCGACGACCACGGCCATCTGTGGTGGGTGTGGACCTGCCTGGCCGGGGCCGGCCTCGGCCTGATCGGCATCTGGTACGTGCGGGGCCGCGACGCGGCGATCAAGCGGGCCGCCGCGGCCCACGCCTCCGGCGACGGCGCGGACGCCGCCGGCACCTCCTCCTGAGACACGGACGCCCCGGGACCCTCGCCCGAGCAAGGGGCCGCCCGGCCGCCCGGCCGGGACCGCGCGTACAACCACGGGACCATTCCCCTCCTCCCCCGGTCTGATCTTCGGACCCCCTGGCGGGTGAAGCGGACGATCCGCCCGTACCGTCGGAACCATGACTCAGCGGGCACCCGATCCCTCCGGCGACCTGCCGGACGGCACCTCCACCGAACCCTCCGGCACCGGCTCCGCCGAACGGCCGGTGATGATCGACGCCGGATCCGAACTGGACCCGGTCCACCCGGTGGAGCTGCCCGACCCGGCCGCCGTGCGGCGCGGACTCACCGCCGCCGAGGTCGCCGAACGGATCGCCCGCGGCGAGGTCAACGACGTCCCCGTACGGTCCTCCCGGTCCCTGACCGAAATCGTCCGGGCCAATGTCTTCACCCGGTTCAACCTGATCATCGGCGTGCTCTGGCTGATCATGCTGATCGTCGCGCCGATCCAGGACAGCCTCTTCGGCTTCGTGATCATCGCCAACACCGGCATCGGCATCGTGCAGGAGTGGCGGGCCAAGAAGACCCTCGACAGCCTCGCCGTGATCGGGGAGGCCAGACCCACGGTCCGGCGCGACGGCGTGGCCGCCGAGATCTCCACCTCCGAGATCGTCCTCGGGGACGTGATCGAACTCGGACCCGGCGACAAGGTCGTCGTCGACGGCACGGTCGCCGAGGCCGACAACCTGGAGATCGACGAGTCCCTGCTCACCGGCGAGGCCGACCCCGTGCTCAAACGGGCCGGCGACCCCGTCATGTCCGGCAGCTTCGTCGTCGCGGGCGGCGGCGCGTTCGCCGCCACCAAGGTCGGCCGCGAGGCCTACGCCGCCCAGCTCGCCGAGGAGGCCTCCCGCTTCACGCTCGTCCAGTCGGAGCTGCGCAGCGGCATCTCCACCATCCTCAAGTACGTCACCTGGATGATGATCCCGACCGCGATCGGGCTGATCATCAGTCAGCTGGTCGTCAAGGACAACAACATCAAGGACTCCATCGCCCGGACCGTCGGCGGCATCGTCCCGATGATCCCCGAAGGGCTGGTCCTGCTCACCTCCGTCGCCTTCGCGATCGGTGTCGTACGGCTGGGACGCAAGCAGTGCCTGGTCCAGGAACTGCCCGCGATCGAGGGCCTGGCCCGGGTCGACGTCGTCTGCCTCGACAAGACCGGCACCCTCACCGAGGGCGGCATGGACGTCACCGAGGTCCGCCCGCTGAACGGCACCGAGGAGCCCTACCTCCGCCGGGTGCTCGGCGCCCTCGGCTCCTCCGACCCCCGCCCCAACGCCAGCCTCCAGGCCATCGTCGACGCCTACCCGGCGGACCCCGACCGGCCCTGGACCGTCACCGACACCCTCCCGTTCTCCTCCGCCCGCAAATACAGCGGCGCCTCCTTCGACGAGGGCGACGGCCACGCCTCCGCCTGGCTGCTCGGCGCCCCCGACGTCCTGCTCCCCGAGGACGACGCCGCCCTCACCGAGATCGAGCAGCTCAACGAACAGGGGCTGCGCGTGCTGCTGCTGGCCCGGGTCAAGGGCGAGCTGGACGATCCGTCCCCCTCCGACGGGGCCTTGCCCAGCGCCCTGATCGTGCTCGAACAGCGGCTGCGCCCCGACGCCGGCGAGACCCTCGCCTACTTCGCCGACCAGCGCGTCGCCACCAAGGTCATCTCCGGCGACAACGCCGTCTCCGTCGGCGCCGTCGCCGCCAAGCTCGGGCTGCCCGGCGCCGAACACACCCTGGACGCGCGCCGGATGCCCACCGACCCGGACGAGATGGCCACCGCCATGGAGGAGAACGCGGTCTTCGGCCGCGTCACCCCCCAGCAGAAGCGCGACATGGTCGCCGCCCTCCAGTCACGCGGCCACACCGTCGCCATGACCGGCGACGGCGTCAACGACGTCCTCGCCCTCAAGGACGCCGACATCGGCGTCTCCATGGGCTCCGGCTCCGAGGCCACCCGCGCCGTCGCCCAGATCGTCCTCCTCAACAACAGCTTCGCGACGCTCCCCTCCGTCGTCGCCGAGGGCCGCCGCGTCATCGGCAACATCACCCGCGTCGCCACCCTGTTCCTGACGAAGACCGTCTACTCGGTGCTCCTCGCCGTCCTCGTCGTCTGCTTCCAGGTCGAGTACCCGTTCCTGCCCCGCCACCTCACCCTGCTGTCCACCCTCACCATCGGCGTCCCGGCGTTCTTCCTCGCCCTGGCCCCCAACAAGGAACGCGCCCACCCGCACTTCGTCCGCCGCGTCATGCGGTACGCGATCCCCTCCGGCGTCATCGCGGCCGCCGCCACCTTCACGACCTACCTGATCGCCCGCTCCCACTACGCCGGAACCGGCGCCCTGGACGCCGAGACGAGCACCGCCACCCTCACCCTGTTCCTCGTCTCGATGTGGGTCCTCGCGATCATCGCCCGCCCCTACACCTGGTGGCGGATCTGCCTCGTCCTCGCCATGGGCGCCGCCTTCCTCGTCGTCCTCGCCGTCCCCTGGCTCCAGGACTTCTTCGCCCTGAAACTGGTCGGCACCACGATGCCGTGGACCGCCGTCGGCATCGCCGCGATCGCCTCGGTCGCCCTGGAGTACGCCTGGCGCCTGGTGGGGCGCCGCTGGCCCGCGTAGGGCGGCGGCGCCCGCCCCGGGGCTACTTCACGTCGACGAAGTCGCCCGAGGAGACGACGGCCGGGGTCGTGGACGTACCGGCGAAGCTGTAGCGCCAGTAGCCGTCGGCCGACGCCTTGACCGTGGTCTTCAGCGCGCCGGTGCTGCTCGTCCTGACGGTCTTCACGGTGGTGTAGGTCTTGCTGCCCTTCTTGCAGAACTGCAGCCCGACCGACTGACCGCTGTAGCCGTGGTACTTGAAGTCGTCCCAGCTGGCCCGCGCCAGCTTGCCGGTCACCGTGAGCGTCTTCCCCTTCTTCACCGGCTCGGGCGCGGCGTTGACGCCCAGCGTGGCCGCCCGCTGGAACTTGAAGGAGCCCGCCTTGCCCTTCCAGACGTAGTCGCCGTCCTTGGCGTCCACCCAGGCGTCGACGTACCAGGTGCCCGCGTAGTCGTTCGAGTACGGCAGATCGACCTTCGGGTCGACGAGGAAGCTCGCCGTGCAGGTGCTGCCCGAGCAGCGGACACCGCTCGCGTCGAGGAAGCCGAATCCCGGGCCGTGCAGGACGATGTCGGCCTCCTTGATCCCGGAGTCGTCCTTGGCCGTCACGACCACGGTGAACTTCTTGACGAGGCTCGTGCCGACGATCACGTTCTTGCCGCCGTTGACCGTCACCTTGGTGATCGCCGTGTCGCCGTAGTGGCCGTCGGCCTGGGCGGACGGCACCGCCAGCGCCGCCAGGGCGAGAACACCGGCGGAGACGACGGCGGATGTACGCATGCGCATGTGTGATTCCCCGTACGCAGAGGGCCGGTCCGCAAGCGGAACCCACGGGCCGGCCGGTCAGTCGAGTCGGGATGACTCATCCGAACAGACCGCGCTCGAACGTGAAGGGTTGTACAAGGATGTGGAGATTCGGCGAAGAGCTCTGGTGAACTCCCCTAGCAGCACCCGGCCGCCCGCCGCCGGATCAGTCGAACCAGCGGTCGCGGGCCAGTTCCTCCGTACGGGAGGGGTCCTCCAGCAGGGCGGCGACCTCGAAGCGGCGGGGCCACTGGCCGGCGGCCCAGGCGAGTCCGGCGGCGACGCCCTCCAGGGTGGCGGCGTGGACGGTGCCGTCGGGGGTGCGGCGCCAGTCGAGTTCGACGCCGCCCGCGCGGAGTTCGCCGTGCTCCAGATAGGTGTCGGGGGTGGCGGGGCCCAGCAGGACCCGGACGGAGTCCGGGACGCGGTGCTCCTCGCCCTCGGTGGTCACCCCGGCCTCGACGGACTCGCCGAGCCGCCGCACCTGGAGCAGGTCCGCCAGATCCGCCGCGCACGCCGGGGCGACCGGAAGCAGGGGCAGCCCGCCGGTCAGCGGCAGCAGATCGGGGGCGTCCGCGATGACCGCGTCCGCCGCGTCCACGACCCGCACCTCGCCGTCCACCACCGCCCGCAGCTCGTCCGGGAGCGTCACCTGCTCCGGATCGAGCGCGGAGAGCGCGGTGTACAGGGCGTGGAGCTGTACGGGGCCGACCGGGCGGTCCGGATCCGCGAGCCGGCCCAGGAGTTCGGCGGCCCCGCCGGGCTCGTCGAGCAGCGCGGCCACCGAGGTCCGCACCCCGAGGGCGCGCAGCACCTGCGCGTCGTCGAAGCCGGTGGCGTCCACGGAGTCGTACAGACCGGCCAGCAGCGGATCGCCGCCCCGGGCGCGGAGCCCCGCCGGGCGGCGGCCGTCCAGCACCGGGTGGCCGCGCAGCCACCACGCGGCGTACGGGCGCACCGACTCCGTCGTGCCGTCCGGAAGCAGCACGCGGACCGGCTGGGTCAGCGCGTCGCGCAGCGGCGGCCGGGCGAGCAGGGCGAGCGCCTGCGGCCAGGCGTCGTCGTCCACGAGGTCGAGGTCGCGGACGGCGACGATCTCGGTGGCGACCGGCGGGACCGGCGCGTCCGGGAGCCCGTCCAGAACGTCCTCGCACCACACGTCGACGGCGTCGAGCAGCCCGGCGTCGTCCGGTTCCGCGAAGTCACCGTCGCGCGGGTCGAGTTCGTCCGGGTCGAGCACCACATCGGTGGCCCGGACCAGGGCGAACGTGGCGAGGACCCCGCAGGCGGTGAGCGGCTGCTCGCCCCAGCGGGCGGCCAGCTCCTCGTCGCACAGGGCGAGTTCGCCCTCGCGCATCACCGCGGCGAACGGGCTGCCGGGCAGCACCAGTTCCCCGGCGGGCGCCGGTTCGCCGTCCTCGTCGGGGAGGGCGAGGGCGCCCAGCCACGGTTCGTCGCCCGGCTCCAGACCGGCGTCCCTGACCAGGGTCAGCACGGTCTCGGCCAGCTCCTCGCCGTCCAGCGCGTCCTCGTCCCAGATCTCGTCCGCGTCCAGCGAACCGGCGACGGCGGCCCGCACCTGCGGGGTCGTCAGCACGGCGCGCGGCGTGGCGGGCAGGGCGCCGAGCTTCTCCAGCAGCGGATGCGCGGCGTCCGGGTGGGCGACCTTCAGACCGAGCCGGCCCAGCCGCTCCAGCACGGGCCCGGTCAGCGCGTCGGGCAGCGGGAGCAGGATCTGGCGGGGGCCGATCGTCGTCCGCGGCACGGCCGGAACGTCCGGGTCCGGCCGCTCGGACGCCGTCCCGGCCAGCGGCACCGGAAGGCCGGTGAGCCGGTCGGGGTCGACACCGGTCAGGCTGTCGTACAGCCGCCGCCACCAGCCCGGTTCGCGTTCCAGCCCGGCCAGCCGGTCGATCGCCTCAGTCAGCGGCACCCGGGCCACCCCGAGCGTGCGCAGTTCGACGCGGCGCTCCAGTCCGGCCGGAAGGAGACAGGGCAGCACCTCGGCGAGGACGGCGACCGTCTGCGCGCCGACACCCTCCAGGACCTCGGCCTCCAGGGGCCGCAACGCGGCCGTCGTCTCCGCCACGGTGTCCGGGGCGTCCCAGCCGTCCCAGCGGTCCGGTTCGGCGGCCGGATCGCGCGGGGCCGCGGCGGCCAGGAACGCGACGCGCGGCAGCCGCTCCAGCACGGCCGCGCGCAGGGCGCCGTCCAGTTCGCCCTTGCCCAGCGGGCCGGGCACCAGGCCGATCGTGGCGACCGACACCGGCTGCCAGTCGGCGAGCAGTTCGGCGTACGCGTCGGCGGCCCGCTGCACCAGGAAGTCGGTGAGCGGTCCGGGCGCGGGATGGCGCCGGGTGGTGTCCAGCGGCAGCGAGGCGATCAGCAGCGCGGGGACGCCGAGCGGTTCGTCGGTGGGCGTCGGGGCGTGCACCACGGGGGCGGTGCGGGGGTGGACCGGGGCGCCGTCCTCGTCCACCGGGACCGCCCAGGTCACCGTCCAGTGCGGGCGCAGCCGTTCCTCCAGCGGCCGGTCCGCGAGCAGCGCGGGCTCGATCGCGCCGTGCCGGGTGACGGTCCGCCAGCGGTTCGTGCCGTGCGCGGAGTCCTCGACGTGCGTGTACGGGCCGTGCTGCGAGCGCCGCAGGGTCCGTACGGACTCCGGGGTCTCGACGACGATCTCCTCCAGGCCGCCCAGCGTGAGCAGCAGCGCGTCGTCCACGGCGGCCAGCAGCCGCTCCACCAGGTCCTCGGCGGCGGCGTCGCGCAGCGGCAGGATGACCACGGTGTCGTAGCCGTCGGGGGCGGTGCCCTCGGCGGGCAGCGGAAGCCGCAGGAGCGGTACGTGGCCGTCGCGCCGGCGCAGTTCGTCGCCGAGCCCGGGGCTGCCGACGGCCGCCTCCCGGGCGAGGTCCCGGGCCTCGGCGAGCGACCAGCGCACCCCTCCGTGCCGGCCGACGACGGCGGGCTCGTCGCTCACCGCGAGCACCGCGGCGAAGCCCACGCCGAACCGGCCGACGGCGCTCTCGTGGCCCTCTCGCTTGGCGGAGGCGCGCAGCGTCGACAGCGACTCCACCCCGGCGGCGTCCAGCGGGGCCCCGGTGTTCGCGGCGGCGAGGACGGGCGGGGTGCCGTCGGCCGCCGGGTGCAGCGTCAGGCGGAGCCGGCCGGGGACTCCGGCGCGGGCCGCGGCGTCGGCCGCGTTCTGCGCCAGCTCGACGACCAGCCGGTCGCGGTAGCCGCCGAGCGCCAGGTCCTCCTCCGCGTTGGCGTCCTCGCGGAAACGGGCCGGGCCGGCGCCCCAGGCGTCGAGCACACCGCGCCGCAGCCGTGCCGTTCCGAACGGGTCGGCCCCCTCGGTCACCATGATGCCCACGACGTGACTCCCTCGTCCGTTGTCCATGCTCCGGTTGCGCCTACCCAGCGCTGCCCAGTGTGCGCTTCCCGGGGGCCCTGATGGTGCGGGTGCCCTCCGGGGCGCGGGGTGCGCCCGTGTTCGGTGGGTGGGGGCGGGGTCCCTCCGGGGTGACTCCTCAGAAATGGCGTGTTCACCCCGGTACGCGAGGGACCCGGGTCGTACGCCATTTCCTGCGGGGACACCCCTGCACGCCCCCACCCGGCCGGTTGTGCGTCCTCACGCCGGTGAATCACGCTGCCGCAGACGCGCGACGGCCGGGTTCGGGGGCGTGCAGGGGCGTCCCCGCAGAACGACGAACACAGACCGGGACGCCCTTACGAGGTGCCCGCACGTTCGTCGTTCGAGGAGTCGCCCCGGAGGGACCCCGGACCCCACACGACGAACAGAAGGCGCCCCTGCGGGGAACCCGCACCCATCAGCCCGTCCGGCGCTTGAGGACGGAACCCCGAGCCCAGAGCCCCCGCACCGCGTCAGGAGTGCCCGAGATCGCTCTCGGGATCGTCCTCCGCCGGAACGGACCCGGAGTCCCGCTCCGGACGCAGCGGGTACGCGTCCACCCGCATCGTGTCCAGCGCGTGCGGCGCCGGCTTCGGCGGCTTCGGCATCACCGCCGCCTCCGAGTGCCCGCCACAGCCGTAGGCGAGGGACACCACGTGCCCGTCCGCCGGACCGAACTCGTTGGCGCACACCCCGAAGGCCTGCCGCAGCGAACCGGCGAGCGGCACCAGGAACGCGCAGCTCACACAGGACGCCGGAGCGGCCTGTGCCATCGGGGTCTTCGGGCCGAACGCCTCGTCCCAGCGGTCGGCCGCCGTGTGCAGCCCGTACCGGGACAGCACCCGGGCCCGCCGCATGCCCAGTTCCTCCGCGACGGCGGCGATCGAACCGCGGCTCGTCCCGGCCGGGCGCGAGGTCAGCTCGGCGTCCTCCGCGTCGACCCGGTCGGCCAT
This sequence comes from Streptomyces sp. NPDC057682, assembly GCF_042799575.1. Classification (NCBI taxonomy): domain Bacteria; kingdom Bacillati; phylum Actinomycetota; class Actinomycetes; order Kitasatosporales; family Streptomycetaceae; genus Streptomyces; species Streptomyces sp. NPDC057682. The sequence continues at coordinate 13,271 of NZ_JBHVIN010000012.1, read as the reverse complement.
CTCCTCGGAGACGGCGGAGTTCGGCGGCGGCTCGTCCTCGCCGGTGTACCCGGGCTCCAGCCGCAGGTCCTCCGCCTCGGTGGGCAGCAGATCGCCCGGTCCCATGTCGCCCGGCCGCAGCCGCTCGCTCCACGGCACCCACTCCGGCGCCAGCAGGGCGTCACCGCCCGGGAGCAGCACCGTCTCGTCGAGCGTGACGTTCTTCGCCCGGGAGGCGCGGGCGACCGTCACCGCCCAGCGCCAGCCCCGGTAGCCGGGGTCGGTGCACTCGAAGTAGTGCGTGACGACCCGGTCCCCCTCGGAGACCACGGCCACATGCTCGCCCACCACCCCCGGCGCCGCGGCCTCCTCGGCCGAGGCGCGGGCGAGGTCTACCGCCTCCGCGCACAGCCGGTCGGGGACGGGGGTACGGGCCGTACGGCTTCGCGTCGTCGCAGCACTCACAGGTCTCGCTTCTCTCCTACGCCAGTCTCACGAGCGCGCCAGCACATCCATCGATTTCGGCCGTACGGCTGCGGGCGGAGCGGACCTGGGGGCCGCGTCGACGTCCGCATCCGAGGTGCCTGACCCGGGCGCACCTTCCGCGACCCATTCTGCGGGATCGCCGAGAGGCGCGCGGCCGGGAGGAAACCGCCGGTGGCGCGCTACGCACGCTACCCTCTCCGCCGCTCCCCGCCCACCTGCCCGTCCCAAACGACGCCGTATCCGCCCCCCGTGCCCCCTCCGCCACCCCCGCCGCGCCGCCCCGCCGGAACCGTCCGCACCCCCCGCCACCTGCCCGGTCACTGATCCGACGGGGCCATCCGCACCGCGCCCCACCGCGATCCCGGTTCGTGACGGCGGGGACTGGGGCACTATGACCAGGTGGCTTCCGCCAGGTCGCACGACGACTCCGGTCCGCTCCGCAGGGCGGGGCGGGCGGTCGGGCGTGCCCTGAGGGCCCCGTTCACCCGGACCGCGCGCTCCATCCGCAGGGCGACGCACGCGCACGGGGCGGGCGAATCCGGCCTCGGCAAGCTGATCGAACTGCACGCGGTGAACGGCGCGGGCGACGTGATGATCACGGTCGCGCTCGCCTCCACGGTGTTCTTCTCCGTGCCGACGGACCAGGCGCGCGGCCGGGTCGCGCTGTACCTGGCGGTCACCATGGCGCCGTTCATCCTGCTCGCCCCGGTGATCGGTCCGCTCCTGGACCATCTGCCGCACGGCCGGCGGGCGGCCATGGCGGGCTCCATGCTGGCCCGCGCGGTGCTGGCGATCACCATGTCGGGTGCGGTGGCCACCGGCGGCCTGGAGCTGTATCCGGCGGCGCTGGGCGTGCTCGTCTGCTCCAAGGCGTACGGGGTGGTGCGCAGCGCCGTCGTCCCCCGGCTGCTGCCACCCCGCTTCTCGCTGGTGAAGGCGAACTCGCGGGTCACCCTCGCCGGGCTGCTGGCCACCGGGGCGGCCGCGCCGATCGGGGCGGGGCTCCAGACCATCGGGCCGCCGTGGCCGCTGTACGGGGCCTGCGCGATCTTCGTCGGCGGCGCGGCCCTGGCGTTCACGCTGCCGCCCAAGGTGGACTCGGCGAAGGGCGAGCGCCGGGCCCGGCTGGTGCTGCCGCACAGCCTGACGCACCGGCCCGCCCCGGCCCGTACGGCGGAGACCGGCCGGCCGAAGGAGCGGAAGCCCCAGGAGAAGAAGTCCAAGGAGAAGCGGAACGGCGAGAAGCGGCCGGGGCTGCGGACCGTCGGCCCGTCCGTCCTGCACGGCCTCCAGGCCAACGCCGCGCACCGGGCGCTCTCCGGCTTCCTGATCTTCTTCCTGGCGTTCCTGCTGCGCGAGCATCCGCTCTCCGGGCAGAGTGCCGCGATCTCGCTGGGGATCGTCGGGGTGGCGGCCGGGGTCGGGAACGCGCTGGGGACGGCGGTCGGCTCCTGGCTGCGGGCTCGCGGCCCCGAGGTCATCGTCGCCTCGGTGCTGGGCCTGGCGCTGACCGTCGCGGTGCTGGCCGCCGCGTTCTTCAGCACCGCCCTGGTCGCCGCGCTGGCCGCCACGGCCGGGTTCACCCAGGCGCTGTCCAAGCTGTCGCTGGACGCGATGATCCAGCGCGATGTGCCGGAGGAGGTGCGGACCTCCGCCTTCGCCCGGTCGGAGACGCTGCTCCAGATGTCATGGGTGGTGGGCGGGGCGATCGGCATCTCCCTCCCCCTCAACGGCGTACTGGGCATGTCGGTCGCCGCGGGCATCCTCGCGCTGGGCGCGGCGGCGTCCGTACGGGGTCTGCTGGGCGCCGCGCGGCGCGGCTCGCCGCACCCCCGCGTGGCGTGAGCGGGAGCGACCGATAGCCTTCGGCCCATGACCGTTGCGTTCTTCTCCGGTAAGGGCCGTCGAATCGGCGTCGCTCTTGGTGCCGTGTCCGCGGGACTCCTCGTCCTCTCCGCCTGCGACAAGCCGACGCCGCTCGCCACCGTGACGGTCGGCGACAACTCGGTGAGTTCCGAGGCCGCCTGCTACAACGACGGCGACGCCCTGAAGGAGTCGCTGATCCAGGGCTGCCTGAACAAGAAGGCCGAGAAGACCGTCAAGGTCGCGATGGACGACAAGGTCCGCTTCGGCGTCGACCCGGAGATCGCGGACAACGGCTGGACCCTGTTCATCAACGGCCAGCAGGCCGAGCAGGAGCCGTACAAGAAGACCTACCGGTCCATCCCGGGCAGCGCCTTCTTCTCCAGCCAGACCGGCGAGACCACGAGCTCGACGCAGATCAGCATCGTCGAGACCAAGGGCAAGAAGCTCACCGGCATCTGGCACTTCAAGCTCGAAAAGACCGACTGACCCCCTCCTGACCTCGGAGGGTCCCCCGTGCGTGTGCTCGTCGTGACCGCTGTCCCGGTGGAACGGGACGCGGTCACGCGTGCGTTCCGGGGCGGTGCGGAGCCGGCCGTCCACCGGATACCCGGGGCGGAGATCCACCGGGCGGGCCCGTTCGACGTCCTGGCGGGCGAGGCGGGCCCGGCGGCCGCGGCGGCCTCGGCCGCGTTCGCCCTGGCGGCCGGGCGGTACGACCTGGTGGTCTCGGCGGGGATCGGCGGCGGTTTCGCACCGGCCGCGCCCGTCGGCTCCCTCGTGGTGGCCTCCCGGATCGTCGCGGCCGACCTGGGCGCCGAGACGCCGGACGGGTTCCTGCCGGTCACGGAGCTGGGCTTCGGCCGCTCGCACCACCTCCCGCCGCGCTCCCTGGTCCGGGCGGTGGCCGCCGCGAGCGGGGCCGCGACCGGGGAGGTCCTCACCGTCTCCACCGTCACCGGCAGCGCCGAGCGCGCCGCCGGTCTGCTCGCCGCGCACCCGGACGCGCTGGCCGAGGCCATGGAGGGCTTCGGCGTGGCGGAGGCCGCCGCCCGGCTGGACCTGCCCGTGCTGGAGCTGCGGGCCGTCTCGAACGCCGTCGGCCCGCGCGACCGCGACGCCTGGCGCATCGGTGACGCGCTGGCCGCGCTCACCGGGGCGTTCGGCACGCTCACCCCCGTACTGGAAGGCTGGACGCACCATGACCGAACCGATTCCTGACCCGCTGCGGATCGCCTTCTCGCCCTGCCCGAACGACACCTTCGTCTTCGACGCCTGGGCGCACGGCCGGGTCCCGGACGCGCCCGCGCTCGACGTCACCTTCGCGGACATCGACCTCACCAACGGCATGGCCGAGCGCGGCGAGCTGGACGTGCTGAAGGTGTCGTACGCGGTGCTGCCGTACGTCCTCGACGACTACGCGCTGCTGCCGTGCGGCGGGGCGCTGGGCCGGGGCTGCGGTCCGCTGGTCCTGACCCGTGAGCCGGGCACCGATCTGACGGGCCGGACGGTCGCCGTGCCCAGCGAGCGCTCCACGGCGTATCTGCTCTTCCGCCTCTGGGCGGCGGAGGTCGTGCCGGGCGGGGTGGGCGAGATCGTCGTCATGCCGTTCGACGAGATCATGCCGGCGGTACGGGACGGCAAGGTCGACGCCGGTCTCGTCATCCACGAGGCCCGCTTCACATACCAGAACTACGGTCTGCACAATCTGGCCGACATGGGCCGGCACTGGGAGGACACCACCGGCCTGCCGATCCCGCTCGGCGCGATCATCGCCAAGCGCTCGCTGGGCGCGGACACCCTGAAGCGGCTGGCCGAATCCGCGCGCGCCTCGGTGCGCATGGCGTGGGACGACCCGGAGGCCTCCCGGCCCTACGTCCTGGAGCACGCCCAGGAGATGGACCCGGCCGTCGCCGACCAGCACATCGGCCTCTACGTCAACGAGTTCACCGCCGACCTCGGCGAGGACGGCTACGCGGCGGTCCGCGGTCTGCTGACCCGCGCGGCGGCGGAGGGCCTGGTCCCGGCGCTGGGACCGGACGCACTGTCGTTCGGCTGACGGCGTGCGGACGCGGTACGGGCGCCCCCCGGGCCGTCCGTACCGCGTATCACCCCAACGGGTGGCCGGTCAGACGTCGAGCTGGTCCGCCACGGCCCGCAGCAGGCCGGCGATCTTGGTGCCGGCGGCCTTGTCGGGGTAGCGGCCGCGCTCCAGCATCGGCGTGATGTTCTCCAGGACGGTCGTCAGGTCCTGGACGATCGACGCCAGCTCGTCCGGCTTGCGGCGCTGGGCGGCGGCGACGGACGGGGTGGGATCGAGGATCGCCACGGAGAGTGCCTGGTCACCGCGTTGTCCGGCGACGACGCCGAACTCCACGCGCTGACCGGGCTTGAGTGCGTCGACTCCGTCGGGAAGCACGGACGAGTGGACGAAGACATCGCTGCCGTCGTCGCGGGAGAGGAAGCCGAAGCCCTTCTCGCTGTTGAACCACTTGACCTTGCCAGTCGGCAAAGCACGCACCCCATCTCAACCCGTAAATGCCGGAACGAAGCCTCAGCAGGTCAGGCCGTCCTGTGGTCGTGCTTCCCCTGCTGGCAGAAGCCTCCACAGGTGAAGTACCCGCCGTCAAGCCTGGTCATCCGGACTGGTGTCCTGAAAGAACTACCCTGGCGGGATGAGTACTTCTCCCACCGCCGAGCCCTCCCCCACCGGAGCGGGCGACCTCCTCGTCCGGGTCGGCGCGATCGTCTTCTTCGTCGGTGCCGTGGCCACGCTGGTCACGGTCGCCCCGCTGTTCCTGGGGACGGATCCGTTCCCGTCCGTCGCGTACGCCGTGTGCATGCTGATGGGCGTGGGCTTCCTGATCGCCGCGGCGGGCGTGGTCCGCTCGGCGGTGGCGAACAGGACGCGATAACGCGACAGCTAGCCCTCCACGTGGGCGCGCAGCCAGGCGGGGAACTCCGTCAGCGACGGCAGGACCGCGTCCGCGCCGGCCGCGCGCAGTTCGGCCGCGTCGCAGGGGCCCGTCGTCACCGCGACGGAGAGGGCCCGCGCGGTCCGCGCGCCGCGTACGTCGCCGGTGTGGTCACCGACGTAGACCGTCGCACCGTGCTCGCGCAGCGCCTCCGCCTTCGCCTCGGCCCAGAGCCCGCCGACGATCACGTCCGGTTCGATGCCCAGGTGGGTGAGGTGGAGCTTCACGCTCGGCTCGTACTTCGCGCTGACGACCATCGTCCGGCCGCCCAGGGCGCGGACCGCGTCGACGGACTCCCGGGCGCCGGGCATCGCGAGGGAGGCGGCTATCGCGTATGTGGGATAGATCTCGCGGTACCGGTCCACCATGGCGGGCACCTCGGCCGGCGGGAACCAGTTCGCCAGCTCGTCCTGGAGGGGCGGGCCCAGCCGGCCGACCACGAGATCGATGTCGATGGCGGCCCCCGTTTCGGCGGCGAGCTCCCGGTAGACGGCCCCGATACCGGGACGGGAGTCGATGAGCGTCATGTCCAGGTCGAAGCCGACCGTCAGTGCGTGCGAAGCCATGGAACCCATTGTGCCGAGGCGAACGGGGCGGTCCCAGGGGATGTGCCGCCGGAGACCCCCGGACCGGGTGCGCATAGGCTAGCCAAGCCTAACTTTTCACCGTTCGCCGATGAGGTCCGATGTCAGCCGCCGCACCACGCCGTTCCAGACGCGCTCTCGCGACGGCGGCGGCCGTCGTGGCGCTGCTGATAGCCGTCCTGCTCAGCCTGGCCGTGGGGGCGCGTTCCATACCCCCGTCCGAGGTCCTGGACGCCCTGCTGCACGGCGGCCACTCCGACGCCGCCGAGGTCATCCGGAACATGCGGGTGCCCCGCACCCTCATCGGTCTGATGGTCGGCGCCGCGCTGGCCCTCGCCGGGACCGTCCTCCAGGGCATCACCCGCAACCCCATCGCCGACCCCGGCATCCTCGGCATCAGCCAGGGCGCGTCCGTCGGCGTCGTCCTGGCCATCGCGTACGCGGGCGTCCACACGCTCACCGGATACGTCTGGTTCGGCTTCGCGGGCGCCGCGGTCGCCTCCGTCGCGGTGTACGCCATCGCCTCCAGCGGACGCGGCGGCGCCACCCCGGTCAAACTCGCCCTCGGCGGCGCCGCGATCAACGCGCTGCTGGTCTCCGTGACCATGGCCGTCCTGACCACCAAGGCCTCCGCCCTCGACGAGTTCCGCTTCTGGCAGGTCGGCTCCATCGCCGGCCGCGAGGCCGACGTCGCCCAGCAGATCTGGCCCTTCCTGCTCGCCGGAACGGTGCTCGTGCTCAGCGTCGCCCGCGGTCTGGACGCCCTCGCCCTCGGCGAGGACATGGCCAAGGGGCTCGGCCAGAAGGTCGCGACCGTACGGATCGTCGGCGGCGTCGGCGCCACCGTCCTCACCGGGATCGGGGTCGCCGCCGCCGGGCCGATCGCCTTCATCGGCCTGGCCGTCCCGCACATCGCCCGCGCGATCGTCGGCAGCGACCACCGCTGGGTGCTGCCGATGGCCGCCCTGATCGGACCCGTGATGCTGCTCGTCTCCGATGTGATCGGCCGGATCCTGTTCCCGCCGAGCGAGGTCCCCGCCGGGGTCATGACCGCACTGATCGGCGTGCCGTTCCTGGTCACGCTCGTCCGCCGGAAGGCGGTGCCCGCGTGACCGCCCCCGTCGACACCGCCCCCGCGGCCGTACGGCCCGCCGGCTACGGCCTCGTCCGCGTCGGCTCCCGCGGACGGTTCCTGCTGCACCGCAGGGCCACCGTCGTCGCCGTCTCGCTCCTCGTCGTCCTCGCCGCCGTCTGCGTCGCCTACCTCTGCGTCGGCGAGAGCTTCGTCGCCCCCTCCGAGGTCGTGAACGTCGTCCTCGGCCGCCCCTCCCCCGACGAACTCGTCGTCGGCACGCTGCGGCTGCCCCGGATGACCGTCGGCCTCCTCGTCGGACTCGCCTTCGGCATCGCCGGAGCGCTCATCCAGACCGTCGCCCGCAACCCGCTCGCCAGCCCCGACATCATCGGCATCAGCCAGGGCGCGGGCGCGCTCACCGTCGGCGCGATGACCTTCGGCATCACCTCGTACACCGTGCTGCCGTACCTCTCGGTGATCGGCGGGGTCGCCGCCGCCGCCCTCGTCTACGCCTTCGCCTGGCGCGGCGGACTGCACGCCACCCGCTTCGTCCTCATCGGCATCGGCTTCGCCATCGCCCTGCGCTCGGTGACCACGCTCTTCCTCACCAAGGGCGACTACCTCGTCGCCCAGCAGGCCCAGATCTGGATGACCGGCTCGCTCAACGGGCGCGGCTACCCCGAGGCCGCGCCGATCGGCTGGACGCTGCTCGTCCTGCTGCCCGCCGTCCTGTGGGCGGCGCGCGCCCAGCGCACCGTCTCCATGGACGACGACACGGCGACCGCGCTGGGCGTCCGGCTCGGGCGGGTACGGCTCGGGCTCGTCGCCCTCGGCGTGATCCTCGCGTCCGTGGCCACGGGCACGGCCGGGCCCGTCGACTTCGTCGCCCTGCTGGCCCCGCAGATCGCCCGCCGCATGACCCGGACCGCGCAGATCCCGCTGTTCTGCTCGGCCCTCCTGGGCGCGGTGATCGTCGTCCTCGCGGACCTGCTGGCCCGCAAGCTGTTCTCCCCCACCGAACTGCCGGTGGGCGTCCTGACGGCGGCGGTCGGCGCCCCGTACCTGATCTGGCTGATCATCCGCGGTCACGGTGGCCGCAGGGGAGGCAAGGCATGACCACGACCGAGAAGACGGACGCCGTGACCAGCCGGCTGGGCGCGCGGGCGCTGACCCTCGCGTACGAGGACCGCACCGTCGTCCACGAACTCGACCTCACCGTCCCCGACGGCCGGGTCACCGTCATCGTCGGGCCGAACGCCTGCGGCAAGTCCACCACCCTGCGCGCGCTCGGCCGACTCCTCAAGCCGCGCGGCGGCGCCGTCCTCCTCGACGGCACCGAACTCTCCAGGATCCCCACCCGGAAGATCGCCCAGTCCATCGGGCTGCTCCCGCAGACCCCGGTGGCCCCCGAGGCCATCACCGTCTCCGACCTCGTGGCGCGCGGCCGCCAGCCCCACCAGCACTGGTGGCAGCAGTGGTCCCAGGAGGACGAGCGGGCCGTGACCGAGGCCATGGAGCGCACCGACATCACCGGGCTCGGTTCCCGTTCCGTCGACGAACTCTCCGGCGGGCAGCGCCAGCGCGTCTGGATCGCCATGGCCCTCGCCCAGGACACCGATCTGCTGCTCCTCGACGAGCCGACCACCTATCTCGACATCGCCCACCAGGTGGAGGTCCTCGACCTGGTCCGCCGGCTCGCCGCACCCGCCGCCGACGGCACCCGCGGCCGGACCGTCGTCACCGTCCTCCACGACCTCAACCAGGCCGCCCGCTACGCCGACCACCTGGTCGCCATGAAGTCCGGCCGCATCGTCGCCGAGGGCGCCCCCGGCGACATCGTCACCGCCGACCTGGTCCGCGAGGTCTTCGGCCTGGACGCGGTCATCGTCCCGGACCCGGTGACGGGCTCCCCGCTGGTCGTCCCGGGACCGCCCTGGCGGCCGTAGCGGGCGCCCCGGCGGGCGGCTTCCCCTGCGGGCGTCGTCCCTAGTCGGCGTCCCGGCGGCGGTAGCCCCGGCCCACCGGGTTGCGGCCCAGGTGGACGGCGGTGTGGACGGTCACCGCCAGTTCGCGGGCGTCCACGGTGAACGTGTCGATCTTGATGAGCCCGCCGTCGCGCAGCTTGATCTGACAGCCGAAGCCCATCCCGCGCGCCTCGGCCAGGGGCCGGCCGTCGTCGCCGTGGGCGCCGACCGAGGCGATGTCCTCCCACGGGATCAGCTTCGCCCTGCCCGCGACCCGGTGGGTCATACCCCGCTCGTGGATGTCGAAGGACTGCTCCCGCGTACGGAAGCCCTGGACCAGCCGCCAGATCCCCAGACCGCACCCCGCCAGGCCGACCCCGAGGAGCAGCCCCGCCAGCTCCGGGGCGCCGTCGGTCGAACCGATGGTCGCCGTGGTCACCGGTATCCCGAACGCCAGGCCCACCGCCCCCACGCCGATCGACACCCAGGCCTGCACCAGCCGTCTGCCGCCGTCCGTCCGGTGCTCACGGACGAAACCGCCCAGTTGCCGGGCCGCGTCGGTGCGTCGCATGGCATCTCCCCCAGAATCGTGGACACGCCAAGTCTGCCCGTCGGGGGCGGGCTCCGTCCCCGGTTCGCGGGAGCTCACACGGTCTGGTCGTCCGCCAGCTCCGCGACGCCCGTGATGCGGTGCAGGGGGTACGTGCGGACCTCGTCCGCCGTGTGGTCGTACGCCGTCACGAAGCCGCCCTCCACCCGCACCGGGGCGATCACCCGCTGGCTCGCGGCGCCGTCCGCGTTGACGTAGCCGATCCAGAGGGCGGAGCCCGTCATCGCGGCCGCCTGGACGGTGGCCAGAGTCTCGGCGGAGGTCGTACGGGGAAGGGTGCCGGCCGGGGTGGCCGGGCCGGTTTCCTTGTGGACGACCGTGGCGGCCGTGTCCCCGGCCCGGATCGCCCGGACCGCCGCACCGAGGAGCGTGGCGTCCGGGACGGGCGGGCCCTCGGGGACCGGGGCCGGGGCGGTGCGCGGCGGGGTGCGGCGGGCGCCCGCGCGGGTGATCAGCACGCTGCCGTCGGCGGACTCCGCCGCCGGGGCGTAGCCCATCTCGCGCAGGCCGTCGAGCAGCGACGCCGGGTCCACCTGCGCGGCCAGGACCGTCGGGGCGAGGCGGCGCAGCCGCAGTCCGGCCGCGCGCTTGTCGGCCAGGATCTCGTTGAGGACCGCCTCGTCGTCGCAGCGCACGTACGAGGAGGCCGCCCCGATCCGCAGATGGCCGTGGCGGCGGGCGACGTCGTCGATCAGATAGCTCAGCGGCTGCGGCACCGGGGTGCGGGCGTGCGCGGCCAGGAAGGCGTGCAGATCGGCGGCGGACTGCCCCGCGTCCAGGGCACGGCGCACCGAGCCCGGTGTGAAGCGGTAGACCGTCGCACCGCCCTTGGACTCGATGTCCGCCAGCACCGCCAGGGCCTCCGCCAGCGGGCGCACCAGCGGCCCCGGGGCGACGGCCGTCAGGTCCGCCTGGAGCAGGATGTGGTCGAGCGGCTCGGGCAGCAGCGGGGCGAGCCGGGCCGCCGCCGCGTCCGGACCCTCGGCGAGCAGCGCGCGGGCCGGCGCGGCGAGCGCGCCCCGGCCCGTGATGCCCAGCAGTTCCGACTCGTTGAGCGTCCACAGGGCCAGCCGGGACCGCAGGTCCGCGCTGTCCTGGGCGGTGGCCCCTCGCAGCGGGCGCTCCCAGCGGAGCCGGGCCAGCACGGTCTCCGGATCCGGTGCGGTGCCGGCCGGCAGGTCGCCCAGCAGCGTCAGCACCCGCAGCCGGACCTCGGGCGCTGCGGACCGGTCCAGCTCCGGGCCCAGCGCCGACAGCGCACGGCCCTTGGCGTCCTGCCCGCCGACCAGCCCCGCGGTGCGGGTCGCCGCCAGCCAGGCCGCCGCGAGCACCGCCCAGCGGTCCTCGGCGGGCCCCTCGGCCCAGTCGTCGTACGCCGGCGTCGGCGCGTACCGCTCGTCCGCCTCGCCGTCCGAGGCCAGCAGCCCGGCCGCGTACGCCAGCTCCACCCAGAACGCGGCGACCGGCTCCGAGACGTCCAGCGCGACGGCCGTCCGCTTCAGCTCCCGGACGCTCAGCCCGCCGGCCCGCAGCACGGCGGGCCCGCCGCCGTTCCAGCCCTTCAGCAGCTCCTCGACCGTGGACACCGCGAGAAACGCCTGCCCGGCCGCCGCGCCGTCCACAGCCTGTGGATCCCGTTGGGCCACGGCCGCCACCACCGGCGGCTCCGGCTCCGGCGTCCGGTGCGCCCGCCCGGCCCGCAGATGCAGCGCCGCCTCGCGCGGCAGCACCACCGTCCGCGTCGACACCGGCAGCAGCAGCCCCCGGTCCCGCAGCCAGGTCACCGGCGCGGTCGGATTCGGCGTCACCTCGCCGTACGGCGGCCCCCACACCAGCCGGTCCAGCACCGCCAGCGCCTCCACCGGCGCCGTGTCCAGCAGCTCCCCCATCCGCGCCCGGTCCGTGAACAGACCCGCCAGCGCGCCCACCGCCGACACCGGATCATGCGTCGCGGGCAGCCCCGCCGCCGCCAGGATCTCCTGGAGCCGGCCCGGCGACATGCCCGCCGTCGCCTCCGCGACCGTCGGCCCGAGACCGGTGGGCGACGGATGCTGCGGCGAGGGCGCCAGCAACTCCCGGGCCGTCCGCACCAGCCGCAGCCGGTCGTCCTCCCCCCACACCAGCGCCTGCTCCCGCAACGCCGCCACGGCCCCCGGCAGCGCCTTGACGATCGCCGCGCCCGCGTCGCCCCGGTGCTCCCCGTCGTCCCGCCCGTCGCCCGTCATCAGCCCGAGCAGCGTGTCGTACGGGGCCGGGTCCGGGGCCACCGCCAGGGCCTCCGCCGTCTGCAGCGCGAACCGGTCCAGGCGCTCCAGCGCCCGCACGACCGACGCACGGGTGCCCGCGCGCGTCGCGAGCTGCGTGATGTCGCCCGGCACGGGGCTGAGGAGATCGGGACGGGCGCGCAGCAGCCCGGCCAGTGACTCGTCGTCCCGGGCGCGGAGCGCCTCGGCGAGCGTCCGCGGTGGTGTGGTCGTCCCCATCCGTCCCACGGTAGTCGCTCCGGACAGGCCCGAGGGCGCTACCGTCGGTGCAGGCGCGGGCAGAGGGGAACGATCGCGTGGGGATCGAGAGCGACCAGCTGGTCTACGACTACCTGAGCCGGGTCGGCGACCTGGCCCAGCAGCAACAGCTTTCCTCCGGCACCCGGATGAGGCTCGTCTCGGCCCTCCGGGGCGAGATCGACCGGCAGCGGGTGAAGCAGTCCGCGGACTCGCCGGCCGCGGTGCGCCGCATCATCGGACGCCTCGGCAGCCCCGACGAACTCGTCGCCGCGGCGGCCGCGTCGCCCGACGGCGCACCGTCCCTGCCGGGCGCGCCGCCGGACGAGGCGCCCGCCCCCGCCGGCCGCGCGGACGGCATCCCCGCCCCCCGGCGCGCCGAACCCGGCGCCTCCGCACCGCACCGGGCCGGCACCGACGAGCTCGGGTCCTCCGAGGAGGGCCCGGAGTGGTGGAGCGTCGCACCCGGGCGCTTCGGCGACTTCGGCGAGTTCGGCTCCCGGTCCGACGTCCCCGGGTTCACCGGCGGCGTCGAGATCCCCGAAGTCCTGAAGCCGCCCCGGCCCGACGAGCCCGACGAGGAGCCGGACGGCTCCCCGGACGCGGACGAACCCGCCGCCGAGGACGCCCCCGAGGAACCCGACGCCCCCGCCGTACGGCGCCGCCGCCGTCTCCCCCGGCTCCGGCGCCGCCGCCCCCAGGAGGACGCCCCCGGCCGCGGCTTCGCCCACCCCGTCCTCCTCCTCGCCGCCCTCCTCCTCGCCGCCGGCGCCGTCCTCCAGGGCATCCAGGGCCTCGTGGCCCTCGCGGCCGGCTGGGGCCTCGCCTACATCACCCGCACCCTCTCCAAGTCCCAGTCCAACTGGGCGGTCATGGGCCTCCCCGGCGTGGTCGCCGCCGCCGCGCTCGTCTGGCTGTGGGGCCGCCTCAACCGCCACTGGGGCGCCCCCATCGCCGAGGGCGCCATGGGCCCGGCGCTCGGCGACACCGCCCCCTGGGCCCTCCGCGCCGCGGCCCTGGCCTCCGCCGCGTACCTCCTGATGCGGTCGCGGGGGCCGCGCGGGTCCTGAGCGTGCGGGTGCCCTTCGGGGGTGCGGGGTGCGCCGTTGTCCGGTGGGTGGGGGCGGGGTCCCTCCGGGGTGACTCCTCAGAAATGGCGTGTTCACCCCGGTACGCGAGGGACCCGGGTCGTACGCCATTTCCTGCGGGGACACCCCTGCACGCCCCCACCCGG
>NZ_JBHVIN010000011.1:0-303467 GCF_042799575.1 Streptomyces sp. NPDC057682 | reverse complement strand
GTCCAACGTCAGGTCATCGGCGAAATGCCGGTCACCGGTCGCGTCGGGCACGTACTTCACACAGACAACGATCCTCAAGCTCACGCCGGCTCTCCCTGTACCTGGTGGTGGTTCTGCGGTCATCCTATGGCACTCAGTACCCTTCGTAAAGGTACCCAGTGTCGGATGTGCCGTTCTGGTGCTACGTTTCCGGCATGACTGAGGACCGCCGGCCTGCCAAGAAGCCGCCCATGCGTGACGTGCTCGCCGAGGCGGCCTTCGCCCTCTTCATGGAGCGCGGGTTCGAGCGGACCACGGTGGACGACATCGTCGCCAGCGCCGGGGTGGGGCGGAGGTCGTTCTTCCGCTACTTCCCCTCGAAGGAGGACGCGGTCTTCCCCGACCACGAGCGGTGCCTCGCGGAGATGACCGCGTTCCTGGACACCGCCGGCGACGGCGACCCGGTGGACACCGTGTGCGACGCGGCCCGGCTGGTGTTCCGGATGTACGCGGAGAAGCCCGAGTTCTCCGTCCAGCGCTACCGGCTCACCCGGGAGGTACCGGGGCTGCGCACGTACGAACTGTCCGTCGTGCGCCGGTACGAACGGACCATGGCGGGATATCTGGAGCGCCGCTGGGGCGACACCCCCGACGCCGCACTGCGCGCAGAGGTGATCGCCGCCGCCGTCGTCGCCGCCCACAACAACGGGCTGCGCTCCTGGCTGCGTTCGGGCGGCCGGGGCGACGCGGGCGCCGAGGTGGACCGGGCGCTCGAACTCGTCCGGTCCCTTTGGGGCTCGGCCGCCGAGCGGCCGCTGCCGCCCGTGGCCGAGGAGGACGTGATCGTGATGATCGCGCCGAAGGGTGCCCCCATGTGGCGCGTCGTGCAGCGCATCGAGGCCGCCATCGGAGAGGAAGAGGCCGTGGCTGAGAGGTAGTTCACTCTTCTCCGGTACTGAGTACCTTTACTTCATGGAACTAAGTGCCATACGGTGCCGATGTGCCGTCGACGACGCGGCGCACCGAGTCGAGAGCGGGAGGCCGAGCCGTGATCAGCACCGGAATCGACAGAGGACCGGCGGCGGTTCGCCACCCCGTCGAGGAGCGCCGCACGGAGGGCCTCGTCTACCAGGTCTGCCGCTGGTGCGGCACCGCGTCCTTCCGCAAACTCCTGTGTCCCGTCTGCGCGTCGAGCGATCTGGTGTCCCGGCACAGCGAGGGCCACGGGGTCGTCGTCCGGTCCAGCGTCGTCAACCGCTACTCGCGGATCATGCGCAACGAGTCCCTGGTCCGCTTCCCCGAGGGCTTCGTCTACCGCTGCCGCATCGTCGGCGCGGCCCCGCACCTGGTGAACGTCGGCGACCGGGTCAGGCCGGTGGGCGGCACCACCTCGGAGGCCGGTGAGGTCGTGCTCGAACTCTGCGACCCGCCCGGCCGGGGCGACTGGTACTGACGCCCCGCCCCGGGCCCGCCTTCACGCCTCCAGATAGCGCAGCACGGCCAGGATCCGCCGGTTGTACCCGGTGGCACGCTCCAGGCCCAGTTTGTCGAAGATCGCGTTGAGGTTCTTCTCCACGGCGCTCTGCGAGATGTGCAGCCGCTGCCCGATGGCCGCGTTGGTGTGCCCCTGCGCCAGCGCCTCCAGCACGCTCCTCTCGCGCGGGGTCAGCCGCGACAGCGGATCGCCGTGCGCACTGCGGAGGACCAGCTGCCGTACGACCTCCGGGTCGAAGACCGCACCGCCCGCGTGGATCCGGTCCAGCGAGTCCAGGAACTCCTCGACCTGCGCGACCCGGTCCTTGAGGAGATAGCCGACCCGTTCGGCGTCGGACGCCAGCAACTGGGCGGCGTACGCCCGCTCCACGTACTGCGAGAGCACGAGCACGCCCACGCCCGGGAACCGGCCGCGGATCTCCACCGCCGCGCGCAGCCCCTCGTCCTTGTGGTCCGGAGGCATCCGGATGTCGGTGACGACGACGTCCGGCGGGTCCTGCGCCACCCGCGCCAGCAGCGCGTCCGCGTCGCCCACGGCGGCCGTCACCTCATGGCCCTCCTCGGCGAGGAGCCGGACCAGCCCCTCCCTGAGCAGGGTCGAGTCCTCGGCGAGCATCACACGCACGGCAGCTCCGCGGTCACGGTGGTGGGGCCCCCGGCGGGGCTGTGGACGTCCAGCATGCCGTCGAGCGCGGCGACCCGGCCGCGCAGCCCCGCGAGGCCGGTGCCCTCCGGGTCCGCGCCGCCCGCCCCGTCGTCGCGGACGAGCACGGACAGCACCCCGTCCCGGCGCACGACGCGTACGTACAGCTCGCCGGCCTCCGCGTGCTTGGCGGCGTTCGTCACGGACTCCGACACCACGAAGTACGCGGCCGTCTCGACGGGCGGCGGCAGTTCCCCGGCCACCTCGTACTCCAGCCGCACCGGCAGCGCGCACCGCTCGGCCACCCCGGCCAACGCCTCCCGCAGCCCCAGACTGTCCAAAGCCGTGGGATAGACCCGCCAGGCCACGTCCCGCAGTTCGGCCAGGACCTCGCCCGCCTCCCGGTGCGCCTGGGCGAGCAGCGCGTCGGCCCGTCCGGCGTCCCGGGAGCGGCGGGCCCGGCCGAGCAGCATGGCCAGCGCCACCAGGCGCTGCTGCACCCCGTCGTGCAGATCGCGCTCGACGCGCCGCCGTTCGGCGTCCACCGCGCGGACCACCGCGGCGCGGCTCGCGGCGAGTTCGCCGATGCGCCGCTCCAGCAGCTCCCGCTCGTCGGGCACGAAGCACTCCCGGGCGAGCCGGGCATCGAGCGCCGCCAGTGAGACCAGACCCTGGAGATCGAGGAAGAGCAGGACGGAGCCGAGAAGGATCTGGGCCGGCAACTCCGCCCAGTCCACCGTCGACCGCACGACCCCGGTCACCAGGAGCACCGCCAGCACGAGCCCGAAGCCGAGGAGTCCGATCACCACCGCGCCGAGCAGGCCGGCGTAGGCACGGGCGGCCAGATAGCGCAGGATCTGCCGGTCCCGGGGGTGGTGCTCGGGGAACCGGTCGCCGAAGAAGACGGTCCGGCGCCACCGTTCGGTCGCCGTCAGCCGCCGGGCGCCCGCGAGGAACCGGGCCCTCGCCCGGCCGCGGGTGCGGGGCCACAGCAGGAAGGCGCCCAGCAGGATCCCGGACACCGCGAAGTGGAGGAGACCGGCGACCGCCGTCAGGCACCCCAGGAGCATGCCCGCGACCGGCAGCGCCCGGCCGGAGTCCCTGACCGCCACCGCGTCCCCCGTCACGTCCGCCGATCCTAGTGCCGCTTGAAGGTGCAGTGTCATGACCGCGTACGGCGGTGCTGGGCCCGGCCGTTCGGGGAACGGAGCCGGACCGCGACGTACAGGGCGAGGGCCGCCAGGGCCAGGGCGAGGACGGCCTTGGACAGGACGCCGACCCAGGTCCCCACGGTGTCCCACTGGTCGCCGAGCCAGTAACCCGCCATCACCAGCACGGTGTTCCAGCCCAGGCTCCCGAGGGCGGTCAGCCCCAGGAACAGCGCGAAGGGCATGCGTTCCAGCCCGGCCGGCACCGAGATCAGGCTGCGGAAGACCGGCACCAACCGGCCCAGCAGGACCGCCTTGGTGCCGTGCCGGGCGAACCACGCCTCGGTGCGCGCCAGATCGGAGGTCCTGACCAGGGGGAGCCGCGCCCACAGCGCGTACATCCGCTCCCGGCCGAAGAGCATCCCGAGCCAGTACAGCGCGGCCGCGCCGGCCACCGAGCCCAGCGTCGTCCAGAACAGGGCGGACGCCAGGGAGAGCACGCCCCGCCCGGCGGCGAAGCCGGTCAGCGGCAGGATCACCTCGCTCGGCAGCGGCGGGAAGAGGTTCTCCAGCGCGATCGCGAGTCCGGCCCCGGGGCCGCCCAGGGTGTCGACGAGCCCGGCGGCCCATCCCGCCACCCCGTCGGTCGGTTCCTGGGGGAGGGCGAGCACGAGGTGGTCCATACGAGGTCTCCGGTCCGGGTGACGACCGCGGCACGGCACCGCGGCTCCTCGGTCACGCTAGGAATCCGGAGGCCCCCGCCGGTATGCGGTTCGCCGCCGCGCCCCCTGCGGTTTTCCGCAGGACGGGGGAGTGCCCTCATGACAGGGCCTGATCAAGTCATCGGATGAACTCTGTCGCCACCCTTCTCCCGGCGCGGGGGCGCCGCTACCATCGGGACGCGAAATGGGAGCGCTCCCACATCCGTGCACGCCCTTACCGCCGCTGCTGGCGGTCCTGTTCGGAGAGGACGTTTCCGTGCGCTCAAGCGCAAGATCCCTGGCCACCCTGCTGGCCGCGCTCACGCTCACCGCCGGGCTGTTCGCCACCGGCGCCCCGGCGTCGGCGCAGCCCCGAGCGGCCGCCCCGGCCGCCGAGGCATCCGATGTGTCGACGGCCGCCGACACCTATGACTGGAAGAACGTCCGCATCGACGGCGGAGGCTTCGTCCCCGGCATCGTCTTCAACCGCTCCGAGAAGAACCTCGCCTACGCCCGCACCGACATCGGCGGTGCCTACCGCTGGGACCAGGCCGGCAAGCGCTGGACACCGCTGCTCGACTGGGTCGACTGGGACCACTGGGGCTGGACCGGGGTGGTGAGCCTGGCCTCGGACTCCGTCGACCCGGACAACGTGTACGCCGCCGTGGGCACGTACACCAATGACTGGGACCCGACCAACGGCGCCGTGCTGCGCTCCTCCGACCGGGGCGCCAGCTGGAAGGCGAGCACCCTCCCGTTCAAGCTCGGCGGGAACATGCCCGGCCGGGGCATGGGCGAGCGCCTGGCCGTCGACCCCAACAAGAACTCCGTGCTCTACCTGGGCGCGCCGAGCGGCAAGGGCCTGTGGCGGTCCACGGACTCCGGCGCGAGCTGGTCGCAGGTGACGGCGTTCCCCAACCCGGGCAACTACTCCCAGGACCCGACCGACACCAGCGGCTACGGCAACGACAACCAGGGCATCGTCTGGGTGACGTTCGACGAGCGGACCGGCAGCGCGGGCAGCGCGACCCAGGACATCTACGTGGGCGTCGCCGACAAGGAGAACACCGTCTACCGCTCGACGGACGGCGGCACCACCTGGTCCCGGATCGCCGGCCAGCCCACCGGATACCTGGCCCACAAGGGCGTGCTGGACTCCGACAACGGCTACCTCTATCTCTCCCTCAGCGACACCGGCGGCCCGTACGACGGCAGCAAGGGACGGCTCTGGCGCTACACCACCGCGACCGGCGAGTGGAAGGACGTCAGCCCCGTCGCGGAGGCGGACACCTACTACGGCTTCAGCGGACTGACGGTGGACCGGCAGCACCCCGGGACGGTGATGGCGACCGCGTACAGCTCCTGGTGGCCGGACACGCAGATCTTCCGCTCCACGGACAGCGGCGCCACCTGGACCCGGGCCTGGGACTACACCAGCTACCCCAACCGCACCAACCGCTTCACCCAGGACGTCTCCTCGGTGCCCTGGCTGACCTGGAACGCCAACCCCGCGCCGCCGGAGACCACGCCGAAGCTCGGCTGGATGACCGAGGCGCTGGAGATCGACCCCTTCGACTCCGACCGGATGATGTACGGAACCGGCGCGACGATCTACGGCACGGAGAACCTCACCAACTGGGACTCCGGCACCCAGTTCGCGATCACCCCGATGGTGAAGGGGCTGGAGGAGACCGCCGTCAACGACCTGGCCAGCCCGCCGTCCGGCGCTCCGCTGCTCAGCGCGCTCGGTGACGTCGGCGGCTTCCGGCACACCGATCTCGACGCCGTGCCCGGGATGATGTTCACCTCGCCCAACCTCACCTCGACCACCAGCCTGGACTTCGCGGAGAGCAACCCGAACACGGTGGTCCGGGTCGGCAACGCCGACGCCGCCCCGCACATCGGCTTCTCCACGGACAACGGGGCCAACTGGTTCCAGGGTTCCGAGCCCTCGGGCGTCACCGGCGGCGGCACCGTCGCCGCGGCGGCCGACGGCAGCGGCTTCGTCTGGTCCCCGGAGGGCGCGGGCGTCCAGCACACCACCGGCTTCGGAAGCACCTGGTCGGCGTCGGCCGGCATCCCGGCCGGGGCCACCGTCGAGTCCGACCGGAAGAACCCGAAGAAGTTCTACGGCTACAAGGCGGGCACCTTCTACGTCTCCACCGACGGCGGCGCCACCTTCACGGCGAAGGCGTCGAGCGGACTGCCCGCCGAGGGCAACGTGCGCTTCAAGGCCGTGCCGGGCACCGAGGGCGACGTCTGGCTCGCGGGCGGCAGCGCGAACGGCGCGTACGGGCTGTGGCACTCCACCGATTCCGGCGCGTCGTTCACCCGGCTGAGCGGCGTGGACCAGGCGGACTCGGTCGGCTTCGGCAAGGCGGCCGCCGGGGCCTCGTACCAGACGCTGTTCGTCAGCGCGAAGATCGGCGGGGTGCGCGGCATCTTCCGCTCCACGGACGCGGGAGCCACCTGGACGCGGATCAACGACGACGCCCACCAGTGGGGCTGGACCGGGGCGGCCATCACCGGCGACCCGAGGATCTACGGACGGGTCTACGTCTCGACCAACGGGCGAGGCATCATCTACGGCGACTCCTCGGACAGCGACGGAGGCGGCGACGGCGGCACGGACCCGGGGACCGACCCGGACCCCGGCACCGACCCGGGCACCCCGCCCGGTGACGCCGTGTGCGCGGTGACGTACAAGGTCACCAACCAGTGGTCGGGCGGCTTCCAGGCGGATGTGACGCTCACAAACACCGGGACGGCGGCGCTGGACGGCTGGACGCTGGGCTGGACCTTCCCGGACGGTCAGCGGATCGGCCAGATGTGGAACGCCACCCCGGCGCAGGACGGCGCGAAGGTGACGGCCTCCAGCATCTCCTGGAACGGCACGGTGGCGCCCGGCTCCTCGGTTGCCTTCGGCTTCACCGGCACCTTGACGGGAGGCAACGCCGCACCGGCCTCCTTCGCCCTGGGCGACAAGGCCTGCGCCGTGAACTGACGGCCCGCCGCCGGACGGCGGACACCCGGGGGCGGGCCGCGGCGACGCGGACCCGCTCCCTGCCGCGCCCCGCCGGGGGGCGAGGGGACGGCGAACGGCGGCCTTACTGGCCCCGTACAGGTTCGTCGGCCATACTGCCCGCCGTGGAGCAGCGCATAGATCCGAAGACTCAGCCCGCGTACGCCGCGGGGACAGACCCGGCGTTCATCCCCGGTCTCACGGCCCCCAGGACCGCCGCGACGGCGGACAAGGACCCGGAGGAGACCGCGGAGACCGCGGAGACCGAGGAGCCCGAGGGGACCGCGGCCAAGGACGCGGCGACCGACGAGGTCGCGGCGGAGGCCGTGCCCGAGGACGCGGCCCCCGACGACGAGCCCGCCCCCGCGAAGGCGGCGGACGACGAGGAGGACGAGAGCGACGAGGACGCCGCCGACGGGACGTCGTTCGCGGTGAAGGACCGGCGCGGGTCGATCACCGCGGACCGCGCCGGGATCCGGTTCACGCTGGACGACCAGGAGGCGGACTTCCGCTGGGACGAGATCGGTGCCGTGGAGCTGAAGCCGGCCCGGTTCGGCCGCCGGTTCACCGTCACCGTCCACATGTCGTCCCAGCGCTGGTTCAACGCCGAGGTCGAGGCGTCCGCCAGGAGCGAGCTGAAGGAGTGGACGGAGGGCTTCGACGCGGTCCTCGACGCCTACTTCGAGGAGTCCTGACGCGTATCGGCGCCGGCCGGGGCGCGCCTCGTGCGAAGGCGCCCCGGCCGTGCGACGCGCGGGTCCGGCCGGCTCAGGCCTCCGCGAGGACCACGGAACGGGTGAGGTGGCGGGGGCTGTCGGGGTCCAGACCGCGGGCGGCGGCACGGGCGACGGCCAGGCGCTGCACGCGGACCAGCTCGGCCAGCGGGTCGAGCCCGCTCTCGATCCAGCGCGCGCCGGTGGCGAGGACCTGCTCGCGCAGCCCCTCGGGGGCCGGGCCGAAGGTCCAGGTCGCGGTGCCGGTGGTGGCGATGCTGATCGGGCCGTGGCGGTACTCCATCGCGGCGTAGGCCTCCGTCCAGGACAGTGAGGCCTCCTTCATCTTCAGCGCCGCCTCGTTGGCCAGGCCCGCCGTCCAGCCGCGGCCGAGGAAGGTGAACTGGGAGCAGTCCACGAGCCCTTCGGGCAGCGGCTCGGCGAGCGCGGCCTCCGCGTCGCGGACCACGGCGTCGCTGTGCAGGCCCAGGTGGGCGCGGAGCAGGGTGAGGAGCGTGGTGGCGAACCGGGTCTGCACGACGGACCGTTCGTCCGCGAAGTCGAGGACCACGACCGCGTCGGCGGCCGACATGACCGGGGTGTCCGGGTCCGCGGTGACGGCCACGGTCGGGGTGGTTCCGCGCAGCCGGTCCAGCAGGCCGAGGACCTCCGTCGTGGTGCCGGACCGGGTCAGGGCGACCACCCGGTCGTAGCGGCGCCGGAAGGGGAACTCCGAGGCGGCGAACGCGTCCGTCTCGCCCTGTCCGGAGTCCTCGCGGAGCGCGGCGTATGCCTGAGCCATGTAGAACGAGGTCCCGCAGCCGACGACGGCGACGCGCTCGCCGGTGGCGGGCAGGACGTCGGCGTGCTCCGGAGCCAGCTGTGCGGCGCGGCGCCAGCACTCCGGCTGGCTGGCGGTCTCGATCTCGACAAAAGACACTTTTGCACTCCGTACTGGTGATGGGATGCTCGATTACGCACGTTACTCGCGTTCAGCGAGCACTATCAAGCACGCAGCGCGCAGGCGGCTTGACTCGGAGAGGCCGTGTGCGACGCTTGCGCGTGTTCCGGTGATCGCGCCCCGGGGGACGGGTGCCCGCAGACCGGACCCGTGAGGAGAGAGCTCGTGTCCAGGGACGCCCGGTGGAACGCACTGCTGGAACTCGTCGGCAAGCACGGCCGGGTGGACGTCGAGGACGCCGCCCGGACGCTCGACGTCTCGGCCGCGACCATCCGCCGCGACCTCGACCAGCTCTCCGAGCAGCAGTTGCTCACCCGCACCCGGGGCGGCGCGGTGGCGCACGGGGTCAGCTACGAGCTGGCGCTGCGCTACAAGGCGGGGCGCAACGCCCCGGAGAAGCAGGCCATCGGCCGCGCCGTCGCCGAACTGGTCGCGGTCGGCGAGGTGGTGGGCCTGACCGGCGGCACCACCATCACCGAGGTGGCCAGGTCGCTGGCCGTGCGCTCCGACCTCGTCGGCGAGGGCGCGGGCGCCGCTCCGGGCCAGCCGTCCCTGACCGTCGTCACCAACGCGCTGAACATCGCCAACGAGCTGGTGATCCGGCCGCAGATCAAGATCGTGGTGACCGGCGGTGTGGCCCGGCCCCAGTCGTACGAGCTGACGGGGCCGCTGGCCAGCGGCGTGCTCGGCGAGATCACGCTGGACGTCGCCGTGCTCGGGATCAACGCGATCGACACCGAGCGCGGGGTGTACGTCCACCACGAGGGCGAGGCCAGCATCAACCGGCTCCTCGCCCAGCAGGCGCAGCGGGTGGTGGTGGCCACCGACTCGTCCAAGATCGGCAAGCGGGCCTTCGCCCGGGTCTGCGATCTCGACCTGGTCGACGTCCTCGTCACCGACCGGGGCATCACCCCCGAGGACGCCGCCCGTTTCACCGAGGCCGGTGTCACGGTGATCACGGTCTGAGCCGTCGCGGCGATGGCTGCTCCAGGAGCTTTTATGCGTCTGTTTTCAGCCATGCTCGGTGGGTAATCGGCCTCCGTTCGTTTGATGGCGGGTCGTCACGTTCTCGGGCAAGGGGTGCGTGAATCGGGTGAGTTGCAGGGGGAATGCCCTGATCATGCGTTCCGCTGGGGCGTTCGGTCGCTCTCGTACCGTCACCGACCGCACCGCACCGGGATGAGGCAAGGGCGGTTTCACGCCAACGGAATCAAATCGAGACCTGGTTCGAACGCGCGCCCGGATCGGGGTCGGCATAATCGCGTGCATGTCGATCACGGGTGGAGAAGTCGCTGACCTGGGCCGTGGCCTGTACGCCTGGCTGCCGCCGAAGCGGGGCTGGGGGCTGGCCAACTGCGGGCTGCTCGTCTCGCCCCGGGGCGCGCTCTGGATCGACACCCCGTACGACGCGGTGCTGGCGGGCCAGTTCCTCGCCGAGTCCACCAAGCGGCTGCCCGACGGCGTCACCATCGACCGGATCGTCGTCACCCATGCCAACGGGGACCACTTCTGGGGTGCGGGGGTCCTGCCCGACGCGGAGATCATCGTCACCCGCGAGGCCAAGGAACACATCCACTACGAGCCCACGCCGCAGCAGCAGCACGCGCTGGTCAGCGGCGGCGACTCCGCCACCCCGCTCGGCGCCTACCTCGGCCGCCACTTCGGCCCCTTCGACTGGTCGGCCACCGAACCGGTCCGCCCGACCACGTACTTCACCGGGGAACTCGAACTGACCTTCGGGGACTACCCCGTTCGCGTAAGCTCCCTGCCGCCCGCGCACACCGCCGGTGACCTCATCGTCCACCTGCCCGCGCAGAGCACCGTCTTCAGCGGCGACATCATCTTCTCCAGCACGCCGCGGCAGCCGGGCGACCACCCGATCCACTGGGCCGGCCCCCTGGACAACGTGATCGCCGCCTGCGAACAGGTCCTCGCCACCGGCGCCGAGACCATCGTCCCCGGCCACGGCCCGGTCCTGGACCGCTCCGGCGTCCGCGACCACATCGTGTACCTGGAGTACGTGCGCGAACGCGCCCACGCCTTCCACGCCGCCGGAATACCCCCCACCGAGGCCGCCCGCCGCGTCATCGCCGAAGGACGCCACCCCGAACTCGGCCTCCCGGAGCGGCTCGTGGTCACCATCGGCAGCGAGTACCGCAACCTCGACGGCTCGGAACTCCCCGGCGTCCTCCAGGTCATGACCGAGGTCGCCGAGGTCGCCCGGGAAGTGGAGGCCCGCACCACGGCCCCCGCGGCCGACTGACCCCGGCCCCCGGCAGTCCGGCCGGAGGTCACCCCGACGACAGAAACGCGGTAACGGCATGGCATGGATCGTGGCGCTGATCGCCGTCGTCGCCGCCGTGGCGGCGACGGTCCGCTCCTACCGGGCGGCCCGCTCCGAACAGCTCGCCGTGGCCCACGCCGAACTGTCCGAACGCCAGGCGAAGACGGCCGAGGCCCGTACCGCGGCCCTCGTCGACGAGATACGCCAGCTGGCCCGCAAACGCATACCCGCCGCGGCGCTCTCGCTCTCCCACCCCAGCGCCCCGGTCCCCGGACTGCGCGAGGCCACCGAGGTCGACGGGGACGCCGCCCGGCTGCTCACCGAGGCCGTCCAGGCCACCCGCACCGCGGTCCTGGAAGAGCGCCGCCGCGTCGACGCCGCCGCCCGCGCCGCGATGCGGGGCACCTCCGCCAAGATCCAGTCCCTGCTCAACCAGTCCCAGCGCCTGCTCCACGAACTCCAGCACGAGTACGACGACCCGCGCATCCTCCAGCTCGACTTCCGCAACGAGCTGGCCCTGCGCCGCACCCAGGCCACCGCCGTGCTCTGCGACGCCTGGCCCGGCCTCGCCCGGCAGAACTCCCCCCTCGTCGAGATCGTCCTCGGCGCCCAGTCCCGCGTCGCCGGCTACGAACGCGTCAAGGTCTCCAACCACCTGCGCGACGAACGCCTCGCCCTCGCCGCCCGCGCCGCCGAACCCCTCGCCATCGCGCTGGCCGAACTCCTCGCCAACGCCACCGCCTACTCGCACCCCGACACCGACGTCCAGGTGACGGTCCAGCAGAGCGGCGGACGCGGCGCGTTCCTGGTCGTCGACGACGCCGGCATCGGCATGGACGACGACGCGCTGGACCGGGCCCGCGCCCTGCTCGCCGGCCCCTCCGAGGTCCTGCTCACCGAACTCGGCGACCCGCCCCAGACCGGCTTCGCCGTCGTCGGCCGGCTCGTCGTCCAGTACGGCTTCCACTGCCACATCGAAGCCTCGCCCTTCGGCGGCATGCGCACCATCCTCCGGGTCCCCGCGCATCTGCTGACCGTCATGGAGGACGACCACACGCTCTCCGTGCTGGCCCCGGCCCCCGTGTCCGCCCACCCGGAACCCGGCCGGCCCGCCGGCGGCCGGGGACGCGAGACGGGGCAGGGCGCGCCGGAGGCCGCCGCCGAACCCTCGGGGCTGCCCACCCGGCGCCGCCGCTCACCGCGCCCCGCCCCGGCGGCGGCCCCGGCCGCCCCGGTCTCCGTACCGGCACCGCGCACACCCGAGCAGGCCGAGTCCTCCTGGGCGGCGCTCCAGCAGGGCACCCAGATCGGCAGGAGCGTCACCGGGCGGGCCCCCGCACCGGACGAGGACGGCCACGACCACCTGGGCGACCAGGACGACCAAGGAGACGACGAGAAGTGAGCGCCCCCAGCCCCCTCACCGGTGACCTCGCATGGGTGCTGACCCCGCTGCTTGAGCTGCCCGGGGTCCAGCACGCCGTGGTCGCCACCGGAGACGGTCTCGTCGAAGGCGCCTCACCCGGCCTCGACCGGGCCTCCGGCGAACGCGTCGCCGCGATGACGGCCACCCTGCACGCCGCCGCCCGCGCCTTCACCACCGCGTTCACCGGCGCCGACACCCCGCACCTGGCCCAGACCGTCGTCGAATCCGATCTCGGCTTCGCGATCGTCGTCCCGGCCGGCAAGAACACCACCCTGGCGCTCTTCGCCGAACCCGGCGCCAAGCTCGGCGACATCGCCTACCAGATGCAGGTGCAGGTCACCGCGCTGACCCGGGCGATGCACGCGCCCACCCGCCGGCCGGACTCCACCGACCGGCCATGACCGCCGGCCCAGAACGCCGTCTGATACCCGCCTACCTCGTCACCGGGGGCCGCACCCGGCCCACCGGCCCCGCGCTCGACCGGCTCGCCGTCCTCCTGCGCACCGGGGAGGCACTGCCGGGAGACCTCGGTTCGGAGCAGCGCAGACTCTGCGAGCTGCTGGAACCCGGCGCCCTCACCGTCGTCGAATGCGCGGCGCATCTGGAACTGCCGGTCAGCGCCACCGTATTCCTGGCCACGGATCTCGCGGCCGCCGGACTTCTGCTCACGCGACCGCCGATACCCAGTGCCGGGGACATCGACCGGCCGCTCGTCGAGAGGCTGCTCGTTGGACTCCGCTCCCTCCACTGACCGCACGGGCGTCGGCTATCTGCCGGCCGGTGCCCGGACCCTGATGAAGCTCGTCGTCACGGGTCCCTTCGGCGTGGGCAAGACCACCCTGATCCGGACGCTCTCGGAGATCGCCACCCTCCACACCGAGGAGGCGATGACCCAGTCCAGCACCGGACTCGACAGCACCGCCGGACTCCCCGACAAGACCACCACCACCGTCGCCATCGACTTCGGACGCCTCACCGTCCTGGACGACCTGGTGCTCTACATGTTCGGCACCCCCGGACAGGAACGCTTCCTGCCGCTCTGGGAGGACATCGCGCGCGGCGCGCTCGGCGCCCTCGTCCTCGTCGACACCCGGCGTCTCGCCGACTCCTTCGCCGTCATGGACATGGTCGAGGAGCAGGGTCTGCCGTACGCCGTCGCCGTCAACCGCTTCCCCGACGCCCCCACCCACAGCGACGACGTCCTGCGCAAGCATCTGGACCTCGCCCCGGGGACCCCGCTCGTCCAGTGCGACGCCCGGGAGCGGCGCGGCAGCATCGACGCCCTGATCGCCCTGGCCGAACACGTGCTGACCCGCCTGCCGCAGCCCGAGGACCCGTCATGACCCCACTGCCTCAGCCGCCGCAGCCGCTCGCGCTGTACGGCCCCGCCTTCGCCGCCGACCCGCACGGCCACTACCGCAGACTGCGCGAGCACGGCCCGCTCGCCCCGGTCCGCCTCGCCCCCGGCGTCGACGCGCTCCTCGTCACCGACTACCAGGCCGCCGTCGACCTGCTCCGCGACAGCGACACCTTCAGCAAGGACCCCCGGGCCTGGCAGGCCACGGTCCCCGCCGACTCCCCGGTCCTGCCCGTCCTCGGACACCGCCCCACCGCCCTGTTCAGCGACGGTCCGGAGCACGCCCGCTACCGCGAGGCGATCAACGACACCCTCGCCCTCATCGAACCGCACCTCCTGCGTGCCGAGGTGGCCAAGGTCGCCCAGCAGCTCATCGGCGAGTTCGCCGCCACCGGCAGCGGGGACCTCATCGCCCAGTACGCCCGCCGGCTCCCGCTCCACGTCTTCGTCACCTGGTTCGGCGTCGACCCCGCCGACGGCGAACGGATCGTCGACGGCATCAGCGGGATGATGAACTCCGCACAGGGCGCGGCCGCCGCCTACGCCGACCTCGTCGCCGTCGTCACCCGGCTCGTCGCCGACCGGCGCGCCCGGCCGCGCAACGACCTCGCCTCCTACTTCCTCGCCCACCCGGCGCGGCTCGACAACGACGAGACCGTCCGTCAGCTCACCCTGCTGCTCAGCGCGGGACACGACCCCTCGACCAACCTCATCGGCAACACGATCCTCCACATGCTCACCGACCGGCGGTACGCCGGCTCGCTGCACGGAGGCGCCATGACCGCGCACGAGGCGATCAACGAAGTCCTCTGGCAGGAACCGCCGATCGCCAATCTGGCCGCCCACTACCCGCGCCACGACACCGAGTTCCACGGTGTCAGGCTCCGCGCCGGACAGCTCGTCATGGTCTCGTTCGCCGCCGCCAACACCCAGTCGGCACCCGGAGGAGCGGACCAGGACCTCCCCTCCGGCGGCAGTGCGCACCTGGCCTGGTCGGCGGGGCCCCACCGCTGTCCGGCCCGGCAGCCGGCGCTGCTCATCGCGATGACCGCGATCGAGCAGTTCACCAGTCTGCTGTGCGACGCGGAACTCGCCGTTCCGGCCGGGGAACTGCTCTGGCGCCCCGGCCCCTTCCACCGGGCCCTGGTCCACCTTCCGGTACGGTTCACCCCCCTGGACACCACGTCCCCGGCGGGGACGGGACGCGTCGGCGCGCACGAGACGGCGGAACCGGTCGGTTCGCCCGGTTCCTGACCCGTGTCGCTGGTAGGCCGAACGGGTGAGGGGCGAGAGAATTGCCCGATGAACAGAGAGCGCGGCCGGCGGGACGCCAACCGGCGCACAGACGGGGTGGTCCGGTGAGCAGGTACGACAGGTATGACGTCACGGACGAGCAGTGGGAGGGACTGGCTCAGGTCGTGCCGTTGCGCAGTCGCAACGAGTGGCCCTCCCGGGTCGACCACCGCACGGTCCCGGACGAACAGGAGAGCGCCGAGCAGCGCCGCATGGTGGTGCTGCGGGTCCAGGTCTTCGCCGACGCGCGCGAGGTCGCCGAGTACCTGGTCGCCCAGGTCCCCGTGCTGCTCGACCTGACCGGCGCCGAGACCGATGTGGCCAAGCGGATCCTGGACTTCGCCAGCGGTGTGGTCTTCGGCCTGGGCAGCGGCATGCACCGGGTGGACCGCAATGTCTTCCTCCTCTCGCCGGCCGGCATGGAGGTCGAGGGAGTGACGGCGGCGGGCGTCCCGGGAATGTAGGCGTACGGGACCGGGCACGGGCGCCTCGGGCTCCCCGCCCGGTCCCCGGCCCCCGTCCCCGCGTCCGTAGGCGCGGTGGTAGACCTGGGGCCGTGACGGAACTCGATGTAGGAACCCTCCAGCGGCGGCTCGCCGCGTTCGCGGCCGCCCGCGACTGGGAGCAGTACCACACCCCGAAGAACCTCGCCTCCGCTCTGAGCGTCGAGGCCGCCGAACTCGTCGAGATCTTCCAGTGGCTGACGCCCGAGCAGTCGGCGCGGGTCATGGACGATCCCGCCACGGCCCCCAGGGTGGCGGACGAGGTCGCCGATGTGCTCGCGTATCTGCTGCAGTTCTGCGAGGTGCTGGGCATCGACGCGCTGGCGGCGCTCGACGCCAAGATCGAGCGGAATGAGACGCGCTTTCCCGTGCCCGACCCCACGGATACACCTGGCCGTCACTCTTCGGAGTGACCGAGTTGTCCACAGTCGAGCGAGTGTCCACAGATTTCCGAAATCCCCTGGCCTTTCGGTACCACCACCCTCACTGTGGGTAATGGAGAGGGTGAGCGGTATTCCTATCGAGCGGGGGCATCGGATGGAAGCGGAGCGGCTGGTAGGCATCATCCGGCAGGCACTGGCGCAGAGCCGGGGCACACCGGACATCATCGCGGAGGCCTGGCAGGCCCAGGCCCTGGCCCAGGCGATCGGGAGCAGGCTGGCCGCCGACGGCCCGAAGGAGTTACGGGGCGAGGCCTCCGGGCTCAGCGAGATCGGCGGCCGGAGCAACGGGGCCCTGGACCACCCGGCGGCGCGGGCCGGTGTGGCACGGGCCGCGCGGCTCTCCGGAGTGGCCGATCCGCGCGCGGCCCTGACCGGGCTGGGCACGCTGCTCGGTGAGGTGGGCATGGCCCTGGTCGGTGTGGCCTGCGAGACCGACGAACAGGGCCTGTACTGGCAGTGCATGGAGGCGATCGACGCCGCCGACGAGTCGACCGACCGGGTGCACGGCATGCTCCGGCTGCTCGACGAACGGGACCGCGAGCGCCAGGAGGACATCGACCGCCAGCGGGAGCGCGACGGCCCGCACGGTGTGCTCCACGGGCCGGCGGGGTGAGACACGGCGGCGCGTGGGGCGGCGGGGCGGCGGGGCGGGTGGGGCCGGTGCGGGGTCCGGAGGTGCAGGATGGATGCATGGATCTTCGAATCTTCACCGAGCCCCAGCAAGGGGCCGACTACGACACCCTGCTCACCGTCGCGAAGGCGACCGAGGACCTCGGCTTCGACGCCTTCTACCGCTCCGACCACTATCTGCGCATGGGCGGGGGCGACGGGCTCCCCGGCCCGACGGACGCCTGGATCACGCTCGCCGGACTGGCGCGCGAGACCAAGCGGATCCGCCTCGGCACCCTGATGACGGCGGGCACCTTCCGGCTGCCCGGTGTGCTCGCCATCCAGGTCGCCCAGGTCGACCGGATGTCCGGCGGCCGTGTCGAACTGGGCCTGGGCGCGGGCTGGTTCGAGGAGGAGCACAAGGCCTACGGCATCCCGTTCCCGAAGGAGAAGTTCGGCAGGCTGGAGGAGCAGCTGGCCATCGTCACCGGACTCTGGGCCACCGAGATCGGCGACACGTTCACCTACGACGGCACCTACTACCAGCTCACCGACTCGCCGGCGCTTCCCAAGCCCGCCCAGGCCAAGGTGCCGGTGCTGATCGGCGGCCACGGCGCGAAGCGCACCCCGAGGCTGGCCGCGCAGTACGCCGACGAGTTCAACATCCCGTTCGCCTCGCTGGAGGACAGCGAGAAGCAGTTCGGCCGGGTCCGGGACGCCGCGAAGGAGGCCGGCCGGGCCCCGGACAGCCTGGTGTACTCCAACGCGCTGGTCGTCTGTGTGGGCAAGGACGACGCGGAGGTGGCCCGCCGCGCCGCGGTCATCGGGCGGGACGTCGCGGAGCTGAAGGCCAACGGCCTGGCCGGTTCGCCGGACGAGGTGGTCGACAAGATCGGCCGCTACGGGGAGATCGGGGCCTCCCGCATCTACCTCCAGGTGCTGGATCTCGACGACCTGGACCACCTGGAGCTGATCTCCTCGCAGGTCCAGTCCCAGCTGGGCTGAGAGGAGCGACCCGTGCCACCCGCCCCCGGTCCGTCCGGCGATCCCCCTCCCGCGGGCCCGGTCCGCCCGCTCGCCGCGGCGCTGGCGGCGGGGACGGTCCTGCTGGACGGCGGGCTCTCCAACCAGCTGGAGGCGCAGGGCTGCGATCTGTCCGACGCGCTGTGGTCGGCCCGGCTGCTCGCCGACGGGCCCGAGCAGATCGAGGCGGCCCACACCGCCTATGTGCGGGCGGGCGCACGGGTGCTCATCACCGCCAGCTACCAGGCGAGCTTCGAGGGGTTCCTGCGGCGCGGGATCGGTCCCGCCCGCGCCGCCGGTCTCTTCGCCCGGAGTGTGGAGCTGGCCCGCCGGGCGGCCGGGGCGACCGCCGAGGACGTCTGGGTGGCGGCGTCGGTCGGCCCGTACGGGGCGGTGCTGGCCGACGGCTCGGAGTACCGGGGACGCTACGGCCTCACGGTCCGGGAGCTGGAGCGTTTCCACCGCCCCCGTGTGGAGGCCCTGGCCGCGGCGGGGCCCGATGTCCTGGCACTGGAGACGGTGCCGGACGCGGACGAGGCACGGGCGCTGCTGCGCGCGGTGGAGGGGTGCGGTCTGCCCGTCTGGCTCTCCTGCACGGTGGACGGGGACCGGACCCGGGCCGGGCAGCCCCTCGCGGAGGCCTTCGCCCCGGCCGCGGACAACGACCAGGTGGTGGCCGTCGGGGTGAACTGCTGCGACCCCCGCGACGTCGCCGCGGCCGTCCGCCTCGCCGTCGCGACGACCGGCAAGCCCGCCGTCGCCTACCCCAACAGCGGCGAGCGCTGGGACCCCCGCCGCTCGGCCTGGACCGGGGCCACCACCTTCGCCCCGGACCTGCTGCCGGCCTGGCGGGAGGCCGGCGCCCGCCTGATCGGCGGCTGCTGCCGCGTGGGGCCCGAGGCGATCGCCTCGCTGACGGGGCGGTAGCGCCGGACGCGGCGGTCAACCACCGCTCAGCGGTGGGACCCACGCGGGATCGTGGTGGCTCCTTCTCGCGAGATGGGCCAGCGGGTGCTCCGCCGTGACGGGGGCGGTGTGCCGGGGTGCGCCGGTCGCGGACGGGGAGGAGGCGGGGGCGGGTCCCGGCGGCGGGCGGCCCTCAGACGGGGCGGCGTCGGGCGGTGACCTCGATCTCGATCTTCATCCGGGGATCGGCGAGGCCGCAGACGAGCATGGTGGCGGCGGGACGGACCTCGCCGAAGGTGCGGCGCAGCACGGGCCAGCAGGGCTCGAAGTCGGCGCGTTCGGGCAGGAGGTAGCGGACCCGCACCACGTCGGCGAAGGCGCATCCCGCCTCGGACAGGGCTGCCCCGATGGTGCGCAGGCACTGTTCGGCCTGTTCGACCACGTCGTCGGAGATGGCCATGGTGGCGTAGTCGAATCCGGTCGTCCCGGAGACATGGACCCAGTCGCCGTCGATCACGGCGCGGGCGTATCCGATCTGTTCCTCGAACACCGAACCGCCGAGGAGGGAGCGTCGCTCAGTCATGGGCCGAACCCTAGACGCACGGAGGAAATTGCCTGGTGACGGGGGAGGGGGCGCAGCATACTCGGACGGGTGTTCCTGACGATCAGTACCACCGGCACCCCGGAGCGTCCCGCCACCGATCTCGGCTTCCTGCTGCACAAGCATCCCGAGAAGGCGCAGACGTTCTCCACCTCGCACGGCGTCGCGCACGTCTTCTATCCCGAAGCGTCCGCGGAGCGGTGCACGGCCGCACTGCTGCTGGAGGTGGATCCGGTGGCGCTGGTGCGGCGCGGCAAGGGCAAGGGCCGGGGAGGAGCGCCCGACGCGGCGCTCGCGCAGTACGTCAACGACCGCCCCTACGCGGCGTCCTCGCTGCTGTCCACCGCGATGAGCGTCACCTTCAAGTCCGCGCTGCGCGGTGACTGCAAGGCGATGCCGGAGCGGGCGGCGGCGCCGATGCCGCTGCGGATCGAGGTGCCCGCCCTGCCGGCCCGTGGTGGTGCCGAGCTGGTGCGCAAGCTCTTCGGTCCGCTGGGCTGGTCGGGCGTTCAGGCGCGGCCCGTGCCGCTGGACGAGCGGTTCCCCGAGTGGGGCGACTCGCGGTACGTACAGCTGGTGCTGGAGGGCGAGTTGCGGCTCGCCGACGCGCTGCGCCAGCTGTATGTGCTGCTGCCCGTGCTCGACGACGCCAAGCACTACTGGGTGGCGCCGGACGAGGTCGACAAGCTGCTGCGGGCGGGCGAGGGCTGGCTGGCCGACCACCCGGAGCAGAAGCTGATCACCAGCCGCTATCTCTCCCGGCGCCGGGGACTGGCCCGGCAGGCGATGGAGCGCCTGGAGCTGGTCCGGCTCGCCGAGTCCGACGACCTGGCCGTCGAGAGCATCGACAACGCCGTCGACGAGACCGCCGACACCGAGGAGCGGCCGGTCCCGCTCGCGGTGCGGCGCCGGGACGCCATCCTGGCGGCGCTGACCGCGGCCGGGGCGAGCCGTGTGCTCGACCTGGGCTGCGGCCAGGGCCAGTTGGTGCAGGCCCTGCTCAAGGACCCCCGGTACACGGAGATCGTGGGCGTCGACGTCTCGATGCGCGCCCTCACCATCGCCTCGCGCCGGCTCCGGCTGGAGCGGATGGGCGAGCGCCAGGCCTCCCGGGTCACCCTCCGGCAGGGCTCCCTCGCGTACACGGACAAGCGGCTCGCGGGGTACGACGCGGCGGTGCTCAGTGAGGTCGTCGAGCATGTGGACCTGCCGAGGCTGCCCGCCCTGGAGTACGCGGTGTTCGGCGCGGCCCGTCCCCGTACCGTGCTCGTGACCACGCCGAACGTCGAGTACAACGTCCGCTGGGAGACCCTCCCGGCCGGGCACACCCGGCACGGCGACCACCGTTTCGAATGGACCCGCGCCGAGTTCCGCGCATGGGCGGAGCGCGTGGCGGGCCGTTACGGGTACGGCGTGGAGTTCGTACCCGTCGGCGACGACGACCCCGAGGTCGGCCCGCCCACCCAGATGGCTGTCTTCACCACGACGGCATCCCCCCGGGGAAGCACCGGCAGGACCGACACGACCGACACGACCGAGAAGGAGGCGGACGCCGCATGAGCACCACCAGCACCACCCGTACGAGTACCGGCGGCGAGGACGCCGGTCGCGTCCTTCCGGTCACCGACCTCTCCCTCGTCGTCCTCATCGGCGCGAGCGGATCCGGCAAGTCCACCTTCGCCCGCAGGCAGTTCAAGCCGACCGAGGTCATCTCCTCGGACTTCTGCCGCGGTCTGGTCGCCGACGACGAGAACGACCAGAGCGCCAGCCGGGACGCCTTCGACGTCCTGCACTACATCGCGGGCAAGCGGCTGGCCGCCGGCCGGCTGACCGTCGTGGACGCCACCAACGTGCAGTCGGAGGCCCGCCGCCGGCTCGTGTCGCTGGCCAGGGAGCACGACGTGCTGCCCATCGCGATCGTCCTCGACCTGCCGGAGGAGGTCTGCCAGGCCCGCAACGCCGAGCGCCCCGACCGGGCCGGAATGCCCCGGCACGTGGTCCAGCGCCACCGCCGCGAGCTGCGCCGCTCGTTGCGCGGCCTGGAGCGCGAGGGCTTCCGCAAGGTGCACGTCCTGCGCACCGAGGAGGAGGCCGAGCACGCCCGGGTGGTGCTGGAGCGCCGCTACAACGACCTGCGCCACCTCACCGGCCCGTTCGACATCATCGGCGACGTCCACGGCTGCGCCTCCGAGCTGGAGACCCTGCTCGGCAGGCTCGGCTACGTGGACGGCGCGCACCCCGAGGGGCGGACCGCCGTGTTCGTCGGCGACCTCGTCGACCGGGGCCCCGACAGCCCCGGGGTGCTGCGCAGGGTCATGTCGATGGTGGCCGACGGCCATGCGCTGTGCGTGCCCGGCAACCACGAGAACAAGCTCGGCCGCTACCTCAAGGGCCGCAAGGTCCAGCAGACGCACGGCCTCGCCGAGACCGTCGAGCAGCTGGAGCGCGTGGACAAGGAGGACCCGGAGTTCCGCGGGCGCGTCGCGACGTTCATCGACGGACTGGTCAGCCACTACGTGCTGGACGGCGGACGGCTGGTCGTCTGCCACGCCGGGCTGCCCGAGAAGTACCACGGCCGCACCTCCGGCCGGGTCCGCTCGCACGCGCTGTACGGCGACACCACCGGTGAGACCGACGCCTTCGGGCTGCCGGTGCGCTACCCGTGGGCCGAGGACTACCGGGGCAGCGCCACGGTCGTCTACGGCCACACCCCGGTGCCCAGCACGTCCTGGATCAACAACACCATCTGCCTGGACACCGGAGCGGTGTTCGGCGGGAAGATGACCGCGCTGCGCTGGCCGGAGCGCGAGCTCGTCGACGTACCGGCCGAGCGGGTCTGGTACGAGCCGGCGAAGCCGCTGGCCACCGAGGCGCCGGGCAGCCGGGAGGGCCGTCCGCTGGACCTCGGCGACGTGCAGGGCCGCCGCGTCGTGGAGACCCGGCACCTGGGGCGCGTCGCCGTCCGCGAGGAGAACGCGGCGGCGGCCCTGGAGGTCATGAGCCGGTTCGCCGTCGACCCCCGGCTGCTGGCCTACCTGCCGCCGACCATGGCGCCGACCGCCACCTCGCACGAGGAGGGCTATCTGGAGCACCCGGCCGAGGCGTTCGCGCAGTACCGGGCGGACGGCGTGGACCGCGTCGTGTGCGAGGAGAAGCACATGGGCTCCCGTGCCGTCGCCCTGGTCTGCAAGGACGCGGCCGCCGCCCGGGAGCGCTTCGGGATCGGCGGGACGGACGGCGACGGCCCCACGGGCGCGCTGTACACCCGCACCGGCCGGCCGTTCCTGGACGACCCCGCGCTCACCGAGGAGGTGCTGGACCGGCTGCGCGCGGCCGTCACCGCCGCCGGTCTGTGGGAGGAGTGGGACACCGACTGGGTGCTGCTCGACGCCGAGCTGATGCCCTGGTCGCTGAAGGCGGCCGGCCTGCTCCGCTCGCAGTACGCGGCGGTCGGCGCCGCCTCCGGCGCCGTGCTGCCCGTGGTGGGCGGGGCGCTCGCCGCGGCGGCCGCCCGGGGCGTCGACGTGGGCGCGCTCGCGGACCGGCAGGCCGGCCGGGCCGAGGACGCCGCCGCGTTCACCGAGGCCTACCGCCGCTACTGCTGGAGCACCGAGGGGCTGGACGGGGTGCGTCTGGCACCGTTCCAGATCCTCGCGGTGCGGGGCCGTTCGCTCGCCTCCGTTCCGCACGACGAGCAGCTGGCCTGGCTGGACCGGCTGGTGGAGCACGACCCGACCGGACTGCTCCAGGTCACCCGCCGGCTCGTCGTCGACACGGGCGACGAGGCGTCGGTGCGGGCCGGTGTCGACTGGTGGCTGGAGATGACCGGCCGGGGCGGCGAGGGCATGGTCGTCAAACCGCTCGGCGCGCTCGTCCGCGACGGCAGGGACCGGCTGGTGCAGCCCGGGGTCAAGGTGCGCGGCAGGGAGTACCTGCGGATCATCTACGGCCCCGAGTACACCCGGCCGGAGAACCTGGAGCGGCTGCGCGGCCGTTTCCTCGGCCACAAGCGTTCGCTCGCCCTCCGCGAGTACGCGCTCGGCCTGGAGGCCCTGGACCGGCTGGCCGACGGGGAGCCGCTGTGGCGGGTCCACGAGGCGGTGTTCGCCGTGCTGGCCCTGGAGTCGGAGCCGGTGGACCCGCGGCTGTAGCGTCCTCGGGTTCCGCCCCCGGCTCGGACCGGCGGCGGAACCCGAGGGCGATTCGCCGGGTGAACGGTGCCCCGCGCGGTGAGGATGAGGGCATGGGATTCCATGTCGACTCCGAGGCCGGGCGGCTGCGCCGCGTCATCCTGCACCGCCCCGATCTGGAACTGAAGCGGCTCACCCCGCGCAACAAGGACGCGCTCCTCTTCGACGACGTGCTCTGGGTGCGCCGCGCCCGCCAGGAGCACGACGGTTTCGCGGACGTGCTGCGGGACCGGGGCGTGGAGGTGCATCTCTTCGGTGACCTCCTCCAGGAGGCGCTGGAGATCCCGGTGGCCCGCCGGCTGGTGCTGGACCGGGTCTTCGACGAGAAGGAGTACGGTCCGCTCGCCACCGAGCATCTGCGCGCCGCCTTCGAGGAGTTGCCCGCGTCCGAACTGGGCGCGGCGCTGGTCGGGGGGATGACGAAGCGGGAGTTCCTGGAGCGCTGCCCGGAGCCGGTCTCGGTGCGCTTCCACGTCATGGACCTCGACGACTTCCTGCTCGGTCCGCTGCCCAACCACCTGTTCACGCGCGACACCTCGGCCTGGATCTACGACGGGGTCTCCATCAACGCCATGCGCTGGCCGGCCAGGCAGCGCGAGACTGTGCACTTCGAGGCCATCTACCGCCACCATCCGCTGTTCACCGGCCCCGACGCGGGACCCTTCCACCACTGGTCGGAGGGGCAGGACGACTACCCGTCCACGATCGAGGGCGGTGACGTGCTGGTCATCGGCCGGGGCGCCGTGCTCATCGGGATGAGCGAGCGGACCACCCCGCAGGCGGTGGAGATGCTGGCGCGGGGCCTCTTCGACGCCGGGTCCGCGCGGACGATCGTGGCACTGGACATGCCGAAGAGCCGGGCGTTCATGCACCTGGACACCGTGATGACGATGGTCGACGGGGACACCTTCACCCAGTACGCGGGCCTCGGGATGCTCCGCTCGTACACGATCGAGCCGGGCGAGGGCCCCCGGGACCTCAGGGTCACCGACCATCCGCCCGAGCACATGCACCGGGCGATCGCGGACGCGCTGGGGCTGGACGCGATCCGCGTCCTGACCGCCACCCAGGACGTGCACGCCGCCGAGCGCGAGCAGTGGGACGACGGCTGCAACGTGCTGGCGGTCGAACCGGGTGTCGTCGTGGCGTACGAGCGCAACGCGACCACCAACACGTATCTGCGCAAGGAGGGCATCGAGGTCATCGAGATCCCCGGCAGCGAACTGGGCCGGGGCCGGGGCGGCCCCCGCTGTATGAGCTGTCCGGTGGAACGCGGCCCCGTGTAGCCGGGGGAGGGGAGGGGCGGACGCCGGTGGTCCGGGGCGGGGAGGGGATGTCCGCACGGGCCCTGTATATCGATGCATTGCGTCGTATAGACTTCCAGGGTTACCGTATGCGTCCCCCCGCCCGACCCAGGAGCAGTCACCATGGCCATAGACCTCGCAGGCCGCCACTTCCTCAAGGAGCTGGACTTCACGGCCGAGGAGTTCCGCGGCCTGATCGGTCTGGCCGCCGAGCTCAAGGCCGCCAAGAAGGCGGGGACCGAGACCCAGCACCTGCGCGGCAGGAACATCGCGCTCATCTTCGAGAAGACCTCGACCCGCACCCGCTGCGCCTTCGAGGTCGCCGCCGCGGACCAGGGCGCCTCCACGACGTACCTCGACCCCTCCGGTTCGCAGGTGGGGCACAAGGAGTCCGTGAAGGACACCGCCCGGGTCCTCGGCCGGATGTTCGACGCGATCGAGTACCGCGGCGACAGTCAGCAGGCCGTCGAGGAGCTGGCCGCGCACGCCGGCGTCCCCGTCTTCAACGGGCTCACCGACGACTGGCACCCCACGCAGATGCTGGCCGACGTCCTCACGATGACCGAGCACTGCGCCAAGCCGCTGGAGCGCACCGCCTTCGCCTACCTCGGCGACGCCCGCTTCAACATGGGCAACTCGTACCTGGTCACCGGCGCCCTGCTCGGCATGGACGTGCGCATCGTCGCGCCGAAGGCCTACTGGCCCGCCGACGCCGTCGTGGACCGGGCGCGCGAGCTGGCCGCGAGCAGCGGGGCGACCGTCACGCTCACCGAGGACGTCGCCGAGGGCGTGCGCGACGCCGACTTCGTCGCCACCGATGTCTGGGTCTCCATGGGCGAGCCCAAGGAGATCTGGGCCGAGCGCATCGCCGCCCTCGCGCCGTACGCCGTCACCATGGACGTCCTGCGGGCCACCGGCAACGACGACGTCAAGTTCCTCCACTGCCTCCCGGCCTTCCACGACCTCGGCACCAAGGTCGGGCGAGAGATCCACGACCGCTACGGACTGGCCGAGCTGGAGGTCAGCGACGAGGTCTTCGAGTCCGCGCACTCCGTCGTCTTCGACGAGGCGGAGAACCGCATGCACACGATCAAGGCCGTCATGGTGGCGACCCTGGGGACGCGCTGACCCGGACATCCCGCATGAACATGCACCTCATGGGGTGAACATGCGCAAATATGTCTAGGATGGTCGCCGCCGGTGGGGTTCGGGCTCGCACGCTCGAACCCCGCTTCCGTGTGCGCGCCGACCCCACGTCTCCCGGCGCCCCGCCCCCCCCCACCGCCGGAGAATGAGAACACCGCCGTGAGCCCCCTGCGCCTGCCCGGCCCGCCGCCGCGCCTGAAGGACCCCCACCAGCTGATCGCCGAGTCCGGCGCCGACCTGGAGGGCCATGGACTCAAGCGCACCATGGGGCTCTTCCAGCTGGTCTGCTTCGGGGTCGGCGCCGTCGTCGGCACCGGCATCTTCGTCGGGCTCTCCGACAGCGTCGCCGAGGCCGGACCCGCCGTCGTGGTCTCCTACGTCCTCGCCGCCGTCACCTGCGTGTTCACCGCGTTCTCCTTCGCCGAGCTGGGCAGCGCCATCCCGGTCTCCGGCAGCTCCTACTCGTACGCCTACGCCACCCTCGGCGAGCGCCTGGCCTTCCTGGTCGGCTGGTGCCTGCTCCTGGAGTACGGCGTGTCGGTCTCCGCCGTGGCCGTCGGCTGGAGCCAGTACGTCAACGAACTGCTCGACAGCCTCGTCGGCCACCAGCTGCCCCAGGCGCTCTCCGCGGGCCCCGGTGACGGCGGCGTGGTCAATCTGCCCGCCGTTCTCGTGATCATGATGGCCGCCACCCTGCTGGTCCGCGGTGTGCGGGAGAGCGCCGGGGCCACGGCCGCGATGGCCGTCCTCAAGATCGCCGTCCTGATCATGTTCTGCGCCATCGCCTTCACGGCCTTCGAACGTGGCAACCTCACCCCGTTCCTGACCCACGGCCCCGGCGGCGTCACCGCCGGAGCCTCGCTGGCCTTCTTCTCGTACATCGGCTTCGACGCCATCACCACCACCGGGGAGGAGGTCCGCAATCCGCGGCGCGACATCCCCGTCGCGATCATGATCTGCATCGGACTGGTGACGCTGCTCTACTGCGCGGTGGCCCTCGCCGCGATCGGCGCGCTGGGCGCCGACGCCGTCTCGGACCGGCCCGCCGCTCTCTCGCTGATCGTCGACCAGGTCACCGGCTCGGACGTGGGCGGCGGGATCATCGCCTTCGGCGCGGTCGTCGCCATCGCCTCGGTCGTCCTCGCGGTGATGTACGGGCAGACCCGCATCCTGATGTCCATGTCGCGCGACGGCCTGGTGCCCAGGGTCTTCGAGCGGGTCTCGCCGCGCACCGCGACCCCGGTCGCCAACACCTGGATCGTCGCCGTCGTCTTCGCCGTCCCGGCCGCCTTCGCCTCGCTCGACGTGGTGGTGAACCTGACCACCATCGGCACGCTCGCCACCATGGTCGCCGTCAATCTCGCGGTCATCGTGCTGCGCCGCCGCAACCCCGAGGTGCGGGGCGCCTTCCGCGTCCCCCTCCATCCGCTGAGCCCGCTGCTCGGCATCGGCTTCTGCGGCTATCTGATGTACGGGACGGGCTGGGCGACCTGGGTGCAGTTCGCGGTGTTCCTGGCGGTCGGCGCGGCGGTGTACGCCGGGTACGGGCACCGCCGCTCCCGGCTGGCCGGCTGACCCGGCCGCGCGCTCAGGACGCCGGACCCGCCGGTGCCCGCAGGGTGAACCAGACCGCCTTGCCGCGTTCGGTCGCGCGGTGCCCGCAGGCCGCGCTGAGCGTGCGGATCAGCAGCAGCCCCCGGCCGTGCTCCTGCCAGGGATCGGGCATCCAGTCGGGACCCGGGCGGGAGAGGTCCCCCGGCGGCGCAGGATCGCCGTCGTGCACCTCCACCTGGCAGACGCTCTCCAGCAGCTCCACCACCAGCTCCACCGGATCGTCCCCCGGGGTGTGCTCCACCGCGTTGGCGACCAGCTCCGCCGTCAGCAGCTCCGCCGTGTCGGCGTCCGCCGGGGCGTCCAGGTCCGCGAGGACCGAGCGGATCAGCGCGCGGGCGATCGGCACGGCCGCCGCGGAGTGCGGCAGGGAGATGCGCCAGGTGGTGGCGGGGGCGTCGGGCGGCACGGCGGGGTCCGTTCGGGCGGGTGAACACTCCTGGAATCGCCCGTTCCGGGGGCGCAGGACTTCATGGCTCCCACCTTACGAACGCCCACGACACGGGCAAGGGCCTCCCGACCGGTGCGAAGGGGACGTTCGTCACCCTCGGCCCGGCCGCCCCGCCCCGCGCGGGTCCGCCCGCATCCCGTCTATCGCGTACTCGTGACGGAAGTCACGTACCGGTGATAGCTTCGAGAGGCAGGCAGCAGCCCGACGGCCGAAGGGTCCCCCCTCCATGAGCCCGTTCCCCAGCTCGGCCTCCCGCACCGAGAAGTGGCGCCATCTGCGCGTCACCACGCGGGACGGCGTCGCCACCGTCACGCTCGCCCGCCCCGACAAGCTCAACGCGCTGACCTTCGGCGCCTACGCGGACCTGCGCGATCTGCTCGCCGAACTGTCCCGGGAGCGCGCGGTCCGCGCCCTGGTGCTGGCCGGCGAGGGGCGCGGCTTCTGTTCCGGCGGCGATGTGGACGAGATCATCGGCGCCACCCTCGCCATGGACACCGCCCTGCTCCTGGACTTCAACCGGATGACCGGGCAGGTGGTCCGGGCCCTGCGGGAGTGCCCCTTCCCCGTCGTCGCCGCCCTGCACGGGGCCGCCGCCGGCGCCGGCGCCGTGCTGGCCCTGGCCGCGGACTTCCGGGTGGCCGACCCCACCACCCGCTTCGCCTTCCTCTTCACCCGCGTCGGGCTCTCCGGCGGCGACATGGGCGCGGCCTATCTGCTGCCCCGCGTCGTCGGCCTCGGCCACGCCACCCGCCTCCTCATGCTGGGCGATCCCGTCCGCGCCCCCGAGGCCGAACGGATCGGGCTGATCAGCGAACTGACCGAGGAGGGCGAGGCCGACGCCCGCGCCGCCGCCCTCGCCCGCCGCCTCGCCGACGGACCCGCCCTCGCCCTCGCCCAGACCAAGGCGCTGCTCACCGCCGAACTCGACATGCCGCTGGCCGCCTCCGTGGAGATGGACGCCGCCACCCAGGCCCTGCTGATGCACGGCGAGGACTACGCCGAGTTCCACGCCGCGTTCACCGAGAAGCGGCCGCCCGCCTGGCGCGGACGATGACCGGCCCCACCGCCCCCGACGGCCCGCGGCGGATCGCGGTCATCGGCGGCGGCCCCGGCGGGCTCTACGCCGCGGCCCTCCTCAAGCGGCTCGGCCCCGACCGCGAGATCACCGTCTGGGAGCGCAACGCCCCGGACGACACCTTCGGCTTCGGCGTCGTCCTCTCCGACGAGACCCTGGGCGGCATCGAGCACGCCGACCCCGTCGTCCACGCCGCCCTCCAGCGCGCCTTCGTCCGCTGGGACGACATCGACATCGTCCACCGCGGCCACACCCAGACCTCCGGCGGCCACGGCTTCGCCGCGCTCGGCCGCCGCCGGCTCCTGGAGATCCTGCACGCACGCTGCCAGGGCCTCGGCGTCCGCCTCCGCTTCCGCACCCAGGCACCGCCCGCCGCCGAACTCGCCGCCTCCCACGACCTGGTGATCGCGGCCGACGGCGTCCACAGCCTCACCCGCGACGCACACGCCGAGCACTTCGGCCCCCGCGTCACCCCGCACCGCTGCCGCTACATCTGGCTCGCCGCCGACTTTTCGCTGAACGCCTTCCGCTTCGAGATCGCCGAGACCCCCCACGGCGTGATGCAACTGCACGCCTACCCCTACGCCCGCACCCCCGACGGCGGCGGCGCCTCCACCGTCATCGTCGAGATGCGCGAGGAGGTCTGGCGCGCGGCCGGCTTCGACGCCCCCGACCCGGCCGCGTCGATCCGCAGCTGCGCCGCGATCTTCGCGGACGCGCTCGGTCACCGCCCGCTGCGCTCCCACCACTCCTCCTGGCTGACCTTCCGCACCGTCGTCAACGCACACTGGTCGTACGGCAACACCGTCCTCATCGGGGACGCCGCCCACACCGCTCACTTCTCCATCGGCTCCGGAACCAAGCTGGCCGTCGAGGACGCCCTCGCGCTGGCCGCCTGCATCCGGGAGCGGCCGGACCTGCCCGACGCCCTCGCCGCGTACGAGGCCGAGCGCCGGCCCGTCGTCGAGTCCACCCAGCGCGCCGCCGTGGCCAGCCTGCGCTGGTTCGAGGAGCTGGGGACGTACGTCGACCAGCCGCCCCGGCAGTTCGCCTTCAACCTCCTCACCCGCAGCCGCCGGGTCACCCACGACAATCTGCGGCTGCGCGACGCCGGGTTCACCGCGGCCGTCGAGAAGGAGTTCGGCTGCCCGCCGCAGACCCCGCCGATGTTCACCCCGCTGCGGCTGCGCGGACTCCAGCTGCGCAACCGCGTCGTGGTCTCTCCCATGGACATGTACTCCGCCACCGACGGCGTCCCCGGCGACTTCCACCTCGTCCACCTCGGGGCCCGCGCGCTCGGCGGTGCCGGACTCGTCATGACGGAGATGGTCTGCGTCAGCCCCGAGGGCCGGATCACCCCCGGCTGCACCGGCCTCTACACCGACGAGCAGGCCGCAGCCTGGAGCCGGATCACCGACTTCGTCCACCGGGACTCGCCCGGCACCGCGATCGGGGTCCAGCTCGGCCACTCCGGCCGCAAGGGCTCCACCAAACTCATGTGGGAGGGCATCGACCAGCCCCTCGACGACGGGAACTGGCCCCTGACCGCCGCCTCACCGCTGCCGTACGCGCCGGGCGTCAACCAGATCCCGCGGGCCCTGGACCGGGCCGGGCTCGACACCGTCCGCGCGCAGTTCACGGCCGCCGCCCGCCGCGCCGACGCCGCCGGGTTCGACCTCCTCGAACTGCACTGCGCGCACGGCTATCTGCTCTCGGGCTTCCTCTCCCCGCTCACCAACCACCGCACCGACGCCTACGGCGGCCCGCTCGCCAACCGGCTCCGCTTCCCGCTGGAGGTGTTCGACGCGGTCCGCGAGGTCTGGCCGGACGACCGGCCGATGACCGTCCGGATCTCCGCGACCGACTGGGCCGAGGGCGGCACCGGCGCCGAGGACGCCGTGGAGACCGCCCGCGCCTTCGTCGCCCACGGGGCCGACGCCATCGACGTCTCCACCGGCCAGGTCGTGCCCCACGAACGCCCCGAGTACGGGCGCTCCTACCA
Organism: Streptomyces sp. NPDC057682; assembly: GCF_042799575.1. NCBI lineage: Bacteria > Bacillati > Actinomycetota > Actinomycetes > Kitasatosporales > Streptomycetaceae > Streptomyces > Streptomyces sp. NPDC057682. Next base: position 272,585 of record NZ_JBHVIN010000011.1, on the reverse strand, counting down.
GACCCCGTACGCCGACCGGATCCGCAACACCCTCTGCGTGCCCGTGATCGCCGTCGGGGCGATCTCCTCCTGGGACGACGTCAACTCCCTGCTGCTGGCCGGACGCGCCGACCTCTGCGCCCTCGCCCGCCCCCATCTCTACGACCCGCACTGGACGCTCCACGCGGCGGCCGAACAGGGCTACACCGGACCGGGCGCGCCCTGGCCCGCGCCGTACCGGGCGGGCAGCCGCACCCCGCCCACCGGCCGCACCGACGCGCCCCGGCCCCGGCTCACCCTGGGCTGAGCCCTTCGCAGGAGTGGCAGAGGCACGGGTCCGGGTGCGGCGCCCCGTGGTGCGTGTCCCGGCCCAGCCGCGCGATCCGCTCCAGACGCTCCGCCAGCTCCGCCGCCTCCTCACGGGTGCGCACGGGTGCGCCCGCGCAGCGTCGGATCACGGCGGGGGAGTACACCAACCGCGCCCGGAAGGTGTGCAGATGGCGGGTGCCCGTGTCGATGGTGATCCACCGCCCGTTGTGCCGGCCGTGCCCCACCACGGTCAGCTGCTCACTGCCCATCCCCGCGTAGGTGTCCACGACATAGACCTTCGCCCCGCCCCGGAACGCCTTCGTGCCCGGCCGGAACTCCCGCCCCAGCTCCCCGTACCGCCGCCACCGCACCACGTTCGCCGCGACCAGCCAGAGCGGCTCGGGCCGTTCGGGCGGCTCAGTCATCGCTGGGCCGGGCCTCGACCACCAGGCGGTCACCGACCGGGCGGTAGCCGATGCGGGTGTACACGCCGTTGCTCGTCGGGTTCGCCAGGTCGGTGAAGAGCAGCAGCTCCTCCGTGCCGGCGGCCAGCGCCGCGCGGCTGGCCTCGGCGGTCACCGCCGCCGCGTAGCCCCGGCCGCGGTGCTCCGGCGGGGTGTAGACCGGGGCGATGCGCGCGCTCCCCGCGATCCGGGGCGTGATCCCCGCCATGGAGACGGGTGCGCCCTCGTGCTCCCAGAGCGTCAGCCGGCCCTCCGCCGTCCGCTCGTCCACCCGCTGGGCATGGCGGTCGGCCCGGCTGTCCGGGCTGCCGATGTCGGCGGCGAACGCCCCGAACCACTCGACCAGCAGCTCCCGGTCGGCCGGAGCGGCGAGCCGGGGACGTCCCGGGGGCGCGGGCGACGGCGGCACCAACTCGCCCAGCCGGTACAGGCGCTGCTCCTCCTCGATCCGGTGGCCCGGCCAGTGCGCGGCCACCGCCAGGGCCGTCTCCCGGTCCGCGTTGACATGGGTGAGCGCGTGGGCGTCCATCAGCGGCCCGAGGGCCTGCGGGGGCAGCAGCCCGTTCAGCGAGGCGGGGTAGGGCGGGGTGTGGAGGAGTGTGCCCGTCACCTCCCCGTCCGGGCCGCTCCACCAGCCCAGCACCGGATCGCGGTCGCCGAAGGCGCGGGGACCGTGGCGGCGCAGGGCGTCGGTGACGGTCAGCACGACCGTGTTCTCGGCGGGGCGGGCGGCCAGCGCGGGTCCCGCGGCGGTCAGGAAGGCGTCGACGTCGTGCGTGAAGGTCCAGGTCATGCCTCGGCATTCTGCCGCCGGGGGAGCCGCCGGGGCACGGGATTATCCGCGGACCGACGCGGAGGTCCCCCCCCGCTGTCAACCGTGGACGAACGCCGCCCCCGCGTCCCGCAGCCGTTCGTGGAGCAGGCCGAAGACCTCCGCCGACCGCCCGCCCCGCCACTCCTTCGGCAGCAACTCCGGCGGAAGCCCCGGGTCCGCGTACGGCACCCGCCGCCAGGAGTCCAGCGCCAGCAGATAGTCCCGGTAGGCCGCGCGCGGTTCGGGTGCGTGGCCCGTGCGCCCCTCCCAGTCGCGCAGCACCGGTTCGTGCCGGGCCAGGAACGCGGCGTGGAGCGCGTCCAGCGCGTCCAGGTCCCACCAGCGGGCCACGGACTCCTCGGTGGCCGCGAACCCCAGGTGGGTGCCCCGGAACAGCTCGACGTAGGGCGCGAGTTCCAGCCGCTCCAGGGTGTGCCGGGTCTCCTCGTACAGCCCCGCCGGGGCGATCCACACCCCCGGCGCGGCCGTGCCGAAGCCGAGCCGGGCCAGCCGGGAGCGGAGCAGATGGCGCTTGTGGCGTTCGGACTCGGGCACCGAGAACACCGCGAGGACCCAGCCGTCCCCGACGCGCGGATCGGGGTGCCGGTAGATCCGCCGGTCCCCGTCGTCCAGCAGCTGCCGGGCGTCGTCCGACAGCGCGTACCCGGCCGCGCCGGCCTCCGTACGGGCCGCCGTCAGCAGTCCGCGCCGCTTCAGCCGCGAGACGGCGGACCGCACGGCCGGTGGATCGACCCCGACGGCGCCCAGCAGCCGGACCAGTTCCGCCACGGCCAGCGGGGCGTTGCCCGGGGAGCGGCCGTACGCCCCGTAGAGGGTGACGATCAGCGAGCGGGGCGTATGCGGTTCGATCATCCGATCATTCTCGTCCGGGCGGGCCGGATCCCGCACCGGCTTCGCCCTCGCGGAGCCGGAACCGCTGGAGCTTTCCGGTGGCGGTACGGGGCAGCTCCGGCAGGAACGTCAGCAGCCGGGGGCATTTGTGCGGGGCCAGCTCCGCGCGCATGAAGGCGCGCAGCGCGTCCTCGGTGAGCGCGGAGCCCTCCCGGCGGACGACGTACGCGACGACGACGGCGCCGCGCAGCTCGTCGGGGCGGCCCACCACGGCGGCCTCCGCCACCTCGGGATGGCGCAGCAGCGCGTCCTCGACCTCGGGGCCCGCGATGTTGTACCCGGAGGAGATGATCATGTCGTCGGCGCGGGCCACGTAGCGGAAGTAGCCGTCCGCGTCGCGCACATAGGTGTCCCCGGTCAGGTTCCAGCCGTGCTGGACGTACTCCCGCTGCCGGGGGTCGGCGAGATAGCGGCAGCCGACCGGGCCGCGCACGGCGAGCAGCCCCGGCTGCCCGTCCGGTACCTCGGCCCCGTCCTCGTCCACCACCCTGGCCTGCCAGCCGGGCACCGGGAGCCCGGTGGTGCCGGGGCGGATCGCGTCGTCGGCGGCCGAGACGAAGATGTGCAGCAGCTCGGTGGCGCCGATGCCGTTGATGATCCGCAGACCGGTCCGCTCGTGCCAGGCGTGCCAGGTCGCCACCGGCAGGTTCTCGCCCGCCGACACACAGCGGCGCAGCGCCGACAGGTCCTGTCCGTCGAGGTGGTCCAGCATCACCCGGTACGCGGTCGGCGCGGTGAACAGCACCGAGACCCGGTGCGCGGCCAGGGCGGGCAGCAGTTGTTTGGGACCGGCCTGTTCCAGCAGCAGCGCCGAGGCGCCGGCCCGCAGCGGGAAGAGCACCAGACCGCCGAGCCCGAAGGTGAAACCGAGCGGCGGACTGCCCGCGAAGACGTCGTCGGGCTCCGGCCGCAGGACGTGCCGCGAGAAGGTGTCCGCGACGGCCAGCACATCGCGGTGCAGATGCATGCACCCCTTGGGCCGGCCGGTCGTCCCCGAGGTGAACGCGATCAGCGCCACGTCGTCGGCCGCCGTGTCCACCGGGCGGAAGGGTCCGGGCCGGTCCTCGGCCAGCCGCAGCAGATCGTCCGCGCCCTCGCCCCCGTACGCGGTGATCCGCAGTCCCGGGACGTCCGCCCGCACCAGATCGTCGAGCGCACGGGCGTCGCACAGCGCGTGGCCGATCCGGGCGATCGAGGCGATCGTGGCCAGTTCGGCGGCGCGCTGCTGCGCCAGAACGGTGACGGCGACGCCGCCGGCCCTGAGCACCGCCAGCCAGCAGGCGGCCAGCGTCGGCGTCGTCGGGCCGCGCAGCAGCACCCGGTTGCCGGGAACCATCCCCAGGTCCTCGGTCAGCACCCAGGCGATCCGGTCGACGAGGTCCCGCAGCTCCCCGTACGTCATGACCGTGCCGTCCGGCGTACGGAAGGCGGGCCGGTCCGTGCCGAAGCGTTCGACGGTGCGGTCCAGGAGTTCGGCGGAGCAGTTGAGCCGGTCCGGGTAGTCCAGTCCGGGCAGGTCGAAGAGCAGGTCCGGCCACTCGTCGGCGGGCGGCAGATGGTCCGCGGCGAAGGTGTCCACGTGCGCTGAGGTCTTCGGGTCCATGAAGGATCGCCCCCTTGTCGCCCTTGGAGCGTATCGTTTGGGTGACGGTAGTCAACGGTCCGCGATAAAAGGAGCGGACCGGGGGCCGCACGGCACCGCCACGGGGACCGGACGCGGCCTTCGAAGGGATGCGACAGGAGAGGCGCCGTATGACGGCATTCTCGCTCGATCCGGCACAGACCGCCCGCTGCGAGGAACTGCGCACACTGGCCGGGGAACGGCTGCGCCCGATCGCCGACCGGGGCGAGCCGGGCCATGTCAACCGCCCGCTCGTCGCGGCGCTCGGCGAGCTGGGCCTGCTCGACCGGATGTTCTCCTCCGGAGCCCTCGACCTCTGTCTGCTGCGCGAATCGCTGGCCCGCGGCTGTACGGAGGCCGAGACGGCCCTCGCCCTCCAGGGCCTGGGCACCTTCCCCGTGGTGCAGGCGGGCACCCCGGAGCAGCGGTCGCGCTGGCTCCCCGGGGTCCGCGCCGGCCGGACCGTCGCCGCCTTCGCGCTCAGCGAGCCCGGCGCGGGCTCCGACGCGGCGGCCCTCGCCCTGGACGCCGCGCCCGTCCCCGGCGGCGGCTGGCGGCTGACCGGCGAGAAGTGCTGGATCTCCAACGCGCCGGAGGCCGACTTCTACACGGTCTTCGCCCGCACCACCCGGGGTGCCGGCGCCCGGGGCGTGACCGCCTTCCTCGTCCCCGCCGACCGGCCCGGCCTCACCGGCACCGCGCTCGACATGCTCTCCCCGCACCCCATCGGGGCCCTCGCCTTCGACGCCGTCCCGGTCACTCCCGACGACGTCCTCGGAGAACCGGACCGGGGCTTCCGGGTCGCCATGAACACCCTCAACCTCTTCCGCCCCAGCGTCGGGGCCTTCGCCGTCGGCATGGCCCGCGCCGCGCTGGACGCCACCCTGGAGCACACCGCCTCCCGCACGGCCTTCGGCGGCCCCCTCAAGGACCTCCAGTCCGTCGGGCACCGGGTCGCGGAGATGGCCACCCGCACCGAGGCCGCCCGGCTCCTCGTGTACGCGGCCGCCGCCGCGTACGACGCGGGGGAGCCGGGCGTGCCCCGGCGGGCCGCGATGGCGAAGCTGTACGCCACCGAGACCGCGCAGTACGTCGTGGACCACGCCGTCCAACTGCACGGAGCGCGCGCCCTGCGCCGGGGCCACCTCCTCGAACACCTCTACCGCGAGGTCCGCGCCCCCCGGATCTACGAAGGGGCCAGCGAGGTCCAGCGCACCGTCATCGCCAAGGAGCTGTACGCCGACCGGGAGCCCTCCGCATGAGCCAGATCCACCGGATCAACCCCGCCGAACTCGCCCCGCCCGCCGGCTTCTCGCACGCCGTCACCGTCACGGGCGGCCGGCTCGTCCTGCTCGCCGGGCAGACCGCCCTCGACGCCCGGGGCGAGCTGGTCCCCGGCACCCTGCCCGAGCAGTTCACCACCGCCCTCACCAACCTGCTGACCGCCCTGCGCGCGGCCGGCGGCTCCCCGGCCGACCTGGCCCGCGTCACCGTCTACACCACCGACGTCCCCGGCTACCGCGCGCACGCCGCCGAACTGGGCCGCATCTGGCGGCGCCTGGCCGGCCGCGACTACCCCGCGATGGCCGTCATCGGGGTGGTGCGCCTCTGGGACGAACAGGCCCTGGTCGAGATCGACGGCATGGCGGCCGTGCCGTAGGGCGCCCCGCCCCGTGCCCGCCCCCGGAAACGACGGACGGGCCGCCCGGCAGTGCCGGACGGCCCGCTCGCGAACGGATCAGTACGGCTGCACCAGCACGTGCGCCGCGCCCGGGATGCCGATCTTCAGCAGCTCGTCCTCCTCGGGCGTGGTCTCCCCGCCCGTCTCCTGCTTGAGGACCGCGCGCGACATGGCCTGCACCCACATGGCGCGCGGGCGGCGGCGGGCCTCCCAGACGTCCAGCGCGGTGGCGAGGTCCTGCTCGGCGTCGAGCGACTCCGCGAGCACCTGGGCGTCCTCGACGGCCATCGCCGCGCCCTGCGCGATGTGCGGGGTGGAGGCGTGCGCGGCGTCACCGGCCAGCACCACCCGGCCCACGTGCCAGGGCTCCTCGACGGTCACCTGGGAGATCCGCGAGTAGACGACCCCCTCCGGTCCGGTGACCTGGTCCAGCGCCTCGGCGACCGGGCCGGTGAACATCGGCAGGCGCTCCTTGAGCTGCTCGTGCGCCCGCTCCGGGTCCGGCCGGAAGTCCTCGGCCTCGGCGAACACCGTGCCCAGGTACATCAGCTCGTCCGTGATCGGCGTCAGCAGCGCCTTCGCGGCCTGGCCCGCGGTGCCCATCACGACACCCCGGACCTGCTCCTGACGGGGCACGGTGACCCGCCAGTTGGCGAAGCCGGTGTACTGCGGGGCGTAGCGGTCGCCGTACAGCCGGGTGCGCAGCGGCGAGCCGATGCCGTCGAAGCCGACGACCAGGTCCCAGCGGCCGGACGAACCGTCGGACAGCGTGACGTCCACGCCCTCGCCGTCGTCCGTGAGGTCGGTGATCGTCGCGCCGAAGCGGATCTTCGCGCCGGCCCCGGTGGCCGCGGCGCCGAGCACCTGGGCCAGGGCCGGGCGCGGGATGCCGTTGTTGGACGGGGCGTCGCCCATGCGCGGCTGCGGGATCGCGGCCAGGGTGTTGCCGGCCGGGTCCGCGATGGTGAGGACCTCCCACTCGAAGCCCGCCTCCAGGCAGGCGTCGAGGACGCCGATCTCCCGCATGACGTGGAGGGCGTTGGACGGCTGGATGATGCCGACGCCCAGGGCGTCGAGCTCCTCGCGGAGTTCCACGACCTCGACGGTGTGGCCGCGCCGGCCCAGGGCGGTGGCCAGCGTGAGGCCGCCGATGCCGCCGCCGTGGATCAGGACGCGCAGGGGTGTTGCCATATCGGATCTCTCCAGAACGGGGAAAGGGGAAAGGGAAGGGCGGGGGCCCGTCAGCCCGCCACCGGCAGGCTCATCAGGTGGTCCACCAGGGCCAGCAGCACATCGCGGCCGAAATGCCGTTCCCGCACGTCGCCGACGAGCATCGGGACATGCGGGTCGAGGTCGAGAGCGGCCCTGATCTCCTCGGGGGTACGGGTGTTGTGGCCGTGGAAGCAGTTGATCGCGACGACGAACGGGATGTCCCGGCTCTCGAAGAAGTCGATCGACGCGAAACTGGTCTCCAGCCGCCGGGTGTCGGCGATCACCACGCCGCCCAGGGCGCCGTTGACCAGGTCGTTCCACATGAACCAGAAGCGTTCCTGGCCCGGGGTGCCGAACAGGTAGACGACCAGCTCGGGACTGACCGTGATGCGGCCGAAGTCCAGGGCCACGGTCGTGGTGTCCTTCTGCCCGATCCCGGCCAGATCGTCGACGCCGATACTGGCCTTGGTGAGGAACTCCTCGGTCCGCAGCGGCGCGACCTCGCTGACGGCGCCCACGAGAGTGGTCTTGCCGACGCCGAAGCCGCCGGCGATCAGGATTTTTACGGCGGCGGGGGCCGCCTGACTGATGGTCATCTTGGCTCAGAGTCTCCGGAGTCCTTCGCGAACAGTGGCCAGCATGGCCATGTCGGCACCGCCGGCCGCCCGTGCCACCGTGATCGGGGCGCGGGCGAGCAGCAGGCCCTGGGCGACCAGGTCCGCCAGCAGGATCTTGGTCACCGAGACCGGGAGGTTGAGATCCGCGGCGACCTCGGCGACCGCCGCGGGGCGACGGCAGCGGTCCAGGATCATCCGGTGCTCCGGCTGGAGCCTGCCCGGATGGACCGGCGCGCCGCGGTCGTCCCGCGGGGTGTCCGCGGTCGTCAGTACCGTGATGAGGCTGAAGTCGTCCCGCTCGGGCGCGGTCCGGCCCCGGGTGATGGTGTACGGGCGCACCATGGTGCCCGCCCCGTCCTCACCGTCGTCGTGGTGCAGCTCGTCGTCCTCCCAGTGCGGGGTCACACGCGCGGCCCGTCCCCACCGCCGAAGGCGTCGAACTCGTTGCGCACCGGGGTGCTGAGCTTCTGGCCGACCTGCTGGACGAGGTTGTGCATGGCGAGCGACATGATCTCGGCGTCCACCTCCTGGGAGGCGACGACCGCCAGGTGGGTGCCCTGGCCGGCCGAGATGATGAAGAGCCACAGCTCGGACAGCTCGACGATCACCTGGTGCACGGCGCCGCCGTTGAAGAGCTGGCCCACACCGCGGGCCAGACTCTGCTGTCCGGTGCAGATGGCCGCCAGCCGCTCGGCGTCGGACCGTTCGATGGTGCGCGAGTGGCTCACGACCAGGCCGTCGTCGGACAGCAGGACGGCGTTCAGGGTCTCGGCCACCGAGTCCACCAGACCGTCGAGGAGCCAGTCGAGGTCCTGATGTGTGGCGGTTGTGCGTGTCATGACCGTTCTTCTCTCGTGGGGAGGGGGGCGGGGGGTTCGGGCTGCTTCGGCGGCTCCTCGGTCGCGCGGGCGGCGCGGGACCGACGCTGGAAGGCTCCGATGGCGGCTCCGGCGCGGCGGGGGGCCGGGCTGGGCGCGGGGCTGTCGGAGGGAGCGGCCGGCACGGACCCGGTGGAAGCGGCCGCGGGGTTGATCCGCAGTTCGTCCGCGAGGCTGGCCTGGCGCACCCGGCGCGGCAACGGGGGTTCCGTCGCGGGGCCGGAGGGCAGCGCGGGCCGTTCGGGCCCGCCGCCGTGGCCGGTGGTGCCCGCCGGCGGGGGAGCCGGGTGGTCGGGCTCGGAGACCGGGAGCCGTCCGGGCGGGGCGGCGGCCGGTTCCGGCTGCCGGGGACCGGGCACCGGGAAGCCCGCGGGGGCGGGGACGTTCCCCCCGTAGGCGCCGGGGTAGGGCTGCTGCGCAGGCATGTACGGCTCCTCGGGCGTCGCGTACGGCTGCTGGTGCGGCACCGGGTACTGGCCCTCGGCCTTCATATAGGGCTGTTCGCCCTCCTCGTACGTGTCCTGACGGCCACCGCCGAAGGCGCTGTCCGGTGCGGCGACGTACGCGTTCTGGTCCGCGCCCCGGTACGGCGACGCGGGCGCGACATGGCTGTACGCGCCGTCCGGCACGGAGCCGGGGTACGGGGCGTACGGGTGCTCCGGCTCGCCGAAGGGCTCGGCCGGCGGCGACGGCCGCTCCTCGCGGGCGGGGAACGGGTCCTCCGCCACCGTGTACGGCGTGCCGCCGTTGGTGAACGGAGCGCCCGAGGCGTGCAGGGCCGTGACATCGGCGAGCGCCTGGCCGCGGCCGCGGCTGGGCAGCGCGTCGGAGTCGGCCGTCTGCGCGGGCACCGCCGGGGGCGCGGGCGCCGCGGGGGCGGCGGCCGGCTCGGGCGAGGGCACGGGGGCCGGACCGCCGTGCGGGCCGGGGACGGTGAGCGCGTCCGGGACGAGGACGACGACGCGGGTGCCGCCGAAGGCCGAGTGACGGAACTCCACGCGCAGACCGTGCTGGTCGGCGAGGCGCGCGATCACGTGCAGACCGAGGCGGATGTCGTCGGAGTGCGCCAGCACGTCCATCCGGGGCGGCACGCTCATCAGCTGGTTGGCCGCGGCGAGCTGCTCCTCCTCCATGCCCAGACCGCGGTCCTCGACCTCGATGGCCAGGCCCCGGCTCACCCGGGCGGCCCTGACCTCGACGGGGCTGGGCGGCTTGGAGAAGGTGAGGGCGTTCTCGATGAGTTCGGCGAGCACGTGCGAGACCGGGCCGACGGCCCGCTCCGCGAGCCAGGGGGCGCCGTCCAGGTCGAGCACCACGCGCTGGTAGTCCTGCACCTCGCCCTGGGCGGAGCGCATGACGTCCAGCAGGGGGACGGGCTTGCGCCAGCGCCGGTGCGGGGAGCCGCCGGCGAGGATCACCAGGTTCTCCTCGTAGCGCCGCAGCCGGGCGGTGAGGTGGTCGAGGTCGAAGAGGCCGTCCAGCACCTCGGGGTCCTCGTGCTTGCGCTCCAGCTCGTCCAGCTTCTTGAGCTGCTGGCCGATCAGCTGCTGGGTGCGGCGCGCGATGCGCTGGAGCAGCCGTTCGAAGCCGCGGTGCTGGTCGGCCTGTTTGACGGCCGCCTGGAGGGCACTGGTGCGGGCCAGGTCGAGGGCGTTGCCCAGCTGGGCCAGTTCGTCGCCCTTGGCGGCCTCCCCGTCCCGGCCGATGGCGCGGGCCTCGTCCTCGATGTCGATGCGCTCGCCGTTGGCGAGCCGCTCGACGACGTCGGGGAGGGCCTTCTCCAGCTCCTCGGCGCGTTCCTGGAGGCCGCTGATCCGGCGGCGCAGGTTACGGGTGAGACGCCAGGTGAACCAGATGACCGCGATGACGGCGAGCAGACCGACGACCGTGGTGAGGACCACGCGGATCAGCAGCGAGATGACGCTGTCCTTGCCGTTGGCGACCACCAGATCGGTGCGGTGCTCCATGAGCTTCACCAGCTGGGGGGTGACCTGGTCCATGGCGCCGCGCCAGGTCGACTCCTTCACGCCGAGCGTGACGAAGCCGGAGCCGTCCGGATCGGCGGGCCGCAGGACCTGGTTCTCCACGTCGGTCTTGGTCTTCCAGGCCGAACTGGCGGAGATCTCCTCCCACATGGCCTTCTCGTCGGCCGAGAGGTACGGGGCGACCTTCGAGTTGAACTGGAAGGACTGGCCGGACACCGCCTGGCGGACCTGCTGGAGGTCGGCCGTGCTCAGCTTGCCCTTGGCCCAGCCGCGGGCCAGCAGGGCGTCCGAGCGCGAGACCATCTCCTTGGCCCAGAACACGTCGACCAGCGGCTGGGACAGCGTGGTGATCTTGCCGTTGTCCACGTGGCTGAGCGCGGTGAAGAGCTTCAGGTCGACGGCGATCAGGTCCGTGTAGTAGCGGTACACGACCTTCTGCTGGCCGTCGCCGCCCTCGTCGACGAGGGTGCGCTGGGCGGGAAGTTGGGTGATCGCCGAACGGGCGGCGACGACGGCCTCGCGCACCTCGGTGGGGGCGTCGTCGGTGGCGATGTCCGAAAGTGACTGGAAGGTGTCGATCGCTTCGTCGGTCAGCTTGCGCTGCTTGCGCAGCGCGTCGGTGGTACCTCCGTGGCGGGCCAGAGCCTCGGCGCTGAGCCGGCGCTCCTCCTGCAGGTTGTAGTACACGATGTTGGACGGCTGGCCGGCCTTCTGGGCCAACTGCCCCTGGGCCGCCTGCTTCTGGAAGTCGAGCAGAGTCTGACCACTGGTGACGGCCCAGAGGGCGGCCAGTGCGACACCGGGGACGATGGCCAGTACGAGCAGGGCCGTCCGCAGCGACATTGTGGTCGAGCCGCTCCGCCGTGACGCGCGCGTGCGCAGGGCATGCTCCTTGACGATGGTGCCAGCCTCACGACTGGTCAATTCCGTTGAGAACTTCGACAGATAGATATTAGTCACACTGCGAAAATCGAAAGGAAGCGGGCTCACATGGACAACACCAGTCGCTCACACCACGTTCATCACCGTGGGGAGCTGTCCGGAAATGGGCGGTACGGCGGTGGCTCCGAGTAGCGGAAGCTCCCGTTCGGGGGGAGGCTGAAAACATCCGTACGGAGCGGTCCCGCGCCCGTACGCGGACCCGCGCCCGCCCCCAGGGAGGCTCCAGGTGGCCGCCGAACCGCCCCCGCGCCCCGCGGTCAGGTCGTACGACGGAGACGGCATCACCGTCGAGTACGACGTCCGCCGCTGTCTGCACGCCGCCGAGTGCGTACGCGGTCTGCCGGCCGTGTTCGACACCGGCCGCAAGCCCTGGATCCAGCCGGGCGCCACCCCCGCCGACGACATCGCCGAGGTCATCCACCGCTGCCCCAGCGGCGCCCTCCAGTACCGCCGCGACGACGGCGGCCCCGCCGAGGAACCGGACACGCCCACCCGTGTCTCGCTCCACGACGACGGGGTGCTGCATCTGCGCGGCGATCTGGAGGTGGAGACCCCCGACGGGCCCCGCGCGGAGACCCGGGTCATGCTCTGCGGCTGCGGACGCACCCGGAACACGCCCTACTGCGACCACAGCGGACCCTGCGGCGCGCACAACTGATCCCAGCGCGCCGCGACCGGCGCGGCGCGCCGTACGGGTGAAGCACGCCCAGGGATATATCTGTATTTAGTGCCCCTCGCCCGCTTCGTTCCCCACCGTGCCCCCGCCCCCGCCGCATGACCGCGCTCGTCGTCTGCCACTTCGTCCTGGCCGCCTGCGCGCGCCCCCTGGTGCGCCGACTGGGCGCCCGCGCCTTCCTCGTCCTCGCCCTGCCCCCGGCCGCCACCACCTGCTGGGCGTTCACCCAGTGGGACACCGCGGCCTCCGGCGGCGCGGACACCTGGTCCTGGGCCTGGATCCCCGCGTACGACGTCACCGTCCAGCTGCGCCTGGATGCCCTCGCCGAACTCATGGTGCTGCTGGCGGCCGGCATCGGCACCCTCGTCCTGCTCTACTGCGCGTCCTACTTCCGCGACTCCGCACCGGGGCTCGCCGGATTCGCCGGGAACCTGCTGGCCTTCGCCGGGGCCATGCTCGCCCTCGTCCTCGCCGACGACCTGATCACGCTCTATGTGTTCTGGGAGCTGACCACGGTCTTCTCGTACCTGCTCATCGGCTTCGACAGCACCCAGCGCCACAGCCGCCGCTCCGCCCTCCAGGCGCTCACCGTCACCACCCTCGGCGGCCTCGCCATGCTCGTCGGCTTCCTGATCATCGGCCGCGAGGCGGGCACCTACCGCATCTCCGCGATCCTCGCCGACCCGCCCGCCCACGGCCCCGCCCTCACCGCGGCCGTGGTCCTCGTGCTGTGCGGGGCCCTGTCGAAATCGGCGGTCTGGCCCTTCAGCCTCTGGCTCCCCAACGCCATGGCCGCACCCACCCCCGTCAGCGCCTATCTGCACGCCGCGGCCATGGTCAAGGCGGGCGTCTACCTGATCGCCCGGCTCGCCCCCGCCTTCGCCGACGTCCCCGTCTGGCGGCCCGTCGTCCTCGTCCTCGGCGGCGCCACCATGCTGCTCGGCGGCTGGCGCGCCCTGCGCCTGCACGACCTGAAACTCGTCCTCGCCTACGGCACCGTCAGCCAGCTCGGCTTCCTCACCCTCCTCGCGGGCGTAGGCAACCGCGACGCCGCGCTGGCCGCCGCCGTGATGATCCTCGGCCACGCCCTGTTCAAGGCACCGCTCTTCCTTGTCACCGGCATCGTCGACCACGCGGCCGGCACCCGCGATCTGCGCCGCCTCTCCGGCGTCGGACGCGCGCTCCCGTATGTCTGCGCCGTGGGCACCACCGCCGCCGCCTCCATGGCCGCGCTGCCCCCGCTGCTCGGCTTCGCCGCCAAGGAGACCGCCTTCGACGCCCTGCTGCACGGCGACACCGCCGACCGCTGGGCGCTGGCCGTCACCGTCGCCGGATCGATGCTGACCGTCGCCTACACCGTCCGGTTCGTCTGGGGCGCCTTCTGGCGCAAGCCCGGCGTCCCCGACACCCCCGTCCACCGCGTCGGCGCGGCCTTCCTCGCCCCGCCCGCGCTGCTCGCCGGCTGCGGATTCGTCCTCGGCCCCGGCGTCGGCCTGACCGACCGACTGCTGAGCGCCTACGCCGACACCTTCCCGCCCACCCCCCACCCGTACCACCTCGCCCTCTGGCACGGCTGGGGGACCGCCCTGCTGCTCTCCGCCGTCGCCACGGCCGGCGGTGCCGTCCTGTTCGCCGCCCGCGGACCCGTCACCCGGCTCTCCCGGCGCATCGCCTGGCCCACCGCCGACAGCGTCTTCAACCAGCTGATCCTGGGCCTGGAGCGGCTCTCCCTCCAGATCACCGGCTTCGTCCAGCGCGGCTCCCTGTCCGTCTACCTCGCCACCACCCTGCTGGTGATGCTCGCCGCGCAGCTCACCGTCCTCGGCGTCGACCGGCCCTGGCGGCACGCCGCCGCGCCGCGCCTCTGGGACACCTCCCTCCAGGGCGGCGTCGCGGTCCTCACCTGCGCGGCCGCGCTGCTCTGCCTGACCGTGCGCCGCCGTATGAAGGCCGTGGTCCTCGCCGGACTCACCGGATACGGCACCGCGCTGCTCTTCGTCGTCCAGGGCGGGCCCGACCTGGCGCTCACGCAGTTCTGCGTGGAGACCGTCTCCATGATCGTGTTCGTGCTGGTGCTGCGGCGGATGCCGGTGCACTTCCAGGAGACGGTCAGCACCTGGCGGCGGGCCGTCCGCGTCCCCGTGGCGCTGGCCGCCGCCGCGACGCTGAGCGTGGTGGTCTGGGTGGCCGCGGCCGCGCGCACCGCCGATCCGGCGGGCGCCGCGATGGTCGAGGAGACCGCGCACCACGGCCTCAAGGACGTCGTCGCCACCATCCTCGTGGACCTGCGCGCCTGGGACACCATGGGGGAGTCCGCCGTCCTGGCCGCCGCGGCGATCGGCGTGACCAGCCTCATCTATCTGCACCGCCGCGCCGAGGGCACCGGCACCCCGCCCGAACGGCCCGCGCGCACCGCCTGGTCGGTGACGGGCGAGCCCCTGACCGGCGTCCCCCACGGCGACGAGGGCGCCCCCGAACGCGGCTGGCTGGCGGCCGGGTCCACCCTCGCCCCCGAGCACCGCTCCATCGTCTTCGAGGTGGTGGCCCGGCTGCTGTTCCACCCCATCCTGGTCCTCTCGGTCTACCTGCTGTTCTGCGCCGAGAACATGCCGGGCGGCGGATTCGTCGGCGGACTCGTCGCCGGGGTCGCCCTGATCACCCGCTACCTCGCCGGGGGCCGCTTCGAACTCGCCGAGGCCGCCCCGCTCCAGCCCGGCCTCTTCACCGGCCTCGGCCTCTTCCTCTCCACCGGCGTCGCGCTCCTCGGCCTCACCGACGGAACGGTCCTGCACGCCTGGACGTACCACGGCCACCTGCCGCTCATCGGCGACTTCCACTTCGGCACCCCGGTGATCTTCGACTGCGGGGTCTACCTGCTGGTCCTCGGCGTCGTCCTGGACATCGTCCGGGCCCTGGGCGCCAAGATCGACCGGCAGATCGAACGGGCGGCGGCCGAACAGGCGGCCCGCACCCGGCCCGCACCCGGGACGGGAGGCGCCACCCCGTGACCGTCAGCGCCTCCCTGCTCGCCACCGCCGCCGTCCTCTGCGCGGTCGGCGGCATCCTCATGCTCACCCGGCCGCTCACCCGGATCCTGCTGGGCGCGGTGATCGCCGGCAACGGCATCAACCTCCTCGTCCTCGCGGCCGGCGGCTCCGCCGGCCGCGAACCCCTGCTCTACGGCGTCGACCTCGGCAAGGTCACCGACCCGCTGCCCCAGGCCATCGCCCTCACCGCGATCGTCATCACCCTGGCCACCACCGCGTTCCTCCTCGCCATGGCCTACCGCAGCCACCAGCTCAACGGCACCGACGAGGTCCACGACGACCTGGAGGACCGGCGCATCGTCCTGCGCGCCGAGGTGCTGGACGAACGCGACGAACTGCGCGAGCGCTACCGCGCCGCCTCCGACCCCTCCGCCGAGGACCGCCGCCGCTACCGCGAGGAGCGCCGCCGGCTGCGCGCCCGGCTCCGCGCCGACCGCGCCCTCCAGGCCCGCGGCCGCTACGCCACCGGCGATCTGTGGGACGACGTGCTCGGTGCCGACCCGGAGGAGTACACCGCACCCCCCGGCGACGGAACCCCGGACCACGGCGGCGCGAACCGAGGAGAGACCGGATGAACGCACTCGTCCCGCTGCCCGTGCTGCTGCCGCTCTGCGCCACCGGGCTGAGCCTCGCCTTCGGCACCCGGCTCAAACAGATCCAGCGCCTGATCAGCGTCGCGGTGCTCACCGCGGTCCTCGGCCTGTCCGTCACCCTGATGGTCGTCGCCGACCGCGACGGCCCGCTCTCCGTGCACCTGGGCGACTTCGCACCGCCGCTCGGCATCACCCTGGTCGCCGACCGACTCTCCGGGCTGATGCTGACCGTCTCCTCGGCCGTCACCCTCTGCGTCCTCGTCTACTCCCTGGGCCAGGGCATGGCCGACCGGGACGAGGAGACACCGGTGGCGGTCTTCCACCCCGCCTATCTCATCCTGGTCGCCGGAGTCTCCTGCACCTTCCTCGCCGGTGACCTGGTCAACCTGTACGTCGGCTTCGAGATCATGCTCGTCGCCAGCTTCGTCCTGCTCACCCTCGGCGGCACCGGCCCCCGGATCCGGGCCGGCTCCACGTACGTGATCATCTCGCTGTTCTCGTCGATGCTCTTCCTCACCGCGATCGCCATGACGTACGCGGCCACCGGCACCGCGAACTTCGCCCAGCTGGCGGGCCGGCTCGCCGCGCTGCCGCCGGGTGTCCAGACCCTCATCCAGGCGATGCTGCTGACCGTCTTCGCCATCAAGGCGGCCGTGTTCCCGCTGGCCGCCTGGCTCCCCGACTCGTACCCCACCGCACCGGCCCCCGTCACCGCCGTCTTCGCCGGACTCCTCACCAAGGTCGGCGTCTACTGCATGCTGCGCACCGAGACGCTGCTCTTCCCCGGCAACCGCCTCGGTGACGTCCTGATGGCCGCCGCGCTCGCCTCCATGACCGTCGGCATCCTCGGCGCGGTCGCCCAGACCGACCTGAAACGCGTGCTCTCCTTCACCCTCATCAGCCACATCGGGTACATGGTCTTCGGTATCGGGCTCGCCACCCGGGAGGCGTACGGCGGGGCCATCGTCTACGTCGTCCACCACATCACCGTCCAGACCACGCTGTTCCTGGTGGCCGGGCTGATCGAACGGCGCGGCGGCACCACCGAACTCACCCGCCTCGGCGGCCTCGCCAGGGCCGCCCCGGCCCTCGCCGTGCTGTTCTTCGTCCCCGCGATGAACCTGGCGGGCATCCCGCCGCTCTCCGGCTTCATCGGCAAGCTCGGCCTGATGCGGGCGGGCGTCGACGCCGGGGGGTTCTGGGCCTGGACCCTGGTGACCGGATCGGCCGTGACCAGCCTGCTCACGCTGTACGTGATGGCCAAGGTCTGGAATCTGGCGTTCTGGCGGGCCGCGCCGCCCGGCCAGGCCGCGGACGGCACCGTCCTGGAGTCCGACGACGACAGCGACGACGACACCGACGAGGGCCCCGACCGGATGCCCGGCACCGGCGACGAAGGCGTACGCCACCGCCACGAACCGGCCGGGCGGGCCGTCGCCGCCACCCTGCACGGCCACGCCGTCACCACCACGACCCGGCTGCCCCGCCCGATGACCTGGGCCACCGCGGCGACCGTGGCCCTCGGCCTGGCCTTCACCGTGCTCGCCGGACCGCTCACCTCGTACACCGACCGCGCCGCCGCCGAACTCCTCGCCCGCGCCCCCTACATCGAGGCGGTGCTCGGCCGGTGAGAAGACTGATCACGTTCTCCTTCCGCAACCGCGAACTGCCGCCCTTCAGCCTCGACATCGGCCGCCGCCGGCCCCGGGTGCTCGATCTGCCCCTGATCGCCTGGCTCACCGTCATCTGGGTGCTGCTCTGGTCCAGCCTGAACTGGGCGAACCTGCTGACCGGCGCCGTCGTCGCCGTCGCCGTCTGCCTGGCCTTCCCGCTGCCGCAGGTCGACCTCGGACTGCGGCTGCACCCCTGGGGCATCGTGCGGCTGGTCGTCTATCTGCTGTACGACATGTACACCTCGGGCGTGAAGGTCACCCGGCAGATCTTCGTGGACCACCCGCACCGAGCCGCCGTCATGGCCGTCCCCCTGCGCTGCCGCTCCGATCTGATGCTCACCGCCACCGCGGTCGCCGTCTCGAACGTGCCGGGCGGCTCGGTCGTCGAGGTCCGCCGCGCCACCGCCACCCTGTTCCTCCACGTCCTCGACGCCGACCGGCCCGCCGAACTGGACCGTGCCCGGCGTTCGGTGTGGCGCCTGGAGGAGCTGACCGTCCGTGCCTTCGGCACCCGCGACGAGATCGAACGCGTCGCCGCCCCGCCCCCGACCGCACCGCACTCCGGCCACCGGCCGGAAGACCCGGAGGACACCGCATGAGCGTGCCGGAGACCGTCGACCGGGCCCTGCTGACCGCGGCCGTCGTCCTCGTCGTCCTTGCCGGGGCGGGGCTCCTCACCCGCATCTGGCGCGGCCCCTCGATGCTCGACCGGGCGATCTCGCTGGACGTCTGCGCGGCCCTGATCATCGCCGGGCTCGGCGCCAAGTCCGCCTTCGCCCGGGACCCGTTCTACTTCCCGATCATGCTGGTGCTGGCGTTCCTCGGCTTCACCGGCTCGGTCGGCATCGCACGGTTCATCGCGGTGCGCGACCGGCCGCCCCGCCGCCCGGACCCCCGGCGGCCGGCCGGCGAGGAGACGCCATGAGTCCCTGGCTCCAGACCGTCGACACGGCGGGCGCGGTCCTGGTCCTGATCGGCGCCGCCATCTGCCTGCTCGGCGTGGTCGGCATGCTGCGGCTGCCGGACGTGCTCTCCCGCAGCCACGCCGCGACCAAACCGCAGTCCCTGGGCATGCTCCTCGTCCTGGCGGGCGTCGCGCTGCGGCTGCGCAGCGGGATGGACCTCGCCACGCTGGGGCTGATCGGCTTCTTCCAGCTGATGACCGGACCGGTCGCCGCCCATCTGGTCGCGCGCTCCGCCTACCGCACCGGCCAGATCGACCACGGTGAGCTGCTCTTCGACGAACTCGACGAACAACTCACCGAGGAGGGCTGACCGGGCCCGCCGCCCAGCCGGCCCCGCGCACCGCGCCCTGCGACTCGGAAGCCCCGTGTCCCAGGGCTCAGAAGTCCCCGCGCACCGCGCCGCGCCCCGTCGCTCAGCCCTCCCCGCGCACCGGGCCGCGCCCGCCGTTCAGAACTCCCTGCGCATCGCGCCGCGCCCCGCGGCCGACAGCAGCGATCCGATCGCGATTCCGATGACGAGGTACAGCGCCGCCGAACCGATCCGGGCGTCCAGCGGCGCGGACGTGGTGAACGGCAGCAGCACCATGACGGCGGTGGCCAGCGCCACGAGCCACCCGAAGAAGGTGCCCGGCCGGGGGGTCGCCAGGATCAGCAGATGCAGCACGCCCGTGGCCAGCAGCGCGGAGAAGGCCGCGCCCACGGCCAGCACCCCGGTCGACGCGTCCCCCATCGCCCCGTCCCCCTCCGGGGCGAAGACCGGAATGCCCAGCACGCCCCGGATCAGCAGCAGGCCGACGACGGCGGTGAGCGCGGCGACCAGGGCCGTCACGGCACCGCCCGCCCACAGCCGCGCCGCGTCGAGCCGGGGACCCGGGGGCCGGGGCCGGGACTGCGGCGGGACGAACCCGGTCCGCCGCGGCCGGGCGGACCCGCCCTGCGGCTCCTGCCACGCCTGCCAGGCGTCCTCGCCCTGAGGACCCTGCCGCGACTGCCTCTCGTAACCGTCCTGTGGATCCATGCCCGGACCTCTCCCCTCGATCGACCGGATCCCGATCGTCGAACGGGGCACGGACGACGGCGACCGGACCCGTCCGAACGGGTGAGGGGCGCGGCGTCCGCGTCCGGCCCGGCGGACCGGGCCGGGACCCGGCCACGGCGTCCGGGGCTCAGCCGGGTATCGCCTCGGGACCCGGCTCCGAACCGGGCGCGGCCCCGTCCCCGGCGGAGGCCTCGGCCCCGGCCCCGTCCTCCGCTCCCGCCCCGTCACCGGCGACCTTCCGTGCCCCGGCGTCGGGACCGGCCGTCAGAAGCGCCTCGATGGTGCCCTCCTGGAGGGGATGCGGGTCCTGGGCGGCGAGCCGCGCGTAGAGACGGTGCCAGGCGTCCTCGTCGGTGACCGGCAGATGCGTACGCACCAGCGCGGCGACCTTCGCCACGGCCTCGGCCACCCCCTCGGGGGCGTCCGGGCGGTGGCGCGTGTCCCCGAGGTAGCGCAGGACGCACGGGCCCTTTCCCGCGACGGTGATCAGCTCGTCCGCGGTGACGGTGCCGGCCTCCAGCATCCGGTCCAGCCGGTCGATCGCCCCGTCGGGCGTGCTGGACCAGCTGATGCCGTCGCGCAGGATGCCGCGCGCCACGACCGGGTTCTCGCGGTGGCACACGGGCCGGCTGCGGTCCTCGGCGGCCGCGGCGGTGTGCCGGGCCAGGACCTCCGGCGGGGTCGGCATCCGGTTGACGATCCGGGGCCAGTGCTCGAACGGCTCGCGCAGGTGTTCCGCCTCCAGGTAGGCCCAGTCGATGGACCAGTCGTCGAAGAGCAGCATCAGCTGGGCGGATTCGGAGGCGCCCGAGGTGATGCCCACCCGGCGCAGCCGGGCGGCCAGCTTGGGCGTGGTGAACTCCCGCTCGGCCCGGGTGCGCAGGGCGGCGAGCGGGTCGGAGGCGGTCAGCGCCTTCGCGCAGACGCGGCTCACGGCGGGGGAGAGCAGACCGGTGGCCAGGAACGCGGTCAGCCGGGCGGGGCCGCCCGCGCGCAGGATCGAGAGCGCGCCCGTCAGATGCTCCTGGATCCTGAAGCTGTTCACGCGCGGTCCGGTGAACGCCGTCTCGACCAGCTCCGGTTCCCGGGACAGGAGCAGTTCGGGGTGGACGAGCTTGCTGAGTTTCGCCGTCTGCGGGGCGAGCGTCACCGAGGGGTCGCTGAACACCGCACGCCGCCCGTCCGGGCCGACCCGGTACCACGCTCTCGCCACCTTCAGATGGATGTCCTGGTCGCCCAGGGCGAGGAGCGGACCGGCCGTCCGGCCGTCCACGTCCGGCCCGCCCGCCAGGACGAGCAGCGCCTCGCGGTCGTCCGTGGCGATCAGATGCTCCAGGAGGTCCGGGGGAGTGCCGTGGCGCAGCGCGACCACGTACCGGGCGAGCTGCACCCCGGTGTCCTCGGGCAGGGCCGGCAGGACGAGCCCGAGAACGGTGCCGTCCACCCGGCGCAGCACCTCGCCGGCCGGCCACCACCACGTCGAGCCGAACAGCGCGTCCTCCGGCGACAGGCCTCTTCCCCCGCGCGCGGACGCGCGCCGTGGGTCCAGGTCCAGCGTGGGCCGCAGCATCCCGGGGTCCGGCGTGACGGTCCCCGCCAGGTCGAGCAGCTGGGGCCAGGTGATGTCCGGGCGGTCGGAACCGGCGCGGCAGTTCAGCTCCACGGCGGTCAGGAGCCGGAGCCAGGCCTCCCGGTCGGTGCCCAGCGCACGGGTCAACAGACTCCGCAGCTCGCGCTCGACGGCGTACCGCAGGGGGCGCAGCTGCCATTTCACCCGGTGGGTCATCGTCAGCGAGGCCGGCAGCACGTCCAGGATGTCCCCGGCCGTGACGAGACCGCCCAGGTAGAAGGGGGAGAGCCAGGCGGCGAGGGCAGCGGTGTCCTTGTAACCGATCATCCTGCGGGCGTTCCGGTCGGCCTTGGTCCGCAGCTCTTCCAGGACCTCCGCACGGCCGGGCAGGGGGACCGGGCGCGGTCCGCGCGGATCCCGCTCGGGGAAGCCGCAGCCCGCCCACGCCTCCACCAGCCAGTCGGGGCACCCCGTGGCTCTCGGCATGAGCTCCCGGTGGGTGGCGCCGAGGAACCGGACGGTCCGGGGATCGCGCGGCAGCGGCGGCGGGCCGTCGCCCCCGTCCGCCGCGAGACGCCGCAGCAGATCGATGGCCGCGACGGCGGCCCGCTCGGTCGACCGGAACGGCGCCCAGTGGACCCCGGACCGGGTCCGGTCGGTGTGGCCGTCGTCCGCGACGGGCTGCGAGCTCTCCGCCCCTGCGCCGACGTCCCGCGCCTGGACCTCCGCCGCCGTCACGGCTGTCACGCCGTCACCGGCCGGTCCGGTCGCTGATGTTGTCGTCACCATGAGTGAAGTCCACCACATGGGTCTGACAACAGGGTGAGGGCGGTCCCCGCCCGGCCTCCCGGACGCTCAAGGGGCCCGCGTTCCCCGGATGTTGGAGAGGCCCAGGCCGAGGTTGCGCCCCTGGCCCTCGGTCAGTCCGGCCTCCATCACCGTGACGAGCCGGGCGAGGGCGTCGACCACGGCGGCCCGGTCCTCGCCGAGTGCGGCCAGCAGTTCGGCCTCGGCGGTGAGCTGGCGCGGGAAGATCGCGTCGATGGCCCGCTTTCCCGAGTCCGTGATCGTCACGAGTGCGGCACGCCGGTCGGCCGGGTTGGGGGTGCGCTCGATGTGGCCGCGCTTCTCCAGCTTGGCCAGGGTCTTGCTCACCCCGGCGCGCGACAGCCCCATGTTGTCGGCCAGTCTGCGGGCGATGGACGGCTCGGTGGCATGGCGCAGCGGGATGAGCAGATCGGCCTCGGGGGCGGTGAGCGGGGCGCCCTCGTAGATCGGCTCCAGGGCCCGGTCGAAGAGCGCGGACACCTGCTTGACCAGGCCGGCGATCTCCATCGCGGAGACGTCGAGCCCGGGGTTGTGGCGTACCCAGTCGTCACGCACACCATCGGGATGGGACTGCACGCGCACTCCTTCGTCGGCCGGCGAACGTATTTGTTAACCGGTGAATCATTGGTTACCTTTTTCGTCATGGTATCCCCTTCCCCCGCCTCCGACGAGGCGGCACTCCGCGCTGCCCCCACCCCGGCCACGCCCGCCCCCACCCCGGCCGCACCCGCCCGCGCCGCCGCACTCATCGCCGTTCTGGGGGCGCTGACCGCCGTCGCGCCGCTCGCCACCGACATGTACGTGCCCGGCCTGCCCTCCATGAGCGCCGCGCTGCACGCGAGCGGTTCGGCCGTCCAGCTCACCCTCACCGCGTTCCTCGTCGGCATGGTCGTCGGCCAGCTGCTGATCGGCCCCGTCAGCGACGGCCGGGGCCGCCGCGGACTGCTGCTCGCCGGAACCGCGGGCTTCGTCCTCTTCTCCGTGCTCTGCGCCGCCGCGCCCACCGTGGAACTGCTCACCGCGGCCCGCTTCCTCCAGGGATTCGCGGGCGCCGCCGGTATGGTGCTGGCCCGCGCGGTCATCACCGACCGCTTCCACGGGGCCGACGTACCCCGCTACTTCGCGCTGCTCTCCCAGATCCTCGGCATCGCCCCGATCGTGGCCCCGGTCATCGGCGGCGCCGTCCTCTCGCTCTCCACCTGGCGCGCGGTCTTCGGCGTGCTCGCCGTCCTCGGCGCCGCGCTGCTGTTCGCCGTGGTGCGCACCGTCCCCGAGACCCTGCCGCCCGAACGCCGGCACACCGGGGGCCTCACCGGCACCTTCCGCACCATGGGGACCCTGCTCGGGCACCGCGCGTTCATGGGCTACGTGCTCGTGCTCGGCTTCACCTCGGCGGCCCTGTTCGCCTACATCAGCGGATCGAGCTTCGTCTTCCAGAACGTGCACGGCGTCTCGGCCACCGGCTACTCGCTGATCTTCGCGTCGAACGCGGTGGGCATGCTGATCGCCGGATTCGCCTTCGCCCGGTTCTCCGCGCGGGTCCGGCTCAACACCCTCCTGACCGCCGGGCTCGCGCTCTCCGGTGCCGGCGCGGTCGCCCTGCTCGTGCTCCCGGCCCTGACCGGGACGCATCTGGCCGTCACCTGGATCTGCCTCTTCGTCACGGTCTCCGGAGTCGCGCTGATCTTCCCCGCGACCATGAGCATCGGCCAGAACCTGGGCCGGAGCGCGCCCGGGGCCGCCTCCGCGCTCATCGGCGGCCTCCAGTTCCTCTTCGGTGCCGTCGCCTCCCCGCTCGTCGGCCTGTTCGGCGAGGGCACCGCGACCCCGATGGCCGTCATCGTGCTCGCCGCCCTCGGCGCGGCGGCCGTCTGCCTGGTCGTCCTGGCCCGCCCGTGGCAGGCCCACGGCGAGGTCCACCCCGGACCCGGCACCCGTTGAAGCGGCGGGGGGTGCGCTGTCGGGACGTACGGGTGTTCCCGTAGCCTCACCGGCACGACGACGCCGGCACACGGGAGGAAACAGTGGACGACAGCCGTACGAGGGCACGTGACCTGGGCATTCGGCTGACCGGTGAACCCGGCAAGTGGAACGCCGTCACGGACGTCCCCGGGGTCGAGGTCGGATTTGTGACCCTTCAGGAGGGCGAGGACGTCCGCACCGGCGTCACCGCGCTCCTCCCGCGCGGCCGGGACGGCGTCGGCACCCCCTGCGCGGCCGGCTGGCACTCGTTCAACGGCAACGGCGAGATGACCGGCACCACCTGGATCGAGGAGAGCGGCGCGCTCGCCGTCCCGGTGCTCCTCACCAACACCTACGCCGTCGGCCCGGTGCACCGGGGCGTCGTCGACTGGGTGCGCACCCACTGCCGGGGGATGGCTCCCGAATGGCTGCTGCCGGTCGTCACCGAGACCTGGGACGGCCACCTCAACGACATCCACGGTGACACCGTGCGCCCCCACCACGCCGCCGAGGCCATCGAGGCGGCCGCCTCCGGCCCGGTCGAGGAGGGTGCGGTCGGCGGCGGCACCGGCATGCGCTGCTACGGGTTCAAGGGCGGCTCCGGCACCGCCTCGCGGACGGTCTCCTACGGCACGGACCGCTACACCGTCGGCGCGTTCGTCCAGGCCAACTTCGGGGCGCGGCGCGAACTGACCGTCGCCGGCGTGCCGGTGGGCCGCGAACTGCCCGACGCGCCCCGCCCGGAGCCCGAGGCCGAACGCCAGGTCCCGCCGGGTGCCGGCTCCGTGATCGTGGTCGTCGCCACGGACGCCCCCCTGCTCCCCGGCCAGTGCAAGGCCCTCGCCCGCCGCGCCACCCTCGGCCTCGCCCGCACCGGCACCACCGGAAGCCACTTCTCCGGCGACATCTTCCTGGCCTTCTCCACCGCCAACGCGGGTGCCCTCACCAGCACGTTCCCCGAGGACGACGGCAGCGCCCCGTACGAGTCGATGAGCTTCGTGCCCTGGGGACGGATGGACCCCTTCTACACCGCGGTCGTCGAGTCAGTGGAGGAAGCGGTCCTCAACGTGCTCACCGGCGCACGCTCCATGACCGGGCGGGCCGGCCACCACGTCCCGGCCCTCCCGCTCGACCGGGTCACCGAACTCCTCGCGGAGCGCGGCGCCCTGGCGTAGTCCGTACGGCCCCGTCCGGCGCGGGAGACCCCGCGCCGGACGCAGGGCCGCAGGTCGCAGCCGTACGGGAGCATGAGGCGAAGGTCACCTCCCGGCCGTGGCGGCCGCCCGGAACAGTAGAGTTCGGGATACGTCGGCCACCGGAGCGTCGAGGACGCCAGGTGAGCCCAGCCCCCCGAGAACCGAGGTACCGTCCGTGACCCCCCGCCCCGCCGCGCCCGCCCCGCACCCCGTGAGCGTGGTCGGCATCGGCGCCGACGGCTGGGCCGGACTGACCGGGGCCGCCCGCGCGGAGCTGACGGACGCGGAGGTACTGATCGGCGGCGCACGCCAGTTGGACCTGCTGCCGGCCGCCTGCGCGGGACGCCGGGTGCCCTGGCCCTCGCCGCTGCGCCCCGCCCTGCCCGGACTGCTCGCCGCCCACGCCGGCCGGCGCGTCGCCGTCCTCGCCAGCGGCGACCCCCTGTTCTACGGGATCGGCCGCGCCCTCACCGAAGTCCTGGGCGCGGCGGCGCTGCGCGTCCTGCCGCACCCCTCGTCCGTCTCCTACGCCTGCGCCCGCCTCGGCTGGCCGCTGGAGGACACCGAGACCGTCACCCTGGTCGGCCGCCCCCCGGCCCGGCTCGCCGCCGCCCTGCACGACGGCCGCCGCATCCTGGTCCTGAGCGCCGACGCCACCACCCCCGCCACCGTCGCCGCCCTGCTGCGCGACCGGGGCTTCGGACCGAGCCGGATCCGGGTCCTGGAACAGCTCGGCGGCGAGGACGAGTCCCGTACCGAGGGCACCGCCGACAGCTGGGCGCACCCGCCGGGCGACCCACTCAACATCGTCGCCGTCGACTGCCGCCGCGCCCCCGACGCCCTGCGCCTCGGGGCCGTCCCCGGTCTGCCCGACGAGGCGTACGCGCACGACGGCCAGCTGACCAAGCGCCATGTCCGGGCCGCCACGCTCGCGGTCCTCGCCCCCGCCCCCGGCGAACTCCTCTGGGACATCGGCGGCGGCTCCGGCTCCATCGCCGTCGAGTGGATGCGCACCCACCCCTCCTGCCGGGCGATCACCGTCGAACGCGATCCCGAGCGGGCCCGCCGCATCACGGAGAACGCCGAACGCCTCGGCGTCCCCGCCCTGCGCGTCGTCACCGGCCCGGCGCCCGCCGCCCTGGCCGGACTGCCCGCCCCCGACGCCGTGTTCATCGGCGGCGGGCTCACCGCGCCCGGACTCCTGGACGCCTGCTGGGAGGCGCTGCCGCCCGGCGGCCGGCTCGTCGCCAACACCGTCACGCTGGAGTCCGAGGCGGTCCTCGCCGCACGCCACCGCCTCCACGGCGGCGAACTCGTCCGCCTCGCCGTCGCCCACGCCGTCCCCGTCGGCGGCTTCACCGGCTGGCGCCAGGCGATGCCCGTCACCCAGTGGTCCGTACGCACCCCCTCCGCCCCCGTTCCCCTTCCAGGAGACGACAGATGACCGTGTACTTCATCGGCGCGGGCCCCGGTGCCGCCGACCTCATCACCGTGCGCGGCGCCCGCACCCTCGCCTCCTGCCGGGTCTGCCTGTACGCCGGGAGCCTGGTGCCCCGCGAACTCCTCGCCGAATGCCCCGACGACGCACGGCTGGTGGACACCGCCGGACTCGACATCGAGCAGATCACCGCCGAACTGACCGCAGCCCACCGGGCCGGCCACGACGTCGCCCGGCTGCACTCCGGCGACCCCTCGGTCTTCAGCGCGGTCAACGAGCAGATGCGTCGCCTGGACGAGGCGGGCATCCCGTACGAGATCGTCCCCGGAGTGCCGGCCTTCGCCGCCGCCGCGGCCGCCCTCAAGCGGGAACTGACCGTGCCCACCGTCGGCCAGACCGTCATCCTCACCCGGATCGCGCGGCGGGCCACCGCGATGCCCGAGGGCGAGGACCTGGCGACCCTGGGCCGCAGCCGTGCCCTGATCGTGCTGCACCTGGCCGCCGGACACATCGACAGCGTCGTCGAGGAACTGCTGCCGCACTACGGCGCCGACTGCCCGGCCGCCGTCGTCGCCCTGGCCTCCCGCCCCGACGAGATCGTCCTGCGCGGCACCCTGGACTCCATCGCCGGCCAGGTGAAGGCCGCCGGAGTCGTCCGTACCGCCGTCATCATGGCCGGCCGCACCCTGGGCGCCGAGCAGTTCCACGACAGCCACCTCTACTCGCCCGCCCGTGAACGGCACACCTGCTGACCCCACGGCCGCCCCGGACCGGTCAGCGCACCCCGCTGCGCCCCACGACCGCGCCCGCCCGGTCGACGCAGACGACGTCCACGGCGACCGGCGCGCCCCGCAGCACCGACAGCGCCTGCTCGCGCGCCTCGACCGCCACCAGATCGCCCAGCGGCACCCCGCGCGCCTGGCACGCCCGCAGCGCCGCGAGACCGGTGTTGGCCGAGGCCACCTCGGCGGTCAGTTCCTCGTCCGCCCCGCCCCGCCGGGCCAGCCGGGCGAGGAAGTCCTTGTCGACCTGGGAGCGGCCCGAGTGGAGGTCGAGATGACCGGCGGCGAGCTTGGAGAGCTTGGCGAACCCGCCGCAGATCGTGAGCCGTTCGACCGGGTGGCGGCGTACGTACTTGAGGACGGCGCCCGCGAAGTCCCCCATGTCCAGCAGGGCCAGCTCCGGCAGCCCGTACTCCGCGACGGCGGTCCGCTCCGAGGTGGAGCCGGTGCAGCCCGCCACATGGCGCAGACCGGCCGCCCGCGCCACGTCCACCCCGCGCCGGATCGAGTCGATCCACGCCGAGCAGGAGTAGGGCACCACGATCCCGGTCGTGCCGAGGATCGACAGACCGCCCAGAATGCCCAGCCGGGGGTTCCAGGTGGAGCGGGCGATCTCCTCGCCGTGGTCCACGGAGACGGTCACCTCCACGTCCCCGGAGCCGCCGTGCGCGGCCGCGACCCGGGCGACGTGGTCGCGGATCATCTGCCGGGGCACCGGATTGACGGCCGGTTCCCCCACCTCCAGGGGGAGTCCGGGCAGCGTCACCGTGCCCACGCCCGGCCCCGCCCGGAACACCACGCCCGTACGGGCCGGCAGCGCCCGCACGGTGACCCGGACCAGCGCGCCGTGCGTGACGTCCGGATCGTCGCCCGCGTCCTTCACCACCCCCGCCGTCGCCCGGTCCCCGGCCAGCTCCTCGACCGCCAGGGCGAACGCCGGAGTCTGCCCCCGGGGCAGCGTGACCGTCACCGGATCGGGGAACTCGCCGCTCAGCAGCGCCGTGTACGCGGCGGTCGCCGCCGCCGTCGCGCAGGCACCGGTCGTCCAGCCGGGCCGCAGACCGGTGTGCGCGAGCTGGGCACCCCGCCCGCCCTTCGCCTCGCTCATATCACTCACACCACTCGTGTCACTGGGGCGACCCGTGCCCCTGGGTCCTGTAGGGCGTTCCCCGGAGGGAATCGATGCACGTTCTGATCCTCGGCGGTACGACGGAGGCCCGCGGGCTCGCCGAACTGCTGGCCGCCGCACGCCCCGCCGCGACCACCGTGACCAGCTCGCTCGCCGGACGCGTCACCGGTCCCCGGCTTCCGCCGGGGGAGGTCCGCGTCGGCGGGTTCGGCGGCGCCGACGGACTCGCGGCCTGGCTGCGCGACCACCGGGTGGACGTGCTCATCGACGCCACCCACCCTTTCGCCGGGACGATCAGCCGGAACGCGGCCCTCGCCGCCACCACCGCCCATGTTCCCCTGCTGATGCTGCGCAGACCCGGCTGGGTGCCCGTGGACGGCGACGACTGGCACCCGGTCGGCTCCCTCGCCGAGGCCGCCGGGGCACTGCCCGCGCTCGGCCGCAGGGTCTTCCTCACCACCGGCCGCACGGGCCTGGCCGCGTTCGCCGGACTGGACGCGCTGTGGTTCCTCGTCCGGTCCGTCGACGGCCCGGAACCCCCGTACCCCGCCCGGATGGAGACCTTGCTGGAGCGGGGCCCGTTCACCCTGGACGGGGAACGGGAGCTGATCCGCCGCCACCGCGTCGACGTCCTCGTCACCAAGGACAGCGGCGGCGCCGCCACCGCGCCCAAGCT
Source organism: Streptomyces sp. NPDC057682 (assembly GCF_042799575.1). Taxonomy (NCBI): domain Bacteria; kingdom Bacillati; phylum Actinomycetota; class Actinomycetes; order Kitasatosporales; family Streptomycetaceae; genus Streptomyces; species Streptomyces sp. NPDC057682. The sequence continues at coordinate 243,597 of NZ_JBHVIN010000011.1, read as the reverse complement.
GGAGGCCGCCCGCGAGGCCGGGATCCCCGTCGTCGTGGTGCGCCGGCCCCCGCTCCCCGACGGGGTCGCGGTGACCGACACCCCCGAAGGGGCGCTCGCCTGGCTGCGCGGGCACGGAATCGGCGGTCAGGCCTCCGGATAGCGGCGCGGCGTCCACACGACCTGCCGGCCGCCCGGCCCCTGTTCCCAGCGGGTCTGCGAGGAGCCGACGATCAGCAGGGTGCGCATGTCGACCTCGGCCGGATCGAGCGCGGCCAGCCGGACCGTACGGACGGACTCGGCCGGACCGCCCACGTCCCGGGCCACGATCACCGGCGTGTCCGGGGATCGGTGCTCCAGCAGCAGATCGCGCGCCTTCCCGACCTGCCAGGTCCGGCTGCGGGAGCCGGGGTTGTACAGGGCGAGCACCAGATCCGCCGAGGCCGCCGCCCGCAGCCGCTCCGCGATGACCTCCCACGGCTTGAGCCGGTCCGACAGGGACAGCACGGCGTAGTCGTGACCCAGCGGCGCCCCCGCCCGCGCGGCCGCCGCGTTGGCCGCGGTCACCCCCGGCAGCACCCGCACCGGCACCGCCGCGTGCTCCTGGCGCGCGGCCACCTCCAGGACGGCCGTCGCCATGGCGAAGACCCCCGGGTCACCGCCCGACACCACGGCCACCCGCCGCCCGCGCCGCGCGAGATCGAGGGCGAACTCCGCCCGCTCCGACTCGACCTTGTTGTCCGAGCCGTGCCGCGCCTGTCCCGGACGCACCGGAACCCGGTCCAGATACGTGGTGTAGCCGACCACGTCGTCGGCGGCGGCCAGGGCGCCCCGGGTCTCCGGCGTGAGCCAGAGCGGTCCCGCCGGACCCGTCCCCACGACGACGACCTCGCCGCCGTCGGGAGCGCGCTCAGGACGCGGCGCGCCGACCCGGCTGGGCAGGACCGCCACCGCGAAGTACGGCACGGACGCGGCGTCGGTCTCCGCCAGTCCGCCCAGCCGCTCCCCGGCCATGGTGGCCCGTTCGACGTAGCGGGCCTCGGGCAGCCGCCCCGACGCCTCGAACGCCCGCCGCACGGTGGGGAAGGTGCGGCCGAGCTTCATCACCACGGCCGCGTCGGTCCCGGCCAGACGCGCCGTCAGCTCCTCCTCCGGCAGGGTGCCGGGCAGGATCGTCAGCACCTCCTCGCCCTCCGCGAGCGGGGTCCCGAGCCGGGCCGCCGCCGCGCTGACCGAGGTCACCCCGGGGATCACCTCGGTCGGATACCGGTCGGCCAGCCGCTTGTGCATATGCATGTACGAGCCGTAGAACATCGGGTCGCCCTCGGCCAGCACGGCCACGGTCCGCCCCGCGTCGAGATGGGCCGCCAGCCGCGCCGCCGCCTCGGTGTAGAAGTCCTCCAGCGCGCCCCGGTAGCCGCCCGGATGGTCGGTGGTCTCCGTGGTGACCGGGTAGACCAGCGCCTCCTCGATGTGGTCGGCCCGCAGATGCCCCGCCACGATGGACCGGGCGATGGAACGGCCGTGCCGGGCACTGTGGTACGCCACCACATCGGCCCCGGCGACGACCTCCACCGCGCGCAGCGTCATCAGGGACGGATCGCCCGGCCCCAGCCCGACTCCGTACAGCCGGCCGGTCTTCTGCTCAGTCACGCTTACTCTTCCTCGCTGGCGATCGCGTTGAGCGCGGCGGCCGCGATGGCGCTGCCCCCGCGCCGCCCGCGCACGATCAGATGGTCGAGGCCGGACGGATGCGCGGCCAGGGCGTCCTTGGACTCGGCGGCGCCGACGAAGCCGACCGGCACCCCGATGACGGCGGCGGGGCGCGGGGCCCCCTCCTCGATCATTTCGAGGAGCCGGAACAGGGCGGTGGGCGCGTTGCCGACGGCGACGACCGCGCCGTCCAGCCGGTCCCGCCACAGCTCCAGGGCGGCCGCGCTGCGCGTGGTGCCGAGTCCGGCCGCGAGTCCGGGCACGGCCGGGTCCGACAGGGTGCAGACCACCTCGTTGTCCGCGGGCAGCCGCTTGCGGGTCACCCCGCTGGCGACCATGGCCACGTCGCACAGGATCGGCGCCCCGGCGCGCAGCGCCGCACGGGCCCGGACCACGACGTCCGGGCTGAACGCCAGATCACGGACCAGGTCGACCATGCCGCAGGCGTGGATCATCCGGACCGCGACCTGGCTCTCCTCCGGCGACAGGCCCGCGAGGTCCGCCTCCGCCCGGATGGTGGCGAAGGACTGGCGATAGATGGCCGGTCCGTCCTTCTCGTACTGGTGCACAGTGGTGTCGCTCTCTTCATCGGGCGTGGAAGGGATGGGGAAGTTCACGGGGCGGGGCAGGGGGTCAGCCGTCGGCGGCGCGGGCCGCCGCGATCGCCGCCGCGAGGGCCGACGGGTCGTCCGGCACGTCGGCCGGGGCCCCGGGGACCCCGTCGCGGACCCGGGTGACGCGGTGGCCGTCGCCCAGGGCGAGGACGTCGACCCAGGTGCCGCGCGGACGGCCGCACCGGCGCTCGCACCCCGACCAGTACACCGGCAGCGGACCCACGGCCCCCAGCGCGGCGGCCGCCTCGGCCCGCACGTCCGCACGGGACCTGGCGCAGCCCGGCCGTCCGGCACAGGCCCCGACCCCCGTCCACGGGGAGCCGGGACCGGTCACCAGACCGGCAGCGTGCAGGGCCTCCAGCGCCGCGTCCGCCCGTCCGGCCGCGACATCGGGCACGATCACCCCGCGCCACGGGGTGAGCCGCAGTCCGCCGGAACCGTGCTCCCGGGCCAGGTCCGCCAGCAGCCGCCACTGCGCGCCCCTCAGCCGCCCGAGCGGCACCCCGACGGACAGGGAGACCGACCCGTCCGGACCCCGCACGAGACCGGTCGGCGGTGTTCCTGACGTACCGTCAATTTCTGGTGCGGGCAAGGTGGTCGGGGTGAACGGGACGCCGTCCCTCCGGAGTCGTCGCGCCAGCGCGTCGAGCACGGGCCGCGCCCCGTCCGCCAGGTCCGCCACCCGCCAGGCACCGGTGGGGCGCGCCGCGTCCAGGAACGCCTCGGCGGCGGCCAGCGCGGCCCGCGGAGCGTCTGCGTCCGAGACGCGCAGCGCGTCCCGGACGGGCCCGACGCGCAGGGCCGCGTCCCCGCCGTCCAGTGCCCGCAGCGTCACATCCGCGCCGAGCGCGTCCATGTCGCCCCGGCCGTCGTCGAGCGCGAACAGGAACCGCCCGGAGAGCCCGGCCGCCGCCTCGCTCGCGCACACCAGCGCGTCCAGCGCGACCAGCCACGGCCGGACGTCCCGGACCCCTCGGCCGTCCAGCCCGGACAGCGGCGAGGCCACCACATTGCGGACCCGCTCATGGCGTTCCGAAGGCAGCAGACCCGACGCGCGCAGCAGGGCGGCCAGTTCGCCGCCGCACTCCTCGCCCAGGCCCCGAATCTGCACATTGCCCCGCGAAGTGAGATGCACGTCACCGTCGCCGAGCCGCCGCGCCACCTCGGCCAGAACCTCCGTGCCACCCGCGTCCAGCACCCCGCCCGGAACCCGGATCCGGGCCAGCGCACCATCGTCCGCCGCGTGCAGCCGCAGCGCGCCCGGACACCGGTCACCAGCCTCTGACCTGCGCGAACGCGCACCGGCCGGCGGTTCGGGGCGCTCGCCGCCGGACCCGTCGGAGGCATCGCCGGGCAGCGCGGAAAAGGTGGGAGAGGGGGGCATGGCGGCGAGCATACCGACCATCTCATCAGACCCGACGCCGCCCGCAGTCGCTACTATGCCCCCTGACGGACCCACCGGTCCGTCGTCGCCACAGACGGCGACAGGGGAGGAAGCCCGGTGCGAATCCGGCGCGGTCCCGCCACTGTGAGCCCGGTCCCCGGACCGGGTGAGTCAGGAACTCCCTTTCCCCGCACCCGGCTCCGGCCGGGCCAGGGGAGAACTCGACACCGCCCGGGGCGTGGACACCCCGAGGAAGGCCTGACGCCGCATGATCCTGCTCCTGTCGACGTCCGACACCGACCTGCTCAGCGCCCGCGCGTCCGACGGGCCGGTCGCCTACCGCCACGCCAACCCCTCCCGGCTCCCGCTCCAGGACCTGCCCGGCCTCCTCGACGGTGCCGAACTGGTCGTCGTACGGCTCCTCGGCGGGGTCCGCGCCTGGCAGGACGGGCTCGACCAGGTGCGCGCCACCGGCCTCCCCGTCGTCGTCCTCACCGGTGAACAGGCCCCCGACGCCCAGCTGATGGCCGCCTCCACCGTCCCCGTCGGCATCGCCGCCGAGGCCCACGCCTACCTCGCCCACGGCGGCCCCGCCAACCTGGAACAGCTCGCCCGCTTCCTGTCCGACACCGTCCTGCTCACCGGCCACGGCTTCGAACCGCCCGCCCCCGCACCCTCCTGGGGCCCGCTGGAACGCACCCCCCGCGCCACGGCCCCGGACGCCCCCACCGTCGCGGTGCTCTACTACCGGGCCCACCACATGAGCGGCAACACCGCCTTCGTGGAAGCCCTGTGCCGGGCCGTCGAGGACGCCGGGGCCCGCGCCCTGCCGCTGTACGTCGCCTCGCTGCGCGCCCCCGAGACCGAACTGATCGAGGCCCTGCGCGCCGTCGACGCGATCGTGACCACGGTCCTCGCGGCGGGCGGCACCCGGCCCGCCGAGGCCTCGGCCGGCGGCGACGACGAGTCCTGGGACGCGGGCGCGCTCACCGCACTCGACGTGCCGATCCTCCAGGCGCTCTGCCTCACCTCCTCCCGCACCGACTGGGAGGACAACGACGAGGGCGTCTCCCCGCTCGACGCCGCGAGCCAGATCGCCGTACCCGAATTCGACGGCCGCCTCATCACCGTCCCGTTCTCCTTCAAGGAGATCGACGAGGACGGCCTCCCGGCCTACGTCGCCGACCCGGAACGGGCCGCCCGCGTCGCCGGGATCGCCGTACGCCACGCGACGCTGCGCCGCATCCCCAACGCCGGTAAGCGCCTGGCGCTGGTCCTCTCCGCGTACCCCACCAAGCACTCCCGGATCGGCAACGCCGTCGGGCTCGACACCCCCGCCAGCGCGATCGCGCTGCTGCGCCGCCTGGCCGCCGAGGGCTACGACTTCGGGGACGAGGAGGTCCCCGGGCTCGCCTCCGGCGACGGCGACGAGCTGATCCGCGCCCTCATCGAGGCAGGCGGCCACGACCAGGAGTGGCTCACCGACGAACAACTGGCCCGCAACCCGGTCCGCATCCCGGCCGCCGACTACCGCCGCTGGTACGCCACACTCCCGGCCGCACTGCGCGAGGGCGTCGAGCGCCACTGGGGTCCGCCGCCCGGCGAGATGTTCGTGGACCGCTCGCGCAACCCCGAGGGCGACATCGTCCTCGCCGCCCTGCGCCGGGGCAATCTGCTGATCCTCATCCAACCGCCGCGCGGTTTCGGCGAGAACCCGATCGCGATCTACCACGACCCCGATCTGCCGCCCTCGCACCACTATCTGGCCGCCTACCGCTGGATCGCCGCCCGCGCCGACGACGGCGGATTCGGCGCCGACGCCATGATCCACCTCGGCAAGCACGGGAACCTGGAATGGCTGCCCGGCAAGAACGCCGGACTCTCCGCCGCCTGCGGCCCCGACGCCGCGCTCGGCGATCTGCCGCTCGTCTACCCGTTCCTCGTCAACGACCCCGGCGAGGGCACCCAGGCCAAGCGCCGGGCGCACGCCACGCTCGTGGACCACCTCGTGCCGCCGATGGCCCGCGCCGACAGCTACGGCGACATCGCCCGCCTCGAACAACTCCTGGACGAGCACGCCCAGATCGCCGCCATGGACCCGGCGAAGCTCCCCGCGATCCGCGCCCGGATCTGGACCCTCATCCAGGCCGCGAAGCTCGACCACGATCTGGGCCTGGAGGACCGCCCGGAGGACGAGGGCTTCGACGACTTCATCATGCATCTCGACGGCTGGCTCTGCGAGATCAAGGACGTGCAGATCCGCGACGGACTCCACGTCCTGGGCGGCGCCCCCACCGGCCCGGCCCGGGTCAACCTCGTCCTCGCGATCCTGCGCGCCCGCCAGATCTGGGGCGGCACCGCCTCCCTGCCCGGACTGCGCGAGGCCCTGGGCCTGGACGAGTCCGCCGCCGTCCGCGCCGACGCCGACGCCGTCGAGGAGCGGGCCCGCGCCCTGGTCCAGGCGATGGAGGACGCGGACTGGGACGGGTCAGCCGCCGCGACCGTGGCCGCAGGACACCCGCAGGCCGTCGCCGACATCCTCTCCTTCGCCGCCTCCGAGGTCGTCCCGCGCCTGGCCGGCACCACCGCCGAACTCGACCACTGCGTCCACGCCCTGAACGGCGGCTTCGTCCCCGCCGGGCCCTCCGGCTCCCCGCTGCGCGGACTGGTCAACGTGCTGCCCACCGGCCGCAACTTCTACTCCGTCGACCCCAAGGCCGTTCCCTCCCGGCTGGCCTGGGAGACCGGACAGGCCCTGGCCGACTCGCTCCTGGAGCGCTACCGCGCCGACAACGGCGACTGGCCCGAATCCGTCGGACTCTCCCTGTGGGGGACGAGCGCGATGCGCACCGCCGGAGACGACGTCGCCGAGGCCTTCGCGCTGCTCGGCATCCGCCCCGTCTGGGACGACGCCTCACGCCGTGTCACCGGCCTGGAGCCGGTCCCCGCCGACGAACTGGGCCGCCCCCGCATCGACGTCACCCTGCGCATCAGCGGCTTCTTCCGCGACGCCTTCCCGCACACCGTCGGCCTCCTCGACGACGCGGTCCGCCTCGCCGCCTCCCTGGACGAACCCGACGCCCTCAACCACGTACGCGCCCACACCCGCGCCGACCTCGCCGCGCACGGCGACGAACGCCGCGCCACCACCCGGATCTTCGGCTCCCGCCCCGGCACCTACGGCGCCGGACTCCTCCAGCTCATCGACTCCCGCGACTGGCGCACCGACGCCGACCTCGCCGAGGTCTACACGACCTGGGGCGGCTACGCCTACGGCCGCGACCTGGACGGCCGCCCGGCCCGCGAGGAGATGGAGACCGCGTACCGGCGGATCGCCGTCGCCGCCAAGAACACCGACACCCGCGAGCACGACATCGCGGACTCCGACGACTACTTCCAGTACCACGGGGGCATGGTCGCCGCCGTCCGCGCGCTGCGGGGCAGCGCCCCCGAGGCGTACATCGGCGACTCCACCCGCCCCGAGACCGTCCGCACCCGCACCCTCACCGAGGAGACCTCCCGGGTCTTCCGCGCCCGGGTCGTCAACCCCAAGTGGATCGAGGCGATGCGCCGCCACGGCTACAAGGGCGCCTTCGAACTCGCCGCGACCGTCGACTACCTCTTCGGCTACGACGCCACGACCGGCGTGGTCGCCGACTGGATGTACGACAGGCTCACCGAGACCTACGTCCTCGACCCGGTGAACCGGGCCTTCTTCCAGGAGGCCAACCCCTGGGCCCTGCACGGCATCGCGGAACGACTGCTGGAGGCGGAGTCCCGGGGCATGTGGGCCGAGCCCGACCCCGAGGTGCTGGCCGCGCTGCGGCAGACCTTCCTGGAGACCGAGGGGGAGCTGGAGGGCGAGGACTGAGCCGTACGGCTCCGGCTCAGCGGCCCGCCGGGGTGCGGCCGTGCCCCGCCCGGGTGCTGAGCCGGTGCGCCGTCCGCAGCAGCAGCCGGCCCAGCTCCGGGCGCCGGGCGTCGCGGAACCGCGATTCGACGCCGGTGATGCTGACCGCCCAGGCGGGCCGCCCGTGCTGGTCGAAGACGGCGGCGCCCATGCCCCAGCTGCCCTCCAGGACGAGCGCCGGATTCGTCGCGTACCCGGCGGTGCGCGTCAGCCGGACCCGCTCGCGGATCGCGTCCGCGTCATGGGCCTCGCCCCACTCCCCGGTCAGCTCGGAACGGCCGAGATAGGCGTCGATCTCCTGGTCGCTCAGGAACGACAGGATCGCCAGACCGCCCGACGCGACGCCCAACGGGAAGCGCGTGCCCTCCTGGAGCACGAAGGAGCGGAGCGGGAAGCTGCCCTCCTCCCGCAGCACGCACACGTTCTCGTCGCCCCGGCGCAGGGACAGGAAGGCGCTCTCGCCGGTCTCGTCGGCCAGCTCCCGCACGGCGGAGCGCGCCGTGTCCACGAAGTCGTAGCGCCGCGCGGCCAGCGCCCCCATCAGGAAGACCTCGGGGCCCAGATGCCAGCGGCCGGTGCTGTTGTCCCGGTCGAGGAGACCGGAGTCCTGGAGCGAGGACAGGATCCGGTGCACCGTCGTCCGGGCCACCCCGGCCCGCTGGGCGGCCTGCGCGGTGGTCACCCCGTCCGCCGCCGCGCTGACGATCCGCAGCAGCGCCGCCGCCCTGCTGATGGCCTGGGCACCCTCCATCGAAGCCTCCATATGGTGGACGGTTCTGCGTCGCACGCTCACGATCAGAGCGGTTCCGCCGTCCGGGACAGTAAACCCCACCTGGCCATTGCCGGGGAATCGCGGCTCTCTCTACGGTGTGGAGGAGCGTCCACTTTATGGACAGGAAACAAGGAGTGGACATGTCGAAGGTGTTCACCAGCGCGTCCGCGGCGCTGGAGGGGCTGCTCCGCGACGATCTGACCATCGCGGTCGGCGGCTTCGGTCTGAGCGGCAACCCGCTGGACCTGATCGAGGCGGTCCGCGACTCCGGCGCGCAGGGGCTGACGATCGTCTCCAACAACATGGGCGTCGACGGCAAGGGCCTCGGGCTGCTGCTGGAGAAGCGCCAGGTCCGCAAGGTCATGGGCAGCTACGTGGGGGAGAACAAGCTGTTCGCCTCGCAGTACCTGGACGGCACGCTCGACGTCGAGTTCGTGCCGCAGGGCACGCTCGCCGAGCGGCTGCGGGCGGGCGGGGCGGGCATTCCGGCCTTCTACACCCCCACGGGCGTCGGCACCCCGGTCGCCGAGGGCAAGCCCACCGCGGAGTTCGACGGCCGCACCCATCTGCTGGAGCGGGCCATCGTGCCCGATCTCGCGCTCGTCCACGCGCACCGCGCCGACCGCGAGGGCAATCTGACCTACCGCCTCACGGCCCGCAACTTCAATCCGCTGGTCGCCACCGCCGGGACCGTCACCGTCGTCGATGCCGAAGAGGTCCTGGAGGACGGCTTCCTGGACCCCGACACGGTGACCACGCCCGGCGTCTTCGTGCACCGGGTGGTGGCCGCGCGGCCCCGGGCCAAGGAGATCGAGCAACTGACCGTACGGACCCGGGAGGCCTGAGATGGCGTGGACACGTGAGCAGATGGCCGCGACGGCGGCCGAGGAACTGCGGGACGGCCAGTACGTCAACCTCGGCATCGGCATTCCGACGCTGGTCGCCAACCACCTCCCGCCCGGGGTGCGGGTCACCCTCCAGAGCGAGAACGGCATCCTGGGCACGGGCCCGTTCCCGTACGAGGGGGACGAGGACGCCGATCTCATCAACGCCGGCAAGCAGACCGTGACGCTGCTGCCCGGGGCGAGCGTCTTCGACTCGGCCACCTCGTTCGCGATGATCCGCGCGGGGAAGGTGCAGACCGCCGTCCTCGGCGCGCTCCAGGTCGCGGCCAACGGGGACCTGGCCAACTGGACCATCCCCGGCAAGCTCGTCAAGGGCATGGGCGGAGCGATGGACCTGGTCGCGGGCACGCCCCGGGTGATCGTGCTGACCGAGCACAACGCCAAGGACGGCAGCCCCAAGATCGTGGAGCGGTGCACCCTGCCGCTGACCGGCGTCGGCGTCGTCCAGCGCATCATCACCGACCTCGCGGTCTTCGACGTCACCCCGCGCGGACTGGAACTCGTCCGCCTCGCCCCCGGCACCGACCCGGAGGAGCTGCGCGGGCGCACCGGCGCCCCGTTCACCGTCCGTCTCCCGGAGGGCGACAGGGTCCAGGGAGCGTGAGTACGCCACGACGGCCGGCCCCCGCGCACGGGACGCGCGGGGGCCGGCCGTCGTGCGGGGCCGGGATCAGCGGTGGTCGCGCGGGGTGCCGAGGAAGGCGACCGCCTCCATGACGTGGACCACGGCCAGTTCGGCGATGGCCGGGTCCGCGGTGACGACGTTGAGCGCGGCGCGGACCGGCCAGCCCGGGAGCGGTGCGGCGATGCCGTACGCCCCGACGTTCACCTCGCTGTGCGTGGAGACGAAGCCGGCCTCGCGGATCGACTGGACCCGCTCCGGCTCGCCCGCCCGCGGCGGCCCGGAGGCCAGGCAGGCCAGTCCTCCGGAGCCGCTGTCGATCGGGTCGCGGCTGCCCTTGCGGTACCAGAACAGCGGCCCGTCGGTGGGCGGTTCGGCCACGACCGTGGTGACGGCCGCCGTCCCGATGATCTCGACCAGGCTCGCCGTGGCGTCGACCTGGCGGGCCAGACGCTGGAGCACGGGCTCCGCGACGACGCGCAGGCTGGGGCCGGACTCGCCGAGTATCCCGGACACGGCCGGGCCCACGGCGTAGCGGCCCTCGTCGTCGCGCGAGGCGAAGCCCGTGCGGTGCAGCGAGACCAGCAGCCGGTGCGCGATGGAGCGGTGGAAGCCCGTCGCCGCGGCGACCTGGCTGGTGTTCAGACCCTCGGAGTGGCGGCTCAGTTCGACCAGGATCGCGAGTCCGCGCTCCAGGGTCTGCGAGCCGCCGCTCTCGGTGTCGTTCGGGGGTGTCATGACACCTCTCTGGGGGTCGTCGGGCCGACGTCAGGCCGTGGGGAGGATCGTGCCGCGGACCTCGCCGAGGCCGATGCGGCCCCGGGCACCGGGCGCCGAGTAGCGCAGGACCACCTCGTCGCCGTCCTCCAGGAAGGTGCGCTTCTCGCCCCCGGCGGTCCAGGGCTCGGTGCCGCCCCAGGACAGTTCGAGGAAGGAGCCGCGCTGATCCTTCTCCGGGCCGGAGATCGTACCGGAGGCGTAGAAGTCGCCGACGCGCAGCGAGGCCCCGTTGACCGTGAGGTGGGCGAGCATCTGCGCGGGCGACCAGTACATGGACCGGTACGGCGGACGGGCCACGACCGTGCCGTTGACCTCGACCTCCACGTCGATGTCGTAGCCCGAGGGGCCCTCCTCGCGGAGGTAGGGCAGCACCTCGGGGTCCTGGCCGGGCAGTTCGACGCGGGCGTGCTCCAGGGCGGCGAGCGGGGTGACCCAGGCGCTGATGCTGGTGGCGAAGGACTTGGCGAGGTTGGGGCCCAGCGGCACGTACTCCCATGCCTGGATGTCCCGGGAGGACCAGTCGTTGACGCCCGTGACACCGAAGACGGTCTCGGTGAACTCCGAGGTCGGCACGCGCTCGCCGAGCGGGAGCGTGCGCCCCACGACGAAGCCCAGTTCGGCCTCGATGTCCAGACGCAGCGAGGGGCCGTACGTGGGTGCCGGGTCGGCGGGGGCCTTGCGCTGGCCGGAGGGGCGGCGCACCGGGGTGCCGGAGACGATGACCGAGCCCGCGCGGCCGTGGTACGCGACGGGCAGATGGCGCCAGTTCGGCATAAGGGCCTCGCCGTCGGGGCGGAAGATCCGGCCGACGTTCCCGGCGTGGTCGATGGAGGCGTAGTAGTCGACGTAGTCCGCGACCTGGAACGGCAGGTGCAGGGTGACGGCCTCCAGCGGGACGAGCCGGACGCGGTCCCGGTGGGCGGTGTCGGTGAGCAGTTCCACGGCCCAGGCGCGGACGGCGGCCCAGGTGGCGGGTCCGGCGGCCATCAGCGGGTTGAGCGCGGGGGCGTCGAGCAGCTCCGTCCACTCGGGGCGCAGCGCGGCGGCCGCGTGGCCGAGGTCCAGGACCTGGTCCCCGATGCGGACGCCGAGGCGCGGCCCGGAGTCCTCGGTCGAGAAGACGGCGTACGGCAGGTTGTCGACGTCGTACGGGCTGCCGTCGGCGGCATCGGCCCAGGTGACGGGGTGGGTGCTCATGGTGGGGCCCTTCGGTGTCGGTGGTCCGGATGGCGTGGTGCGGGCGGTGGCGGGGCGTGTGCGGCCCGCCGCGGGGCGGACGGGCGGGGTCAGGCGCCGAGCAGTCCCAGCGCGCCCAGGTCCTGGAGGGGTTCGAGGACGCTGCAGGAGCCGTACGAGGTGAAGGCGGCGCGGGCGTCCGCGGCCTGCTCCTCCCGGAGCGCGGTGACGGCCGCGGCGAGCGCCTCCGGGTCGCGTGCGGCGAGGGCGGACCGGACGGCGGGCAGCCCTTCCCCGGCGCGGGCCCGCGCGGTCGCGAGCAGCACGTTGAGGTAGCCGTGGTGCTCGAAGCCGGTGGCGGGGGCGGTGTGGCGGACGGCGTGGTGCAGTCCGGCGGTGCACTTGAACGGGGTGCCGGCGGCCACGGCCGCGTGGATCCAGGCGGCCAGCTCGTCCTCGGTGGGGAAGGCGGCGGGCTCGGTGCCCCCAGTGCGGAACTTCAGCCGGAAGCCGTGCCGGGCGACTGTGGCGAGCGTCACGCCCCACTCCGGATCGTCGGGCCGGGGCACTTCGACGTACACGGTCTCGGGCAGTTCCAGGTCCGCCAGCTCGTCGATCTGCCCAGGGACGGGCCGGTCCGGGCCGGGCCTGACCTCCAGGGCGGCGAGGACCAGCCGGCCGGTCGCGGCCACGGTGCTCAGAGCGGCGGGAACGGCCGCCGCCCCGGCCACGAGGCTCACCCGCAGCCCGTCCGGGAACAGCGCCGGATCCGCGAGCGCGGCCAGCTCCTCCAGGGCCGTGGAGGCGACGACGAAGGGGCCGATCAGCCCGGCGTGGTCGGACGCCAGGTGGGCGGCGTGCTCGGCCACGGCACGGGGCAGCGGAGCCAGGCCGGGCGGGAAGACCGCCGCGTCGTCCACGAGATGTCGGAAGGCGAGAGGTATTGACACGGGTCACACCCTAGCCGAGGATCATCGAAATGCGAACAGGTGGCGTTCTTTAATCGGTCACCTTCTCCGGTCGCCAACCCCCGGTCGCCACCGCGACGTTGGTTCGCCACCGGCCACCGCCGCAGCGCCGTCCGTAGCGGCGCCGGGCGCCACAGGGCCGTTCGCTCACCCTCGTCCCCCAGCCCGTCCTGGGTCTACACGCCGGAGGAGTCATGGCGTTCTACCGTCGAGTCGGCATCGTGCCGCCGAAGCGGCACACGCAGTTCCGCGACGACGCGGGCGCGCTCTACTACGAGGAGCTGATGGGGGAGGAGGGCTTCTCCTCCGACTCCTCGCTCCTCTACCACCGGGGCGTGCCCTCCGCGATCGTCGCCGCCGAGGTCTGGGACCTCCCGGACCAGGCGACGGAGGCCAACCACCCGCTCAAGCCCCGCCACCTCACCCCGCACGCCCTGTTCGACGCGGACACCGCGGCCGGCACGGACGCGGTGACCGGCCGGCGGCTGCTGCTCGGCAACGGCGACGTGCGCCTCTCCTACGTCGTCGCCGGGGCACCGTCACCGCTCTACCGCAACGCCATCGGCGACGAGTGCGTCTACGTGGAGTCCGGCACCGGGACCGTGGAGACCGTCTTCGGCGTGCTCCCGTACCGCACCGGCGACTACGTCCTCCTGCCGCGCGCCACCACCCACCGCTGGCTCCCCGACACCACCGACGGACCCAGCCGGCTGTACGCGATCGAGGCCAACAGTCACATCGCACCGCCCCGGCGCTACCTCTCGAAGTACGGCCAGCTCCTGGAGCACGCCCCCTACTGCGAACGCGACCTGCACGGCCCCGAAGCCGTCCACCTCGCCGAGGGACGCGACACCGAGGTGCTGGTCAAGCACCGGGGCGGCCCGCACGGCGTCGTCGGCACCCGGTTCCGCTACGACACCCACCCCTTCGACGTCGTGGGCTGGGACGGCTGCCTCTACCCGTACACGTTCAACATCGAGGACTACATGCCGCTCACCGGCAAGATCCACCAGCCCCCGCCGGTGCACCAGGTCTTCGAGGGCGACCGCTTCGTCATCTGCAACTTCGTGCCGCGCAAGGTGGACTACCACCCGCTCGCCGTGCCGGTGCCGTACTACCACTCCAACGTCGACAGCGACGAGGTCATGTTCTACGCCGGAGGCGACTACGAGGCCCGCAAGGGCTCCGGCATCGGCATCGGCTCGCTCACCCTGCACCCCGGCGGCCACGCCCACGGCCCGCAGCCGGCGGCGCTGGAGGCCTCGCTCGGCGCCGAGTACTTCGACGAGACCGCCGTCATGGTCGACACCTTCCGCCCCCTCGAACTGGGAGAGGGCGGCCGGCGGACCGACGACGGGACCTACGCCTGGGTCTGGGCCGGCCGGCAGGCCTGACCCCCGTCCGCTCCACCGCTCCACCACACCCCCGCACCCCCGCACCCCCGTGAAGAGCTTCCCGAAGGACCCTTCCATGGACAACCTGGCCACCGAGACGGCTGCCCCGGCGACCCCGCCGGCGGAATCCCCCGCCCCGTCCGCCCAATCCACGCTGAAAGTGATCAGGGCGGCGATCCTCGGCACCGTCGTCGAGTACTACGACTTCGGCATCTACGGCTACATGGCCACCCTGATCGCCTCGCACTTCTTCGTCGACAGCGATCCGAACACGGCCCTGCTCTCCACCTTCGCCGCCTTCGCGGTGGCCTTCTTCCTCCGCGCCCCCGGCGGCATCCTCTTCGGCCACATCGGCGACAAGTACGGCCGCAAGAAGGCCCTCACCTGGACCATCCTGCTCATGGCCGTCGCCACCACGGCGATCGGCCTGATCCCCTCGTACGCCACGCTCGGCCTGTGGGCCACCGTCCTGCTGGTGCTCTGCCGCTGCCTCCAGGGCTTTGCCGCGGGCGGTGAACTCGGCGGCGCCAACGCCTTCGTCTCCGAGCACGCCCCGGCGGACCGGCGGGCCTTCCACACCTCGTTCGTGAACACCGGCACCTACCTCGGCTCCCTGTTCGCGTCCCTCGTCGCGCTGCTGCTCACCTCCACCCTCAGCGAGGACACCGTCCGCGACTGGGCCTGGCGCATCCCCTTCCTCCTCAGCGTCGTCATCGGCGTGATCGGCATCTACATCCGCAGCCAGCTGCCCGAGACCGAGCAGTTCGAGGCCGTCCAGGACAGCGACACGGTCGAGGTCGCCAAGTACCCGGTCGCCGACGTGTTCGCCCACGCCTGGCGGCAGATCGTGCTCGTCATCTTCCTCGGCGCGCTGATCGTCGGCGGCTACTACGTCGCCGGTGTCTACGCCGCCAGCTACCTCCAGACGGAGGGCGGCCACTCCGCGGACTTCGCGTTCACCTCCACCTGCATCGCCATGGTCTCCGCCGTGATCAGCCTCCCGATCGCCGGACGCATCGGCGACCGCTACGGCCGCCGGCCGGTCTTCTTCGTCGGCAGCGGCGTCACCGCCGTCATCGGACTGCCCGCCTTCATGCTGATGCGCGACGGCGCCCCGCTCGCCGCGATCCTCGCCCACTCCTCGCTGACCTTCTTCATCGGACTCGTCAACGGCGTCTCCTTCGCGACGTACGCCGAGATCTTCCGGGCCCGCTACCGCTACACCGGCATCGCGATGAGCAACAACGTCACCAACATGGCGCTCGGCGGCACCGCCCCCTTCATCGCCACGCTGCTCATCAACACGACCGGCAACAACCTCGCCCCGGCCGGCTATCTCATCGCCACCGCCGTCATGACCTTCGTCGCCACGTTCTTCCTCAAGGAGACCCGCGGGACGGAGCTGGAGCTGTGAGCGCCGCACATCCCGGGACCCCCGCCGCATCCGCCGGACCTCTTGCCGCTTCCGCCGGGACCCCCGCCCCTGCCGCCCCGGGTGCTTACGCCGCCCGCCGCCGGTTCGAAGGCCGCTCCGTCGTGGTCACCGGCGCCGCCGGAGGCCTCGGCCGGGCCGACTGCCTGGCCCTGGCGGCCGAGGGCGCCCACATCTGGGCCGCCGATCTGGACCTGGACGCCGCGACGGCCCTGCTGTCGGAGCTCGAAGCGGCCGGCGGATCGGGGCGGGCCGTCCGCCTCGACGTCGCCGACCCCGACGCGTGGACCGGGCTCGCGGCCGAGATCGAGGCGGCCGGACCCCTGCACGGCCTGGTCAACAACGCGGGCGTCAGCCTCCGCGCCGGCATCGCCGGCACCACCGTCGAGCAGTGGCGCCGGATCATGGACATCAACCTCTCCAGCGTCTTCTACGGGCTCAAGACCCTCACCCCCGCCCTGACCGAAGGCGCCCGGAACGGCGGCGCCGCCGTCGTCAACATCTCCTCCATCGCCGGAATGGTCGGCTACTTCTCCGCCACGTACGGCACCAGCAAATGGGGCGTACGCGGTCTCTCGAAGGTCGGCGCGCTCGAACTCGCCGCCCACGGCATCCGCGTCAACTCCCTCCACCCCGGCCTCACCGACACCCCGCTGCTCCACCAGGCCCCCGACACGAGCTTCGTCGACGAGAGCGCGAAATCCGTCCCCGCGGGCCGCCTCGCCAGCCCGCAGGAGATGGCCGGAGTCGTCGCCTTCCTCCTCTCCGACGACGCCGCGTACATCACCGGCGAGGAACTGGTCGTCGACGGCGGACTCACCTCCGGAGGCCTCTACCACCGCATCCTGTCCGGACTGGCGGCCGGCCGGTGAACCCGCTCCTCGCGACGCTCCTGGAGGTCCAGCACCTCTACGCCGTCCAGTCCCACGCGATCGACGGCGGCGACGCCGAGGGCTGGGCCGACACCTTCGTCCCCGACGGGGCGTTCGTCTCCCCGACCTACGACGCCCCCGTCCGGGGCCGCGACGCCCTCACCGCGTTCGCCCGCGACCTGCACACCGCCGCGCCCCACCTCCACCACCTGATCACCAACGTGGCCGTCCGCCCCGCGGACGCCCCGGGGGAGTACCGCGTCCGCGCGAACCTCCTCATCGTCACCACCCACGACCTCGCCGGCGGAGCGGCCCGCATCGACCGGATCACCACGATCGACGACCGGTTGCGCCGCACCCCCGGCCACCCCGAAGAACTGAGGCTCGTCAGCCGCCACGTCACACGCGACGGCGACGCGCCCGACACCACCGCACCACAGCAGAAGGAGCACCACCCGTGACCCAGCAGACCACCCCCACCGAGGACAACCCGGGTCGCGTCGACTACGCCCCCCTGCCCGCGATCAACCCCGAACTGGTCGGACGCACCGTCGTCATCACCGGCGCCGGACGCGGCATGGGCGCCCTCTTCCTGGAGGAACTGGCCCGCCGCGGCGTCAACGGCGTCGGCGGCGACCTGGACGCCGCGGCCATGGCCGCCACCGCCGACGAGATCAACACCCGGCTGTCGGGCGTCGAGGGCGCGGGCCGCGTCGTCGGCGTCGGCGCCGACGTCACCGACCCGGCCGCCTCCGAGGCCCTGGTCGCCACCGCCCTGCGGGAGTTCGGCCGCCTCGACCTGTGGGTCAACAACGCGGGCGTCTTCCCGCAGGCCGAGTTCACCGACATCAGCCCCGAACAGCTCGCCCTCACCTACGGCGTCAACGTCAACGGCGTCGTGTACGGCGGCCAGGCCGCCGCCCGCCACTTCCGCACCGTCGACGGCGGCGCCATCGTCAACATGGCCTCGGTCGCCGCCGTCCGCGCCCGGCCCACCCGCGCCTCGTACAACTCCTCGAAGGCCGCGGTGAAGCACCTCACCACCTGCATGGCCGTCGAGCTGGGCCCCGACAACATCCGCGTCAACTCCATCGCGCCCGGCTACATCGACACCGAGATGACCCGCTGGGTCCGCGACGACCAGGCCGCGATGAACCGCGCCCTGAGCACCGTCCCGCTGCGCCGCATCGGCGCCCCGATGGAGGTCTTCGGCGCGCTGTACTTCCTGCTCTCGGACAGCGCCCGCTACATCACCGGTGCCAACATCCCCGTGGACGGCGGTTCCCAGCATGTCTGAGCCGGACTACGACTACGACGTCATCGTGATCGGGGCGGGCGGCGCGGGCCTCGCGGCCTCCGTCTCGGCCGCCCAGGCCGGCGCCCGGGTCCTGCTCCTGGAGTCCGAGGACGAGATCGGCGGCTCCACCCAGCTCTCCGCCGGACTGCTCACCGCCTCCGCCACCAGCGTGCAGCGCGGCCTCGGCGTCGAGGACTCCCCGCTGCGGATGTTCCAGCACTACATGGACCTCAACGGCTGGCGGCTGCGCCCCGGCCCGGTCCGGATGTTCTGCGAGGAGTCCGGCGCGATCGTCGACTGGCTGCTCGACCTCGGCGTGGAGATCCCCGCGCAGGTCTCCCGCAGCGCCCACGAACCGGGCCTCACCCGGGCCGGCGTGGAGGACGTCTGGCGCGGCCACGTCCCCAGGGACCAGGGCTACGGACTGGTCCAGGTCCTCGACAGGGCCCGAGCCCGCCTCGACGTGGACCTCGCGCTCGGCAGCCGGGTCGAGGACCTGGTGATCCGCGACGGAGCGGTTCGGGGCGTCGTCATCGGCGGAGAGGAGGCCACCGCCCCCGCCGTCGTCGTCGCCAGCGGCGGCCTCGCCGCGGACCCGGACCTGGTGCGCCGCTTCCTGCCGGACGCGGAGATCGCGGGCGACGCGCTGTTCGTCGTCGCGGCGCCCGGGGCCCGCGGCGACCACATCGGCCTGGCCGAACGCCACGGCCTGGGCCTCTTCGGCGAGGGCTGGGGCCTGCTCCTGGTCACCGCCGAGTTCCAGCGGTACCACCACTGGCAGAGTGGATTCCCGCCGCCCTCGCGGATCCACGTCGGCCCCGACGGGCGGCGCTGCATGGACGAGGACGCGCCGTACGCGGTCAGCCCCGGCATCCTCAAGGACCACGGCGGCTGGGTCTGGTCGGTCTTCGACGACACCGCCCGCGCCGCCCTGCCGGAGGGCTACGCCGACTGGACCCCCGCCCGGATCCTGGAGGAGGCCGACAAGGGCGTCGTCCTGCGCGCGGACACCCTGGCCGGCCTCGCCGAGCTGATGGGCGTCCCCGCGCGGAACCTGGAGGCGGCCGTGGACCGCTTCAACACCCTCTTCACCGAGGGCCACGACGAGGACTTCCTCCGCCACGAGTCCCTGGCCGCCAAGGGCGCCGACCCCCACCTCGCCCCGATCGCCACCGGCCCCTTCCACGCCGTGCGGATGCTCCCCGCCGAGCTGGTGTGCACCCACACCGGCCTGGAGATCGACGCCTCCACACGCGTCCTCGCCACCGACGGCCGCCCCGTCCCCGGTCTGTACGCGGCGGGCGAGGCCGCCGGCGGCATCCTCGGCGAGCGCTACGTCGGCGGCGGCAACTCCGTCGCCCACGCCCTCGTCCTCGGCCGTGTCGCCGGCCGCGAGGCCGCCGCCCGCGCCGCCACCCTCTCCCCGCGCCCCCAGGAGGCCACCGCATGAGCCGCGCCGACGACCGCTTCGCGATCCAGGACGTCCTCTTCCGCTACGCGCGTGCCGTGGACCGCCTCGACCACGACGCCATCGCCGCCTGCTACTTCGACGACGCCGTCGACGTCCACGGCGCCTACACCGGCGACGCCGCCGGCCTCGTCGAGGACATCCGCACCCGCCACCGCACCATCGACTCCTCCCAGCACTTCATCACCAACGTGCTCGTCGACTTCACCGGCGACGACTCCGCCCACGTCGAGTCCTACTGCCTCTGCTACCTCCGCCAGGCCCCCACCGGACCCGGCGCCCCCCAGGACCTCGCGATCATCCGCTGCCGCTACGTCGACCGCTTCGAACGCCGCGCCGGCACCTGGGGCATCGCCGACCGCGTCGTCGTCTTCGACGAGTCCCGCACGGTCCACGTCACGGACACCCTGGACCCGACCTGGGTCGCGTCACACCGCGACGCTTCGGACCCGGTGTACACGTGGGGGGTGGGCGCGGGGGCGTAACTCCGGTGTGGGGCCCGCCGCCTCGGCTGTCCGGCGGGCCCCACACATGTCCTACTCCGCCGAGGCGAGGCCGACGAACCCGGCCCAGGCGTTGCGCGAGACGCGGAGGACGGGTCCGGCCGCGACCGCGACGCAGTCGCCGCCCTCGGCTCCGCTGTGGCCGCTCCTGAACCAGGCCGGTGACGACACGTGGCGTTCATGGCACTCCCGAAACCCTCTCGACGGATGCTGATGAACGGTTGATCCCGTGGCGGTCCTCGCTCGTGTCCCGTGCGACGCCGTCAATGCGCGTGAGCGCCCCTCACAGCCCGGCCAGGGCGAGCAGCCGGTGCATGGACGCGAGGGGCAGGGCCGGGTTCGCCGCCGCCGTGGCCGCGACGTGTTCCGACGGGTCGGCCAGGAGCCGTGTCAGGTCGTCGGGCGGCAGCCGGGGATGGGCGGCGACGGTGCGGCGGACCACGTCGTCCGGGTCGGTGGCCAGCCGGCGGATGACGGGGAGGGGCAGGTCGGGGTCGCGAGGGGCGAGTTGTCGCATCCGGGGATCGGGGTCCGTGGCCAGGCGGCGGAGTGCTTCCGGCGGGAGGGGGAAGTCGTCGGCCGGTCGCCACAGGACCCGCTTGTCCGGCCGGTGGGTGCGATCGAGCCGCTCGGCGGTGGCGGGGTCGATCCGGTCACGGGCATGGAGGGCCATGGTCGTGCGGACGCTGCTCTCCTCGTCGTCGAGCAACCGGGCCACGAGCGGCGGCGGAAGGCGGTCGGACATCGCCGCCGAGGCGCGGAAGCAGACATAGGGCGAGTCCGCGTACGGCACGGGATCGGCCGTCACCCAGGCCGGCCGAAGGGCCCGCAGTTCCGCGCGGGCCACCTGGTCCATGACCTCGCGCTCGAACGCGACATCGTCCAGGGACTCGGCGTGCGTGAGCCAGTCACCCGGGGGTGTGGAGGGGGAGTGGATCCGGTCGTGGATCCTCGCCCGGACCGGCTCAGGGGTGTCCTCGCGGGCGAAGACACGGACGGCGACGCGCGGATCGGGGTCCTGGGCGAGTGCGTCGCGCAGCGCGGAGGGCAGATCGGGGTGTGCCGCGAGTGCGATGCGCACCTCGTCGTCGGGGTCCTCGGCCAGCCGGTGCGCGGTGGCGGTGTCCAGCGTGCAGTGGCGCACGGCACCGGCGCGGGTGACCGGGTCGGCCAGCAGGCGCGGGACGAGGTCGGGAGGCGGAACGGGATGGGGGAGCCGGCGGAAGTAGGTGGCGCAGGCCGCCGCCCGTACGGAGTCTTCGGGGTCGGTCAGCAGCCGGCGGCGTACAGGTTCCGGGGCCGCCGTCCACCATTGGGCCACCGCCGCCCGGACCTCCGGGCTCGGGTCCGCCGCCAGCCGGGTCCGCAGGTCGTCCGGCGTGTGATCGTTCTCGGCCAGGTACTGGCGGACCTGCTGGTCGCCGTCGTCGAGCAGCCGCTCGTACAGTGCGCGTGGGGAGCCCTCCGCCGCCACGGCCACGGCCCTGCGGATCGAGGGGTCCGCATGGCCCGCGAGGATCATCCGGAAGGCCGGTGGGAGACGGCGGTTCAGGGCGAGCGAGTGGGTGAGCCAGTGATCGTCCACGGCGATGATCTCGGCGATCACGTCCTCGCTCAGGTCCGGCCGCTTGGCCACCTGGCCGAGGCCCTTGCGGCGGCCGAGGAACCGGCGGACGAGCTCGGCCGGCAGCGCGGGGTTCTTCGCGAGCCCGTCCAGGACCGGGTCGAGGTGGACGGGCGGGGGTACGTCGTCGGGCACGGAGGGCATCGGCATCTCTCGGCTTTCAGTGGTTCCGGCGGGGACACGGCCAGGGCCGTCACGGTTCGGGCGGTGATGACGGAGGCGACAGGTCCACGGCCGTCACGGCTGCGGCGGCCTCAGCCGTGCGGCTCCCGGCGGTGGTGCTCCTCGCGATAGGCGCGGGGCGACATGCCGTACGCCTGCTTGAAGACCTTGCTGAAGTGCGCGGCGTTCACGAATCCCCAGCTCCGGGCGATGGCCGCGATGGTGCGCAACCGCCCTGCGGGACCGGCCAGTTCGCGGGTACAGGCCTCCAGCCGGCGGGCCCGGATCCAGTCGCCGAGGCTGATGCCGGCGCGCGAGAGGACGACGTAGAGGTGGCGTACGGAGATGCCGTGCGCGGCGGCGATGCGGGCGGCCGACAGATCGGGGTCTGCCAGATGCTCGCGGATGTACTGGGTGATCCGCAGGGAGAGCGTGGCTTCGAGGGGCTCCTTCGCCAGGCCGGCGTCGCCGTGCTGGGTGATCAGGACGGCTCTCAGCAGTTCGATGCTGGGGGCGACGACGGCCGACGCCGGGCCGGAGCCGCGCAGTTCGTCACTGTCGGCGAGCTGGGAGAAGTAGGTGTACGCCAGGCGGGCGAGTGGATTGCCGGCCCCCAGCGTCACCGTGGTGGTGTCCCGGAGCAGCCGGTCGGGGAGCGCCAGCGCCGTGAGCGGCAGGCGCAGGAAGTGGTGGTCGACCCCCTCGTCGAAGAGCAGGGTGTACGGGGCGTTCGACTGGAAGACCGCGAACTCGCCGGGCCGCACGACGCATTCGCGTCCGTACTGCGCTCCCATGCTGGTGCCCCGCACCTGGAGGCTGAGGAAGAGCGACGGTTCCTCGTCCTTGCGGACCAGCCGTTCCGTACGCCGCAGCGTGACCGCCGTCGAGCGCGCCGTGCACACCCGGAGCGGGCCGACGGTGCCGACCTCCATCCGGGCCCGGATCTCGTTGCAGGGCGGCCGGTGGTCGATGTCGACGACCACGATGGAGTCCCACACCGCGTGCCGGATCACCTCCTCGCGGTCCTGCGGCGGTATGTACGCGGTGTCCAGCCCCGTACTCATACGGCCGCGCCCGGCCCGTGATCCGCCCGAAGGCGCTCCGGTACGTCGGCGTTTCCTCTCTCCACGCCTCCCCCTCCTCACGGACGTTCTCCGACACGAGTGTGGAGGACTCGCCCGTGCTGTGCAACGGCCGTGGTCAGTGGTGCGGGTGTGACCAGCAGGCGTTTGGTGATCAGTGATCGGCGGCGTACTCGTACGGGAACGCCGGCCCCGACCACCGGCCGCCCCCCGCCACCACCCCAGTCGCTCCGTGGCGACTTGCGGTTGCCGCAACGGCAGCTTCTACGGTCGTGACCGGGGCCGGAAGAGCCGGCCCCGTGAGGCGGGAGCGAGGGGAGACGATGGTGGACCGGCCGAGCGCGCGCACGTGGCCCATCGCGGAGGTGGCCAGGATGTCCGGGGTGACCGCACGGACCCTGCGGCACTACGACGAGACCGGCCTCCTGCCGCCCGCCGGGACCGGGAGCAACGGTCACCGCTACTACGGCGAGAGCCAGCTCCTGCGGCTCCAGCAGATCCTGGTCCTGCGCGAGCTGGGCCTGGGGCTGGAGGACATCGGCCGGGTGCTGGCGGAGCAGATCGACGAGGTGGACGCCCTGCGCGGCCACCACCGGCGGCTCCTCGCCGAACGGAACCGGCTCGACACCCTGGCCGCCACCGTCTCCCGCACGATCGCCGCACTGGAACAGTCCAGGAAGGACGACGCCCCCATGACCGTCAACCGGCCCGAGAACCTCTTCGAAGGCGTACAGCCCGCCCAGTACCAGGAGAGCCTGCGCGACTTCCCCGCCCACGCCGAACGCGTCGCCCGGCACGTCGAGGGCCTGAGCCCCGAGGCCGTCGAGGCGGGCCAGCGCGAACGCACCGCCCGGATGATCCGCATCGCCGAACTCCGCGCCGCGGGCCACGCCCCCGGCTCCGCCCCCGTCCAGGCCGAGGTCGACAGCCACTACCGCGCGCTCTCCGCCCTCCGCCCGGTCTCCGCCGAGGAGCACCGGGCCATGGGCCGCGCCGTTGTCGACAACCCGGCCTGGTGCGCCGCCTACGAGGCCATCGCCCCGGGCCTCGCCGTATTCCAGCGCGACGCCATCGAGGCCTACACCGCCGACCGGCTCGCCTGAGCCACAGGACGCGTTTCGAGGGGCTCGCCCGGGTCCCGGGACGGTCCGACAGGGGCGGCGGCACAACCGGCACGGTAATCTGCACGCCCGGAACAGCCGCCCGCCCCCGCCGGCCCTAAGGTCCCTGGCTGAGACATCCGCGTACCGCCTCAGCGAGGGAGCTGTCCACGACATGTCCATCAACAAGCGCCTGTACGCCGCCCTGACCGCGGGCGCCCTGACCGCCGGCCTGCTCGGCGTGGCGGGGGCCGCGGCTCCCTCCGCCGCCGCGGCCTCCACCTTCCGGCCCTGCGACGCTTCGTGGGGCTACGAGACCAAGCCCTACTACCACCCGCGCCCCTACCACTTCAACAACGGAGTCAACTCCGGGTGGGAGTGCTACATGTCCCGGGGCAACACGGGGCCCGGCGTCAAAACCCTCCAGCGGGCCATGAACCGCTGCTACGGGAAGTCGCTCACCCTGGACGGCATCTTCGGCGCCGCCACGGAGACCGCCCTCAAATCGGTGCAGGGCAAGCACGGCCTCACCAAGGACGGCAAGTACGGCCCCAAGACGCGGAACGCCATGAACTGGCCCCACTACGTCGAGTCCACCGGTGCGTTCCACCACTGCGGACGCGTCTGAACCAGGTGCCCCCGCAGCCGCGGGGGCACCACTCCTGCCGCATTCCCCCGAAGACCTCGATCCGCGCCCGCCGAGGCGGGCCGGCCGACTACGATCCGGGACACCTGCCGCCGCGCCCCGGACGCCCGGCAGACGGGAATGTCACGACGGGACCAAGGAGGCGCCGTGCCCGTCCACCCGCCCGTACTGGCGGCCGGCCGTCGCCACTCCGCCGCCGTGCGCACGGACGGAACCGTCCTCGCCGCAGGCCGCTCCGGAGCCGCCGAGTGCCGCGTCGCGCCCTGGCGGGACGTCGTCGCGGTGGCCGTCGGCAATGTCCACACCGCCCGCAACACGGGCCGCTCCCACACCGTCGGACTCAGAACCGACGGCACGGTGCTGTCGACCGGCTGGAACGGCGACGGACAGTGCGACACCGCCGACTGGCGCGACATCACCGCCGTCGCCGCCGGCTGGCGCCGCACCCTCGGCCTCCTCGCGAACGGCCGCGTCCTCGCAGCGGGCAGGGGAGCGGAAGGGCAGTGCGACGTACGGTCCTGGCGAGAGATCACCGCGCTCGCCTGCGGCGACTGGCACTCGGTCGGCCTCCGGTCCGACGGCACGGCCCAGGCCACCGGGAACAACCGGCGCGGCCAGTGCGCCGTCGGGACGTGGCACGACCTCGTCTCCGTCTCGGCGGGGTATCTGCACACGGTCGGCCTCCGCGCCGACGGCCGCGCCGTAGCCACGGGAGAACGCACCGCCGGGGCCTGCGCCGTCGACTCCTGGGACCATCTGGTCGCCCTCGACGCGGGCAGCCACCACACCGTCGCCCTCACCGCCTCCGGCCACGTCCTCGCAACGGGCGACAACACCCACGGACAGTGCGACGTCGACACCTGGCACGACATCACCGCCGTGGCCGCCGGCTCGGCCCACACCCTCGGCCTGCGCGCCGACGGCACGGTCCTGAGCACGGGAGACAACGCGGACGGACAGTGCGAGGTCGGTGGCTGGTCGGGGGTGGGGCGGGCCTGAAGGCGGCCACCACGTGCCGAGGGCACGAACGACGGCCGTGGCGCCCTGCACAACGGTGGATCACTCGGACGTACGCTTTCCGGCCGCTCAGCCGCCCGCGACCACGGAGGAGGGGGAGGCCGCCGTTCTCGCGGACTGTTCCTCCGGAGCCGAGACCGACCAGCGGGCGGCCAGCATCGCGCAGACCGTCAGCTGCATCTGGTGGTAGAGCATCAGCGGCAGGACGGCCGGCGCGGCCTGCGCCCCGAACAGCACGGAGGCCATGGGCAGTCCGTTGGCCAGGCTCTTCTGGGATCCGCACAGGACGACCGCGATACGCGAGGGGCGGTCCAGCCCCGCCCACCGGGCCGCGGCCTGCGTACAGACCAGCGCCACCGCGAGCAGCAGCGCCAGGACGACGACCAGACCCAGCAGCCGGCCCGGGGTGACGCTGCTCCAGACGCCCTGGTTCACGCCCGTGCTGAACGCCACGTAGACGACCAGCAGGATGGACGCCCGGTCCACCGGCCCGAGGAACCGCTTGTTGCGCCGGACGAAGGCCTCCAGCCAGGGACGCAGCACCTGCCCGGCGAGGAACGGGGCGAGCAACTGCGCGGCGATGCGCAGTGCCCCGTCCGCGGAGAGACTGGCCTGTGAGCCGATCAGCCAGGCGGCGAGCAGCGGGGTGACCGCGAGCCCGATCACGCTGGAGTACGTGCCGGCGCAGATGGCGGCGGCGACATCGCCCCGGGCGGTGGAGGTCAGTGCCACCGACGACTGGACGGTGGACGGGACGATGCACAGGAAGAGGATCCCCGCGCCGAGTTGAGCGGTCAGCGCATCGGGCGCCAGCCGGAGCACGGCCAGTCCCAGGAGCGGGAACAGGACGAAGGTCGACAGCAGGATCAGCGTGTGGAGGCGGACGCGGCGCATCCCCGCGAGGGTCTCCTTCGTGGAGAGCCGCACACCGTAGAGGAAGAAGAGCAGGACGATCGCCGCCTGCGAGGCGGTGCGGGTGGCCGTCTCGGCCGGGCCCGTGGCCGGCAGCAGCGCGGCCAGCGCCACGGTCGCGGCGAGCGCCGCCACGTACGGATCGACGAACCGGGGCCATCGCGGGAGCAGGGCCCGCCTGGCCTTCCGCGGTGCCGCGCGGGACGGGTCGGGCGGCGCAGGTGGGGCGGGGGTGCCGAGGGTGCCCGGTTTCCGGTGGTCGGTCACCCTCAGTCCTCCCCGTCGTCGGTGCGGTCGGGGTTGATCAGCGTGTCCATGAGGTCCACGGCACTGCCGTCGTGGTCACTGCCCGAAGTGCCGCTGCCCTGATTGGTGTTGGCCGTGCGGTCGATCTCCAGCCAGGAGTCCGCCTCGGAGTTGTCGATGACCGTCAGCTTCAGGTCCCCGGCGGCGGCCGGGGAACCGGCGGCGGCCACGAGGGCCGCCGCCAGGGCCGCGGCGGCGGCCGTGAGGATGCGCAGGGTCACGCGGAGAGCGCCTCTCGCGCGTCGTGGTGCCGGCTGATGTTCAGCTCCAGCAGCTCGGTCGACTCGCGCACCCCGACCTCGCCGGTGTCGCCGGCCTCGGGCAGCCGGCCGTCCGCGAACTGGAGCTCCGCCAGTGCCGTGTCCATCGCCCGGTGCGCGGCGAACAGGCAGGGCGTGCTGTAGATCGCCACGTCGACCCCGAGTTCCGTGAGTTCCGTGAGCGACAGGCGCGGCGACTTCCCGCCCGCGATCTGGTTGAACAGCAGCGGTTTGTCACCGACCACCCGGCGGATGCGTTTGATCCAGTCCACGCTGCGGACGCCGTCCACCAGGACCACGTCCGCCTCGGTCTCGGCCAGTGCCTCCGCCCGGCGCAGGATGTCGGCCTCCTCCGTCGCGTCCGTACGCGCGACCACGACGAGGTCCGTACGGGACGCCAGGACCAGCTCCAGCTTCTCCAGGTACTCCTCCAACGGCAGCACCTGCTTCCCGTCCGCGTGCCCGCACCTGCGGGGTCGCTTCTGGTCCTCCAGGATCACCCCGGAGGCCCCGGTCCGCTCCAGCCGCTGCACCACGTGGCAGGCCACCTCGGGGTCGACGTACCCGTCGTCGATGTCCACGAGCAGATGCTGCCGCGGGAAAGCCCCGCGCAGCCGCTCGACGAATGCCACCATGTCCGGCCACGCGATGAAACCGATGTCCGGCAGGCCGTAGTGGGACGCCGCGAATCCGAATCCGGAAACAAAGAATCCGTTGTAATGCTGGGCGGCGACCGATGCGGAATACATATCGAAGATTCCGATGAGTGGCGTCGTCCTGGACGCGTTGATCTCCTGCCGCAGGACACTTCCGTACGTCATGACTGTTCTCCGTGTGTGTGGGGGGTGGCGGGGGCTTTCCCGGCCGGGGCGCCGAGGCGGCGCCCAGCATGAAGGCGCGCCCCATGGAAGGCGTAGAGGACAGATAGTCGGATGAGAGACCGGAGGTGTGATGGCTTTTCCGTGCGATCAGGAAAAGTGATTGCGGAGCGAATCCCCGGCCACGTGGAAAACCATAGCTTTGCTGTCCGTTTGCGCGCAAGGGAGACTTTTGACCTTGACGTGAAAAAGTCTTTTGTGGATCCTTTTCAACAGTTGAATCCCGACGTTTCTGGAACGTGAAATCGGCAGCTCGTCGATTTATCCGCTCATCACGCGATCCGGTGGTCCGCCGCCGGCGCGCACGTCCCGTCAGAGGTGGCGCGGAGGAACGGCGTCGTCGGGCAGGCCGCGCAGGATCACCGCGACCGCGCCCGCCGCCCCGTCGGCCTCCTGAACCCGGCCGTCGGCGGATCTCACTTCGAACCGGCCCCGGCCGAGCGGTCTGGCCCGTGGGAGGTCATGGCAGACGGGCGGCTCGGCCCGGCGGCTGAAGGTCAGCCAGAACAGGGACCGTCCGGGCGACAGGGCCCTCAACCGCGGCTGTGCGAAGGCGGCTTCGACGAGGTCCCGCCAGTCGGCGTCCTGTCCGCGCGCGGCGGACCGGCGCATCATCCGCCACCGGGCGGGCACGGCCTCACCCCGTTCATGGGCTTCGGCCAGTTCCCACGTCCTCAGGAAGCCCCACCGCGCCACGAGCCCCCGCACCCCGGCCCCCTGGATCCAGGCGCGCAGCGCACCGGCCGCCTCGGCCAGGTCCTGTGTGCTTCCCGAGGCCATGTGCACGTCGCGGGCCCAGCAGTCGACCAGGAAGCAGCGTTCACCGTCGGCCATCAGGACACCCGCCGACCGGTCGTCCGCTCTCACCTCCGCGGCGACGTAGCGCCAGCCCGGCGAGGACGTCAACTCGACCACAAGGGCGGGCTTCTCGCGATCGACCACCGCCTGGAGCGCGCTCCGCAGCGAGCCCGCCTCCGCCACCTCGGGATAGAACGCGGCGTACGCGTGAAGGGGATAGCCGGCATCCGTCGAAGCCGCATCCGTCGAAGCCGCATCCGGACGTGGCGTGTTCTCATCGGACGAATGGTCGACTTCGGTCGCCCTCACGACGGGCAGCTCTTCGGACATACGGCCGAGTGTGCCACCACAGCCCCCTGCCGAGCCCGCGACGACCGATCTGGGGCCCATCGACAAACTGAAGGAACGGGGCGGGGCAGTGTCGCGCGCTGCGGCGGCCCCCGAGAGCCATCCCGCCGGAGTCCACCTCCCCACCGCGCCGCCCCCGGCGCGCCGCCCCCCGACCACCCGCCCCGCCGATCACGACCGGGCGCGGACCCTAGACCGAGAAGCTGTTCACCCTGGTCGGCGTCACGCGGACGATCACCCGGGCTATCTCGTCGGGCTCCGGCGGCGGGGCCTCACCGAGATATCTGAGCGAGAGCGAGAGCGGAAGCTCCTTCGACGGGTCGGGGACGATCTCGGCGGTGCCCCGGAGTTCGACGGAGTGGTAGGGGTTGGCCAGGTCGAAGACGGTGATGCTCACCCGGGGGTCGCGACGGAGGTTGCGCACCTTCGCCCGCCCCTCGGTCGCGGAGAACACCACGGTGTCGCCGTCGCGCCGGTACCACACCACCGAGGCCTGGGGCCCGCCGTCGGCGTTGAGCGTCGACACCGTGGCGAAGTTCTTCCCGTCGAGCAGCGTGCGTGTCGCGTCGTCGAGCGTCGCGGACATGGGGTCCTCCTGGTTCCGTTCGTCCAACTCATGCGCCCCTCGGGGCACTTCTTGTTACGGGAACCATGTTCTGTGACTGTGGAATCCAACGGAAGAAGGCACTTTCATGTCACAGCGGAACATCTGTGTAACCGAGTCGGCCGTGGTCACCCAGGCGTGCCGGGTGCTCGACGTACTCAATCGGGTCAGCGGGAAATGGAGCATCAGCGTTCTCATGGAGGCCCATCACGGACCCGTGCGCTTCACCGAGTTGGAGCGGGCCATCCACGGCATCAGCCGTCGGATGCTCACCCTGACGTTGCGCAACCTGGAGCGCGACGGCCTGCTGACGCGCACGGTGTACCCGACGGTGCCGCCGAAGGTGGAGTACGAGGCGACGGGAATGGCGCGAGAGCTGTACGAGTACCTGGAGGGGCTCACCGCATGGGCCGAGCGGCACGAGCCCGCCGTGGCGGCGTCACGGGAGGCGTACGACCGCGCGGGCGGCTGACCGGGGCGGCCGGAAAGGAGCGCCGCTCGATCACGGGGGACGGGGTGCGCGGGGCGGCCCGGACCGCCCCGCGCCGTCCGTCACATGCTTCCGCCGCCACTGGTGTCCTGTTCGTACGAGCGGCTGTCGGGGTGGTACTCGACGGGGTGCGCCGGGTCCAACTCGACGAGGAGATCACCGTCTTCGTCGCGGCGCACGATCACACGCGTCCCGGGAACAGGGATCTCGTGCGCCCAGGTGTTCACGCGCACGGTGACGGTGTGCTCGGCTCCGTCGTCGCCGTCCCGGTAGCGGACGGGAACGTCACCGCCGTGATTCCACGTCCCCGGATCCGGAAGACCCGTGATCGTCCCCGCGTATGCCGTTCCCGAGGCCCGCAGGCGGAGGATGCGCACGACATCCCTCCGTGCGCGGCGTATCCCCCGCACGGCGAAGGCCCCGGCAACCGCGCAGCCGAACGCTGCTGCTGCCGCCGCCAGCAGGAGGACACCCTCCGCGCCGTTCAGCGCGCCCAGCACCGCGAGCCCCGGCGCGACCCCGCCGAACAGGCCGGCCAGCAGAAGGAGATTGCGCGGCCGCTCCCGCATCATCAGCGGCATGCCCTCGACGTAGACGCCCGCGAACTGGAGCAGCGCGAACCCCGCCGCCGGAACCGCCAGAGCCAGCCACCACCAGGACCCCGCGGACGATCCCCCCGACGGGCCCGAGACCACGAGCCCGGCGCCCACGACCGCCCCCGCGACACCCACGACGAACCCAGCCACGACGAGCCGGAAACGCCGGGTGAAGGACCCGAGCACCGCACCGGCCGGCACGGCGGTGACGTTGCCGCCCCGCTCGCCCCGCGTGGTGAACACCGGCCGGTCCTCGATCCAGGGCCATTCCCCGTCCGGCTGGGCCATCGCCGCCCCCTCCCTCGTCGCGTCTCTTCCGGTCCACCGACGGCAGAGACGTCGCGTCGCCGCTGCGTGGTTCGGTGCGCACGGAATTGATTTGGGGGCGCCCATACCCCATGGGGGGCCGGCGGTCGGCCTGGAAGGGAGCGGCGACAGGCGTCGGCCGGGAGTCAGTCCGTGAAGGCCGGGAGTACGAGTGCGTATGTCCCGTAGTCCATGAATCCCGCGAGGGCGGCGACGACCAGCGACATCACGACTGTGAGCACTCTGTCGCCCGTGGAGGAACAGGTGACGGCGAAGGCGGGGTTGCGCGGGTGGTAGGCGATCCGGACAGTGTTCCCCTTGTTGTGGCCGTGGATGAGGCGGGGCACGCCGTCGGTGGCGGTGAACGTCTGGACGGTGTCGCCGTGGTCCTCCCTGAAGACCTGCAGTCCGTCCACGGTGATGCCGTAGCGGGGCAGGTACCATTCCCGCCAGACCATCGCGCACATCATCGCGGCGCACCAGGTGAGCGACACGCCCGCCGCCCCGAGCAGCAGTGCCGCGACGGCCCGGCTCCAGTCCCCGCCGAGCACCCCCACGACGACGGCGAGGACCGCGGCGGCGGCGCAGCCGGCGTACATCACCTGCTTCCCGTGGGACGGCAGCCCGCCCAGGACTTCGCTGTCGTCGGTGTCCTCTTCGTCGTCAACGACGACCAGGCTCCGGTGCACGACGAGCGTCGCGCCGTCGGCCGTCGCCCCCTGCGCGGCGCGCTCGGGCAGGGCGGCGTTCACCGCGTCGGCGAAGACGCCGGCGGCGGCCGCGCTGACGTCGGTGACGCGGTACACCGTCGGCTCGATCTCCGCCGGGGCAGTCAGCTCCACTGCGAGGCTGCGCCGTTCGGCGTGGACCCGGGCGATCGCGGCGAACGGGATGCGCAGTTCGGAGTCCGGCCGCCGAAGCAGCAATTCCTCACCGGCGGAGCGCAGTTCGGTGCCTCGGTCGCCCCGGAGGACGGGGACGGGCGAAGAGATCGACATGCGCGTGATCGTAAGACGCGAAGGCCCCCTGGTGAAGAGGATGCGGGGGTTTCGGAAGAGACCTGTGGTGCCGTACCGTCCGTCTGTGAACCTGGTGACGACAGTGCTGCTCCTGGCCCTCCTTGCGGCTGCGGCCGTTCTGCTCCTCGGCCTGGCGCTGATGAAGGGCGAAGGGTCGGAGCTGAAGAAGATGACGGAGCTGTACGAGTCCGGCGTCGAGGTGCGGGCGGAGCTGGTCAGCCTGGTGCCGTTCGGCACCAGGGGCTACGCGAGCGCCGTCTACGCGTGGCAGTCCCCACAGGGGTCGGGCCGGTTCAGGACGGGTGCGAGTGTGGGCCCCGCCCACGTGGTCGGTCAGCGGTACCCGCTCGTCTTCGATCCGCGGAACATCAAACGGGTGCACCTGGGGACGACGGTTGCGGTCGGCAGGGAGCGCAGGCGCCGTCGGGGCTACGTCCGCAACGCCCAGCGGATGGCGCTCCTGTCGACCGTGGTCGGCGCCCTGGCGGCGGCGGGACTGGCCCTCAGCCCCTGACGGCACGGCTCCAGCGACTGGCCGCCAACTCACCCGTCCACGACCGCGGGCACCGAAGGGCATCCCCTCTGCGGTTGCGTTGCCACGTCCGCGTACGTCCTGAGCTGCCCGCGAGAGCATCTCCAGCGCCATCGCTGGGCTGGGGGCACCATAGTTCGCGTAGCCCAGAGCGAGAGCGCGCGGCGGAGGGGTTCCAGCCCCTTTTCGCGCACTCCGAGGTCACTCCGTAGGAGGAAGTGGCCTTGTCCCGCTCGCCGCGGTCCCAGGCGACCCACCCGCACCACACACCCGGACTTGGACCGATTTGGGTGCGCAACCACTCCGATCACGTCGCGGACGACGAATCGGGTCCGCTCCTGATGTGCCAGTGGTGGCTTGAGTTCTGGCGCACCGGCCTCAATCTCAGGGTGTTCACCCCCGCCATCCTGCGGCAGAACGCGCGGAACTTCATGCAGGACCCGACGGCCCTCAAGGCCACGCCCGCCGGCTGCGTGAGCGCGGTGACGCCCGCGTCGGGCACCGGCACCCTCACGGCGCTCAACGGCAAGGCCAACAGCGGGTCCGGCACGTGGAAGGCCGGCGTCGACGGATCGGCGTTCGCCGGGGCGGCCCGGGGCACGGTGATCAACGCGTGCGACACGGTGGCCCTGCGCTGGGGCAGCTGACGGGGAGTGGGCGCCGCACGGGCCCGTCCGGCAGGACGGGCAGCGCGGTCAGGCGGCGGTGCAGGTAGCCGCCGCCCCAGGCCAGCTCGGACAGCGGAACCGCCGGGGCCGGCCGGCGCCAGCGGCCGAGCAGCTGGGTCAGGGCCACCGTCAGCTCCAGCCGGGCGAGCCCTGACCCGGGGCAGTAGTGCGGTCCCAGGCCGAAGCTCAGGTGGCGGCTCGCGGTGGAGCGGCCCGGGTCCAGCGTGCCGGGGTCGGCGTGGCAGCGGGGGTCGTGGTTGGCCGCCGCCACGGACAGCAGGACACCGCTGCCCGCCGGGATGACGGTGTCGCCGAATCGGATGTCCTCCAGCGCCACCCGCTTGGTGCCGAAGGAGCCCGGGGTGTCCCAGCGCAGCAGCTCGTCCACGGCGCGCGGGATGCGTCCCGGCTCCTCGCTCAGGCGCTGCCACACCTCCGGGTGGGCCAGCAGCGCCACCACGCTCATGCCCATCGCCTGCACCGTGCTGTCGAACCCGGCGAGCAGCAGCATCGCCAGCAGGGACGCCACTTCGTCCTCGCTCGCGCCGCCCTGTTCCCGCCAGGCGGCCAGGACGCGGGAGACCAGGTCGTCCCCCGGGGCGGCGGACCTGCGGGCCATCTCACCGCGTACGAAGGCGTCGATCCTGGTGACGCTCGCGTCCACCTCGGCGGCGGTGCGGCCGGTCTTGTCCGCGAGGAGCGCCACCGGCTCGTACAGGGCGGCCCGCTCCGCCTCGGGGACGTCGAAGACCTCGCACAGCGAGTGGAAGGCGAAGGGGCGGGCGAAGGCGTCCATCAGCTCGACCGGGCCCCGGCCGCGCACCGCGTCCGCCGCGTCGAGGAGTTCGGCGGCGGTCCGCTCGATCCGCTCGCGGTGGGCGGCCATGCGCGCCGGGGTCAGGGCGGGCGTCGCCAGGCGGCGGATGCGGGTGTGGTCCGGCGGGTCGTAGTTGACGAGGGTCAGGTCGAGTGCGCGGCGGCGCACCGCGGGGTCGGGTGTACGGCCGCCGCTCAGGGAGAGGCGCGGGTCCATGAAGCCGGCCCGCACGTCCTCGGCCCGGGTCACCAGCCACGCCGGGCGCCCGGCCGGTGTCCTGACCCGGATCACCGGGCAGGTCTCCCGGATCTCGGCCAGCACCTCGGCCGGCCGGTCCACGAACCCGGCCCCGAGCGGCTCCGGAAGTCGCGGCCGCCCTGCCGGCACGGGCGCGCCGGCCGTGACAGCGGGTTCGGTTTCCATACGGAGCCGTCCTCTCACATCGCGGAGTGTGCGGCGCACACCGTAGGAACGGCGGGTTGCCCGCCGGTTCGGCCCCGGTGCGGTTCCGGTATGCCCGCTCCCCGTCCCGCCGGCGGCGCCGGGGCGCCGACCAGGAGGATTCACCGCCGCACAACCGGGGACGAACCGGTGCCGAACCCCGTGCTCCTAGCTTCCTGGCGGTCGGCGCAGTGCCGCCGTCCGTCGTCCCGATCG
This sequence comes from Streptomyces sp. NPDC057682, assembly GCF_042799575.1. Taxonomy (NCBI): domain Bacteria; kingdom Bacillati; phylum Actinomycetota; class Actinomycetes; order Kitasatosporales; family Streptomycetaceae; genus Streptomyces; species Streptomyces sp. NPDC057682. The sequence continues at coordinate 208,986 of NZ_JBHVIN010000011.1, read as the reverse complement.
CCCGTCGTATGGAGGACCATCATGGCCGAGAACGTCGAGCCCAACGAGACCCCCGAGCAGGACGCCCCCGAGGTGGAGGCCCACTCCGACGCCATCATCGGCTGGTGCGGTGTGCACCAGGAGGTGGCCGAGGAGCCCGAGGTCGTAGCCCACGTCGAGTCGCCCATCGGCTGGTGCGGTGTGCACCAGGAGGTGGCCGAGGAGCCCGAGGTGATCGCCCACTCCGAGGAGGGCGAGGACACCCCGTGGTGCGGCGTCCACCAGGAGCAGAACCTCTGATCCGGTCCTCAGGCCGGTCCTCCTCGGCCGCGGCGGCCTCGTCGCCGCGGCCGGGGGCCCGTCCCGGCCACCCCGCTCCCGCCCCCGCCCCGACCCGGAGGTCGCCGTGTCCGGTACGCAGTCCCTCGCCGTCCCCTCCGCCGGGGCCCGTCTGATCCGCGCCGACAGGGGGTGGTGGTTCCTCGGCGCCGGCGGGTACGCGCTGATGCGCCCCGCGCAGGTGGAGCCCGACGGCACCCTGCGGCCCTCGGCCGAACGCTATCTGCGCGACGCCGGTCTGTACGACCTGAAGCCCTACAGCTCGTATTCCCTGACCGTGCTGACCAGCACCGACTGCAACCTCGGCTGCGGCTACTGCTTCCAGAACACCTCGCAGGACCCCAAGGGGGGCAGCAGGCCGCCGCGCATCCGCCACGCCCGTCTGACGCCCGAGGCCGTCGGGCAGGTCCTGGACTTCACCCGGACGCGCATGGAGGCGGCGGGGCTCGACCGGCTGTCGCTGCTGCTGTTCGGCGGGGAGCCGCTGCTCAACCCGCGCGGCTGCCGTGACCTGCTCACCCGGGCAGGTGAACTGGGCCCGCTCACCGCGTCGATGACGTCCAACGGCACGCTGCTCACCCCGCTGATCGCGAAGGAGCTGAACGCGGCGGGACTCGGCTCCGTCCAGGTGACCTTCGACGGCGACCGCGCCGACCACGACTCGATCCGGGTCAAGCGCTCCGGGGGCGGCACCTTCGACGTCATCGTCTCCAACATCGCGCGCGCCATCGAGCGCACCTCCCTGCGCTGGATGCTGCGGGTCAACGTCTCGCACCTGAACCGGCACGGCGTCGACGAGCTGGTCGAACGCCTCGGTTCACGCCTCGACCCGGCCCGTTGCGGCATCCACTTCGCCCGTGTCGGCGACGTCGGCGTCGGCTACGCCAACAACCTGCTCCACGAGGACGGCCTGGTCGAGGACTTCGTCCGCTGGCACGCCCGCGCGCTGGAGCTCGGCTTCACGGTGTCCCGGCCGCGCGCCCATGTCCCCTGCCAGGCCTGCTCCTTCGCCGACGGACGGTACGGGGCGGTCATCAACGCCGATGGTGTGCTGGCCAGTTGCTGGGAGACCGCGGGGAAGCCCGGCATGGAGGTCGGCACCGTCTCCGACGGCTATCTGAGCGCGGAGCAGACGAAGGGCCGCTGGGTCAGCTGCCACGACCACTACCGCTACGACGAGGAGGCGGCGGTCCGCGCCGTCTTCCAGGACCGGGTGGACGCAGGGGTGCTGGACTGCCTGCACGGTGCCGGACGGCTGGGGTGAATGCAGTATGAAGAGCGCGGGCATTCTGCGCACCAATGCCGACTTCCGCCGCTACTGGCTCAGTTCGACGCTCTCCACCCTCGGCTCCCAGCTGTCGCTGCTGGCCTTCCCGCTGCTCGTGCTGTCCATCGGCGGCAGCGCGGCCCAGGCGGGGACGGTCGCGACCTGCTCGATGGTGACGCGGACGCTGCTGAGGCTGCCCGCGGGCCATCTCGCCGACCGGCTCGACCGGCGGATGATCATGGTGGGCACCGACGTGGTGCGTCTGGTGGCGCTGGCCAGCATCCCGCTGGCGTCGGGGCTGGGAGGGCTCGGGCAGGCGCAGCTGCTCGGCGTGGCCGTGGTGGAGGGGGCGGCCACCGCGATGTTCTCGCCCGCGGCCACGATCGCGGTGCGCGACGTGGTGCCGGAGAAGGATCTCACCGACGCGCTGAGCCGCAGCCAGACGGCGATGGCGTCGAGTTCGCTGATCGGCCCGTTCCTGGGCGGCTGGCTGTTCACCCTGGACCCGATCCTGCCGTTCGCCGTCGATGCCGCCTCCTACGGGGTGTCGGCCGTGCTGCTGCTGCGGATCGGGATCAGGCCGACCGAACGGGTCGCGGACAGCGAGCGCGACAACCGGCTGACGGCCGGGCTGCGCTGGCTGACGCACCAGCGGGCGCTGCTGGCCGCCCTGATCTTCGCCGCGGGCATCAACATCGTCTCGGCGGCGGCGCAGGTGACGATGGTCGTCTCGCTGCGCCAGAGCGGCGCGGGCGGGACGGCGATCGGCGCGGTGATGGCCTGCGCCGGCATCGGGGGGCTGCTGGGCGCGGCTGCCGCGCCCTGGCTGATCAAGCGGAACCCGGCGGGGCGGCTCTTCCTGCTCATCGGCATGGTCTGGGCGCTGGGCCTGGCCATCTTCTCCCGGACGACGCTTCCCTGGGCGATCGGCCCGGTCCTGATCGTGGTCGTTTTCTTCAGCCCGCCCGCGGGCATCGTGGTGGGCCGCGCGGTGCTGGTGCTCGCGCCCCGCGATCTGCTGGGCCGGGTCAGCACCGCGACCGGTCTGATGATGGCCGGGCTGGCCTCCGCCGGGCCGATCGTGGCGGGCTCGTTCGTGGACTCCGTCGGGGCGAGCCGCACCTGGCTGGTGCTGGCGGGCACCGCGGCGGTGGTCACCCTGCTCTCCTCGGTGCCGCTGCTGCGCGAGACCAGTCTGGACGCCACCGAGGACGACCGCGGCGGTGCGCCGAAGGACGCGGACGCGCCGCTGCCCGCGCCGGCCGGTGAGGACGACGCCGGGGCCGCCGGACTGGTCCCGGCGCCTCCCGGGCCGCGTCCCGGCAGCGGTGGCTCCTGACCGCACCCGCCTCCCGCCGTGTCCGATGCGACCGTTCTCCCTGGAGGGCCGCGATGACCGTGTCACCGCCCCGCGACGCCGGGCCGGTCTACCCGGCCGCTCCCCGCACCGGTCCGGTCGAGGTCCTCCACGGCCGGCCGGTGGCCGATCCGTACCGGTGGCTGGAGGACACGGACGACCCCGCCACCGCGGTCTGGAGCGCCGCACAGGACCGGCTCTACGCCGGGGAGCAGGCCCGCTGGCCCGGCCGGGAGGCGTTGCGCGGCCGGATGGCGGCGCTGCTCTCCGGGGGCGGCGCCTCGCCCCCGGTGGTGCGTGGCGGGCGGGAGTTCCATCTGCGCAGGGACCCCGGGCGGGAGTTCGCGGTGCTCGCCGTCCGCGAGGGCGGCCGGACCAGGGTGCTGCTCGACCCGCTGGACGCCGACCCGTCCGGTTCGACGGTGCTGGACGCCTGGGAGCCGTCGTGGGAGGGCGGTTCGGTGGCCGTGCAGCTGTCGTCGGGCGGTACGGAGCAGTCGGTGCTGAGGGTGCTCGACGCGGTGACCGGGGCGGTGCTGGACGGGCCCGTGGACCGGGTCCGCCGCTCCCCCGTGGCCTGGCTGCCGGGCGGCCGGGCCTTCTACTACGTACGCCGGCTGCCGCCGGAGCGGACGGGGGGACGTCACCGCCGGGTGTATCTGCACCGGGTCGGCACCCCGGCGGACCTGGATACCGAGATCTTCGGCGCCGGGCGGTCCGAGACCCAGTACTACACCGTGGCCACCTCGCCCGACGGCCTGCTCCTGGTCGTCGGGGCCAGCGAGGGCACCGCGCCCCGCACCGATCTGTGGACGGCCGACCTGAGCGCGGCCGGCCCGGACCGGCCGGTCCTGCGCCCCTTCCAGCAGGGGACCGACGCCCGCACCTCGGTCCGCGTCCGTTCCGGCGGCGGGCCGCTGCTGCTCAGGACGACGGCGGACGCGCCGCGCGGCAGGATCGCCGAGGCCCGCCCCGACGCCACGGGACCCGGCCGGTGGCGCACCCTGGTCGGCGAGGAACCGGGCACGGTGCTCGGGGACGTCGCGGTCCTGGACGGGCCGGCGCTCGAGCGGCCGCTGCTGGTGGTCGTACGGACCCGGCACGCGGTCGGTGAGATGACCCTGCACGATGCCCGAACCGGCGCACGGACGGGGTCCGTTCCGCTGCCGGGGCAGGGCACGATCACCTGCCTGACGGCACGTCAGGACGGGGGTCACGAGGTGTGGTTCGCGTACACCGACCACATCACCCCCGCCTCCGTCCTGCACTACGACGCGGTGACCGGCCGACTCGGTCCGTGGGCGGGCGGTCCGCCCGCCGCGCCGCCGGCCGAGGGGGTGCGGGTCAGTCAGGAGGTCGTCCGTTCCGGTGACGGCACCGAGGTGCGCATGTTCGTGATGTCCCCCGCCGGCTTTCCCGATCGGCCCCGCCCCGCCGTCCTCACCGGATACGGCGGTTTCGGCGCCTCGATGACGCCCGGCTTCACCCCGCAGGCGGTGCCCTGGGTGCGGGCGGGCGGGGTGTACGCGGTGGCCTGTGTGCGCGGGGGCGGCGAGGAGGGCGAGGAGTGGCACCGGGCCGGGCGCCGCGAGCACAAGCACCGCACCTTCGAGGACTTCGACGCCGCCGCCGGCCACCTGCTCGCCCGGGGCTGGGCCGCGCCGGGCCGGCTCGGGGTGCTCGGCAGCTCCAACGGCGGCCTGCTGGCGGGCGCCGCACTGACGCGCAGGCCGGAGCTGTACGGGGCGGTGGTGTGCGCGGCGCCGCTGCTGGACATGGTGCGCTACGAGCTGTCGGGGATGGGTGCGAGCTGGCGCGAGGAGTACGGGAGCGCCCAGGACCCCGCCGACTTCGCGCGGCTGCTGGCGTACTCCCCGTACCACCGGGTGCGCGAGGGCGTGCGCTACCCGGCCGTGCTGCTGGCCGTGTTCGACGGCGACAGCCGCGTCGACCCGGCGCACGCGCGGAAGATGTGCGCCGCGCTCCAGTGGGCCGGTTCGGGGGACGGGCCGGTGGTGCTGCGCACCGAGCGCGGTGTGGGGCACGGCACGCGCGGCGTCTCGCGCAGCGCCGGCCTGTACGCGGACGTCATGGCCTTCCTCGCCCACCATCTTGGCCTCGACCTGACGAAGGACGCCTCCGGATGAACGTACTGCTGTGCCCGCTGAGCGATCCCGGCTACCTCTACCCGGCCCTCGCGGCCGGCCGCGAGCTGAGCCGCCGCGGCCACACCGTCCAGGTCCTCGGCGGACCGGACGCCGCGCCCGCCGTCACCGCCGCGGGACTCGGGCCTGCGGCCGTCGCCGGACGCGCCGCGCTGTCGGTGACCCACTGGACGGTCCGGGGCCCCGAGCAGTACGCCGCCGTGGCCGGGGCGGTCCGCGCGCTGCGCCCCGATGTGCTGGTCACCTCGGTGCTCAACCACGGCGCGCTGGTGGCCGCCGAGGCGGCCGGACTGCCGGTGGTGGTTCTGGGGCTCGCGGCGCACCTGTGGCCCTACCGCACCGGCCCGGACGACGGCTGCGGCCGTGCCTGGCGGCTGGCCCGGACGCTGGAGCACTACACGGCGCTCCGGGAGGGCGCCGGGCTCGCCCCGCGCCGCGACCGGTTCCCGGACACCCCGCTCCTGGGCACCGCCTTCCTGCTGCGCGGCCACCCCGTCATGGAGGTCCCCGGCGCCGAACTGCCCCCGGCCGTACGCCATGTCGGCCCCTGCTGGTGGGAGCCGGCGCCCCCGGTGCCGGAGCCGTTGCCGGCCGGCGGGCCTGTCGCGTACGTGCATCTGGGCCGCACCTTCGGCGGCAGCAGTCTCTGGCCGCGTCTGAACGCCGCGTTCGCCTCCGGAACGTACCGGGCCGTCGTCGAGCTGGGCCGGTCCGGTGCCCCCGAGGCCGCCCCGGACGCCCGGCTGGCCATCGGGCGCCGGGCGTGGATGGGGCCGCTCGTGGAGCGGGCGGACCTCGTCCTGACCAATGCCACGTCCGCCCCCGTGCTCGCGGCGCTCCTGTACGGCAAGCCGCTGCTCGTCGCCCCGAACGGGTCGGAGCAGCAGGTCCTCGCCGCCGCCTGTCTGCGCGCCGGGGTCGCCCGCAGGCTGCCGGAGGCCGGGGCGGACGCGGCCGCACTGCGCGGCGCCGTCGAGGACACGGGCCGCGATCCGGGGCTGTGCGCGCGGGTGCGGGAGGTCGGCGGTCTGCTGGCCGACGGCAAGAGCGAGGCGCGTGCCGCCGACGCCGTGGAGTCGGCGGCACGCTGACGCCCCCGGCTCAGCCCCCGTGCGGGGCCTGCGGCGGAAGGCCGTCGAGCAGGACGTCGCGCAGGGCGGTCACCAGTTCCAGGCTCCGCGTCCGGACCGCCGTGGGTGTCTCCTCCTCGCGCCGCTGGGTGACGACGGCGAGGGCCGCCGCCGCCTGTCGGGCGAAGAGGGCGAGCAGGTCGAGTTCGGAGAGGCTGGAGCGGGACTGCTCGACCGGATCGAGGACTTCGAGCACGCCGAGCACCCGGTCGTGGTGGGCGAGCGGCGCGGCCATCAGCGCGTCCGGGACGTAGCCGGTCGACCGGGCGACATCGCGGGCGAACATGTCCTGCCGCTTCAGGTCGTCCGCGACCATCGGCTCGCCGGAGACGAGCACCCAGCCCGCGAGCCCCCGGCCGGCCGGGAACCGGGAGCCCACGAGGGCCTCCTCGCCCTCCCCGGCCACCGCCTGGAAGACCAGTTCGTCGGCGTCCCGGTCGTGCAGCAGGACGGAGCTGGCCGCGGCGCCGAAGATGGCGCGCGCGGTCTCGACGACGGACTGCAGCAGATCGCGTTCGGCGCTGCCCGCCCGTGTCGCGGGGCCCGCGCCGGTGGCGGGGACGAGGCCGTGGGACTGGCTCATGATTCACCTCGGGTTCCTGGATCGCCGATGCGTACGTTCGCGGCGGAGAGGTACAGCGCGTGCTTGATCTGGAACGGGGTCAGCTTGGGGCGGCTGCCGAGCAGCCGCGCGCACAGCCCGCTGATGAACGGGGTGGCGAAGCTGTTGCCCGTGGTGCGGATGGTCTTGCCGCCCGTCCAGGCCACCTGCACGTTCTGGCCGGGCGCGAAGAACTCGACGGGCGGTGCGGGGTTGTAGAGGAAGAGCCCGGGGTCGTCCTCGCGGTGCGTGCCGACCGAGATCACCGAGGAGAACCGCCAGGGGAAGCTCTCCACGGGCGTGTTGTGGGCCGATGCCACCAGCGTGGTGCCGGTGAAGAACGCCTGGTCGGCCAGGGAGCGCAGGGTCTCCAGGAACTGCGGGCGGGTCGTGGACAGGCTCAGGTTGACCACGTCGAAGCCCTGGTCGACGGCCCAGCGCAACCCGGTGAGCAGGGCGTCGCCGGTGCCGGTGAGGCCCTGGCCGAGCACGCGCACGCTGTACAGGGAGCATTCCGGGGCCACCCGCCGCACGATCCCGGCGCACGCCGTGCCGTGCCCGCATCCGTCGCCGGCTCCGTCGGGCAGCGGGCCGCTGTCGATGACCCGCGGGGTCCCGTCCGCGCCGGCGCTCACCTCGTACGAGCCGTCGACCGGGCCGACCCCGGGGTGCCCGCACTCCACCCCGGTGTCGACGACGCAGACGCGAACGCCTGCCCCGTCCGACCACTGCGAGGGGTCGGCCGAGAGGGCCGGCACCGTGTCGGCGAGCATCGCGAGGTCGTCGGGCGTGCGGTCGCGCAGGCTCCAGGTGAGCCCTTCCGCCGTCTTGGTGGTCATAGGGTCCTGCCTTCCCGCCCGGCCGGGTCGGTGTCCCGGGCCGCGGCCGCGCTGTCGTCGGCGAACGCGGCCGCGCGGTCCGCGCCGAGCCGGTGTCCCTTGGCGGCGAAGTGCCGCAGCGCCGTACGCGCCTCCCGGGCCGCCTCGCCGGGCAGCGCCAGGGTGCGCAGGGTGTGCGCGAGGTCGAGGGCGGCCGTGCCGCGCACGACCGGTGAGTCGGTGTCACCCGCGGCGGCGGTCGCCCGCAGCGCGCAGGTGCGGGCGGCGGCCGGTTCCCCGGCGAGTGCGAGGGCGCGGGCCCGCAGCCCGAAGGCGTCGGCGGACTCCGCCGGGGGCAGCCCGGCCTCCAGCGGGTCGGGCAGGGCCAGCGCCTGGGCCGGCTCGCCGCGCTCCAGCAGCAGGCGGGCCCGTTCGCGGGCGATGCCGGGCAGCGCACCCGTGGCGCCGAGTTCCCGTCCGGCGCGGGCCGCCTCGTCGAGCAGGGCGAGTCTGCGCTCGGGGGTGCCCGTCAGCGCCTCGACCTCGGCGGCGAACAGCGGGACGAACAACGCGCTCTCCGCGTAGCCGAGGCCGTGGGCGAGCCCCGCCGCCTCGGCCAGCAAGGTCCGGGCCTGGCCGGGGCGGCCGTGGAGGGCCAGGAGCACGGCCAGCGGGCAGGCCAGGGTGGCGCGCACCGTCGGCCGCCCGGCGCCATGGGCGGCGAGGAGCTGTTCGCAGCGCTCGACGGCGCGGGCGACCGGGGTCGGGCCCCGCCACAGGGAGATCCCGAACGCGCCTAGTGCGAGGGCCCGTTCGGGTTCGGCGTCGGCGCGGTCCGCGTGGTCGAGTGCGCGGCTGAGCAGCGCCTCGGCCTGGGCGTGCCGGCCGCGCCGCTGGCGGTCCTGGGCCATGCGCACGCAGGCGCGGGCGATGCCCTGGTCGTCGCCGGCCGCCGTGAACGGGCCGAGCGCGGCCTCGGCGACGTCGGCGGCCGAGCCGTGCCGGGGGTCGAGCGCGGTCAGCGCGAGCCGGGCGTGGGCGGCGCCCAGCGCGTCACCGGCCCGCTCGGCGGTGTCGAGCGCCCCGGCGAGGAGTTCCCGGCCGCGCACCGCGTCGCCGCGGGCCGCCTTCGTCTCGCCGAGGCGGCGGGCGGCCTCGGCGGCGACGGGCTCGCCGGGGGCGGCCAGGTCGAGGGCCTGGGTCAGGAGGTCGTCGGCCCAGGCCAGGTCGGAGCGGGCCAGGGCGGCCGCGCCGGCCCGGGTGAGCAGTCCCGCGGCGCGGGCCCGCAGTACGTCGGTGTCCTCGTCGTGCGCGCCGAGTTCGGTCAGGAGCCGGTGGGCGCGCGCCAGGTGGGTGCCAGCGGCGGCGTCCCCCGCCTCCCGCCCGGTCAGGACCCGGGCGGCGTGCTCGTGGCGCCGGGCGCGCACCTTCTTGGCCATCCCCCGGTACGCGGTCTCCTGGACGAGGGCGCTGCCGAACCGGAGCACGGCGCTCGCGGCCCGGCTGCGGTCGCCGGTCTCGATGAGCCGCCGCCGCAGCAGTCCGCGCAGCAGGCCGGTGGCGGAGTCGGCGGTTCGTGCTTCCTCGGCGGCGGCCAGCCCGGTCAGGTCGGCGCGGCGAAACTCGCGGCCCAGGACGGCGGCGAGTTGCAGCAGGGTCCGCTCCTCGGGCGGCAGCGCGTCGATGCGGGCGCCGAGCAGGGCGTGCACGGTGAGCGGCAGGTCGTCGCACTCGGCGGCCACGGCCGTCAGGTGTTCCAGGTAGAGCGGGTTGCCCTCGGCGCGGTCCAGCGCGCTCTCCAGCACGCCCTGGCGGTGGGCGGCGACCTCGACGAGTTCGCCGGCCAGGGCCGCGGCCTCCTGGCGCGTGAGCGGGGTGAGCATGAGGGAGGCGGAGCGCATCCGGCCGCTGCCCCACCCCGGATGGGTCTCCAGGAGTTCGGGGCGTGCGGCGCACACCAGGGCGACGGCGGAGCGGTCGAGTTCGTCCAGCAGCCGGTCCGCGAGGTCGAGCAGCGGCGCGGACGCCCAGTGGCAGTCGTCCAGGACGAGCACCACGGGCCGTTCCCGCGAGAGGGCGTCCAGCAGGCAGGCCAGGGCCATGAGCGTGTCGTCGGTGGAGGGGCTGGGGGTGCCGTCCGCGAGCAGTCCGCCGCGCAGGAGGCGCAGCGCCTGGTCCGCCTCGGTCCGCTCCCGGGCCGGCAGCCGGGCGAGACCGGCGTCCTCCCCGACGGCCAGGAGCACCTGGCGCACCGCTTCGGCGAGCGGTGCGAGGGTCCCGGTCTCGCCGTACGGGCGGCATCTGCCTTCCCCGTACGCCGGGCGGTCCCGCAGCCATTCGCGCAGCAGCCGGGTCTTGCCGAGGCCCGCCTCGCCGTAGACGGTGACCAGGTGCGAGCGGGGGTCCGTGGCCAGTTTGCGGAGCAGCAGCCGGAGTTCGGCGAGTTCCTGTTCGCGGCCGATGAAGGGGGTGTCGAAGCGCCGGACCCGTTCCGGGTCGTCCTCGTGGAGTGCGACCAGGCGGTGGGCGGGTACGGGGGCCACGACGCCCTTGAGGACGAGCGCCCCGGCCGGTTCGGTGACCGCCGAGGGTCCGGCGGCGCGGAGGGTGGCGGGGCCGATGAGGATCTCGCCCGTGCCGGCGTGCTGTTCGAGGCGGGCGGCGATGTTGACGACTTCGCCGGAGACCAGGGCCTGCCGGGCCGTCGGGTCGGCGTTCACCACGACCTCGCCGGTGTTCACGCCGATGCGGACGGCGAGCCGTACTCCGTGCCCGCGGTCCAGGTCGGCGTTGAGCCCGTCGAGGCCGGTGACCATGGAGCGGGCGGCGGCCAGGGCCCGGTGGGCGTCGTCCTCGTGGCGGGCGGGGACACCGAAGACCGCCATCACGGCGTCGCCGATGAACTTCTCCACCGTGCCACCGTGTTCCTCGATACGGGTCCGCATCAGCGCGAAGTACCGCAGGGTCACCGTGCGCAGCGTCTCCGGGTCGAGCCGTCCGGACAGGGCCGTGGAGCCGACGAGGTCGCAGAAGACGACGGTGACCACCCGGCGTTCCTCGGCCGCGCCGGAACCTGCCGCCGGGACGCAGGCGGTCCCGCACCGGGGGCAGAAGGCCGCGCCGTCCGGTGGCGGTTCGGGGCAGTCGGGGCACTTCGTCCGTGTGGCGGTGGTCATCAGAACAGCGCTCCGCCGGCGATCTCGCTGTGCGCCTGTACCTCCGGCTCGGCCGCGTCCAGCCGCTCCTTGAGGCCCAGCAGCAGGGACAGTTCCTCCGCGCTGAGTTCCCGGAGCACGTCCCGCTGCTCGGGCGAGAGGCTGTGCAGCGGGAACCCGGCGTCCTCCAGTGCGCGCAGGCGGTCGCGGTCGTCCGCAGGGTCAGTCATGGGTGCTCCCCGATGTGTGTGGTCCCGTGGCGATGCGGTCGAACAGCTCGGCGAGTGCGGTGACGGTGTGCAGCGCGCTGACGGCGATCAGGGAGCGCTGTTGCGGGCTCAACGGCAGCCGGCCGACGAGCCGGTCCAGGTCCGCGCTGTGCCCGTCGTCGAGGTCGGCGTGCAGGCGAACGGTCTCGAAGGCGGCGGGCGACAGCCCGGTCTCCCTCGCGAGCCGGGCGGCCAGGCCGGGGGCCGGTGCGTTGCCCTCCAGTACGGCGATGTAGCCGAGCAGGGCCACCGGGTGGCTGTGCTCGATCCAGTAGTACTGGGCCCCGACGAGGGAGGCGACCCGGGCGGGCGGGACGGCGGCGGTCAGCTCGCCGGGCGGCGCCCCGCAGACGGCTGCGTCCGTGAGCAGCCAGTCGTCGTGGCCGCGTTCCTCCTCGGCGTGCGCCCGCAGGTACCGGGCGAGCGGCGGTGCCACCGGGTCGTGCGGCAGCGCCTCGCAGTGCCCGGCGGCCCGTTCCATGAGGGGGACGGAGGCGCGGATCACCTGGTGCATGGTGTGCAGGTAGTGGCGGTAGCGGGCGGGGAGCCCGGGGCCGGAGCGCCACATGCGGGCGGCGGCCGACCGCAACACCGGCTGGACGAGGGAGAGTTCCAGCCGCAGCAGCGCGGCGGCCGGCGAGGTGGCGCCGGTGCTTCTCACGCGGGTGCCTCCTCGCCGTCCCGGCCGCCGAGCAGCACGAGCGGCGCGTACCGACCGGTGCCGTACCGGCGCAGCAGCGTCTCGGCCCCCGCGTCGCGCTGGAGCCGGGCGCCGAGCACGTCCATCGCGCCGGCGGCGGGGCTGGACCCGGCGGCCCGCGCCGCCCCCAGCGCCCCGGGCCGCCGCGCCAGGGTCCGGCAGTCCGCGCAGGAGCCGGCGCCGGCGGTCCGCAGGGTGCGCAGCACGGGCGACTCCTGGCAGCGGCGCCGTATGTCCGTCCAGTCGTCGACGGCGATGTGCCCGAGCCGCAGGTGCGGCGGCGCGGGGCGGGCGTCCACCACGCGCTGGTTGCAGCAGGCGGTGACGGTCCCGTCGAAGGCCACGGTCGGCCAGGCCGCCATGGCGCACGGGGCGGGGCGCTGCCCGGCTCCGCCCGGGGGGCGCGCGGCCGCCCAGTGCGCGGCGCGTCCGGCCGGGCGTACGTGATTGACGAGGACGGCCGCGCGGTCCCGGAACTCGGCCCGGATGGCGGCGGTGACGTCCGCGAGATAGGGGTCGTCGGGTGAAAGGCCCACGACATGGAAACTCGCGTCGATTCCTTTTTCCATGATGTGGTGCACCGCGCGGAATACCGCCGCGCGCGGCACCTCGCGTTCGTGGAATACGTCGATGCTGGCGGAGAAATGGTCGATGTGGCGCAGCGCGCGCATGATGCGGGCCGGTATCCGTCCGTCGGCCGCGAAGAACATGCCGCTCAGGACGGCCGTCCGGGTCCCGGCCCGCGCGGCGAGTCCGGCGAGGCCGTCCACGAGCCGGGGCCGCAGCAGGGGTTCACCGCCCGTGAGCATGAGGACCTGCGGGCGGTCGCCGGGGGTGAAGCCGCCGACGAACCGGCGCAGCGCGTCGGCGGGGGTGTCCTCGCCCCGGAGGCCGGACGAGGTGGAGCAGTGGGCGCAGCTCAGCGGGCAGCGTCTGGTGAGGGTGGCGAGCAGCCCGGCGGCGGGCACCGGACGCAGTTCGATGATCTCCGCCAGTCGCATCGCGTCACCTCCTCGGTCACCTGGGCATGCGGCGCCAGCGTGCGCGGCGCCGGTTCGGCAGTGGTTGGGGTCGGGTTCGGAGCCGGTACGGGAGCGGGGCCGTCCGCCCGCGCGGCCGGTCGGCCGTTTCACCCCGCTATGAGGCTTGTCCACCCTTCGTCCCGGCGGGTCTGTTGCTGCATGCACCTTGAGCCATCCTCAAGCCCATGGCCGCGCCCCCGGCTTGTGACCATGCTGTGAAGAACGGCGGGAATTCCATCGCATTCCCGCCGAATTCACGGCTCCTCGCGGATTCGCTCACCCCCCCGACCGCTCCCCGGAGGCTTTCGTGCACGCCATTGTTCTCTGCTCCCCGAACTCCGACGACACCGGCTGGGGAAGGGGTTGAGGGAAATATGACGGATACCTTTGCGGAAACCCGCCCCGGGGAGGCGGAGTCCGGGGCGGCGGGAGAACGCGCCGGCGCGCGTCTGCGGATCGACCTGCTCGGCCCGCTGCGCGCCACCCGAGACGGGCTCGTGCTGCCGCTCGGCCCGCTGAAGCAGCGTCTGGTCCTGGCGGTCCTGCTGACCCGGCCGAACGCGCCGGTCTCCCTGGAGGAACTGACCGACGCCGTCTGGCCGGACGACCCGCCGCGCACGGCCCGCAAGAACCTCCAGGTGTACGTGTCGACGCTGCGGCGGGTCCTGGACCCCGGCGATCTGGGCCGGCTGCACCACGGTCCCGGCGGGTACGTCCTGCATCTGGGCGCCGACGAGTGCGACAGCCTGCGCTTCGAGGAACTGGCCCGCCGCGGTGACGCCGAGGTGCGTGCGGGCGCCCCGAGCCGCGCCGCCCGGTTCTACCGCCAGGCACTCGACCTGTGGCGGCATGAGCCCTTCAGTGATCTCGCGGGCCGCGCCGATGTGCTGCGCGCCGCCGTCGAACGCCGCCATGTGCGCCGGCTCGCGGTGTACGAGGCGTGGGCGGAGGCGCAGTTGGAGACGGGTGACGCGGCCGCGGTCGCCGACACCGTGGACGAGATGGTCGCCCGCCACCCGCTGCGGGAGCGGCTGCGCGCCGCCCAGATCACCGCGCTGCACCGGGTCGGCCGCCGCACGGAGGCGCTGGCCGCGTACGACGACTGCCGGCAGCAGCTCTCCCGCGAGCTGGGGCTGGAGCCCGGCACGGCGGTGCGGGGCGCCTACCGCGCCGTGCTCGCGGACGCCGCCCCGCCCCGGCCGAGCGGCGCTGCCACCGGGCCCCGGCTGCTGCCGCCCGGCCTCGCCGACTTCACCGGGCGGGCGCGTGAGGCGGAGGCGGTCGCCGCGCGGCTGGGCGGCGAGGGCGGTCCGCCGGTACTGCTCACCGGACCGGCCGGTGTCGGCAAGACGGCTCTGGCGGTGCACGTGGCGCACCGCCTGGCCGCCCACTACCCGGACGGCGTGGTCGCCACCCGGCTCTGCGCCGAGGACGGTTCCATACGCCCGTGGGCCTCGGTGCTGGCGGAGCTGGCCCGCGCCCTGGGCTGTACGGAACGCCTGCCAGCCGGCCGGGAGGAGGCCGCGACCGCCTGGCGGTCCTGGCTGTCCGGGCGGCGGATCCTGCTGGTCCTGGACGACGCTCCGGACGCCGCCGCCCTCGGCCCGCTGCTGCCGCCCTCGGGTACCACCGCCGCGCTGGTCACCTCCCGGAGCCGGCTGCCCGGCCTGGAGGCCGCGCACCGGACCGAACTCCCGCCGCTCTCCCCCGACGAGGCCCTGGGCCTGCTCGGCGGGATCATCGGCCGGACCCGGGCGGCCGCCGAACCGGCCGCCGCCGCGCGTATCGTCGCCGCCACCGGGCTGCTCCCGTTCGCCCTGCGCGCGGCCGGCAACCGCCTCTGCGTGCTGCGCCACATGCCGCTCGGCCAGTACGCGGACCGGCTGGAGCACCCGGCGGAGGCCCTGGACGAGCTGGCGTCCGGCGGCGTCGGGGTCCGCACCAGGCTCGCGGGCACCTGGGCCCGGCTACCCCTGCCCGCCCGCGACACCCTCGACGCCCTGGCGGCGCTGCCGGGCCCCGCCTTCTCCCTCCCCACCGCGGCCCGCGCCCTGGGCGTGGAGGGCCGGGCCGCGCAACGGGCCCTGGAGAACCTGATCGATGTCGGCGTCCTGCCCCCGCCGCTCTGCCCCGAGGTGACCGCGCACACCGAGGCGGCCGAGGAGTGCGTGCGGTACGAACTCCCCTGGCTGACCCTGCTGTTCGCCCGGGAGCAGGCGAGCGCGAGGGACACGCGGTGCTAGGGCCTGTCCGGAAAGTCCCGCCTGCTCGGCGACGCCTGGCACGCACGCTCGCCGCGTTGTCGGGATCACCCCGATACATCCAGTATCGGGGCGACCCTCCGCCTTGCGATCGCACGCACCGGACGACGCCGAGCCCGCGCTACGGGCGGACGGCGCTACTTTCCGGACACGCCCTAGGGCCTGTCCGGCGGATCTTCGCGGGACAGACCCTGGGCCGTGTCCGGAAGATCCAGGGGCGGGACCCCTCCGGCGCGGCGCCGGGGGCGCCGCCGGGGCGCTCAGGCGGTTCCCGGGGCCGTGGCGGCCGGGCCGGAGGACTGCACGCGGGCGAGATATCCCGCCTGGAAGCGGCTGGCCGCGCCCAGTTGCTCCATGATCTCGGCTATGTGCTTGCGGCAGGTGCGCAGCGACATCCCCAGCCGCCGGGCCACCATCTCGTCCTTCATGCCCTCGGCCAGCAGGCGCACGATGGCCTGCTTCACCTCGTCGCGCGCCGAACTCTCCGTCCACGCCGGCTGGTAGGGCTCCGCGAGCGACCAGGCGTGGTCGAAGGTCGTGCACAGGTACGCCACCGTGGACGGGTCGTGGATGACGATGGCCGCGTCCAGGTCGTCCTGGTGCGGGATGAACACCGTCTCCCCGTCGAAGGCGACCATCCTGCCGAACAGTTCGCTCAGCGTCCGGATCTCGGCCCCCTCGGCGGTCATCCGCCGCGCGTACTCCTGGGTGGGCAAGTGGTAGCGGGCCGTGTGCTGGTACAGCGTGCGCATCCGCACCCCTCTGCGCAGCATGTCCCGGTCCCGGACGAAGGCCTGCTCCAGGAGAGCCGGGGAGCGGCCCCCGCCGGGGTGGCAGGTGCGCACTTCGCGCCGGCATCGCATGGTCGCCTCGGTGATCATACCGACGACGGTCTTCAGGTCCGTGACCTCCGTCAGAGCCGGCCGCCCCTGCCATCTTCGCCGGCCCTCCGTGTAGAGCGGGGTCAGGAGCGCCAGCTCGCCGCGGAGCTGGTCGATCTCGGCGAGCTGCCGGCGCAGCCCCGCCTCCTTCGGTGCGATGAGCGCGGCGATGGCCGCGTCCGGGGCCACCGGCACCAGCCGGTCGGGGTCCTCGGGCACATGCCTCAGCAGCAGGAGGTCGGTCAGGGTCCGCACCGCCGATGCCGCGCAGTTCTCCGGCAGGCCCAGCATCGCGCCCACGGTGCGAACGTCGCACGAGCCCTGGTCGCTCACCCAGCGGAACACCCGGACGGCGTCCTCGGACAGCTGTGCCTCCGGCGCCGTCCCCGCGGTCTGCTCGCGCGGGCCCGTCGACCGGCCGTCGCCCTCACTGATGCCGCCCACCCGACCCCCTCGTCAACTTCCGATGGCTCCGCCCGGCCCGTACATATGTCTATTGTTCAGATGCGCGGTGGATATTCCCAGACCCCCTGGAAGGAAACACCGTGAAACGGACCAAAGGGGCACTCGCCCTGCTCCTCGGCCGCGTGGCCCTCCTTCTCGGCGGCCGGGCCCGTCGCTGGCGGCCCCCGCCCGGCGGCGACGGCAGTACGGCCCGCGACATCCTCAACCAGCCCCCGCGCCCGCTGCGCGGCGACGACGGCCCTCCGGCGGTGCGCACCCCGCGCTGGTGAACGGCCGGCGGGCCGCTGCCCGCTTCGGCTCGGCCCGCCAGGTCCGGCGCGCGCAGCATCTCGGGCGGAATGCCCCGGGCGTCGACCAGGTCGACGGCGAGGGGCCGGACCTTGCGGCAGAGGTCGTTCACCGCGCGGCTGATCGCCTTGGAGCGCTGGACGGTCAGGCGGCCGTGTTCCATGAACCACGCACGGTCCGCCTCGATCGTGGACGGGGCGAACAGGTCGCACAGCAGGCCCAGCCGTCCTGTTGCCGCCCTCGGGAAGGCCGCGCACCTTGTCGGTGAACGCCTCCAGCACCAGCCGCTCGACGTGCGCGCGGGCGAGTGCGATCACGTGGCCCTGCACCTGGGAGAAGACGGCGCCCGGGTCGCGCCGGTCGTCGATGCCGCGCTCGAGCCGGCGGGCGACACCGGCGAGCATGTGCTCCTCGCGGAAGCGGACAATCCCGAGCTGGTACTCCGGGTCGAGCAGGCCCTTCGCCACCAAACGGAGCAGGACGTGGTTGTCCCCCTCGAAGGTGGTGAAGGTGTCGCTGTCGGCCTTGAGGGCGGCGAACCGGTTGACGCTGAGGCAGCCGGCCCCGCCGCACGCCTCGCGGCACTCCTGGACGACCCGGGTGGCGTGCCAGGTGGCGAGCGCCTTGGTGCCGGCGGCCCGTGACTCCAGCAGGCGCCGGCACCTGTCTGCAATGGAGGACCCACGCCCGCGCGGTGTAGGTCCTTCATTGCGTGGTGAGGTGATCGTTTAGAGGCCCCAGGCGCGTGGCGCGATGTCGTGCCCCTTGCCGCCAATGGGCACGGCACCCCGCCCGTCAGATGTCCCGGAAGATCTCGATCTGCGCTCCCACCGAGTTCAGCCGCTCCGCCAGTTCCTCGTAGCCGCGGTTGATGACGTACACGTTGCGCAGGACCGAGGTGCCCTCGGCCGCCATCATGGCGAGGAGGACGACGACGGCCGGGCGGAGAGCCGGGGGGCACATCATTTCGGCGGCGCGCCAGCGGGTGGGGCCCTCGACGAGGACGCGGTGGGGGTCGAGGAGTTGGAGGCGGCCGCCGAGGCGGTTGAGGTCGGTGAGGTAGATGGCGCGGTTGTCGTAGACCCAGTCGTGGATGAGGGTCTGGCCGTGCGCCGAGGCGGCGATGGCCGCGAAGAAGGGGACGTTGTCGATGTTGAGGCCGGGGAACGGCATCGGGTGGATCTTGTCGATCGGCGCCTCCAGCTTGGAGGGGCGGACCGTCAGATCGACCAGGCGGGTGCGGCCGTTGTCCGCCGCGTACTCGGCGGAGCGGTCGCAGTCGACGCCCATCTCCTCCAGGACGGCGAGCTCGATCTCCAGGAACTCGATCGGGACCCGGCGGATCGTCAGTTCGGACTCGGTGACCACGGCGGCGGCCACCAGGCTCATCGCCTCGACCGGGTCCTCGGAGGGGGAGTAGTCGACGTCCACGTCGATGGTCGGGACGCCGTGCACGGTGAGGGTCGTGGTGCCGACGCCGTCCACCCGTACGCCCAGCGCCTCCAGGAAGAAGCAGAGGTCCTGGACCATGTAGTTGGAGGAGGCGTTGCGGATGACCGTGGTGCCGTCGTGGCGGGCGGCCGCCAGCAGGGCGTTCTCGGTCACGGTGTCGCCGCGCTCGGTCAGGACGATGGGGCGGCCGGGCGTGACGGAACGGTCGACCTGCGCGTGGTAGATGCCCTCCGTCGCGGCGATGTCCAGGCCGAAGCGGCGCAGCGCGATCATGTGCGGCTCGATCGTCCGCGTACCGAGGTCGCAGCCTCCGGCGTACGGCAGCTTGAAGCGGTCCATGCGGTGCAGCAGCGGGCCGAGGAACATGATGATCGACCGGGTCCGCCGTGCGGCGTCCGCGTCGATCGCGTCCATGTCGAGGCGGGCCGGCGGGACGATCTCCAGGTCGGTGCCGTCGTTGATCCAGCGGGCGCGCACGCCGATGGAGTTGAGGACTTCGAGGAGCCGGTAGACCTCCTCGATGCGCGCCACGCGGCGCAGCACCGTACGGCCCTTGTTGAGCAGCGACGCGCAGAGCAGGGCGACGCAGGCGTTCTTGCTCGTCTTCACGTCGATGGACCCGGAGAGGCGGCGACCGCCGACCACCCTCAGGTGCATCGGGCCCGCGTAGCCGAGCGACACGATCTCACTGTCGAGTGCTTCACCGATGCGCGCGATCATCTCAAGGCTGATGTTCTGATTGCCGCGCTCGATGCGGTTCACGGCGCTCTGGCTGGTGCCCAGCGCCTCGGCCAGCTGGCTCTGTGTCCAGCCCCGGTGCTGACGGGCGTCACGGATGAGCTTGCCGATGCGTACGAGGTAGTCGTCTGACATGCCGGAAGGCTATCTCACATATGAGATGAACCCTGTGCCGGGGTGTGGTGTTCGGGTGACGGGTGGGTGAACGCGCCTGCCGTGGGCGGGGAGGGATGCGGGAGGCGGGCGGAGGTTTCCGTGGCCAGGGTCCCCCCGGTGCGCGGGTTCGGCACGCGGGGCGCGGCCGTCGGGGTGAGGGCCGTACTGCGGGGTGTTCGTCCCCGCTGTGGGCGGTGATCGTCCGCCCACCGCTCCCGATAGGGTTCTCTCTGATCAACGGGCGTTCGTGCAGGCGGAGTTACGGCTGGGGCGGCGGCCGGACAACGGAGGAGAGGAGCGCCAGTCATGCGTGGAGGCCGGATCGCCGTGGTCGGCGGCAGCATCGGCGGGTGTGCGGCTGCCCTGGCCGCGTCGCGCGGCGGGGCCGAGCGGATCACCGTCCTGGAACGGGCCGACGACCGGCTCCGGGACAGGGGCGTGGGCATCGCCCTGCACAGCGACCGGTTCGAGGAGCTGAGGGACGCCGGATACGTCGCCCCGGAGATGCCCTGGGCCCCGCTGACCCGGCGGGTGTGGAGCGCGCGCGACGGCGGCGCGGAGCACGGACGCGTCATCGGGGAGCAGCCGTTTCCCTTCCGCGCCTACAGCTGGGGCTCCCTGTGGAGCGAACTGCGCCGACGGGTCCCGGAAGGGGTTTCCTACCGGTCCGGCGCGGTCGTCACCGGGGTCGAACCGGACGCCGACGGCGTCACGCTCCGGCTCGACGGCGGCGAGCGGGAGCGCTTCGACATCGTGATCGGCGCCGACGGATACCGCTCCGTCGTCCGCGAGGCCATGTTCCCCGGCGCCGACGCGACATACGCCGGGTACATCGGCTGGCGCGGAACCTCGTCCGACGTCGCGGGCCTCCCCTCGGACGGACATGACGCGCACAACATCGTCTTCCCCGGCGGGCACTGCATGATCTACCGCATCCCGGACGGCGCCGGCGGGCACCGCCTCAACTGGGTCCTGTACACCACCCCGCCGCAGGCCGAAGGGCTCCACCCTGACCTGCGGACCCCGACCTCGCTGCCGCCGGGCCGGCTCAACTCGGAACTCACGGAGTACCTGCGCGCCCTCGTCGCCGACCACTTCCCGCCCTACTGGGCGGCCCGGGTCCTCCGGACCCCCGCCGAGACCACCTTCATCCAGCCCATCTACGACCTGGAGGTCCCGCACTACGCCTCCGGCCGGATGGTCCTCGTCGGTGACGCCGCCAGCGTCGCCCGGCCGCACATCGGCGGCGGCAGCGTGAAGGCCCTCCAGGACGCCCACGCCCTGGAGAACGCCTGGACGGCCGGGGGCAGCTGGAAGGAGGTCATGGACACGTACGACGCGAGTCGTGGCGCCATCGGGGCGGCCATGGTCGCCCTGGCCCGCAGGATGGGCGCCGCGCAGGTCGAGCACACCCCCGACTGGTCCGCCATGGGCCAGCCGGAGTTCGACGCCTGGTGGCAGGACCAGAACAACGGCTCCGACCGGCGCAGCGGATTCGGCGGGCACAGCATCAAGGCCGGGTAGCCGGTAGCCGGGTAGCGGGGGAGCCCGATAGTCGGGCAGCCGCGTCGCCGCGCCGCCGCGTAATCGGGTGGCGGGGGGCGCGGCCCCGGACGGGGCCGGTGCGCCCTCTACCCGCCCGTCCCCTCCCGCCCCGCGGCCGGTGCGAGTTCGAGCGCGGCGTTCAGCTCGGCGGCGTCCGCCCGGACACGCGCACCGTCCAGGCGCAGCGTCGCCCGCCCCGAGGTGAGAACCGTCAGCGTCCGGGCGCATTCGGCCGCGAGCACCGGGCTGGGGGACACCAGCAGGACGGCGATGCCCTCGTCCGCGAGCGTGGCGACCAGTTCGTGCACCTGCCGGACGAGCACCGGCGCCAGCCCCTCGGTCGGCTCGTCGAGCAGCAGCACGCGCGGCGAACCCAGCAGCGCCCTGGCCAGGGCCAGCATCTGCTGTTCACCGCCCGACAGCGCCGAACCCCGGTGGCTCCGGCGCTCGCCCAGCCGGGGCAGCAGCTCCAGCACCCGTGCCGGTGTCCACACGCTGGGGCGGGTGGTGTCGCCGCGCCGGGGCGGGCGGTACGACAGCCGTAGGTGTTCGGCGACCGTGAGCCCGGCGAAGACGCGGCGCCCCTGCGGCACGAGCCCGATTCCGGCCCGTGCGATCCGGTGCGGCGGCCACCCCGTCACGTCCTGCCCGTCGAGGCGGACGGTGCCGGCCCCGGGGCGTATCAGCCCCGCGACGGTGTGGACGAGGGTCGACTTGCCGGCGCCGTTGTGGCCGACGACGGCGTGCACCGCGCCGGCGGGCACCGACAGGTCGAGCCCGTGCAGGACGGTGCCACCGTGGTAGCCCGCCGTGAGGCCGGTCAGTTCGAGCATCGGGGCCGGTCATCCTCTCGCTTCGGGGTCTGCTGCCGTGTCGGTACGGGGTTCGCCCGCGTCGGCGTCCGCTGCCGCCGGGGAGCCGGGCGCGCCCGTGTCCGGGCCCGGTGGGCTGCCCGTGTCCGGGTCCGGCGCCGTCCCGGTACGGGACCCGCCCGCCCCGGAGTCAGCCGTCCGCGAGCCGGACGCGCCCCCGCCGCCACCCGCCGGTGCCCCGCCCCCGTGGTAGGCCGCACGGACCTCCGGATGGGTGAGCACCTCCTGGGTCGGACCGGTGAGCAGGACGCGTCCCGCCGTCAGCACGGTCACCGTCGACGCGAGGTGGGCCACGACGTCGACATGGTGCTCCACCAGGACGATCGCGACGCTCTTCGGCAGCGCGCCGAGGATGTCGAGCAGCCGTCCGATGTCGCGGTCGGTCAGCCCGGCCGCCGGCTCGTCCAGGAGCAGCAGGCGCGGGTCACCGGCCAGAGCGGCGGCCAGATCCAGCATGCGGCGCCGGCCGTGGGAGAGCGTGGCGGCCGGCCGGTGCGCGAGGTCCGCCAGGCCGACCGTCTCCAGATGGCGGAGCGCGGACTCGGTGTGCGACCGGTGGCGGGACGGGCTGCGCCAGGCGCCGCGGCGCTTCGGATGGTGCGGCCAGCCGGCCAGGACGACATTGTCCAGCACGGTCAACTCGCCTATGACCGAGGGCTGCTGGAAACTGCGCGCGATGCCGAGCCGGCTCCGCCGGGCCGTGCTCCGCCGGGTGACGTCGGTGCCGTTCAGGGCGATCGTGCCGTGGTCGGGGCGGTCGGTGCCGGCGACGAGGTCGAGCAGCGTGGTCTTGCCGGCGCCGTTGGGGCCGATGACGGCGTGCCGGGCGCCCGGGGGCAGCCGCAGGCTGACGTCGTCCACGGCGGTGAGGCTGCCGTACCTCCGGGTGAGACCGCTCAGCTCCAGCACCGGCGGCTCCGGCGGTTCCGAGGGCACCGGCACCGTCACGGGGGCCGGGCCGGGGATCGGGTCGGGTGTCATGGCGAGGCCTCCCCGGCCGGGGCCGGTACGGGGGCGGACGGGGAAGAGCTGCCGGGCGGCGGTCCGTCCGGGGCGTGCCGGTCCTGACCCGGGCCGAGCAGCCCGGCCAGTCCGCGCGGCAGCAGGTACACGGCGGCCACGAACAGCGCGCCGAGCAGCAGCGGCCCGTGGCCAGGCCAGGAACCGGCCACCCAGTCCCGGGTCATGACGATGAGCCCGGCACCCAGCACCGCGCCGACGACGGACGTCGTCCCGCCGATGACGACGGCCAGCAGCGCGAACGCGGCGATCTCGAAGCCGACGTCGGCGGGGGAGAGGTACTGCTGCACGCTGACCATCAGCGAACCGCCGATGCCCGCCAGCGCGCCGGCGCCGATGTACGCCACCAGCAGATGGCGCCCCACCGGATGCCCCGAGGCACGCATCCTCGCCTCCGCGCCCCGGACCCCGGTCAGCAGTTTCCCGGCCGGGGAGCGCAGCACGAGGAGGGTGACGGCCACGGCGAGGACGGTGACGACGAGCGCGTAACGGTAGAGCGCGCTCTCCTCCGTCATCCCCTCCCCGCCCCACAGCGCCCGGGTGGCGGGGAAGCCGACGAGTCCGTCGGCGCCGCCGGTGAGGGACTTGACCTGGTTGATCACCACACCGGTCAGCTCGCCGACCGCCAGGGTGATCATCAGGACCGTGGTCCCGCGCGCCCGGATCACGGCGGGGCCCGTCACTGCGGAGAAGAGCGCCGCCGCGAGTGCGGACAGCACGATCTGGACGGGGCCCGCGGTCCACCCGGCGTCCGCGAGATTGGCGGTGGCGTACGCGCCGACGGCGAACGGCGCGGTCTGCCCGAGGGTGGGCAGACCGGCGTAGCCGGTGAGGACGGTGACGCTCACCGCGAGCAGTCCGAGCGCCAGGGCCGACCCGGCCAGCGAGATGCTGTACGCGTCGAGCACCCCCGGCAGCGCGATCAGCACGGCGAGGAGCACGAGCAGCGGAGCGGCCCGCCGCCCGGCCGCGCCGCCCGGCAGCCGGCGGAGGCGGGGGAGCCGGACGCGCAGGCGGTCCGCGAGGTGGCGGCGGAGCCGTTCGAGCGGGTCGGGGGAGGAGTCCCCCGGGCCCTGCGCGGTCTCCGGTTCGGCGATCCGGGGGCGGACGACGAGCACCGCCGCCATCGCCGCGAAGAGCAGGTACGGCGCCAGGTCCGGGGCCACCGAGACGCCCAGTGTCTGGACCTCGCCCACGGCGACGGCCGCGGCGAACGTCGCCCACAGCGAGCGCAGCCCGCCGAGGACGACGACCACGAGGGAGAGCATCAGCACGTTCTCGGACGTGCCGGGGCCGGGACCGATGATCGGTGCCCCGAGCACCCCCGCCGCACCGGCGAGGGCGCCCGCCGCCGCGAGCACCCCGGTGTGCACCGCCCGGGGGCTGTGTCCGGTGGCGGCGAGCATCTGCGGATCGTCGGCGGACGCCCGGACCGCCGTACCCATCCGGGTCCGGGTCAGCACCCAGGTGCCGACCGCCGCGAGCAGCACCGCCATCACGATGAAGCAGAGCCGGTACGCGGGGTAGCGGTGGCCCAGCAGCGTCACCGAGGTGTCGAGCGCCTCGGGGACGCGTACCGGGAGTTCGTCCGCGCCGAACAGCTGGACGAGCAGATCGCCGCCGATCAGGGCGAGTCCGAACGTGAGCAGGGCCTGGGCCAGATGCCCGCGTCGCGCGAGCGGGGCAGTCGCGGCGGACAGCCCCACTCCGGCGGCGCACGCCGCGGCCGTACCGGCGACCAGACCCAGGGCGAGCCCGCCCCAGGTGCCGTCGCTCAGCTCGGCGCCCGTGTAGGCGCCGATGGCGTACAGCGTGCCGTGCGAAAGGTTCAGCACGCCCGCGGTGCCGAAGGCGAGACTCAGACCGGCGGCGACCACGAACAGCAGCAGCCCGTAGGCCACACCGTCCACCGCCGGTACGAGGTGGGCGTCCAGGAGTCCCATGTCAGCTGCCGAGCGTCGCCAGGTCCTGGACCATGACGTTGGCCAGCTGGCCCCCGTCCTGCCGCACCTGGCGCAGGTACCAGGTCTGCACCGGCGAGTGCGCCTTGTCGCCGAACTCCCAGGCCCCGCGCGGGCTATCGATCTGACCGAGGTCCGCGATCGCCTCGTTGATCGTCTTCGAGGTCACGTCGCCCTTCTTCGCCGCGTTGGCGATGGCCTTGTCCAGCACCGCCGCGGCGTCGTACGACGCCATCGCGTACGTGGTCGGCTGGGTGTCGTGCTCCGCCGTCCAGTCGGCCGCGAACTTCCGGTTGGCGGCGTTGTCGAGGTCGGCCGCGTAGTTCAGGACGGAGTAGAT
Source organism: Streptomyces sp. NPDC057682 (assembly GCF_042799575.1). Taxonomy (NCBI): domain Bacteria; kingdom Bacillati; phylum Actinomycetota; class Actinomycetes; order Kitasatosporales; family Streptomycetaceae; genus Streptomyces; species Streptomyces sp. NPDC057682. The sequence goes on along the minus strand of NZ_JBHVIN010000011.1, from coordinate 184,205 downwards.
GTCCTTCGCCGCGGCGCCCTGTGCCTGGAGCACGCTGCCCTCGGTCACGAAGGCCGTGTACAGCGGGAGGTCGGCGATGTCGGACTGGGCGTACTGCTTGGCGAAGTCGATGGCGGCCTTGCCGGCGTAGAAGCAGTACACCGCCTTGGCGTCCGTCTTCGCGATCTCGGCGAAGTACGGCATGAAGTTGGTCGTCTTCGGGAACGGCGTCCAGGTCGTCTTGCCGCCGGGGTTGGCGAGCTTCCCGCCGATCCGCTTGAACTCCTCGGTGAAGCCGCGCAGTTCGTCGTATCCGCCCTGGTAGTCCGGGCCGATCGCGTAGACGGGCCCGTCGACCGTCTTCTTCACGTACGGGGCGATGGCCTTGCCCGGCTCGTCGGACAGGAAGCTCGTCGTCCAGACGTACTCGATGTCCTTGACGGGCGGCCGGGCGTTCGAGCCCAGGAAGGGGATCTTGGCCTGGGTGACCAGCGGCAGCACCGCGTTGACCGAGCCGCCGCTGACGAGGCCGGTCAGCACGTCGACCTTGTCCTTCTTGACCAGCTTGGTCGCCGCCGGAACGGCGGTGGGCGGGCCGTCCCCCTCGTCCGCGACGACGAGCTTCACCTTCCGGCCGCCCAGTTTGTTTCCGTGGGTGCTCAGATACAGCTCGAAGCCGGCCCGCAGCTCGGTGCCGACCGGTTCGTAGGTGCCGGACAGGGAGGCCACGAGGCCGACCTTCACCGTGGCGTCGTCGCCGCTGTCGCCGCTGCATCCGGTGACGGCGGCCAGACCGAGGGCGAGGGCGGTGGCGACGGCCGGCCGCAGTCTGCGGCGGCGGGTGCGGGATATGTCGAAGAACATGAGGGCTCTCATCAGGAGTGGGTGGCGGACGGGGGAGTGGGGGCCGGGAACGGGGGAAGGACCCGGCCGGTCAGTGCGCCTGCGGGAGGCCCGCGTCGCGGACCTGGGGGGACAGCGCGTCACCGACCTGGTTGATCAGTTCGGACATCATGTAGCTGACCTCGCCGATGTCCGCGTCCCTGGTGGTGGTCACCAGCAAGGACGCACCGCTGGAGACCGCCATGGAGAACATGTAGCCACCCTCCATCGCGGTGAGGCTGTGCTCGACGGGGTCCGTGTTCGTCAACTGGGCCGCGGCGGAGAGCAGGTTGACGACTCCGGAGGCGATGGCGGCCAGCCGCTCGGCGTCGTCCCGCTCCACACCGGCGTAGGCCAGCGCGAGGCCGTCCACGGACACGGCGATCACCTGGGTGACGTCCGGGATGCGCGCGGCGAAACCGCTCAGGATCCAGTTCAGGTCGGTGGGAGAGGTCATTTCTCGGTCCGTTCGGTGGTGTCGTCGGCGGTGGAGCGCCCGCGGTTGTTCGTGCTCCGGTTGATGCCCTGGGCGTACGCGGCCAGGACGTCGGAGACCTGCCGGGAGTCCCGGCGGCGGGGCGACGGCCGGGGAGTCCCGGCGCCGTCCCGTTGGCCGGCGCCGTCCCGCCGGCCCGGGGCGGGCCGGTGCTGGGGCGTGCCGCGCTGCCGCAGCGGCAGCCCCGAGGGGCTGACCGCGTGCACGGCCGGGGCCGGTTCGTCGTGCACGGGATGCGGTGCGGGCGCGGTGCCGTGGTCGCGCGGGGCGGGGCCGGGCGGCGGAGCGGTCGGGACGCCACCGCGCTCGGGCCGCGCGGCCGGGGCGGTCGGCCGTCTGCGGACGGGCGGGGCCACCGGTCGGGGCGCCTCGTAGCGCACCCCGTCGTCGAGGCCGGCGGCAGGATCGGCCGGCGGCGGCTCGACCGGGGCGGCGGCCAGTACCTTCGCGGGCAGGGTGACCTCGGCGATGGTGCCGGGGCCGGACGAGCCGCGTAGTTCGACGACGATGCCGTGGCGCGCGGCGATCCGGGCCACCACGTGCAGCCCCATGGACCGTACGTCGCCGATGCCCGCCTGCGGCTGGCGCAGCGCGGTGTTGAGGAGGGCGCGGCGCTCCGCGGGGATGCCCACGCCCTCGTCGACGATCTGTACCACGGCCCGGTCCCACAGTCGCCACACGGCGACGCCGACCGGTTTGTCGGGGGCGGAGAACCGGGTCGCGTTGTCCAGGAGTTCGGCCAGGATGTGCGCCACGTCGTGCACGGCGCGGGCCGCGATGCCGATCCCCGCCTCGACGACACCGAGGGAGACCCGGTCGAAGCGCTCGATCTGCTGGGCCGCGGCCACGATCACGGAGGAGCAGGCGGCATCGGCGGTGCGGACCCGGGCGTTTCCGTAACCCCCCAGCACCAGGAGGCTGTTGGTGTTGCGCTCCATGCGGATCGCGAGGTGGTCGAGAGCGAAGAAGGCCCGCATCCGCTGCGGGTCGGCCTCGTCGCGCTGGACGGTGTCCAGCTCGGACACCATGACGGCCGTCAGCTGGGCGCCGCGCCGGGCGACCCCGACCAGCGTCTCGGCGAACTGCTCGTGCACATGAGCCTGTTGGGCGGCGAGCCGGACGGCCTCGTGGTGGACCGCGTTGAAGGCCTCACCGACCTCGCCGATCTCGTCCTTGCCGGTGGTCCCGACCGGATCGCCGGTCCGCCGCGCCACTTCCTCGGGCGTCGCACCGCTGAGCGCGCCGGGCCGGGACAGTTCGGCCATCACGGCGGGCAGCCCGGTGTGCGCGACGTCGTGGGCGGCGTTGCGCAGATCGCGCAGCCGCCGGATCATGACCCGGCCCAGCCGGACGGCGACGACGAATGCGCCGACCAGGGTCAGCACCACCAGCGTGATCTCGGCCCCGGCCGTCCACATGAGCGTGGAGCGGGCGTCGTAGACCGTGTCGCGGACGGAGGCGTCGATCCGCTGCTCCACCGAACGCAGCAGTGTCTGACGGTCGTTGAAGGCCTTCTGCCATTTCTCCGGGGCGACATCGATGTCCTTGCCGGTGCCCGTGCGCCCGATCTCGTCCTCCAGCCGGCGGGCCTCCATGGCCTTCGCTCCGGAGAGGGTGCGCTCCAGCCAGGTCCGCCACTCACCGGGGCCGAGGTCGAACAGCACACCGATCGATTCGGTGTAGCCGAGCCGGCCGGCGTCGAAGGTCCGCTGCGAGGCGATGGTGAAGCCGCCGGCGGCCTGTGCCTTCGCGACGGTGACCTGCTGCTGGGCGGTGTGCTCGGCCGCCTCGGAGAGGGCGGCGGCGGCGCGGATGCGGTCCGCGATCCCGGCGTCGACCCCGTCCGCCTGCGCGATCCCGTCGCGGTAGCCGTTGAGGTCGGCGATGACGATCCGGTAGCCGAAGGCGAGCGCGGAGACCGTGCTGCTGCCGGAACGGGCCTGCGCGCGCAGCGCGGGCATGTCGTCGATGAAGCGCTCGATACGGTCCAGGGCGGCCCGGGTGCTGCCCGGAACCCCGGACAGGTCCTTGATCCGGCTCCGGAACCCGGTGACGCTCCGGTCGGTCGCGTCGGCGCGTAAGCGGAAGGCGTTCGCGTCCCCCTGTCCGGAGACCAGTGCGGTCGCCGCCGCCCGCTCGCGCTGTAACTGGTGGGCCAGCTCGCCCGCACCGGCCGCGGCGTCGACCATCGAGGCCAGCCGGTCGGCCTGGAGCGCCTTCTCGGTGGCGGGGGCCAGGGCCAGCACCGAGAAGGTGACGGCCACGGTGAGCGGTGCGGTGACGAGCAGTACGAGACGTCGATTGATTCTCACTGCGCGGCTCCGTCGCCGGAACCGGTCCTGAATATCGGTAACACGCAGATACCTGTCAACGGGGTGTGGGGGGCCATGGGCATGTCGGAACACACCATCCGAGCTGTGACGGATGGCGCGAAAGGGACTGGTGGGACTGGTGTGACGCGGCATGATCCTATGCCGTAGCCAGGGCTTTGGGGTGGGTACATCGATGAAAGAGATACGTACTCAACCGCGCACAACCGCTCCCACCCGGTCGCATCCGGTCACGAGGTACCCGAAGCCGGACACCGGGCAACCCGGCACCGGGCACCCGGCGACCGGACGACCCGGCACCGGGCACCCGGCGACCGGACGACCCGGCACCGGACGACCGGACGACCCGGCACCGGACGACCCGGCGCTGAACGCCCGACGACCGGGCCCGGCCTCAGTCCCGGGACGCCGTGTTCAGCCGGGCCGCCTGGCGCGTCAGATGGTCGCGTTCCGGAACGGTCGGCGCCGTCCGGGCGGCCCGGACGTACAGCCGCGCCGCCGTCTCCGGGTCCCCGTCGCGTTCGTGGAGGTACGCCGAGACCGCCGCGTACCTCGGCAGTCCGGGGTCCAGGCCGTCCAGCGCTGCCAGACCGGCCCGGGGGCCGTCGGCCTCGCCCACCGCGACGGCGCGGTTGAGCCGGACCACCGGACTGTCCGTGAGGCGGACCAGCTCGTCGTACCACTCCACGATCTGCACCCAGTCGGTCTCCTCCGCCGACCGCGCGTCGGCGTGCAGCGCGGCGACGGCCGCCTGCGCCTGGAACTCGCCCAGCCGGTCGCGGGCGAGCGCGGCCTGGAGCACCCCGACCCCCTCGGCGATCATCCGGGTGTCCCACAGCCCCCGGTCCTGCTCGGCCAGCGGGACCAGCCGCCCGCCCGGGGCGGTCCGGGCCGGGCGTCGGGCGTGGTGCAGCAGCATGAGCGCCAGCAGGCCCGCGACCTCCTCGTCGTCCGTCCCGGCCGCCAGCCGGCGGGTCAGCCGGATGGCCTCCGCCTCCAGGTCGACCTCACCGGAGTAGCCCTCGTTGAACACCAGATAGAGGACGCGCCGCACGGTTGCGAGATCGCCGGGCCGGTCGAACCGGACCGTCGACACCGTCCTCTTGGCCCGGCTGATCCGCTGGGCCATCGTCGCCTCCGGCACCAGATAGGCGCGGGCGATCTGCCGTGTGGTCAGCCCGCCGACCGCGCGCAGGGTGAGCGCCACGGCCGAGGCCGGGGTGAGCGAGGGATGCGCGCACAGGAAGTACAGCCGCAGCGAGTCGTCCACCGCCTCGGCCGGTCCCGGGGCGGGTTCGGCATCGACCCGTTCCTCGCGCCGGCGCCGCGCGGTGTCCGCGCGGACGGCGTCCAGATACTTGCGCCAGGCCACGGTGATCAGCCAGCCCTTGGGGTCCCGCACCGGGGCCCCCTCGCCCGGACCACCGGGGGAGGAGGCGTCCGGCCAGGTGCGGACCGCTTCGACCAGGGCGTCCTGGACCGCGTCCTCGGCCGCCGCGAAATCGGCTCCGCGGCGGACGAGGACCCCGATCACCGCAGGCACCAGGTCCCGCAGCAGCGACGTGTTCACTCGGCCGCGGCGGGGTTCACCCCGTAGAACGGACGCAGCTCGATCCACTCGTGGATCGGCTTCCCGCCCGCGCCCGGGGCCGCCGACAGCTCGCCCGCCAGCTCCACCGCGCGGTCGTACGTCTCGACGTCGATGATCATCCATCCCGCGATCAGGTCCTTCGTCTCCGCGAAGGGGCCGTCGGTCACCGGCGGCCGGCCCTCCCCGTCGTAGCGGACGAAGGTGCCCTCGGGGGAGAGCGCCTGGCCGTCCACGTACTCACCGGTCTTCTCCAGACGGTCGGCGAAGTCCTGCATGTACTGCATGTGGTCGGTCACCTCCGAGGGCGTCCAGCGGTCCATCGGCACGTCGTTGACCGCCTCGGGCGCGCCCCGGTAGTGCTTGAGAAGCAGGTACTTGGCCATCGTGTTCTCCTGGTTCGAGGTACGGCCATCGTGGCCGTGTTCGAGCCTGGGACGGAGCGGGACGCGCGTTCTCGACATCGATCGGGAAGAAAATCCGGGAATTCTCCGGAGGGATTCCCGGGGATGTCTACGGGAGGGGTGCAGGGGGTGGCGATCGGGTGCCGTCGGCGCTCCGGCCGGGTGTCGGGGGCGGCCGGACATGACCCTTCCACGGCGATGTACTAGAGTTATCTCGACATCGAGATATATGCCGAAGGCGCACAGCGGACGGCCGCAGGTAAGGGTTACCTAACTAATCCTTGCCTCAGCGGATGGTCGGCGGGCCGAGGCGGCACCACGCGGCGCCCGCCGAAGCGAGGCGCGGCGCGGGGTTACGCGCACATTGATGAAGGAGACTGTCGTGTCGGCGAACAGCTTCGACGCCCGCAGCACGCTGCGCGTGGGCGACGAGTCGTACGAGATCTTCAGGCTGGACAAGGTCGAGGGCTCCGCGCGCCTCCCCTACAGCCTGAAGGTGCTGCTGGAGAACCTGCTCCGCACGGAGGACGGCGCGAACATCACCGCCGACCACATCCGGGCGCTCGGCGGCTGGGACTCCCAGGCGCAGCCCAGCCAGGAGATCCAGTTCACGCCGGCCCGTGTGATCATGCAGGACTTCACCGGTGTGCCGTGCGTCGTGGACCTCGCGACCATGCGTGAGGCCGTCAAGGAGCTGGGCGGCGACCCGGCGAAGATCAACCCCCTCGCGCCGGCCGAGCTGGTCATCGACCACTCCGTCATCGCCGACAAGTTCGGTACGAAGGACGCCTTCGGCCAGAACGTCGAGCTGGAGTACGGCCGCAACAAGGAGCGCTACCAGTTCCTGCGCTGGGGCCAGACCGCCTTCGACGAGTTCAAGGTCGTCCCGCCGGGCACCGGCATCGTCCACCAGGTCAACATCGAGCACCTGGCCCGCACGGTCATGGTCCGGGGCGGCCAGGCGTACCCCGACACCCTCGTCGGCACCGACTCGCACACCACCATGGTCAACGGCCTCGGTGTGCTGGGCTGGGGCGTCGGCGGCATCGAGGCCGAGGCCGCGATGCTGGGCCAGCCGGTCTCCATGCTCATCCCGCGCGTCGTCGGCTTCAAGCTGACCGGCGAGCTGCCGGCCGGCACCACCGCCACCGACCTCGTGCTGACCATCACCGAGATGCTCCGCAAGCACGGCGTCGTCGGCAAGTTCGTCGAGTTCTACGGTGAGGGCGTCGCCGCCACCTCGCTCGCCAACCGCGCCACCATCGGCAACATGTCGCCGGAGTTCGGCTCCACCGCCGCGATCTTCCCGATCGACGACGAGACGCTGAACTACCTGCGTCTGACCGGCCGTGACGCCCAGCAGGTCGCGCTCGTCGAGGCGTACGCCAAGGAGCAGGGCCTCTGGCTCGACCCGGCCGCCGAGCCCGACTTCTCCGAGAAGCTGGAGCTGGACCTCTCCACGGTCGTCCCGTCGATCGCCGGTCCGAAGCGCCCGCAGGACCGCATCGTCCTCGCCAACGCCAAGGCCCAGTTCGCCCAGGACGTCCGCAACTACGTGGACAGCGTGGACGAGGCGGGCAAGGAGTCCTTCCCGGCCTCCGACTCCCCGGCCATCGCCGCCGCGGGCCCGACGAACCCGGTCACCGTCACCGCCCCCGACGGCACCACGTACGAGATCGACCACGGCGCCGTCACCGTCGCCGCGATCACCTCCTGCACCAACACCTCGAACCCGTACGTCATGGTCGCCGCCGCGCTCGTGGCGAAGAAGGCGGTCGAGAAGGGCCTGACCCGCAAGCCGTGGGTCAAGACCACCCTCGCCCCGGGCTCCAAGGTCGTCACCGACTACTTCGACAAGGCGGGCCTGACCCCGTACCTCGACAAGGTCGGCTTCAACCTCGTCGGCTACGGCTGCACCACCTGCATCGGCAACTCCGGCCCGCTGCCGGAGGAGGTCTCCAAGGCGGTCAACGAGCACGACCTGGCCGTGACCTCGGTGCTCTCCGGCAACCGCAACTTCGAGGGCCGGATCAACCCCGACGTCAAGATGAACTACCTGGCGTCCCCGCCGCTGGTCGTCGCGTACGCCATCGCCGGTTCGATGAAGGTCGACATCACCAAGGACGCCCTCGGCGTCGACCAGGACGGCAAGCCGGTCCACCTCGCGGACATCTGGCCCTCCGAGGCCGAGGTCAACGACGTCGTGGCGAACGCCATCGGCGAGGACATGTTCAACAAGTCCTACCAGGACGTCTTCGCGGGCGACGCCCAGTGGCAGGCGCTGCCCATCCCGACCGGCAACACCTTCGAGTGGGACGCCGAGTCCACCTACGTGCGCAAGCCCCCGTACTTCGAGGGCATGACCATGGAGACCACGCCGGTCGAGGACATCGCCGGCGCCCGGGTCCTGGCCAAGCTCGGCGACTCGGTCACCACCGACCACATCTCCCCGGCCGGTGCGATCAAGGCCGACACCCCGGCCGGTCAGTACCTCACGGAGCACGGCATCGAGCGTCGTGACTTCAACTCCTACGGCTCGCGCCGTGGCAACCACGAGGTCATGATCCGCGGCACGTTCGCCAACATCCGCCTGCGCAACCAGATCGCGCCGGGCACGGAGGGCGGCTTCACCCGCGACTTCACCCAGGACGGCGGTCCGGTGTCGTTCATCTACGACGCCTCGCAGAACTACCAGGCCGCCGGCACCCCGCTGGTCATCCTGGCCGGCAAGGAGTACGGCTCCGGCTCGTCCCGCGACTGGGCGGCCAAGGGCACCGCGCTCCTGGGCGTCAAGGCCGTCATCGCCGAGTCCTACGAGCGCATCCACCGCTCGAACCTCATCGGCATGGGCGTCCTCCCGCTCCAGTTCCCCGAGGGCCAGACCGCCGAGTCCCTGGGTCTCACCGGCGAGGAGACCTTCTCCTTCACCGGCGTGACCGAGCTGAACGACGGCACCACCCCGCGCACGGTCAAGGTCACCACCGACACCGGCGTCGAGTTCGACGGCGTCGTCCGCATCGACACCCCCGGCGAGGCGGACTACTACCGCAACGGCGGCATCCTGCAGTACGTGCTCCGCAGCCTGATCCGCAGCTAGGTCGCCCCGCCCGGTCCCCCAGGGGGCCGGGCCCGGCACGGCGAGAGGGCCGCACCCCCGGTGACGGGGGTGCGGCCCTCTCTCAATGTGTGGGGGGTGCGGCGGGGATCAGAACAGGAAGCGGTAGGTGTTCCAGCCGCCGCTGCCGATCTTCACGCGGCCGCTGTACGGGGCCGAGGCCTTGCCGGTGCCCTTGTACAGGTACAGCGCACCGGTCTTGTCGCGGGCGATGAGGTCGGTCTTGCCGTCCTCGGTGATGTCGCCCGTGGAGATGAGCTGGTTGTACGTGTTCCAGCCGGCACCGATCTTGGTGCGGGTGGCGAAGGGCGCCTTGTAGTTGCCGGTGCCCTTGTACAGCCACAGCACGCCGGACGAGTCGCGGGCGACGATGTCGTTCTTGCCGTCGCCGGTGAGGTCGCCGTTGCCGGCGATCTCGGTGTACGCGTTCCAGCCGCCGCCGACCTTGTAGCGGCTGGTCAGCGAGCCGTTGCCGTAGTTCAGGTACAGGTACAGGTTGCCGCTCTTGTCACGGCCGAGCAGGTCGCCCGCCGCGGCGCCGCCGAGGTTGCCGGGGGAGACCACCTTGTTGTAGATGTTCCAGCCCTTGCCGACCTGGGTCGGCGTGGTGGCGTCGAACTTCAGGTACCCGAGGTACCCGTCGGTCTCGCGGAACCAGATGCCGTCGCTGTCGCCGCTGGCCTTCTGGGTGTTGGCGACCTGGAGCAGGTTGGCGACACCCGCCCAGCCCGAGCCCTTGTCCTCGCGAGCGGTGAGGCCGCCCTTGCCGTTGGACCGGTACGCGTACGCGTCGCCGGCGGAGGTGACCCCGTACAGCGCGAAGTTGGGGGCGACGGCGGCCGCGGCGGCGGTGGCCGCGGCGGGAGCCTTGTCCGACGAGCCGAGCGCGGGGCTCGGGGAGTCGGAGGCGAAGGCGGTGGTGCCCGTGCCGACCAGGGCGGCGGTGAGCGCCACGGCGGCCGCGCGGGCGGCTATGCGTCTGTGCTTACGGCCAGAAGTTTCGGCCACGAAGTACTCCATGGGTCTGGATGACATGTGGCCCGCCCACCCGATCCGGGTGAGCAGGCCACGGGATTCATGCGAATCGTGTCATGACTTCGAGGGGAAAACCTCCACCTTTGGTCAGAAGATCAGACGGTAGGTGTTCCAGCCACCGTTCCCGATCTTCACGGCGCTCGCGTACGGCGCCGCCGCCTTGCCGGTGCCCTTGTACAGGAAGAGCGCACCGGCCTTGTCACGGGCGATGAGGTCCGTGATGCCGTCCAGGTCGATGTCGCCGGTGGCGTAGAGGCCGTTGTACGCGTTCCAGCCGCCGCCGATCCTGGTGCGGGTGGCGAACGGGGCCTTGTAGTCACCCGTGCCCTTGTAGAGCCACAGCACGCCGGACGTGTCGCGGGCGACGAGGTCGTTCTTGCCGTCGCCGGTCAGGTCGCCGTTGCCGGTGAGCTGCGTGTAGGCGTTCCAGCCGCCGCCGACCTTGTACCGCTTGGTAACGGTTCCGTCGCCGTAGCCCAGGTACAGGTAGAGATAGCCGCTCTTGTCGCGGCCGAGCAGATCGCCGGCCTCGGCGCCGCCGAGGTTGCCGGGCGCGACGAGCTTGTCGTAGATGTTCCAGCCGTGTCCGACCTTCTCCGGGTCGGATCCGTCGTTGGCGGCGTAGTCGAGGATGCCCGCCGCATTGGTCTGCCAGCGGCCGTCGGCCACGCCGTCCGCGTCGTTGTCCACGCGGCCGGCGAACGTGACGTCCTTCCAGCCGGTGTCCAGCGGGGTGCGGGCCGTCAGACCGCCCTCACCGGTCGGGGCGTAGTAGTACGAGGCGCCGGCGGCGTCGAGGCCGACCACGCCGAACATGGGCGCGTCGGCGGGTTCGGCCGCGAAGGCGGTGGCGCCGGTGCCGACGAGCGCCGCGGCTATCGCGGCGGCGGCGAGACGGGAGGCTGCGCGTGCGGGCAGCCGGCCAGAGGTCTTGGCCACGTGTGTTCTCCATGGATGACGGGACGAGGCGTGACGCGCCGCGGGATACGGGGACACGCCACGGAATTGATGTGATCCTTTCACGAGACCCTCACCGCACCAAGGGTTTGACGAGAGGCGTCAAGTCCGCATGTGCGCCCCGGGAACGGGCTGTTGCCGCCCCGGCCGGTTCAGCGCCGCCCCGCGCAGGCGCCCACCGCTCCCACCGCGGTCAGCCGGTGGATGCCGTGCGCCTGCGTCATCACGTCCCGCAGTGAGCGGCAGTCCCGCGGCCCCGGACCGGGTGCCGGACGCGCCGTGCGGTGGCCGTCCTCCAGGGCGTCCGCCAGCACGGACAGCGCCGACGTCACGCGGGCCGCCTCCGCCGGGGCCGGCCTCGGCACCCCGTTCCCGACCCGCAGCGCGCACGCGGTCGCCGCGTCGACGGCCCGCTCCGCCGCGACGGTCACCGCCGACCAGTCCTGGCGCCTCCCGCCGAACGGGCCCGGCAGTTCGGCCGCCGCCGTCTCCGCCGCGGCCCGCGCCTCGGCCAGCGCCCGGTACGCGGCGGCGCGCAGGGCCAGCCCCCGGACGTCGTCGCGCGACCGGTCGCCGCCGTCGTCCGGAACCTCCAGCACATGCCGCAGATACCGCTCGGTGCACCGCAGCGTGACGGCGAACCGGTGACCGACCCGCACCCGGGGATCGGTCACCCCCGGCAGATGCCCGACGAGCAGCACGATCACACAGGCCAGGAAGGTCTCCAGGAGACGGGGCCCGGCGGCCTCGGTATCACCCGCCGTGTGCGCGAACGCCAGCACCAGCACCGTGATCACCGCGGTCTGGAACGCGAAGTGGCGGGTGGACAACGGGATCAGGGCACCGGCCGCGACCGCCGCCCCCACGACGGGCACCGGCCCCGAGCCGCCGGACACGCCCGACAGGACGACGAAGACCAGCACTCCGGCGGCGGTCCCGGCGAACCGGTTCACCACCCGGGAGAACAGCGGGCCCATGTCCGGCTTCACGAGGAACGCGGCGGTGGCCGGCAGCCAGTACCAGTGACGCTCGTGCAGCGACAGCGCCACGGCCGCCGTGACCGCCACGCACAGCGCCACCCGCAGTCCGTACTCGCGCCCGGCCGACGTGAGGAGACCGGACCGCGGCCCGGCGGGGGCCGGTTCCTCGCGGTGCCGGGCGGCCCGCTTCCCGTCGTGCGGGCGCCCCGCGGTCGTCCGGTCGAAGACCACCGCGGCCTCCAGCACCGCACGGTCGAGGGCGAGCCGTTCCACGGTGTTGGGCGCCGCGCTCGGCAGCGGCCCCGCCGGACCGCCGGACCGGACGGCCGCGGCCAGCCGCCTGGGCCCTTCGGCCACCGCGTCCGGCACCGGACGACCCGCCCACAGCAGCGCGATGCTCGCCTCGCAGAGCGCGACCCCGGCGCCGAAGCGGGCGGCGAGGGCCCGCCGGGCCGCGTCACCGGATCCCGCCGGACCCGGCAGCAGCCGCGTCAGGCGCAAGGCCTCCTCGGCCTGCTGCTGCGCGGCGACCAGCCCGCGACGGGCGGCCGGTGCCCCCGCACCGCCGAGCGCGGCCAGCGCGTCCGCCAGGGCGTCGAACACCGCCGCGACGGCCTCGCGTTCACCGCTCCACCGGGCCGGAGCCGACCCGCCTGCCGCGCCCCGCGCCCCTGGGGAGCGACGCCACCGCACCCGTACCGCCGAGAGCCGGGGCAGCAGCCGCAGCAGCACCAGCCAGCCCGCCCCCGCCAGGAAGCTCAGCGCGTGGGCCCAGGCCGGTCCGGTCAGGGGCATGCCCAGCCCGATCGTCGTGGCGACCAACGCCTGAAGGGCGGCCGCCGACCGGACGGGTCCGCGCGCGCTCAGCACCCCGGAGATCCAGCCCACCGCGAAGAGCACCGGCACGGCCGTCCACCGCGCCGTCGCCTCCGCGACGAGCGCGCCGCCGTACAGGCCGAGCGATCCGGCGACCGCCGGAACGCCCATGTGCACGAGGCCCTTGCGACGGGTTCCGGGCCGGTCGTTGACTCCGGCGAGCATGGCGCCCAGCGCGGCCGGCACGCCCGACCCCGGCCAGCCCAGCAGGATCCCGCCCGCCAGCAACGGGCCCGCGCCCAGCGCTCCGCGCACCATCGCGGCCCCGGGCACCGGCGCACTCCGCGACCGCAGCACATGGGTGAGCCACACCGGGGCGGTCCCGCGGGGTCCGCCCCGGCCGAACCGACGTAGCGGGACACGCACCGCGGACCTCCTGACACCGTACCGACGAGGATCCCCGCCCCACCGGCCCCACAGGGCCCGGAAACGGGGAGAAGCGGGCGACGCCGGCCGCGTACGCCCAACGTAGCCGGGGGATGTGGCGGGGCGGCTGCGGTGGTGTTTCGAGGATGTGATCACGGGAGGGACGGGACGGGGACGTGCCTGTCCGATGGCGCACGGCCGCCCGTCCGGGCCCCGCCGCACCGGGTCCGCCGCCCCGCTCCGTCGAGGCCCTACGCTCGAAGCCCTGATGACCACGACGAATCCTTCCCCCTCGCCCGGTGCCAAGGCCGGCACCGAGTCCGTCCGGCGGAACAACCTCGGCCTCGTCCTGCGCGCCGTTCTGGAGGAGGGCGAGGCGACCCGTGCCCGGGTGGCCGCCCGCGTCGGACTGACCCGTGCCGCCGTGTCCTCGCTGGTCGAGGAACTGCTCGCGCTCGACCTGCTCACCGAGTCCGGCAAGACGTTCAGCGGCAGCGCCGGACGCCCCGGCACGGTGCTCACGGCCTCCGGCACCGGACCGGCCGGGCTCGGCGTCGAGATCAACATCGACTACGTCTCGGTGTGCGCGGTCGGGCTCGGCGGTACCGACCGGGTCCGCGTCACCGAGCACATCGACAACCGGCACACCCCGCCCGCCGAGGTCCTGGCCCATGCCGCCCGCCTCGCCCACCGGGTCATCACCTCCACCGGTGAACAGGGGCTGCGGGCGGTCGGCGTCGAGCTGGCCCTGCCCGGTCTGGTCTCCGGCGGCATGGTCCGCCAGGCGCCCAACCTCGGCTGGTACCGCGTCGCCGCCGAGGGCATTTTCGGACAGGCCCTCTCCACCCTCCGCCCGGCCGGCCGCGCGCTGGCGGTCAGCTCCGACAACGAGGCCAACCTCGCGGCCCTCGCCGAGCTGTGGTTCGGCGGACGCGGCGGAGAACGCGGCTTCCTCTACCTGACCGGGGAGATCGGCGTGGGCGGCGCCCTCGTCCTCCAGGGCGAACTGCTGCGCGGCGCCCACGGTTTCGCGGGCGAGGTCGGCCATGTGGTGGTCGATCCCGAGGGACCGCCCTGCGGCTGCGGCGCGCGCGGCTGCCTGGAGCAGTACGCCGGACAGGCCGCGCTGCTGCGCGCCGCCGGCATCGATCCCGCCGCCGGTGTCCGCGGACTCGGTGAACTGGAGCGGCGGGCGGGCGCCGGCGACCCCGGCGTCCTGGAGGTGCTGCGGGCGGCCGGCGAGCGGATGGGCGTCGTCCTCTCCGGGGCCGTCAACCTCTTCGACCTCGACGCGGTCGTCCTCGGCGGCATCTACCGCGATCTGATGCCCTGGCTGGCCCCCGCCGCCGACGCCCAGCTCGCCGCCCGCGTCGTGTCCGGCCGCTGGCGTGCCGGTGACGGCGGCGGGCTCCGCGCCTCCTCGCTCTCCGGCGACGCGGCCCGGGGCGCGGCGGCCCGGGTGGTGCGCGGCGTCCTCGCCGACCCCGCGGCCTACGCCGGCCGCTGACCCCGTACGGGCCCCGGACAGCGCACCGCCCCCGTCCGGGGCGGACGGGGGCGGTGCGGGTGCGCGGAAGGGGCTACTTCCCCGTGCGGTGGGCCGCGATCAGCTGCTGGTACCAGCGGTAGCTGTCCTTCGGGGTGCGCTCCAGGGTGTCGTAGTCGACCCGGACGATCCCGAACCGCTTCGCGTAGCCGAGCGCCCACTCGAAGTTGTCCAGCAGCGACCAGACGTAGTAGCCGCGGACGTCGACTCCCGCGTCCATCGCCGCGCGCAGCGCCGTGAGGTGCGTACGGAGGTACTCGACGCGGTCGGCGTCGCGCACCTCGCCGTCCGCGTCCACGGTGTCGAACTCGGCCGAGCCGTTCTCCGTGATGTGCACCGGCGGCAGCGCGTCGCCGTAGGTCTGCTTGAGCGCCGTCAGCAGATCGGTGAAGGTCTCCGGCACGACGGGCCAGTTCATCGCGGTCCTGCGGACGTCGGGGTACTCGCCCTCGCTGTAGCGGTTGTCGGTGGCGACCCGCAGCGCCGGGTCGGCCTCGCGGTGCGGGGCGGCGGCGACGACGATCGGGCGGTAGTAGTTGATGCCCAGGAAGTCCAGCGGCTGGGAGATCAGCTCCAGGTCGCCCTCGCGCCGGAAGTCCTCCCCGGTGATCAGCTCGCCCCAGGTCTCCTCCTCGGTGGCCGGGTAGCGGCCCGCGAGGATCGGCTCGGTCCACACCAGGTTGTGCTGGGTGTCCGCGCGGACGACGGCGGCGAGGTCGGCGTCCGATTCGGTGGCGGGGACGTTGCGGTCCAGGTTGAGGGTGATGCCCGCCTCGCGGACGCCGGCCGCGCGCAGTTCCTTCATGGCCAGGCCGTGGCCGACGAGCAGATGGTGGGCGGCGGCCAGCGCCCCGCGCCCCTCCTTGGCGCCCGGCGCGTGCCGGCCCACGGAGTAGCCGAGGAAGGCGCTGCACCACGGCTCGTTGAGCGTGATCCAGCGCGGCACCCGGTCGCCCAGGCGCTCGGCCATGAGCGCGGTGTACTCGCCGAAGCGCTCCGCGGTCTCGCGGACCCGCCAGCCTCCCTTGTCCTCCAGCGCCTGGGGCAGGTCCCAGTGGTAGAGGGTGGCGGCGGGTTCGATCCCCGCCTCCAGGAGTTCGTCGACGAGCCGGGAGTAGAAGTCCAGGCCCTTGGTGTTCACCGCGCCCGAGCCCTCCGGCAGGACACGGGACCAGGCGATCGAGAAGCGGTACGAGTCGACGCCCAGGCCGCGCAGGAGCGCCACGTCCTCGGGGTAGCGGTGGTAGTGGTCGCAGGCCACGTCACCGGTGTCGCCGCCGTCCGTCTTCCCGGGCGTGTGGCTGTACACGTCCCAGATCGACGGGCCTCGGCCGTCCTCCCGCACGGCGCCCTCGATCTGGTACGCGGCCGTGGCCGCGCCGAACACGAAGCCGGGCGGGAACACGGGGAACTCACTCATGGGTACGACCCTCACTTGACGGAGCCGCCGGTGATCCCGGCGGCGATGTACTTCTGGGAGAGGACGAGCAGGACGGCCGCGGGGATCGCGGACAGCACGGACGCGGCCATCACGGAGCCCCAGTCGCCGACGTGGGCGCCGATGTACTGGTAGATGCCCAGCGTGATGGGCTTCACGTCGTCGGTGGTGTTCAGGGTCAGCGCGAACATGAAGTCGCTCCACGCGTACAGGAACGAGAACAGCCCCGCGGTGATCAGGGAGTTGCGGCTCATCGGGAGCACGACCTGCACGAACGTACGGAAGCGGCCGGCGCCGTCCACCTCGGCGGCCTCGATGACCTCGCGCGGGATGGCGACCATGAACGACCGCATCAGGACGATCGCGAACGGGATGCCCAGCGAGGCGTCGGCCAGCATCAGCCCGACGTAGGAGTTGACCAGGCCCAGGTCCACGTACGCGCTGTACAGGGCGTTCGCGATGACGATGCCGGGCACCATCTGGGTGATCAGGGTGCCGAAGACGACGGTCTTGGTGCCGCGCAGCTTGAACTGCGCCAGGCCGTACGCGGCGGGCGCCGAGATCGCCAGGCAGATCGCCACGGCGCCGAGCGCGACGCCCAGCGAGGTCAGCAGATTGCCGCCCTGGTCGCTGAGGGCCGAGCGGAAGCCCGACAGGTCCAGGCTGTGCGGGAAGGCGTCGACCTCCAGCAGCCCGGACTCGGGCTGGAGCGCGGTGTTCACCATCCAGTACAGCGGGAACAGCATCACGCACAGCACCAGGATCCCGAAGGCCATGGCGCCCCAGCGCCGCTTGGTGCGGCGGACGGAAGGCGTGGGGGCGGCGGGGGTACGCACAGTGCTCGCCATGCCGGTCACTTCCCCTCGTTGCGGTTGGCCCGCAGGTAGAACACCGCGAAGACGGCGGAGATCAGGATCAGGATGTTGCCGACCACGGCACCGGCTCCGAAGTCCAGCTGGACGAAGGAGTTCTGGTACGTGAGCGTGCCCAGGGTCTGGGTGGAGTCGGCGGGGCCGCCGTCGGTGAGGGCGAGGATCAGGTCGAGGATCTTCACCGTCGACATGAAGCCGAGCACCAGCACCACGGTGATGACCGGCCGGAGCATCGGCAGGGTGATGGAGCGGAAGGTCCGCCAGGCGGAGGCGCCGTCGAGCGAGGCGGCCTCGTACAGCTCCTTGGGGACCTCCTGGAGGCCGCCGTAGAGGATCACCATGTTGAACGGGATGCCGATCCAGATGTTGACCAGGACCACGGAGGTCAGGGCCATGCTGGTGCTGGTCAGCCACGGGGTGTCGCCGCCGAAGCCGATCGTGCCGAGGAAGGAGTTGAGGACGCCGGTGTCCTGGTCGAGGATGCGCCGCCAGACGACACCGGAGACGACCATCGGGACGAGCCACGGCAGCAGGATCAGCGAGCGGAGCAGCCCGTTCAGCGGGAAGCGCCGGCTGAAGAAGACGGCGAGCCCGAGACCGATGCAGAACTGGCCGATCAGCGAGCCGATGGTGAACAGGATCGTGTGCCACAGGGCCTTGCCGAAGAGCTCGTCGTTGAAGACGTTGCTCCAGTTGTCCGTGCCGTTGAACGGGGACTTGCCCGTGAAGAACGTGGACGGCGAGTAGTCCTGGAAGCTCATCACGATGTTGCGGACGAGCGGGTAGCCGAAGAACAGCGCCATGAAGATCACGGCGGGGGCGATGAAGCCCCACTGGGCCAGGCGCTTGCGGCGCCGGGCACGGGCCGGGTTCGGCGCCTTCTTGACCGCGGCTGCCGGGCGGGCGGCGCCGGTGGCCGCGGAGGCGGTGGTGGTCGACATGTCAGGTACCTCAGTTCCCGCTCGTGGCGCGCTGCTGGGCGCGCTTGAGGGCGGTCTCGCTCGACTCGCCGGTCAGGGCGGACTGGAACGCGCTCTGCAGCGCGAGGGAGACGGACGACCAGCGCGCGCCGAGCTTGGCGGTACGCGAACGGGCCGTGGCGACCTGGTCGGCGAGGGCGGCCAGCTCCGGCGCCTTCGTCCGCCACACGGCCGCGGCCTTCTCGTTGGCGGGGACCATCCAGCTGTTGATGGCGTAGGTGATCTCCTCCTGTTCGCCCGACATACAGCCGATGATCTTCGCGGCGGTCCTCTCCCGCTCGCTGTCCCCGGTGTTGGGGACGGTCAGCACGCCGCCGCCCAGCGGGCCGACGGACTCGTCGCCGGCCTTCGGGACGGGGATCTGGGCGATGCCCCAGTTCAGGCCCTTCTTCGAGTTGAGGGTCTCCACCTGCCAGGGGCCGTTGATCATCATCGCGGCGTTGCCGGCCATGAACTGGTCGTTCACGTCGGCCTGGGTCCAGTTGACCGTGGACTTGGAGAGCGAGCCGTCCTTGAGGAGGCTCTTCCAGTAGTCCAGCGCCCCGGCGACCTCGGGGCTGTCCAGCTTCGTCTCGTCGCCGCCGTTGGACCACATGAACGGGGTGAACTGGAAGACGCCGTCCTCCGCGCCGCCCGCGCTCAGCGCCAGACCGTACTTCTTGCCCGAGGTGAGCTTCTTCGCGGTCTCCCGCATCTCGTCCCAGGTGGTGGGCACCTTCAGCCCGGCCTTGGCGAGGGTGTCCTTGTTGTAGAAGAGCGCCAGGGTGTTCACGGTGCGCGCGGCCCCGTAATAAGTCCCCTGGTACGACCCGAAGTTCACGATCCCCTCGGGGATGTCCTGCGTGGTCAGGCCCAGGTCCTTCAGCGGGATCAGCCCGCCGGCCTCGGCGAACGTCGGCATCTCCGAGGCGTCCAGCTGGAGCACGTCGGGCAGCGACTTCGAGGACGCCATCCGCAGGGCCTTCGTCATCACCTGCGAGGCCGGGACGCTCTGCTGCTCGATGGTGATCCCGAGCTGCTTGCTGCACCGGTCCAGCGTCTGGGCGTCCCAGCGGTGGTAGGACTCGTCGGTGGACGAGTTCAGGACGGTGTACACGTCCGGGTCCCGCTGCTGACCGCAGCCGGAGAGGACGACGCCGCCGATCAGCGCGGAGACGACGGTGAGCGGGACGACGACCCGCCGGTGGGGACGGCGGCGCGGCTGGCGCGTTCCGTCCGGAGAAGGTGCTGTCACGATGGTGCCCTTGCGTGAGAGGGGTGCCGGCCCGGGGGGACCACTGTGTCCCGACGAGGTGGTTCCGTCCGCCCGGACGCGGGTCCGGCAGGCCCGCGTCCGGGGAGAAGGGGGTGCTCCGGCCGGAGCACCCCGGGGGCGTCAGCGGACGCCGAGCAGGTGCTCCATGGCGAGCTGGTCCAGCGCCTCGAACGCCATCGAGCGCTCGGCGGCGGCGTCCACGTCGAAGTCCTCGAACGCGGAACGGTCCGCGAGCAGGCCCTTGACGCCGTCGGCGGCGGTGGGCTGCGCCAGCTCGTCCAGCCGCGAGGCGCGCAGCGCCTCCTGCACGGCCGGGTCGGCGCGGAACGCCAGCGCGCGCTCCTTGAGGATCAGGTAGTTCCGCATGCAGTTCTTCGCGGACTCCCAGACGCCGTCGATGCCGTCGGTGCGCACCGGCTTGAAGTCGAAGTGCAGCGGGCCCGTGTAGTCCGAGCTCTCCAGCAGGTCGACGAGCCAGAAGGCCTGGCGCAGATCGCCGGCGCCGAAGCGGAAGTCCTGGTCGTACTTGATGCCGGACTGGCCGTTGAGGTCGATGTGGTAGAGCTTGCCCGCCCACAGCGCCTGCGCGATGCCGTGCGGGAAGTTGAGCCCGGCCATCTGCTCGTGACCGGTCTCCGGGTTCACCCCGTACAGCTCCGGGCGCTCCAGGCGCTCGATGAACGCCAGCGCGTGACCCACCGTGGGGAGCAGGATGTCGCCGCGCGGCTCGTTCGGCTTGGGCTCGATGGCGAAGCGCAGGTCGTAGCCCTGCTCGGTGACGTACTCGCCGAGCAGGTCGAAGGCCTCCTTCATCCGGTCCAGGGCCACCCGCACGTCCTTGGCGCCGCCGGACTCCGCGCCCTCGCGCCCGCCCCAGGCGACATAGGTCTGCGCGCCCAGCTCGACCGCGAGGTCGATGTTGCGGATGACCTTGCGCAGCGCGTAGCGGCGCACGGCGCGGTCGTTGGAGGTGAAGCCGCCGTCCTTGAAGACGGGGTGGGTGAAGAGGTTGGTGGTGGCCATCGGGACCTTGAGACCGGTGCGGTCCAGGGCGTCCTTGAAGCGGCCGACGATCGCGGCGCGCTCGGCGTCGGAGGAGCCGAACGGGATCAGGTCGTCGTCGTGGAAGGTCACGCCGTGCGCGCCGAGCTCGGCGAGGCGCTCGACGGACTCGACCGGGTCCAGGGCGGGGCGGGTGGCGTCACCGAAGGGGTCGTTGCCTCGCCAGCCGACGGTCCAGAGCCCGAAGGTGAACCTGTCGGCGGGGGTGGGGGTGAAGCGGTTCGACATTCTGCTGCCTCTTGTCGACATGGACCGGGGCGGCTGCACCGCCGCCCGACCGATTTGTTTGCTGGCAGTACTAATACGGCATCTTGCTGTTTGTTTCTAGACCATCCCGGTGACACATCCGTCACATAGGGGCAACACGGGTGGTGCCACAAGGGTTTTCGGCCCGGAAAGAGCCCGGTCGTAGCCGCTCCGGGCCCCAGGTGAAGCGCTTCGAAGATTTATTTGTTTTGTGTACGATCAAAACCGGGACCCACAGGAACGAGGTACGACATGCCGCCGCGACCCGCCCAGGACCCGGCCGCCGCGCCGGTATCGGCCGTCATCGGAGTGGACAGCTCCACCCAGTCCACCAAGGCCGCCGTCGTCGACATCGCGACCGGCCGGCTGCTCGCCGTGGGCCGCGCCCCGCACACCGTGACCGGCCGCGCCGGCGCCCGCGAGAGCGACCCCGGACAGTGGTGGGACGCCCTGTGCGCCGCCGTCGCCGCCGCGCTCGCCGAAGCGGACCTGGACCCGGCCGCCGTCACCGGCATCGCCGTCGCCGGCCAGCAGCACGGACTGGTCGTCCTCGGCGCCGACGGCACCCCGCTGCGCCCCGCCCTCCTCTGGAACGACACCCGCTCCGCCCCCCAGGCCGCCGCCCTCACCCGCGCACTGGGCGGGACCGACGCCTGGCTGGAGCGCACCGGATCGGTGCCCGTCGCCTCGATGACCGCCGCCAAGTGGATGTGGCTGCGGGAGAACGAACCGGACACCGCCGCCGCCACCGCCGCCGTCCGCCTCCCGCACGACCACCTCACCGAACGGCTCACCGGCACCGCCGTCACCGACCCCGGCGACGCCTCCGGCACCTGCTGGTACGACCCGGTCGCCGGCGCCTACGACCCCGTGCTGCTCGACCTCACCGGCATGCGCGCCGCACTCCTCCCCGAGGTCGCCCCCACCGGAGCCGCCCCCGCCGGCCGCCTCACCCCCGAAGCGGCCCGCGCCCTCGGCCTGCCCCCGGGCATCCCGGTCGCCGCGGGCACCGGCGACAACATGGCCGCCGCCGTCGGCCTGGGCCTGGGCGCCGAAGGACTCCTCGACCACCCCGTCATCAGCCTCGGCACCTCCGGCACCGTCTTCGCCGCCACCCGCAACCGCCCGCACTCACCCCTGCTCGCCGGATTCGCCGCCACCGACGGCACCCGCCTCCCGCTGGGCTGCACCCTGAACTGCACCCTCGCCGTCGACAAGGTCGCCGCCCTGCTCGGCCTGGACCGCGAGGACGCCGCCCCCGGCGGCGAGACCGTGCTGCTGCCCTTCCTCGACGGCGAACGCACCCCCGACCTCCCCGACGCCTCCGGCCTCCTGCACGGACTGCGCCACGACACCACCCGGCAGCAGATCCTCGGCGCCGCCTACGAGGGCGCCGTCGTCACCCTCCTCCGGGCCCTGGACGTCCTCCCGCTCGACGCGCCGGACGCGCCGCTGCGCCTGATCGGCGGGGGCGCGCGCGGCACGATGTGGGTGGAGACCGTGCGCCGGCTGTCCGGCCGCGCGGTGGTGCTCCCGGCCGCCGGCGAACTGGTCGCGCTCGGCGCGGCCGCGCTCGCCGCGGGGGCCGCCACCGGCCGCGACCCGGTGGCCCTCGCCGTGGAGTGGGGCACCGGCGAGGGGCGCGAGCTGCCCGCCGTCCCGCGTGACACGACCACCTGGGACCGGGTGACCTCGGTCCTCGACCGGGCGGCGCCCGCGCTCCTGACCACGCGCCCCTGACGGCGCGCCCCCACGACGTACCCCGCACACCTCCGTACCACCGGCTAAGGAAGACCCCCCATGAAGTTCACCGACGGCTTCTGGCAGATGCGAGACGGTGTCCACGCCTCGTACGCCACCGAGATCCGCGATCTGCGCCTCGACGCCGACCGCCTCACCGCGCACGCCGCCGTCAAGCGGGTGACCCGGCGCGGGGACACGCTGAACGCGCCGCTGATCACGGTGGAGGCGCACGCCCCGGCCGAGGGCGTCATCGCCGTCCGCGTCACCCACCTCGCGGGCAGGCGAGCCCCCGGCCCCGACTTCGAGCTGCCCGGCGCCACCGGCGACCGCACGGCGGCCACCCACGACGACGGCCCGGCCGCCCGGCTCACCAGTGGTCCGCTCACCCTGCGGCTGCCCAGCGAGGGCGACTTCGGCATGGAGTTCCTGGACGCCGACGGCCGCACGCTGACCACCGCCGGCCGCAAGGGCACCGCCTTCGCCACGGTCGCCGACGGCGGCCACCACATGATCGCCCAGCTCGCCCTCGGCGTCGGCGAGAACGTCTACGGCCTCGGCGAGCGGTTCACCCCGTACGTCAAGAACGGCCAGGTCGTCGACATGTGGCAGGCCGACGGCGGGACCAGCAGCGAGCAGGCGTACAAGAACGTCCCGTTCTACCTGTCCTCGCGCGGCTACGGCGTCTTCGTCAACCACCCCGGCAAGGTCTCCTTCGAGGTCGGCTCCGAGGCCGTCGGCCAGGTGCAGTTCAGCGTCGAGGGCCAGGTCCTGGAGTACTACGTCGTCGCGGGCCCCACGCCCAAGGACGTCCTCACCCGCTACACCGCCCTCACCGGCCGCCCGGCGCTCCCGCCGGCCTGGTCCTTCGGCCTCTGGCTGACCACTTCGTTCACCACCGACTACGACGAGGCGACCGTCACCTCCTTCGTGGACGGCATGGCCGAGCGCGGCATCCCGCTCTCCGTCTTCCACTTCGACTGCTTCTGGATGCGCGAGTACCAGTGGTGCGACTTCGAGTGGGACCCGCAGACCTTCCCGGACCCGGAGGGCATGCTCGCCCGGCTCAAGGAGAAGGGGCTGAAGATCTGCGTCTGGATCAACCCGTACATCGCGCAGAAGAGCGCCCTGTACGCGGAGGGCGCCGAGAAGGGCTACTTCGTCCGCACGCCCGAGGGCGACGTCTGGCAGTGGGACAAGTGGCAGGCCGGCATGGCCCTGGTCGACTTCACCAATCCCGAGGCCACCGCCTGGTTCCAGGGCAAGCTGAAGACGCTCCTCGACCAGGGCGTCGACGGGTTCAAGACCGACTTCGGCGAGCGCATCCCCACCGACGTCGTCTGGCACGACGGCTCCGACCCGGAGCGCATGCACAACTACTACACGCACCTGTACAACAAGGCCGTCTTCGAACTCCTGGAGAAGGAGCGCGGCCAGGGCGAGGCCGTCCTCTTCGCCCGCTCGGCGACGGCCGGCGGCCAGCAGTTCCCGGTGCACTGGGGCGGCGACTGCTGGTCCTCCTTCGAGGCCATGGCCGAGTCCCTGCGCGGCGGGCTCTCCCTGTCGCTCTCCGGCTTCGGCTTCTGGAGCCATGACATCGGCGGCTTCGAGGGCACCCCCGACCCCGCCGTCTTCAAGCGCTGGCTCGCCTTCGGCCTGCTCTCCTCGCACAGCCGGCTCCACGGCTCCTCCTCCTACCGCGTGCCGTGGGCCTTCGGCGAGGAGGCCGTCGAGGTCGCCAAGCGGTTCACCGAACTCAAGCACCGCCTGATGCCGTACCTGTACGGAGCCGCCGTCGAGGCCCACCGCACCGGCGTCCCCGCGATGCGCCCGATGCTGCTGGAGTTCCCCGGCGACCCCTCCGCCCGCGTCGCCGACCGCCAGTACCTGCTCGGCCCCGACGTGCTGGTCGCCCCCGTCTTCAGCGAGGACGGCGAGGTCGAGTACTACGTCCCCGAGGGCACCTGGACCCACTTCCTGACCGGCGAGACCGTCACCGGCCCCGCCTGGCACCGGGAGACCCACGGCTTCGACAGCCTGCCGCTCCTCGTCCGCCCCGGCGCCGTCGTCCCCTTCGGCGCCGACGCCTCCCGCCCGGACGGCGACTGGACCCGGGACCTCGAACTGCGGGTGTACGCCCCCGAGGGCCTCGGCGACTTCTCCCGCACCGTGACCGTCCCGGACCTCACGGGCGCCCCGGCCGCCACGTACGAGGTGGTCCGCGAGGACGGCACGCTGCGCGTCACCGCCGACACCGACCGTCCCTACCGGGTCGTGGTCGTCGGCGAGCCGCTGGAGGTCGTCACGGGCTGAGCCCGCACCACCCGCCCGGCGGGCGCGCCCCGCGCCCGCCGGGCCGTGCCGGAATGCGAAGGTGGGCCGGCGGGTTCACACCGGCGACAGCACCCGAGCGGTACGGCACACGAGAACGGATGGTCTCCATGGGCGAGTTGATCCTGATCCGGCACGGCGAGACCGAATGGTCCCGCAACGGACAGCACACGAGCCACACCGACCTGCCCCTGACCCCCCTCGGCGAGCGCCAGGCCCGCGCGCTGGCACCGCTGCTCGCCGACCGCGCCATCGCCCTCACCCTGGTCAGCCCCTCCGTCCGGGCCCGGCGCACCGCCGAACTCGCGGGGCTCGCCGCGCCCCGCATCACCCCCGAACTGCGCGAATGGGACTACGGCGGCTACGAGGGGATCACCACCGACGAGATCCACCGGACCCGCCCCGGCTGGAACCTGTGGACCGACGGCGTCACCCCCGGTCCCGACGCCCACCCGGGCGAGACGCCGGCCGCCGTCGGCGCCCGCGCCGACCGGGTGCTCGCGGAGGTCCGGGAGGCCGCCGGGCGCGCCGGTGACGAGGACGTGGTCCTGGTCGCCCACTCGCACTTCCTGCGGGTCCTGACCGCCCGCTACCTCGGGCTGACCCCGGCCGAGGGGACCCTCTTCCAACTGGCCACCGGGGCCGTGTCCCGGCTCGGCAGGGAGCACGGCCAGCCGGTGATCACCGCGTGGAACGTCACCCTGCCCGAGAGCCTGTTCCCCACCGCCGTACCGGAGACGCCGGAACGCGTCTGAGCGCCTCCCGGGAGGCCGTCCGCCCCCGCTCCGACGCGGTCCACGACGGCGGGAAAGGCCGCGGGAACGGCCGCGGGCCGCCCGGGATCACCGGACGGCCCGCGGTTCGGGGAAGCGCTCAGCGCAGCGCGCCGGTCATCGTGTTGAGCAGCGTGCCCGAGGCGTCGTCGTTCTCCAGCGAGAAGGCGAACATCCCGGCCAGCCCCTTGCTCTTCGCGTAGGCCGCGCGTGCCTGGACGGCGCGCGGGGTGTCACCGGTCCAGAAGTTGGTGCCGTCGTAGATCCAGGAGCTCTCGGTGACCGGGTCCCAGAAGGTCTGGGCCTCGGTGGGGTTCAGCTCCTTCCAGGCGGCGAGCCCGGACTCCTGGCTCAGCGGCTTGGCGGGGGTGGGCCCGGTCGCGCTCTGGTAGAGCCCGTGGTTCGCCCCGGCCGGCACCCCGGTCCAGCCGCGCCAGTAGAACGGGATCCCCAGGACCAGCTTGGAGGCGGGGAAGCCGCCCTTGATGCCGTACTCGGGCAGCCCGTCGGTGTACGCGGTGAGCGCGGTGTCCAGGTTGTACCTGGCGGTGCCGGGCGCCACCGGGGTGGTGGGGTCGGCGGCGCTGTCGTGCAGCGGGTCCTGGTGGTTGGTGGGCCCGGTGGCGTCCCAGGCGCCGTGCATGTCGTACGTCATGACGTCGGCGTAGTCCAGGTAGGCGCCGATCCTGTCGGTCTCCAGGTAGGCGATCTTGTCCTGGCCGCTGGGCAGGGCGGCGGTGAGCAGGAACCGCTTGCCCTGCGCCGCGCCGTAGGCGTCGAGCTGGGTGCGGAACTCCTTGAGGAGCAGGGTGAAGTTGGCCTTGTCCGCGTCGCTGTAGTGGTTGCCGGTGTGGCCGCCGGCCGAACCCGGGTACTCCCAGTCGATGTCGATGCCGTCGAAGATCCCGGCGGCCGAGGCGGGACCGCCGGACGGGTCGCCCTGGACGTTCTTCGGCAGATTGCCCTTCAGGAACATGTCGATGCAGGAGGAGACGTACGCCTTGCGGGAGGCGTCGGTCGCCGCGGCGTCGGAGAAGTACTTGGAGTAGGTCCAGCCGCCCAGCGAGACGGTGAACCGCAGGTTCGGGTACTTCGCCTTCAGCGCGCGCAACTGGTTGAAGTTGCCCTTCAGCGGCTGCTCGTAGACATCGGCGGTGCCGTCCACGCTGTCCGCCGCCGAGACGTCGGCCTGGTAGTCGGCGTAGGCGTCCCCGGCGCTGTCACCGGCGTTCGGGTTGTCCTCGTTGCCCGCGTCGGAGGCCTTGACGGTCTCGAAGCACTTGTGCGTCGTGGGGTGGATGTTCTCGAAGGCGTAGGTCACCACGTCGAGTCCGGCCGCGGCGCCGCTGGTGCCGATCTGCTTTGGGTAGTAGGCGTTCTCGTAGATCCCCCACTGGTCGAAGTAGGCGGAGGCGTAGGGCTTCGCGGCGGGCGCGGCCCCGGTGGTCACCTTGACCGCCGTGGACTGGGCGGAGGCGTGGGAGCCCTGGTAGCCCTGGACGGTGAAGGTGTAACTGTGGTTGGGCAGCAGCGAGCTGACGGCGACGGTGGTACCCATGGACGTCGCGACGAGCTGGCCGCCCGACCATACCTTGTACGAGGCGACGCTGCCGTCCTGCGAGGACGTCGTCGAGCCGTTCCACTTGAGGACGGCGGCGTTGCCGGTGACCTTGGTCGCGGCGAGGCCGGTGGGGGTGGTGACCTTGCCGTCACCGGCGGGTCCGTTCGGGTCGCCCGGGGGGTCCGTCGGCGGGTCGGTCGGATCGGTCGGCGGGTCGGTCGGGTCCGTGGGCGGGTCGGTCGGTCCGCCGCCGGGACCGGTCAGGGCGAAGTCGTCGGCGTGGAAGGCGCCCTGCCCGTACCAGCCGTGGGTGTAGACGGTCACCGAGGTCGTGGTGGCGCCCGTCGTGAAGGTGGTGGACAGCTGCTGCCAGGAGGACGCCGAGGGGGCCCAGGCGCTGGCGTCCACGCCGGTGCCCTTGGCGCCCAGATAGACGTAGCTGCCCTGCACCCAACCGCTCAGCGTGTAGGAGGTGTTGGGCAGCACGGCCACGGTCTGGCCGCACTGGCCGGTGTCGGCGGCGGAGGCGTTGCCGGCCAGGCCGTGCGTTCCGCTGTGGGCGGTCGAGGTGACCGAGCCGCCGTTCGCACAGCTCCATCCCTCCAGGGTGCCGGTCTCGAAACCGGCGTTGGTGAGCAGTTCGGCGCCGGCAGCGGAGGCGTGGCCGGGGACGGCGGCGAGCGCCGCTCCCGAGGCGACGAGGACGGCGGCGACCGCCAGGGCTCCGTTGCGTCGTGCGCGTGCGGCGGGACCGCGGACCGGTGCGGCGGGGGAACCGGCTGGACGTGCGGGCATGTTCTTCCTCCGTGGGGATGCGGGGGGACAGGCGTCCGATGTCATGACATCGGCCATCTTTTAGGTGTTCATGCCAAGTGTTCGTACCTGGTGAGATTGGACTGGACCAATAGATCGAGTCAAGAGATCGCACGGACTTGGGAGAAATTTGGTGTAGACCAATTTCGGGACGCACGGAGCCGCTCCGAGGGGCGTCCGCGGCGCCGCGCCGAGGTCCCGGAGGTCGTGGATGTACGGAGCCGGCGGCGTCCATCATGAGGTCCGGCCGACGGAGGGCCCGTCGCGGGCCGCAACGCCCCTGTCCTGGGGTTATGGCCTCGGAGGGAGTGCCGGAAGGGGGTGGAGTGGCGGCCGGTGTCAAGGGTGCCGGCACCGATTCGGCGGGCCGATCGACCGGAATGCGGAAATCGTTACCTCCGGTCGAGGGCCACCGGGGTCCAGGTGTCCGCGAGGTCTCAACTCGGGAAAGACTGCCGACCAAACCTGCATTCGATCTTGCTCAGTTGGCGGCAAGTGGACTATACCTGTCGGCGTCCGCACAGGTTCTTTCCAACTGCGCGGCTGGGGGAGACACGGGGGCAGGACATATCGGGACGCCAGGGCGGCGTCCGTTGTTCCGTCTTCCCGGACCCCCCACTGCAATGGCTAGCCTGAAAATCTGTACCACCCAAGCGCAACTGACCGCGGTGGCGGGGCCCTTCGCCTGAGGCGAATTTCGACGGGGCGACCGGTACACACCGCCTGAGTCCTGGAGAAGGCGAGGACTTGAGCATGGGATCCACCTCCGCCCACAAGAATGAGGGCCTTGGCCGTCGCGATCTGATCAAGCGGTCTGCCGCACTCGGTCTGATCACCGTTCCGACGATGAGCTTCCTGTCGGCCTGTGCGAGCAGCGACGGCGGCAGCGACGACACGGTCAAGAAGGGCAAGACCAGCGCGAAGAACCCGCTGGGCGTCAACGAGACGGCCGCGCTCGACGTGGTCATCTTCGACGGCGGCTTCGGCCAGCAGTACGCGATCGACGCGGAGAAGAAGTACACCGCGGCCTACCCGAAGGCCAAGGTCAAGCACACCGCGACGCAGAAGATCCAGTCGCAGCTCCAGCCGCGCTTCAACGGTGGCACCCCGCCGGACCTGATCGACAACTCCGGTGCCGAACAGATGGACATGGGCGTCCTCGTCGACAAGAAGCAGCTGTTCGACCTGACCCCGCTGATGGACGCCCCGTCCATCGACGACCCGAGCAAGAAGGTCCGCGACACCCTGCGGCCGGGCGTCCTGGAGATGGGCCAGTTCGAGGGCGCCCCGGTCTGGATCATGTACTACGCCTACACCGTGTACGGCGTCTGGTACTCGCAGACCAACCTGGAGAAGCTGGACGCGCAGTACCCGGAGAACTGGGACGACATGCTCGCCCTCTGCGCCAAGGCGAAGAAGCAGGGCATCGCGGGCTGGACGTACCCGGGCAAGTACCCGTACTACCTGCCGTTCTCCCTCTACCCGTTCATCGCCAAGATCGGTGGCCGGGAGGTTCTCGACAAGATCGACAACCTGGAGCCGAACGCCTGGAAGGACCCCGCGGTCAAGGCGGCGTTCGAGGCGTACTACGAGCTGTACAAGAAGGGGTACATCCTCAAGGGCACCCCGGGTCTGACGCACATCCAGTCGCAGACCGAGTGGACGAAGGGCAAGGCGCTCTTCATCCCGAACGGTTCGTGGGTGGAGAACGAGGCGGCGCCGACCACGCCCAAGGACTTCAAGATGATGGTCGCGGCGCCCTCCAGCCTGGATGCGTCCGACAAGATGCCCTTCGGCACCATCTGGGCGTCCGGCGGCGAGCCCTTCGTCGTCCCGTCCAAGGCGAAGAACCCGCAGGGCGGCATGGAGCAGCTGCGCATCATGCTCTCCGAGGAGTCCTCGAAGAACTTCACCAAGCAGGTCAAGTCCCTGTCCGCCTTCAACGGCGGCACCGACGGCCTGACCCTCTCCACGGCCCTGCAGGCCGGTGTCGACGCGCTGAAGAAGGCCGGCGACAACGTGGTGAACCCGCGGATGCAGGACTGGTACGTGAAGCTCCAGAAGGAGCAGATCGGCACCGCCGGTCTCGGCGAGATGATGGCCGGGCGCCTCACCCCCGCCGAGGCCATCAAGAAGATCCAGGGCTTCGCGGACGCCGCGGCCAAGGACTCGTCCGTCAAGAAGTACAAGCACCAGTGAGCAACCGTCACCAGCGGCGGCACCCGCGGAAAGATCGGGGTCGGTAAAAGATGCAGCACGGCAAGTACCGGTTCATTGTGGGATTCCTGGTCGTCCCACTGGCGTTGTACGCGGTCTTCGTCATCTGGCCGTTCATCCAGTCCATTTACTATTCGTTCACGGACTGGACCGGCCTGAGCCCGGACTTCAAGATGGTCGGCTTCGACAACTACACCAGGATGTTCAAGGACGACATTTTCTGGAAGTCGCTGCAACACAGTGTGCTGCTCGTGCTGCTGCTGCCGCTGGTGACGCTGGGTCTCGCACTCTTCTTCGCCTTCATGCTCAATGTCGGCGGCCGACGGCGCAAGAACGCCGCGGTCGCCGGCGTGCGGGGTTCGGGTTTCTACAAGATCGCCTATTTCTTCCCGCAGGTGCTCTCGATCGTCATCGTCGCCCTGCTCTTCCAGTTCGCGTACAACCCGCGCAGCGGCATGCTGAACTCGGCGCTCAAGGGCGTCGGACTGGACTCGGTCCAGCCGGACTGGCTGGGCGACCCCGACCTGGCGCTCATCTGCGTGATGGTCGTCCTGGTCTGGTCGACGGTCGGCTTCTTCGTCGTCCTCTTCTCCGCCGGCATGGCCTCCATCCCGAAGGACTTCTACGAGGCGGCGCTGCTGGACGGCGCGAGCCGCGTCACGACGTTCTTCCGGATCACCGTGCCGCTGCTCTGGGACACCATCCAGTCGGGCTGGGTCTACATGGGCATCCTGGCCCTCGGCGTCGAGGCGTTCACGGCGGTCCAGGTCATGACCGTGGGTCCCGGTGGCCCCGACTACGCGACCTCGGTGCTCCCGCTGTACGTCTACCAGACGGCGTTCCGCGACGGTCAGGCCGGCTACGCGACCACGATCGGTGTGGGGCTGCTCGTCGTCACCATGGTGTTCGCCGCCGTCGTGATGCGTCTGGGCCGGCGCGAGCGGCTGGAGTTCTGATGCCGAGCTCCCCGGGACTTGCCGCCCGGACCCCCATCAGGCACAACCACCCGGTCCCGGGGGCCGGCTCGACCGTACGAGGTGACCACGCGTGAAGACCACCGAAACCCCTGCCGTGGTCAAGGTGACGCCCCCGGGCCCGGTGTCCGGGGCGCCCGGGAAGAAGGGCCGGGAGAAGAGCGGTGAGGGCAAGGTCCTCAACGTCTTCTCGCACGGCGTGCTGATCATCTGGGCGATCCTCGTGGTCATGCCGCTGCTGTGGGCGGTCATGACCTCGTTCAAGACGGACGACTCGATCCTGTCGACCCCGTGGGCCCTGCCGGACAAGCTCCACTTCGAGAACTGGTCGCGCGCCTGGAGCCAGGCGCACATGAGCGAGTACTTCGGCAACACCCTCGTGGTGGTCGGCGGTTCGCTCGTCGGCACCCTGCTGCTCGGTTCGATGGCGGCCTACGTCCTGGCCCGCTTCGACTTCCCGGGCAACCGCTTCATCTACTACCTGTTCATCGGCGGGATGAGCTTCCCGATCATCCTGGCGCTGGTCCCGCTGTTCTTCGTGATGAACAACATGGGGCTGCTGAACACCACGCACGGGCTGATCCTGGTCTACATCGCCTACTCGCTGCCGTTCACCGTCTTCTTCCTCACCTCCTTCTTCCGGACGCTGCCCAGCTCCGTGGCGGAGGCGGCGATGCTCGACGGGGCCTCGCACACCCGGACGTTCTTCCAGGTGATGCTGCCGATGGCGAAGCCGGGTCTGATCAGCGTCGGCATCTTCAACTTCCTGGGGCAGTGGAACCAGTACATGCTGCCGACGGTCCTCAACAGCGACCCCGACCATCGGGTGCTCTCCCAGGGTCTGGTCGAACTGGCCAACAGCCAGGGCTACAAGGGCGACTGGTCCGGACTCTTCGCCGGTCTCGTGATGGCGATGCTCCCGGTCCTCGCGGCCTACATCGTCTTCCAGCGCCAGGTCGTCGCCGGCCTGACCGCCGGGGCGGTGAAGTAGCCCGACCGCGGGTGCCGTGAAGTAGTAGGCACCACTCCCGTCCCACCAGCACCTCCGCTTCACCGAACCGCCCGCCGGCAGCCATGCCGGCGGGCGGTTCGTCTGTGTACGGGGAGGTTCGTGCCGGGTCCCGTGCGGGGGTCCGGTGCTCATCGGTGCCTCGGACTGCTCAAGGTCTTGACGGGGAGCACCCCAAAACGCTGAGCTTAGAGTTCACATGTTGGAGAATACGGCAGGAGTGAGAGAGTCGATGGAGACTCCGGGGTCGCAGACGTCTCTGCATCGCGCCAACCTTGAGCGGGTCGTGCGCGCCGTACGGATGGCGGGGTCACTCACCCAGGCGGAGATCGCCAGGAGCACGGGCCTCTCCGCGGCCACCGTCTCCAATATCGTTCGCGAACTGAAGGACGGCGGCACCGTCGAGGTGACGCCCACCTCGGCCGGCGGCCGGCGGGCCCGCAGCGTCTCGCTCAGCGGGGACGCGGGCATCGTCATCGGCGTCGATTTCGGCCATACGCACCTGCGGGTGGCGGTCGGCAACCTGGCCCACCAGGTGCTCGCCGAGGAGTCCGAGCCGCTGGACGTGGACGCCTCGTCCGCCGAGGGCTTCGGCCGGGCGGAACAGCTGGTCAACCGGCTGATCGAGACCACGGGCATCAGCCCCGGCAAGGTCATCGGGGTGGGGCTCGGTGTTCCCGGCCCGATCGACGTCGAGTCCGGCACGCTGGGCTCCACGTCGATCCTGCCGGGCTGGACGGGCATCAACCCCGGCGAGGAGCTCGCCGGTCGCCTGGGCGTCCCGGTCTACGTGGACAACGACGCCAACCTCGGCGCCCTCGGCGAGCTGGTCTGGGGGAGCGGCCGCGGGGTCAGGGACCTCGCGTACATCAAGGTCGCCAGCGGTGTCGGCGCCGGCCTGGTGATCGACGGGCACATCTACCGGGGGCCCGGCGGCACGGCCGGCGAGATCGGCCACATCACCCTCGACGAATCGGGCCCCGTCTGCCGCTGCGGCAACCGCGGCTGCCTGGAGACCTTCACGGCGGCGCGCTACGTCCTGCCGCTGCTCCAGCCCAGCCACGGGCCCGATCTCACCATGGAGCGGGTGGTCCAACTGGCCCGCGAGGGCGATCCGGGGTGCCGCCGGGTGATCGGCGACGTCGGACGGCACATCGGCAGCGGGGTGGCCAACCTCTGCAATCTCCTGAACCCGAGCCGTGTGGTGCTCGGGGGGTCGCTGGCGGAGGCCGGGGAGCTGGTCCTGGGGCCCATCCGCGACTCCGTGTCGCGCTACGCCATCCCCAGTGCCGCCCGGCAGCTCTCGGTGCTTCCCGGGGCCCTGGGCGGCCGTGCGGAGGTGCTGGGCGCACTGGCCCTCGTGCTGAGCGAGATGGGGGATTCGACCCTTTTGGAGAGCACCCTCCCCGCGGCGACTCCTGCCTTCACTTAGATAACGGATGGCACCGTTGTCATCTCGTTAAGGATTTACTCCTTGACGTCGCCCCTGCGGCCGAGTTGACTCCAAGCCACCTCGGCCGCAACGCTGCGGCCTCGTCAGGGAGGCACACCCCCAATGAACGCAACGACGCGACGCATCGTCATCGGCACGGCCGCCGTCTCGATGGCCCTCTCCCTCGCCGCCTGCGGCAAGGCCGGCGACGACAAGAAGGACTCGGCGGACTCGGGCAGCAAGACCAAGATCGGCCTGCTGCTCCCGGAGAACAAGACCGCCCGCTACGAGACGCTGGACAAGCCGCTGTTCATCGAAGCGGTCAAGAAGGACTGCGCGGACTGCGAGGTCGTCTACAACAACGCGGCCGGTGACGTCGGCCAGCAGAAGCAGCAGTTCGAGCAGCAGATAGCCGACGGCATCAAGGTCATCGCGATCTCCTCGGTCGACGCCGAGAAGTCCGCCGCGTGGGTCGCCGACGCGCACAAGAAGGGCGTCAAGGTCGTCGCGTACGACCGCGCCATCGCCGGTGCCGACGCCTACGTCAGCCACGACAACGAGAAGATCGGCACGCTCCAGGGCCAGGCGATCCTCGACGCCCTCGGCTCCAAGGCGGCCACCGCCAACCTCGTCATGATCAACGGCGACGAGAAGGACCCGAACGCCGGTCTGTTCAAGAAGGGCGCCCACACGGCCCTCGACGGCAAGATCAAGATCGCCTACGAGGCCTCCGGCGAGTGGGACCCGAAGATCGCCGGCGAGAAGATGACCGCCGCCATCTCCTCGGTCGGCAAGGGCAAGATCAACGCCGTCTACTCCGCCAACGACGGCATGGCGGGCGGCATCATCACGTCCCTGGACAACGCCGGCATCAAGGACATCCCGGTGGGCGGCCAGGACGCCGAACTCCCCGGCATCCAGCGGATCATCGCCGGTACGCAGACCTTCACGATCTACAAGTCGCCGAAGCAGCTCGCCCCGGCCGCCGCCCAGTTCGCCGTCAACCTGCTCCAGGGCAAGGACATCGGCGCCCAGGGCGAGACGGACGGCGTCCCGTCCACGCTGCTGGAGCCGACCGTGGTGAACAAGGACAACATCCAGGACACCGTGATCAAGGACGGCATCTACAAGGTCGGCGACGTCTGCGTCAAGGACATCGCCGCCAAGTGCACCGCGCTGGGCATCAAGTAGTCCCCCCTCGCGCCGGGGTCGACGGACCCCGGCGCGCACGGGCGTGACCCCCGCCGTACGGCGCGGTCCGCCCGCCCCGTGACTGTCCGGCCCCGGCCCGGTTCACACCCCGCTGCCGGCCGGGTGCCGGACACTCGACCCCCAGAACTTCCAGTACGTCGACGCCGCCCCCTCGTGGCGTTGCGTCTCCGCCGGTCAGGCGGCACATCCCCGCCGGTCAGGCGGCGAAGGAGATGGTTCACGTGTCACAGACGCCCGTGCTGGCGTTGCGTGGAGTCTTCAAGCGATTCGGAGCGGTCCAGGTCCTCTCCGGTGTCGATCTCGAAGTCCACGCCGGAGAAGTGGTCGCCCTGGTCGGCGACAACGGTGCAGGAAAGTCCACGCTGGTCAAGACGATCGCCGGCGTGCACCCCATCGATGAGGGCGTCATCGAGTGGGAGGGCGAGAAGGTGGACATCAGCCGCCCGCACGACGCCCAGAACCTCGGCGTCGCCACCGTCTACCAGGACCTCGCGCTCTGCGACAACCTCGACGTCGTCGCCAACCTCTTCCTCGGCCGCGAGATCAAGAAGGGCGGCGTCCTCGACGAGGTCGCCATGGAGAAGCGGGCCCAGGACCTGCTGTCCACGCTCTCCATCCGCATCCCCAGCGTCCGTATCCCGGTGGCCGCGCTCTCCGGCGGTCAGCGCCAGGTCGTGGCCATCGCCCGCGCCCTGGTCGGCGACCCCAAGATCGTGATCCTGGACGAGCCCACCGCCGCACTCGGCGTCGAGCAGACCGCCCAGGTCCTCGACCTCGTGGAGCGGCTGCGCGAGCAGAACCTCGGCGTCATCCTGATCAGCCACAACATGGCCGACGTCAAGGCCGTCGCCGACAAGGTCGCCGTGCTCCGCCTCGGCCACAACAACGGCACCTTCCCCGTGGCGACGACCAGCCACGAAGACATCATCGCCGCGATCACGGGCGCCACGGACAACGCCGTGACCCGCCGCAAGTCCCGCACCGCGGAGGCATCCAAGTGAGCAACACCAACGAGACGTCGGCCAAGGTCCCGGCCCAGGCGGAGACCACCGAGGCCCCCGCGGCGGCGCCCGGCGCCGTCCCGGCCGTCGACCCCCGCCTGCTCGTCCGCGAGCAGGGCTTCAAGGGCTACTGGACCGAGTTCAAGCGCAAGGTGCGCTCGGGCGAGATCGGCTCGCTGCCCGTCGTGGTGGGCCTGATCATCATCGGGATCGTTTTCCAGGCGGAGACCGGCAACTTCCTCACCTCGTACAACCTCGACCAGATCACGCTGTACGCGGCGGGCCCCGGCATCATGGCCGTGGGCATCGTCTTCGTCCTGCTGCTCGGCGAGATCGACCTCGCCGTCGGCTCCGTCGCGGGTCTCGCGGGCGCGGTGTGGGCCGTGCTCGGCACGGACATGCCCGACTCCCTCGCCATCGTGCTCGGCATCCTGTCCGGCACGGTCATCGGCGCCTTCCACGGCATCGTCTTCGCCAAGATCGGCGTGCCCGCGTTCGTCGTGACCCTGGCGGGCTTCCTGGGCTGGGCCGGCATGCAGACCTGGGTGATGGGCGAGAAGTCCACCATCACCACCCCGCTCGGCAGCTTCGTCCGCGACCTGACCAGCTACTACTTCGAGGACGTCGCCGCCGCCTACGGCCTCGCCGTCTTCGTGATCGTCGCCTTCTACCTCGCGCAGCTGCGCGACGCGCGGCGCCGCAAGGCCGCGGAGCTGCCGCACCGCCCGCAGAGCGAGATCATCCTGCGCACCGCGCTGCTCGCCGTGCTGTCGCTGCTCGCCGCGTACGCGTTCAACCAGGAGCAGGGCCTCCCGCTCTCCCTGGTGATCTTCCTCGCGATCCTGGTCGTCACCGACTTCGTCCTGCGCCGCACCACCTACGGCCGGCAGATCTTCGCGGTCGGCGGCGGCATCGAGGCGGCGCGCCGTGCCGGTATCAACGTCTCCTGGATCCGGATCTCGGTGTTCATGATCTCCGGCACGCTCGGTGCGGTCGGCGGTCTCTTCCTGGCCTCCGCGACCGGCGGCGCCGACCGTTCGCTCGGTGGCGGCAACCAGCTCATGATGTGCATCGCCGCGGCCGTCATCGGCGGTACGTCCCTGTTCGGCGGACGCGGCAAGGTCTGGTCGGCGCTGCTGGGCATCCTGGTCATCCAGTCGATCGTCCAGGGCCTCAACCAGATGAACCTGTCGTCGAACGCGATCCAGTACATGATCACCGGTGCGGTGCTGCTCATCGCCGTGATCATCGACTCGGTCTCGCGCCGGACCCAGAAGACCGCGGGCCGCGCCTGACGCGCCCCCCGAGGTCCGTGCCCGGCACCCGCCAAGGGTGCCGGGCACGGCCGCGTTCCGGCACGGGTGGGCCAGCACACCCCCGCCCGCCGCCCGCCGGAGCGGGCGGAACATTAGACTCATCGGATCGGCAATGCTCGACCAGCACAATCGCAAGGAGGCACGGTGACACAGCCGCGCGAAGCGCGTCAGGCACGGGCGGTGGTGGGCGACGGATGGGATCTGCTGACCCGCATCGGCGGACCGCGTGACCTGGACCGGCTCACCCCCGAGCAGCTGGAGCAGCTCGCCGAAGAGATCCGGACCTTCCTCGTCGACGCCGTCTCCAAGACCGGCGGCCACCTCGGACCCAACCTCGGCGTGGTCGAGCTGACCATCGCCCTGCACCGGGTCTTCGACTCGCCGAAGGACAAGGTCCTCTTCGACACCGGCCACCAGAGCTATGTGCACAAGCTGCTCACCGGCCGCCAGGACTTCTCGAAGCTCAAGAGCAAGGGCGGCCTCTCCGGCTACCCCTCGCGTGCCGAGTCCGAGCACGACGTCATCGAGAACTCGCACGCCTCGACCGTGCTGGGCTGGGCGGACGGCCTGGCCAAGGCCAACGAGGTCCTGGGCAGGGACGACCACGTCGTCGCGGTCATCGGTGACGGAGCCCTCACCGGAGGCATGGCCTGGGAGGCGCTGAACAACATCGCCGCCGCCAAGGACCGCCCGCTCGTCATCGTGGTCAACGACAACGAGCGCTCCTACGCCCCGACCATCGGCGGCCTGGCCAACCACCTGGCCACCCTGCGCACCACCGACGGCTACGAGCGCTTCCTGGCCCGCGGCAAGGACCTCCTGGAGCGCACCCCCGTCGTCGGCAAGCCGCTCTACGAGACGCTGCACGGTGCCAAGAAGGGCCTCAAGGACTTCATCGCCCCGCAGGGCATGTTCGAGGACCTGGGGCTCAAGTACGTGGGCCCGATCGACGGCCACGACCTGGAGGCCCTGGAGTCCGCGCTCCAGCGCGCCAAGCGCTTCGGCGGCCCGGTCATCGTGCACTGCCTCACGGAGAAGGGCCGCGGCTACACCCCGGCCCTCCAGGACGAGGCCGACCGCTTCCACGCCGTCGGCAAGATCCACCCCGACACCGGGCTGCCCGTCGCCACCTCCGGTCTCGACTGGACCTCCGTCTTCGGCGAGGAGATGGTCAAGCTCGGCCACGAGCGCGAGGACATCGTCGCGATCACCGCGGCCATGCTCCAGCCGGTCGGCCTGACCGCGTTCGAGAAGGAGTTCCCGGACCGGATCTACGACGTCGGCATCGCCGAGCAGCACGGCGCGGTCTCCGCCGCCGGTCTCGCCACCGGCGGACTGCACCCGGTCTTCGCGGTGTACGCCACCTTCCTCAACCGCGCCTTCGACCAGGTCCTCATGGACGTCGCCCTGCACAAGTGCGGGGTGACCTTCGTCCTGGACCGGGCCGGGATCACCGGTACGGACGGCGCCTCCCACAACGGCATGTGGGACATGTCGATCCTCCAGGTGGTGCCCTCGCTGCGGATCGCCGCCCCGCGCGACGCCGACCAGGTCCGCGCCCAGCTGCGCGAGGCCGTCGCGGTCGACGACGCCCCGACGGTCGTCCGCTTCTCCAAGGGCGCGGTCGGCCCCTCGGTCAAGGCCGTGGGCACGGTCGGCGGCATGGACGTGCTGCGCGAGTCCGCCGCGGCCCGGCCGGACGTCCTGCTGGTCTCCATCGGCGCGCTCGCCCCGATGTGCCTGGAGATCGCCGGTCTGCTCGACGCCCAGGGCATCTCGACCACCGTCGTCGACCCGCGCTGGGTCAAGCCGGTGGACGCGGCCATGGCCCCGCTCGCCGCGAAGCACCGCGTCGTCGTCACCGTCGAGGACAACAGCCGGGCCGGCGGTGTCGGCTCCGCCGTCGCCCAGGCGCTGCGCGACGCCGACGTCGACGTACCGCTGCGCGACTTCGGCATCCCGCCGGTCTTCCTCGACCACGCCTCCCGCAAGGAGGTCATGGCCGAGATCGGGCTGACCGCGCCGGACATCGCCCGTCAGGTCACCGGCCTGGTCGCCAAGCTCGACGGCCGCTTCGGCGCGGACCGGGCCGAGACCTCCGTGGTGGAGCCGATCCGCGACTGACGCGTACGTCCGTACGGCCCATGGGGCCGGTCTTTCACCCGCACGGGTGATCCGACCGGCCCCTTCGCGTGAAATACCGCCCCTTCCGGCGTCGCCCGGCTGACGGCGGCCCCGGGGTCCGAATCATGGCGTGCACGACGAGTGCGTGGAGGTACGCCGGTGAGCACCCAGCAGGACCTGCCCCCGGGCGGAAACGGCCTGTTCCGGACCAAGACGGTCGAGCAGTCCATCCGTGACACCGAGGAGCCGGAGCACGCCCTCAGGAAGTCGCTGTCGGCGCTGGACCTCACGGTCTTCGGGGTCGGCGTCATCATCGGCACCGGCATCTTCGTGCTCACCGGAAAGGTGGCCAAGGAGACCGCCGGCCCCGCCACCGCCATCGCCTTCGTCGTCGCCGGCGTCGTCTGCGGACTGGCCGCGCTCTGCTACGCGGAGTTCGCCTCCACCGTCCCGGTGGCGGGCTCCGCGTACACCTTCTCGTACGCCTCCCTCGGCGAACTGGTCGCCTGGATCATCGGCTGGGACCTCGTCCTGGAGTTCGCGCTGGGCACGGCGGTGGTGGCCGTCGGCTGGTCCGGCTACATCCGCTCACTGCTGGACAACGCCGGCTGGCACCTGCCCGACGTGCTCTCCGGAACCGATGTGGCGAATGGTTTCGGCTTCGACATCCTCGCCACCGCGCTGGTCCTCGTGCTGACCGTCGTCCTCGTCCTCGGGATGAAACTCTCCGCCCGCGTCACCACGGTCGTGGTGGCGGTCAAGGTCGCGGTGGTCCTGATCGTGATCGTCGCC
This sequence comes from Streptomyces sp. NPDC057682, assembly GCF_042799575.1. Lineage (NCBI taxonomy): Bacteria > Bacillati > Actinomycetota > Actinomycetes > Kitasatosporales > Streptomycetaceae > Streptomyces > Streptomyces sp. NPDC057682. Next base: position 144,503 of record NZ_JBHVIN010000011.1, on the reverse strand, counting down.
GGGGCCTTCTTCATCGACACCGACAACTACTCCCCGTTCATCCCCGAGGCCGAGCCGCAGCCCGCCGGATCGGGGCTCACCGCCCCGCTCGTCCAGCTGATCTTCGGCTACGCGCCGACCAACTTCGGCGTCATGGGCATCTTCACCGCCGCCTCCATCGTCTTCTTCGCCTTCATCGGTTTCGACGTGGTCGCCACGGCCGCCGAGGAGACCAGGCTCCCGCAGCGCGACATGCCGCGCGGGATCATGGCCTCGCTCTTCATCTGCACGGCGCTCTATGTCGCCGTCTCGGTCGTCGTCACCGGGATGCAGCACTACACCGAACTCTCCGTGAGCGCCCCGCTCGCCGACGCCTTCAAGGCCGTCGGCCACCCCTTCTACGCGGGCGTCATCAGCTTCGGGGCCGCCGTCGGCCTCACCACGGTCTGCATGATCCTGCTGCTGGGCCAGACCCGGGTGTTCTTCGCGATGAGCCGCGACGGGCTGCTCCCGCGCTTCTTCTCCAAGACGCACCCCCGCTTCCGCACCCCGTACCGCCCGACCATTCTGCTGGGCGTGGTGATCGCGATCGTCGCCGGCTTCACCAGCATCGACGAGCTGGCGACGCTGGTGAACATCGGCACCCTGTTCGCCTTCGTCGTGGTCGCCCTCGGGGTCATCGTCCTGCGGCGCACCCGCCCCGACCTGCACCGCGCCTTCCGCACCCCCTGGGTCCCGCTGCTCCCGCTGCTGTCGGTGGCCGCCTCGGTCTGGCTGATGCTCAACCTGCCGGCGGAGACCTGGCTGCGGTTCGGCATCTGGATGGTCATCGGCGTGGTCGTCTACTTCGCCTACGGGCGCGGACACAGCCGGGTGCACCGGGGGCGCTGACGACACGACCGGCCCCGCCGGCCCGGGTGGGCCGGCGGGGCCGGTCGTCGTCGTGCGGGTTCCGGCCCGTCAGCCGCCCGTGGCGGGGGACTTCTTGGCGGACTCGGGGATGGCGCCGTCCTCGCGGATCGCCTTCCAGAGCGTGTCGGCCTGCGGCTGCGCGGCCACCACACGGTTCCGGTCGATCTTGTCGTACGCGACGGGCAGCATGATCGTCTCCATGGTCTCGGGGTCGACCCCGTTCATGGACCGCGCGAACTGCGTCAGCGACTTGAGCGAGGACAGGCCCTCGTCGGTGGTCAGCGACTTGGTCGCCGAGTTGGCGATCTTGTAGGCGCTGGTCGGGCTGCCGAGCAGGTCCTGCTTCTTCACCTCGCTGAGCAGCGCGAACAGGAACTGCTGCTGGAGCGTGATGCGGCCGAGGTCGCTGCCGTCACCGATGCCGTGCCGGGTCCGGACGTACTTCAGCGAGTCCGTGCCGTCGAGCTTCTGCGGCCCGGCCTTCACATCGAGCCCGGTCGAGGTGTCGTGGATGTCCTGCGGGACGTCGACGGTGACCCCGCCTATCGCGTCGACGAGCCCCTTGAACCCGGCGAAGTTGATCTCCAGGTAGTGGTCGATGCGCACACCCGACATCTTCTCGACCGTCTTCACCACACAGGCCGGTCCGACCTGCGCGTACACCGAGTTGAACATCCGCCGCTCGGCCGAGGGCACCTTCGTCCCGTCGGACTTGGTGCACTCGGGCCGGGTGACCAGCGTGTCACGCGGGATCGACACGGCGACGGCCCTGCTCCGGCCCTCGGGAATGTGCACGACCAGAGCGGTGTCCGAACGCGCGCCGCTCACACCCCCGCCGCCGCCCAGCTCCTTGTTCTCGGCCCCCGCGCGCGAGTCCGAGCCCAGCACCAGCAGGTTCTGCCCGCTGGTCGGCAGCTTCTCGGGCCGGTCCTCACCGAGCGCCTTGTCGATGTCGACGCCCTTGATGTTCCCGTCCAGCTGGCTGTAGAGCCAGTAGACGGTGCCGCCGGCGGCGATGACGAGGACGAGCAGCACGCCGAGGGTGATCTTCAGGCCGCGGCGGCGCTTGCGGCGACCGTCCTTGCGCTTGCGTCCGCCGCCATGAGACGCCGGGCGGCCTTCGGGAGTGTCCTGGGGCGTGGGGTCGTGACTCATCGTGGTGGAGTCCTCAAATCTCGTGGCCCCGGAGGGGCTGTGGAGTGCGTGGGACTCGGGTGGGGGGTGGGGCCGGTCCGTATGTGCATGGCTGAGCGTGCACTATAGAACAGAGAATCGTTCGAATGGGTGTTTTGGTCCGGGGGGTCCCCGGCGGGGCCGCCCGGAACCGCGCCGTCCGAATCCCCGTCCGCCCGGCGGAGGACGGATCGTCCGGGGCTCCCGCGAGGCCCCGGGACGCGGGCCCGTACGGGAGGCCTCCTGCCTGATGGGGCGGGCGGGCGCTGAGCATATGATGTCGTCGCCCGTGTGCGGGCGGTACGAAGAACCGGTGAAGCGGAGAGGGCGTTGCGGGCCATGCGGAGAAGAGGAACGGGCTCCGCGGGCAGTGCCCCTGCGCCGGGCCGGGTGACCGGGCGCCACGAGGTCGCCGGAACGCCGCGCGGCCGCTGGATGACGCGGGGCAAGGACGGCCGGCTGACCGTCTACACCCTCACGGACGGCGGACTGCTCCGCTGGACGGAGCTGACTCCGGGCGGCGACGGCTGGGAGGGCCCGGTCTTCGTCGAGATCGCGGGACTGACCGATCTCACCGTCGTGCAGGGCGCCGACTCCTATGTGCACTTCCTCGGCCGCCGCGAGCGCGGCGGGGCCGACGGTCCGGGCGTCGACTTCGTGCACGCCATCCAGTACCAGACCGGCCGCCCCGTCACGGAGTGGCGTTCCCTCGGCAATTTCTACGCGGACAAGGAGAAGGGCCGGCTCGTGGGCCGGCCCGCCGCCGTGGTCACCCCGCAGGGCGTGGTCTTCGTCTTCGTGCGCAACGCGGGCGGAGGCCTGCAGATGCGCCGCGAGGGCAAGGGCGGCAAATGGTCGGGCTGGAAGGACCTCAAGGGCGCCGGGCTCTCCGCCGACCTCGTGGCGTCGACGACCTCCGGCGGGCTGGTCGAGGTGTTCGCGACGGGGGAGCGGGGGGTGCAGCAGTGGCGGCAGAGCGATCCGGAGGGCCCGCCGGTGATCGCCCCGCCCGTGCAGTTCCAGGCGCTGGAGGGCTCGGTGACTGCGCTGGAGACGGCGCCCGAGCGGCTCACGTACTACTGGACCGATGTGAACCGGTCCGGTGTCGTCGGCTACCGGCCGGGCGCCTGGCCCGTGCCGGTGGGGGGACAGCCCGGGGACGGCGCCGTCGTGGCGCTGCGGGCCCCGCTGGACGGCTACGACTGCACGGTGCTGGCGCAGCGCGGCGCGGGCGGCACCCTGCTGATCGGGGTCTGCGGCACCGAGGCCGAGCAGGACGGCGTCTGGTGGACGGACACCGCCGCTCCGTGCGTGGGTGATCCCGCGCTCGCCCTGGACGGGCGGGGCCGGGTCGTCGTGGCGATGTGCGGCCGCGACGGTGCGGTCGCGGTGGCCCGGCAGGAGCCGGGGCCGGGTCTCACCCTCTCGCCGCACTGGCGGCGGCTCTGAGCCGTCGGTGCCGCCGGAAGCGGGCGACGGCGAGGATTCACCGCACGTTCATGTGATGCTTCCGTGAAGTTGTAAAAGGTTGTACAGACCCTTCGTGGGATTCGTCACGAGTATTTGCCTCCTATGTCCCCTTTTTTGACTGGACGTTGACCGGCTCTTTATGTGAAGGTTCTGTGACTCGCTCACCGGTGCGCGGGGGACGCCGTCCCGAGGGGCGGTCTGAAGGGGATGACAGGTTTCGGTCTCGTACCGTCCGTCAGACGGAGGCGATGCCGCCCGTCGGCGGGCGTTGGACCGCAGTGGCGTGGACGGTGGATGCCTCGTGGTCGGTTCCGGCAATCCGGAGGCGGGATCGCTGGTTTCGGCGTATCGGTCCGTGATACCGGCCGGGGCGCGCAAGGGCATCGTCCGCAAGGTGCCGGCCCCGCTGCGTTCCGCCGTGAAGTCCTCGTTCACCTCCGTGGACGCCATCCGGTCCGCGACGGTCGTGTGGGCGATGGGCGGGCGCCGCAGCGCCGCCCGGCACAGCGCCGCCGCCTCCCGCCGCGTGGTGCGCGTCAAGGGGCGGCACATGCGGGCGCTGCTGGTGGAGGGCGCCACGGCCTGGGCCGCCCGCGCCCGTAATCTGCACATCCTCATCGCCGCGCTGGAGGCCGGCGGAGTCGAGTACTTCTGTGTCCGGGGCGGTGCGAAGGACATCCCGACGGTCGCCGTCCCCGTGGCGATGCGCGAGTCGGCCACCGAGATGCTCCAGATCGCCTTCGACCAGACGCCCGGCTACATCGGCGCGGCCACCGGCGCGGAGTCGGACATGCGCCCCGGCGAGGACGACCGCTCCTGGCGCGCCCTGCGCAAGCACGACGTCCTGCGCGTGGCCTGGTACGTCACCGACCCCACCCAGCACCTGGTCTTCGGCGCCGACCAGGGGTGCGACCTGGAGTTCTGGGCGGAGCGGGACGGGAGCTACGAGGCGCCCCGCCCCAACCGCGTGGTGGACCTGGTCCCCGCCGCCACGGCGCGGCCGGTCGCGCCGCAGGCCCTGTTCGCCCTCGTCCCCGGCGCCTACACCACGGGTGTCGCGCACACCCTGCCCGAGTTCACCCAGCCGCTTCCGGACGACCATCTCTTCCCGGTGGACGTCGTCTACACCTGGGTCGACGACAAGGACCCGGTCTGGGCCGCGAAGCGGGACGCCGCCCGCTCCGGGCGCGCCGGTTCGCCCGCGCCCGGTCTGCACGCCCAGGCCGCGAACGACGCCCGCTTCACCAGTCGCGACGAACTGCGCTACTCGCTGCGCTCCCTGCACCAGTACGCGCCCTGGGTGCGCAACATCTACCTGGTCACCGCCGGGCAGCAGCCCGCGTGGCTCGACACGGACGTGCCGGGTCTCCGGGTCGTCGACCACCGGGAGATCTTCTCCGACCCCGAGGCGCTGCCCACGTTCAACTCGCACGCCATCGAGAGCCAGCTCCACCACATCGACGGTCTGTCCGAGCAGTTCCTGTACCTCAACGACGACGTGTTCTTCGGCCGTCCGCTGACGCCGGGGCACTTCTTCCACGCCAACGGACTGAGCAAGTTCTTCCAGTCCAAGGCGCTCGTGCCCACCGGACCCTCCGGCCCCGGCGACCTCCCGGTCAACGCCGCCGGCAAGAACAGCAGGGCCCTGATCGAGCGGTCCTTCGGCACCCGGATCGCGCAGAAGATGAAGCACACGCCGCACGCCCTGCGGCGCAGCGTGCTCGCCGACATTGAACTGGTGTACGCCGAGGAGCACGGCCGTACGCAGTTCTCCCGCTTCCGCTCGCCGGAGGACGTGCCGATCGCCTCCTCCCTGCACCACTACTACGGCTTCCACACCGGCCGCTCGACCACGGGCAATGTGCGCTACCAGTACATCGACCTCGCCGCCGACCAGGCCCGGCGGCGGCTGAACAGCCTGCTCGCGCACCGGAACTTCGACACCTTCTGTCTGAACGACACCGTCGAGCACCCCGACCCCGAGGCCCAGGAGCGCATGGTCCGGGACTTCCTCGACGCCTACTTCCCGGTGCCCAGCCGCTTCGAGCGCGTGGACTCGGCCGAGTACCGCAACGCGAGTCTGCCGAGCCGGTCGCCGCAGGCCGGCATCAAACGCTGAGGAAACGTTTCCTCTGTTCTCGTACCACCCATCCCTCGCAAACGAAAGTGAACCGCGTGTTTGACATCTCCGGTCGAGTAGCGGCCGGCGGGACCACCGCGGGCACCGGCCCCCGCCCGGAGCCCGCGCAGCTGCGCAGGAGCCGTACGGAGCGGCAGGTCATCGTGGACATGCACAAGCGTGTCGCGCTGGTGCACGACCGGCTCACCCCGCTGTCCGCACGCGAGCTGAACAACCTGGAGGTCCGCCGCGCTCTCGAAGCCGCGCAGATCGACTGGTTCGCCGTACCCGGCCTCGACGACACCGCGTCCGCCGTCGGCGTCGACGCGCGGCTGCGCCCCCAGGCCCTGGCGGCGCTGCGCACCCTGCTCTCCGGCAGCAAGGGCTACCTCGCCCGGCCCAAGTCCGGAATGGCCCCCGGCGACGGCGCGTGGGAGGGCGGCGCGGACAAGACGTGGGAGCGGGCGAGCACGCTGGCCGTCGTCCGCGCCTTCTGGTTCCGCACCACCCAGGAGGGCCACCTGACCCACGGCGCCGACACCGGCTGCGACGTCGAGTTCTGGGAGCCCGCCGAGAGCGTCCCCGGCCAGGGCGTCGACCGCCTCGTCGCACCCCGCCGCAACCGCGCCAGCGAGTACGTCACCCTGGACCACCAGCAGCTCGTCGTCCCCGGCGAGCAGATGACCCGGCTCGTCGGCCGGGCCCACGGGGCCGAGGCGCCCCGGCTGCGCCCCACCCGCACCCGGCCCGAACTGGACATCCTCTTCCCCGACGAGCACCCCTTCCCGATCGACGTCGTCTACACCTGGGTGGACGGCGACGACCCGGAGTGGCAGCGCCGCCGTGCCGAGAGCCGCGGCGAGGTCTTCCACGCGGAGGCGGCCAGCCTGGCCCGGTACGTCTCCCGGGACGAGCTGAAGTACAGCCTCCGCTCCGTGCGGATGTTCATGCCGTGGGTACGGAACATCTACATCGTCACCGACCAACAGACCCCGCACTGGTGGGCCCCGGGCGACGGCCGGGCCCGCGTGGTGGACCACCGGGAGATCTTCGACGACCCCTCCCACCTGCCCACCTTCAACAGCCACGCGATCGAGTCCCGGCTCCACCACATCCCGGGACTCTCCCGCCACTTCGTCTACTTCAACGACGACATGTTCATCGGCCGCACGCTCACGCCCTCGGCCTTCTTCCACCCCAACGGCATCGCCAAGTTCTTCCCGTCCCCGGCCCAGGTCCCCTACGGCCCGCCCGAGCCGGACGAGGTGCCCACCTCGGTCGCCGCCAAGAACAACCGCCGGCTCATCCAGCAGCGCTTCGGCCGCACCCTCGTCCAGAAGATGAAGCACGTGCCGTACGCCCTCAACCGGGACGTCCTCACCGCGATCGAACGGGACTTCCCCGAGGAGCACCGGGGCACCTCCGCCAGCCCCGTGCGCAGCATCACCGACCTGTCCATCGCCTCCTCGCTGCACCACTACTACGGCTACTACTCGGGCTGCAGCCTGCCCGGCGACCTGCGGTACGGCTACTTCGCGCTCGACGACCCCGAACTGGAGCACAAGCTGGAACTCCTGCTGCTGCGCCGGGACAGGGACACCTTCTGCCTCAACGACTCGGCCAGCGACCCCGCCGAGATCGAGCACCAGAGCGAGCTGCTCCACCGGTTCCTGGAGGCCTTCTACCCGGTGCCGAGCCCGTACGAGAAGACGGCGGACTGAGCCCATGAACATCGAGATCCTGGCCCGCACCCTGGCCACCGACTCCGCCGGCGCGCGGGCCGCCGCCCGCCTCGCCCAGACCCTCGCCGCCGGGCACCGGGTCACCGTCGTCGCCGTGCGCGGCGCCGGCACCGCGCACCCGGCGCTCAGGCTGCCCGAGCACATCGACGTCGTCGCCCTCGCCCCCGGGGTCGCGCCCGGCGACCGGGACGCCGACGACACCTCCCAGCTGGTCATCGCCGGCGACCCCGAGTTCCGGCGCTACGACCGCGCCGACGACGACCGGATCCGGAAGCACCTGGCGGAGACCGGCGCCGACGTGGTCATCGCGCTCAGCTCCGCACTCGGCGCCGCCCTGGCCCAGTGCCGCACCCCCCATGCCCGGCGCATCGCCCGCCAGCCCGCCCCGGTCGAACGGCTCCCGGAGTCGGTGCGCGCCCGCTGGACCGAGCTCTACCGCTCCCTCGACGCGGTCGTCCCGCTCACCCGGGGCGACGCCGCCGACCCCGCCTACCGGGACCTGGCCGAGGCCGGCGTCGAGGTGCGCCAGATCGCCGAACCCGTCCTGATCGCCGACAGCCCCGAGAAGGCGACCACGGGCGTGGTCGTCAGCGCGGGACGGCTCGTCTCGCACCGGCGGGTGGACCTGGCGCTCCACGCCTTCGCCCGCACCCACGAGACCCAGCCCGGCTGGCAGCTGAGGATCTTCGGCACCGGACCGCTGCGCCGCGAGACCCGGGATCTCATCACCGCGCTCGGGCTCCACGACCGGGTCCTGCTCGTCGACCGGGAGGCCGGCGAGGAGGACTTCTACGACGCCGACATCGCCCTGGTGACCGCCGAGCGCCAGGACAGCGCCCGCCCCGCGCTGGAGGCACTCGCCCAGGGCACCCCCGTCGTTGCCACGGACGTGCCCTACGGCGCGGCCGAAGTGCTCGGGGACGGACACGGCGGACTGCTGGTCCCGGCCGGGGACGTCGACGCCACGACCCGCGCCCTGGAGCGCCTCATGGCCGACGAGCAGCTGCGCGCCGTGCACCGGGGGCACGCCCTGCACCTCGCCCGGTCCGCCGGCACGGAACAGGTCGGCGAGGCGTACGACGCGCTGTTCACGGCGGTCAGGGCCGGGGTGCGCGGCCGGTGGGGCCAGCGCCGCCGGGCGGCCGGCGGCGCCCCCGCGGAGGAACGCCCCCGCCCCACCGCCGACTGCCGGATCCTGCCGAACGGTCAGTGGGAGCTCACCCTGCACGGGGTGTCCTCCACCCGCACCGTACGCGTCAAGGAACAGGGCAAGGGCCGCCAGGAGGTCGTCGACTTCCCGGCCGAGGGCGGCACCCGGGCCCGCGTCGACGTCCGCGCGCTCGCGGCGCTCGGCGAGGGCCGCGCCGACCTCTACGCCGTCGACGGCAAGGGCAAGGAACGCCGGCTGCGGTACGGACGGTGCACCGTCGGCGGGGCCCGCGACGTCGGACACCTCGGCGATCTGGAGCACTTCCACTGGGTTCTGCCGTACGCGACCGAGGGCGGCTATCTGCGCCTGCGCGTCTGGTCCCGCACGAGCCACGCCGAACTGGTCACCGTCGAGTACGGCGACACGAGCCTGTGGCTCACCGGCTGGCTCCAGGGACAGTGGCGGCTCGGCGCGGAACCGCTGCTGCTCCTGCGCCGGCGCCAGGAACCCACCGTCACCATCGCCGCCGGACGGGTCCGCTTCGAGGGCGGCTGGTTCGGCGCGGAACTGCACATGGACGAGCCCATGCGGGCCCGGCTGCTCCTCCGCGAGAACTGGGACGTCCTCATCACGGACGGCAACGGCGGGGAGCCCGTCAGGCTCGCGCGCATCGCCGACGACCAGGTGGTACGGCGCGATGTGCAGCGCTTCCCGGAACTCGTGGGGGAGGAACCCTCCGACCTGTTCGGCCCCGACGTCGGCCGCGCCGTCGTCGGACTGCGCCCCTACTTCACCGCGGACAACGAACTCTCGCTCGTGGTGACCGAGCATCACTGACAGCGGTTCCCAGAACCCCGAGCATCCCAGAGGACAGTTGTGCGGATCTCCTTCCTGCTCCACAGCATCGACAACTTCGGCGGGGTACCCCGGGCGACCAGCAGCCTGGCCTCCGCGCTCGCGGTGCACCACGAGGTCGAGATCGTCTCGGTCTTCCGCACGGCGGACCGGCCGCCCTTCGCCCCGTCCGACCGGGTGGGGCTGCGGTACCTGGTGGACCAGCGGGGCGGCGCGCCGAAGACCGCGGGCGGCCCCCGGTCCCGGATCATGCCGCGCGAGGACAGCTGGTCCGACCAGTACACCCAGGACATCGACGACCTGATCCTCGGCGCGCTCGGACGCGGCGGGTCCGACATCGTGATCGCCGCCCGGCCCTCGTTCGGCGCGTACTTCATCGCCCACGGGCGCCACGGCTACGGCCGCGTGGTCATCGACCACGAAGGCTCCATGGTGCCCTCGCAGGAGCTGCGCGACCGCACCCTGGAGCTGTACCGCGAGATGGACGGCGTCGTGTGCCTCACCCAGGCCGACGCGGACAACTACCGCCGCCAGCTCGGCGACCAGGCACCCCCGTTCGCCGCCATCGGCAACATCGTGCCGCCACCGGCCCGTCACGCACCCGTGCGCGGACTGCCGCTCATCATGGCCGCGGGCCAGCTCGTTCCGCGCAAGGGCTTCGACACGCTCATCAACGCCTTCGCCCGGGTCGCGCCCCACCACCCGCAGTGGCGGCTGCGCATCTTCGGCCGCGGTCCCGAGCGCGAACGGCTCCAGGACCTCGTCCACGCCCACGGGCTCAGCGACGCGGTCCGCCTGATGGGCGCCGTGCCGGATCTCACGGCCGAATGGGACAAGGCCGCCTTCGCGGTCAGCTCCGCCCGTCGCGAGTCCTTCGGCCTGACCCTCGTCGAGGCCATGCACCACGGACTGCCCGTGCTGGCCGCCGACGCGCCCTTCGGCCCCGGCGAGATCGTCGCGCCGGGCCGCAACGGCATCCTGGTGCCCGTCGGCGACGACGAGGCGATGGCCCACGGGATGCGCTACCTCATCGAGCAGCCCGCCGAACGCGAGCAGCTCTCCCAGGGCGCCTACGCCTCGGCCCCGCTCTACAGCGCCGAGCGCATCGCCTTCCGCTACGACACCTTCCTGCGGGAGGTCTCGGCGGCGGTCCCCCGGCCGGGCGGGGGCGTGGACACCGCCCCGGCCCCCGCGCCCGTGGGCCTGCCCGTCGAGGTACTGGTGCGCGGCGACGGCACCATCGAGGTCGGTGCCGTGCTGCCCCCGGGGACCGAACCCCCCGTGCTCCGCGTCACCCTGCGCAAGGCAGACAGCCCGCTGGCCCGCCTGGCCGCGCTCGGAACCTCGGTGGACGAGGCGACGGGCGCCGTACGCGCGGTGTACGCGATCCCCGCCGAACCGGCCGTCCTCGGCGAGGGCCGCTACGACATCGACGCCGAACTGCCGGACGGCGGACGGAGCCCCCTGACCGTGGAGAGCATCCACACCGGAGGCCTGCTGGTCCGCCGCATCGCGCCGGAGGGCCCCGCCTACTGGCCCTTCCCCTACCGCACCGCCGACGGCCACCTCTCGGTCTTCGTACGCCACCGCGCCGAGCACGCCGAGGTGACCTCCGTCGTCGTCGGCCCGGACGGCTGGCTCGTGCGCGGCACCCTGATCCTGCCGCCGGGCGGCGACACGAACGGGCTGCGCCTGGCGGCCGTGCCGCGCAAGGGGAGCGCCGCCTCCACCGTGTCCGGCCAGGTCTCCGTCGGATACGAGGGCGCCTTCGAGGCCCATCTGCCGTTCGCCGGGGTGGTCGCCGCCTCCTCGGGCGGCCACGACGACTGGGACCTGTGCCTGGAACGCGAACCGGGCCGGCCGCGCATCCGGCTCGCGCGCTTCTTCGACGACCTCCTGGAGCGCAAGCGGATCGACGTCTACCCCACCCAGCGCTGGCACCACCCGACACAGGGCGCCTCGCGCGGACGGGTCTTCTACACCCCGGGCAACGAGCTGTCCTTCACCGTCAGCCCCGACAAGTCCTGACCCCGACGTCTCCGGAGTACACGCGTACATGACCACGCACCACCGCCGCACCCGCAAGGCCGTCATCCCGGCCGCGGGCCTCGGCACCCGATTCCTCCCCGCGACCAAGGCCACGCCCAAGGAGATGCTCCCGGTCGTGGACCGGCCCGCCATCGAGTACGTGGTCGCCGAGGCCGTGCGCAGCGGACTCGACGACGTCCTCATGGTCACCGGCCGCAACAAGCGGGCCCTGGAGGACCACTTCGACCGCGCCTACGAGCTGGAGCACCTGCTGGAGCTGAAGGGCGACCTCGGCCGGCTCGGCCAGGTCCGGGAGTCGAGCGACCTGGCCGACGTCCACTACGTACGCCAGGGCGATCCGCTGGGCCTGGGCCACGCCGTCCTGTGCGCCGAACCGCACGTCGGCGACGCCCCGTTCGCGGTGCTCCTCGGCGACGACCTCATCGACGAGCGCGATCCGTTGCTCGCCCGGATGCTGGAGATCCAGGAACGGCACGGCGGCAGCGTCGTCGCCCTCATGGAGGTCCCCGACGACCGCACCCACCTGTACGGCTGCGCCGCCGTGGCCCCGCTGGACGGCGAGGCGGACGACGTCCTGGCCGTCACCGACCTCGTGGAGAAGCCCGAACCGGGCACCGCGCCCAGCAACCTCGCCGTCATCGGCCGCTATGTCCTCGCCCCGCAGATCTTCGGCGTCCTGCGCGACACCCCGCCGGGCCGCGGCGGCGAGATCCAGCTCACCGACGCCCTGCGCCGGCTCGCCCTCGACCCCGCGCTCGGCGGCCCCGTCCACGCCGTCGTCTTCGACGGCCGCCGCTACGACACCGGCGACCGCGGCGACTACCTGCGCGCCGTCGTCCGCCTCGCCTGCGAACGCGACGACCTCGGCCCGGACTTCCGCGCCTGGCTGAAGGAGTTCGTCCAGGAGGACGCCGTCCGTTAGGGGCGTGCCCGGAACCGCATACGACGAGGGCCGTACGGGACGATCCCGTACGGCCCTCGCGCGGCACCCGGAAGGGTTACGCCGGAACGCTCGCCACGCCCCGCTCCAGGAACTTCTTCCCGTTCACCCGCTCGGAGACGCCCTCGCGGTCCAGGTACGGCGTGATGCCGCCCAGGTGGAAGGGCCAGCCGGCGCCGGTGATCAGGCAGAGGTCGATGTCCTGGGCCTCGGCGACGACGCCCTCGTCGAGCATCAGGCCGATCTCCTGGGCGACGGCGTCCAGGACGCGGTCGCGGACCTGCTCCTCGGACAGGACGGAGTCGCCCTGCTTGAGGAGGGCGGCGACCTCCGGGTCCAGCTCCGGCTTGCCGGAATCGTAGACGTAGAAGCCGCGCTTGCCGGCCTTGACCACGGCGGCCAGGTTCTCGGAGACGGTGAACCGGTCCGGGAAGGCGCGGTTCAGGGTCTCGGAGACGTGCAGGCCGATCGCCGGGCCGACCAGCTCCAGGAGCACCAGCGGGGACATCGGCAGGCCGAGCGGCTCGATGGCCTTCTCGGCGACCTCGACCGGGGTGCCCTCGTCGATGACGTTCTGGATCTCGCCCATGAAGCGGGTGAGGATGCGGTTGACGACGAACGCCGGGGCGTCCTTCACCAGCACCGCGGTCTTCTTCAGCTTGCGGGCGACACCGAAGGCCGTCGCCAGCGAGGCGTCGTCGGTCCGCTCGCCGCGCACGATCTCCAGGAGCGGGAGGATCGCGACCGGGTTGAAGAAGTGGAAGCCGACCACGCGCTCGGGGTGCTTCAGCTTCGACGCCATCTCGGTGACCGAGAGGGAGGAGGTGTTGGTGGCGAGGATCGCGTGCGCCGGGGCGACGGCCTCGACCTCGGCGAACACCTGCTGCTTGACGCCGATCTCCTCGAAGACGGCCTCGATGATGAAGTCGGCGTCGGAGAAGCCCTCCGCCTTGTCCAGCACACCGGAGACCAGGGCCTTCAGGCGGTTGGCCTTGTCCTGGTTGATGCGGCCCTTGCCGAGCAGCTTCTCGATCTCGGCGTGGACGTAGCCCACACCCTTGTCGACGCGCGCCTGGTCGATGTCGGTCAGCACGACCGGCACCTCAAGGCGGCGCAGGAACAGCAGGGCGAGCTGGCTGGCCATCAGGCCCGCGCCCACCACGCCGACCTTGGTGACGGGGCGGGCCAGGTTCTTGTCCGGGGCACCGGCCGGGCGCTTGGCGCGCTTCTGGACCAGGTTGAAGGAGTAGATCCCGGAGCGCAGCTCGCCGCCCATGATCAGGTCCGCCAGGGCCTGGTCCTCGCGGTCGAAGCCGGCCGACAGGTCGCCGTCCTTGGCCGCGGCGATGATCTCCAGCGCGCGGTACGCGGCCGGGGCGGCGCCGTGCACCTTGGAGTCGGCGATGGCCCGGCCGCGGGCGACGGCCTGGTCCCAGGCCTCCCCGCGGTCGACCTCGGGACGCTCCACCGTGACGGTGCCGTTGAGCACGTCGGCGGTCCAGACGAGGGACCGCTCCAGGAAGTCCGCGCCCTCGAAGATCGCGTCGGCGATGCCCAGCTCGTGGACCTGCTTGCCCTTGAGCTGGCGGTTCTGGTTCAGCGAGTTCTCGATGATCACCGAGACCGCGCGGTCGGCGCCGATCAGGTTCGGCAGCAGGGCGCAGCCGCCCCAGCCGGGAACCAGGCCGAGGAAGACCTCGGGCAGCGAGAACGCCGGCAGCGCCTTGGAGACGGTGCGGTACGAGCAGTGCAGACCGACCTCGACACCGCCGCCCATGGCCGCGCCGTTGTAGTACGCGAAGGTGGGCACGGCGAGGCCGGAGAGCCGGCGGAAGACGTCGTGGCCGCCCTTGCCGATGGCCAGCGCGTCCTGGTGCTCCTTGAGCAGCTCGACGCCCTTGAGGTCGGCGCCGACGGCGAAGATGAACGGCTTGCCGGTGATGCCGATGCCGGTGATCGCGCCCTCGGCGGCCTCCTTCTCGACCTGGTCGATCGCGGCGTTCAGGTTCGCCAGCGACTGCGGTCCGAAGGTGGTCGGCTTGGTGTGGTCCAGGCCGTTGTCCAGCGTGATGAGGGCGAAACGGCCCGCACCGGCCGGGAGGTCCAGGTGGCGTACGTGCGCCTGGGTGACGACCTCGCCGGGGAACAGCTCGGCCGCCCCCTTCAGAAGCTCGGCGGTGGTGCTCACTTGTCGCCTCCGGCGTTCTCGAAGTGCGGGTTCTCCCAGATGACGGTGGCGCCCATGCCGAAGCCGACGCACATCGTCGTCAGGCCGTAGCGGACCTGCGGCTGCTCCTCGAACTGGCGGGCCAGCTGGGTCATCAGCCGGACGCCGGAGGAGGCCAGCGGGTGGCCGTAGGCGATGGCGCCGCCGTACTGGTTGACGCGGGCGTCGTCGTCGGCGATGCCGTAGTGCTCCAGGAAGGCCAGCACCTGTACGGCGAAGGCCTCGTTGATCTCGAAGAGGCCGATGTCCGAGATGGACAGGCCGGCCTTGGCGAGGGCCTTCTCGGTGGCCGGGATCGGGCCGTAGCCCATGACCTCCGGCTCCACGCCGGCGAAGGCGTAGGAGACCAGGCGCATCTTGACCGGGAGGCCCAGCTCGCGGGCGACGTCCTCGGCGGCGAGCAGCGAGGCGGTGGCGCCGTCGTTGAGCCCCGCGGCGTTACCGGCCGTGACGCGGCCGTGGGCGCGGAAGGGGGTCTTCAGGTTCGCCAGGGACTCCATGGTGGTGCCCGGACGCATCGGCTCGTCGGCGGTGACCAGGCCCCAGCCCGTCTCACCGGCGTCCGCGTTGGTGCGGCGCACCGAGACCGGCACCAGGTCCTGCTGGATCGTGCCGTTGGCGTACGCCTTGGCGGCCTTCTCCTGCGAGCGCACCGCGTAGGCGTCCGCGCGCTCCTTGGTGATCGTGGGGTAGCGGTCGTGCAGGTTCTCCGCGGTCATCCCCATGAACAGGGCGGACTCGTCGACCAACTTCTCCGACACGAAGCGCGGGTTCGGGTCCACGCCCTCGCCCATCGGGTGGCGGCCCATGTGCTCGACACCGCCGGCGACGACCACGTCGTACGCGCCGAAGGCGATGGAGCCGGCCGTCGAGGTCACGGCGGTCAGCGCGCCCGCGCACATGCGGTCGATCGAGTAGCCCGGGACCGACTGCGGCAGTCCGGCGAGGATCCCGGCGGTACGGCCGAGGGTGAGGCCCTGGTCGCCGATCTGGGTGGTCGCGGCGATGGCGACCTCGTCGATCTTCTTGGGGTCCAGGTCCGGGTTGCGTCGCAGCAGCTCCCGGATGGCCTTCACGACGAGATCGTCGGCGCGGGTCTCGTGGTAGATGCCCTTCGGGCCCGCCTTGCCGAACGGGGTGCGGACGCCGTCGACGAAGACGACGTCCCGGATGGTACGAGGCACGATGGCTCTCCTCCAGGGTGCGGGATGGCACTGCTGCGAGGCACGCCCGGAGGCGTGCCGCCCTCACATGCTACTAGCGGGTAACCAGACTGCCCAGTCCTTGCGCCGGGAGCGGCGAAGGTCACATGCGCGAAACGGGCCGGACGCCTTCCGGGACGATGCGCGAAAGGGCCCGGACCGCCTCCGGGGAGAGCGGTCCGGGCCCGGTGCGTCCGCTGAACGGACACCACGCGAACCTGGCGTGAATACGACCCTGGCGGCACCTCCGCCCGCAGGCGCTCAGGCCCCCGTGGCGAGCGCGCGGACCAGGAGGGGGGCCACCTGTTCGATCTGCCAGTGCCGCGCGCCGTGGCCGGCGAGCGCGTCCTCGACCGTCTCGGGCGTCAGCCGCTTCGGCGGCTCCCAGCAGACCCGGCGCACGGTGTCCGGCGTGATCAGGTTCTCCTGCGGCATGTGCAGCCGCTCGGCCAGCCCGGAGACGGCCGCGCGGGCGGCCGACAGCCGGGCCGCCGCCGCCGGGTCCTTGTCCGCCCAGGCCCGGGGCGGCGGCGGACCGGCCAGCGGCTGGCCGGGCTGCGGCAGCTCCGTGTCGGGCAGCGCCTTGGCCCGGTCCACCGCGGCCTGCCACTGCTCCAGCTGGCGCCGGCCCATGCGGTGGCCGAAGCCGGGCAGCGCGGTCAGGGCGTGGGTGCTGGACGGCAGCGCGAGCGCGGCCTCCACGATCGCCGCGTCGCCGAGGACCTTGCCGGGCGAGATGTCGCGGCGCCGGGCGACCTGGTCGCGCAGGTTCCACAGCTCGCGGACCACGGCCATCTGCCGGCGGCGGCGGACCTTGTGCATCCCGGAGGTGCGGCGCCAGGGATCCTGGCGCGGGGGAGCGGGCGGCGCCGTCGCGATGGCGGCGAACTCCTCCTGCGCCCACTCCAGCTTGCCCTGCCGGTCCAGCTCCTCCTCCAGCGCGTTGCGCAGGTCGATCAGCAGCTCGACGTCGAGGGCCGCGTAGCGCAGCCACGGGTCGGGCAGCGGGCGGGTCGACCAGTCGACGGCCGAGTGGCCCTTCTCCAGGGAGTACCCGAGGACGCTCTCGACCATGGCGCCGAGGCCGACCCGGGGGAATCCGGCGAGCCGTCCCGCCAGCTCCGTGTCGAAGAGACCGGTCGGTGTCATCCCTATCTCGCGCAGACAGGGCAGGTCCTGGGTGGCCGCGTGCAGGATCCATTCGGTGCCGTGCAGGGCCTCACCGAGACCGGACAGATCGGGGCAGCCGACCGGGTCGACCAGGGCGCTTCCCGCCCCGTCGCGGCGCAGCTGCACCAGGTAGGCGCGCTGCCCGTAGCGGTAGCCCGAGGCGCGCTCGGCGTCCACGGCCACGGGGCCGGAGCCCGCGGCGAAGGCCGCGATCACCCCGGCCAGGGCGTCGTCGGTGGCCACCACCGGCGGAATGCCCTCGCGAGGTTCGAGCAAGGGGATCGGCGCCGGGGCGACGTCGTCCGGGGGGGCGCCCCCGGTGGTTCGCAGTGAACTGTCTGCTGCGGTCTCTTGGGCGTCGGTCACGTGTCAAGGGTATCCGGGGATGTGCGGCGCCCGTCGACGGAATGATCCGTTGACGGGCGCCGATGCATGTAATCCGGCCGGATCCGCATGGCTGCGCACCGGCGGGGGCGCTGTGTCGT
Source organism: Streptomyces sp. NPDC057682 (assembly GCF_042799575.1). Taxonomy (NCBI): domain Bacteria; kingdom Bacillati; phylum Actinomycetota; class Actinomycetes; order Kitasatosporales; family Streptomycetaceae; genus Streptomyces; species Streptomyces sp. NPDC057682. Next base: position 127,030 of record NZ_JBHVIN010000011.1, on the reverse strand, counting down.
CGGGGGCGGGTGGACTCGTGGTCGGGTGGGCTCGGGGTCAGTGGATGATGCCCGTGCGCAGGGCGACGGCGACCATGCCGGCCCGGTCGCCGGTGCCGAGCTTGCGGGCGATGCGGGCGAGGTGGCTCTTGACGGTCAGGGCGGAGAGGCCCATGGAGACGCCGATGGCCTTGTTGGACTGGCCTTCGGCGACCAGCCGCAGGACCTCCACCTCGCGGCCGGAGAGTTCCCGGTAGCCGCCCGGGTGGCTCGGGGTGCCGGGGGGCCGGCGGTGCATACGGGCGGCGGTGGCGCCGATGGGGGCGACGCCGGGGCGGGCGGGGTGGCCGATGTTGGTGCGGGTGCCGGTGACGACGTAGCCCTTGACGCCGCCCGCCAGGGCGTTGCGCACGGCGCCGATGTCGTCGGCGGCCGAGAGGGCGAGACCGTTGGGCCAGCCGGCGGCTCGGGTTTCGGACAGCAGGGTCAGCCCGGAACCGTCGGGCAGGTGGACGTCGGCAACGCAGATGTCGCGCGGGTTGCCGACGCGGGGACGGGCCTCCGCGATGGACGACGCCTCGATGACGTCACGAACTCCGAGTGCCCACAGATGGCGGGTGACGGTGGAACGGACGCGCGGGTCGGCCACGACGACCATGGCCGTCGGCTTGTTCGGGCGGTAGGCGACCAGGCTTGCGGGCTGCTCTAGGAGAACGGACACCAGGCCTCCTGGGGAGTGGCGGGACGGCCGGCTCGGGGATGAAGCCGGGGCGAACCGTGCTTGAAGGGTCATTGACTCCTTCGGCAGGGGACCCCTGCTCCTTTAGGGGAAGATCACGATTTGGTGAGTAACAATTCGGGCAAATAGGACGCGCGATCGATTGTACGAAAAGAACGCCGGTGGCTGTGCGACATCGCGTGACGGAGCGTCACGGAGAACGCCGGCGGGGCACGCGGCCCCGCCGGCGGAACGAGGATCCGGAATCCGGACCGGTTACGGCGTCTGCGGACCCCGCCGCTGCGGCAGCGTCACCACGGCCGCGTCCACCGGACCCGACGGCGGCAGCCCGGCGATCTGGCACAGCAGATCGCCCCACGCCATCAGATGCGCCCCGGTGTCCGGCACCCCGCCGCGGCCCTCGCGCGGCGTCCAGGACGCCCGGATCTCGATCTGCGTCGCCGGCCGCCGGGTCTCCAGCGCCCCGAAGTAGTGCGAGCCCGCCCGCGTGACCGTGCCGCCCGCCTCGCCGTACGACAGCCCGCGCGCCTCCAGCGCACCGGTCAGCCAGGACCAGCACACCTCCGGCAGCAGCGGATCGGACGCCATCTCCGGCTCAAGCTCCGCGCGCACCAGCGTCACCAGCCGGAACCCGCCCTGCCAGGCGTCGTGCCCGGCCGGATCGTGCAGCAGCACCAGCCGCCCGTCCGCGAGGTCGTCCTCGCCGTCGACGACCGCCGCCTCCAGTGCGTACGCGTACGGCGCCAGCCGTTTCGGCGGACGCGTCGGCTCCACCTCCAGCTCGGGGCGGAGCCGCGCCGTGCGCAGGGCGTCCACCGCCGCACGGAACGCGGGCGGGACGGATCCACCCTCCGCGCCGCTCTGCTCGCCGGCGCCGTCGGATTGTTCGGAGAAGTGTCCCTGAGCCGCAGCCATGCGGGGAAGAGTAGGCGGAACCGGAGCCCCGCGTCCGGAAGGACACCCGTGCGGGGCCGGGCTCATTCCGCGTACATGCGAAGATTCTGTACGTGAGCGCCATTGACCGCCCCTCGGGCCAGCAGACGACGACCTCCGCCCCCCACGACTCGGTGTTCCTGAAGGCGTGCCGGCGCGAACCCGTGCCGCACACGCCGGTCTGGTTCATGCGCCAGGCGGGCCGGTCGCTCCCCGAGTACCACAAGGTGCGCGAGGGCATCCCGATGCTGGACTCCTGCACGATCCCGGACCTCATCGCCGAGATCACCCTGCAGCCCGTGCGCCGCCACAAGGTCGACGCCGCGATCTACTTCAGCGACATCGTCGTCCCGCTCCGGGCCATCGGCATCGATCTGGACATCAAGCCCGGTGTCGGCCCCGTCATCGCCGAGCCGATCCGCACCCGCGCCGACCTGGCCCGGCTGCGCGACCTCACCCCCGAGGACGTCCCGTACGTCACCGAGGCCATCGGCATCCTCACCGCCGAACTGGGCGCCACCCCGCTGATCGGTTTCGCGGGCGCCCCGTTCACCCTCGCGAGCTACCTCGTGGAAGGCGGCCCCTCCCGCAACCACGAGCACACCAAGGCCATGATGTACGGCGACCCGGAGCTCTGGGCCGACCTCCTCGACCGGCTCGCGGAGATCACCGGAGCGTTCCTCGAGGTCCAGATCGAGGCCGGCGCGAGCGCCGTGCAGCTCTTCGACTCCTGGGTCGGCGCACTGTCACCCGCCGACTACCGCCGCTCGGTGCTGTCCGCCTCCGCGAAGGTCTTCGACGCCGTCGCCCCGTACGGGGTCCCGCGCATCCACTTCGGCGTCGGCACCGGCGAACTGCTCGGCCTCATGGGCGAGGCCGGCGCGGACGTCGTCGGCGTCGACTGGCGGGTCCCGCTCGACGAGGCCGCCCGCCGCGTCGGCCCCGGCAAGGCGCTCCAGGGCAACCTCGACCCCGCCGTGCTCTACGCCCCGACCTCCGTCGTGGAGGCCAAGGCGCAGGAGGTGCTGGACGCCGCGGCCGGTCTGGAGGGCCACATCTTCAACCTGGGCCACGGCGTCATGCCGTCCATGGACCCCGACGCCCTGACCCGCCTCGTCGAGTACGTCCACCGCAGCAGCGCCCGCTGACCCGGGCGCGGGGCCGGCACGCTCAGACCGTGCCGGCCGCCCGCACCGCGGCCACCGCCTTGCGCGCTGCCACCAGGACCGGGTCCCACACCGGGGAGAACGGCGGCGCGTAGCCCAGATCGAGGGCGGTCATCCGGTCGACGGTCATCCCGGCGGTCAGCGCCACCGCCGCCACGTCCACCCGCTTCGCCGCCCCGTCACGGCCGACGATCTGCACCCCCAGCAGCCGCCCCGTGCGGTACTCCGCGATCATCTTCACCGTCATCGGCCGCGCCCCCGGGTAGTAGCCCGCCCGGCCCGTCGACTCGATCGTCGCCGTGACGAACCGCAGCCCCACCGCACGGGCGTCCTTCTCGCGCAGCCCCGTCCGGGCGATCTCCAGATCGCAGACCTTGCTCACCGCGGTGCCGACGACACCGGGGAACGTGCCGTAGCCGCCGCCCACGTTGGACCCGATGATCTGACCGTGCTTGTTGGCGTGCGTGCCCAGCGCGATGTGCCGGGTGCGGCCCGCCACCAGGTCCAGGACCTCGACGCAGTCCCCGCCCGCCCAGATGTCCTGCCGGCCCTCGACCCGCATCGACAGATCGGTGAGCAGCCCGCCGTGCGGCCCCACCGGCAGCCCGGCCGCGCGGGCCAGCTCCGTCTCCGGCTCGACCCCGATGCCGAGCACCACCACGTCCGCCGGGTACGAGCCGTTCGCCGTCTCCACGGCGCTCACCCGGCCGTCCGCCCCGGTCCGGATCGCGGTGACCGCCGCCCCGTTCACCGTCGTGATCCCCAGCCCGGCCATCGCCTCGCCGACCATCCGGCCCATGTCCGGGTCGAGCGTCGCCATCGGCTGCTCGCCCCGGTTGAGGACCGTCACCTCGAAGCCCCGGTTCAGCATGGCCTCGGCCATCTCGACGCCGATGTACCCGGCGCCGACGACGACGGCCCGCCGCCCCCGCGTACGGTCCAGCGAGTCCAGCAGGGCCTGCCCGTCGTCCAGGGTCTGCACCCCGTGCACCCCGGCCGCGTCCATCCCCGGCAGGTCCGGGCGGACCGGGCGGGCGCCCGTGGCGATCACCAGCTTGTCGAAGTCCGTCCAGTACGTCTCGCCCGAGTCCCGGTCCCGGGCGCGCACCCGCCGTTCCGCGGTGTCGATCTCCGTCACCTCGGTGCGCATCCGCAGATCGATGCCGCGGGCCCGGTGCTCCTCGGGCGTACGGGCGATCAGATCGTCCCGCTCCGCCACGTCGCCGCCCACCCAGTACGGAATGCCGCAGGCGGAGAACGAGGTGAAGTGACCGCGCTCGAAGGCGACGATCTCCAGCTCCCCGGGGTCCTTGAGCCGACGCGCCTGGGAGGCGGCGGACATCCCCGCCGCGTCGCCGCCGATGACCACCAGTCGTTCCGCCACCATGCCCGTACCTCCGACGCCCGTCCGAAAAGGCCCACGCTACGGCGCCGGGGGACCCGGGGGCGCGGCGGCGCCCCCGGGACGCGCTCACCCGCCGGCCGGCGGCGCCGCCTTCCGCCTCCGGCGGGCGGCGAACCGCCACAGGACCAGTGCGGCGGCGGCCACGGCCAGGAACGGCGCCGAGGCCCCCACGGCCATCGCCAGCCACCGCAGCATCGTCGTGAAGGCGTGCCAGCCGCCGGTCAGGGCGTCCAGGAACCCCGGATCGTCGTCGGACGCGGCGGCCGGGGACTCCGGCTCGATGAGGTCGAGGGTGACCGTGGCCATCGAGGTACGGTCCTTGAGCGAGGCCTGCTGGGCGAGCAGCGACTCCAACGCGGCCTGGCGGCTGCTCAGTTCGCCCTCCAGGGCGACCACGTCGGTGAGCTTGTCGGCCCGGTCCATCAGCGCGCGCACCCGGGCCACGCTGGAGCGCTGGGTGGCGATCCGGCTGTCGGTGTCGACGACCTGGTCCGTGACGTCCTTCGCCTCCGAGGTGCGCGACAGCAGCTTCCCGGCCCCCGACAGCTCCCGCAGCACCCGGTCGTACGCGTCCTGCGGGACGCGCAGCACGAGATGCGAGGTGGAGCGGTCGCCGTCCACCCGCTCGGTGCTCTCCTCGGCGACCAGCCCGCCCGCGTTCTGCGTCACGGTCCGGGCACTCGCCGCCGCCCGGGAGGCGCTCCTCACCTCGACGGACAGCGTCGCGGTGCGGATGACGTGGGTGGCGGCCGGTTTCGGCTGCTTCGGCGCCGCCGAGCCGGCCGCGCCCTTCGCTGAGCCGTCCGCCCGCGCGGTGTCGGCCGCCTCACCGGCGGCGGAGTCGGCCTTCCCCCGGGCCTCGGCGGTCAGGCCGCGCTTGTCGCCGTCCCCTCCGGAGTCGTCGGACGCGGCGCCGCAGCCGCCGAGCGCGAGCGCGGCGGCGAGCAGTCCGGCGGCGAGGACGATCCGGGAACGGCGGGCGGCGGACGCCGCCGGGCCGGAGCGGAGGTCGGGCACGGGATGCATAACAGTCCCCCCAGGACAGGTGGTTGATGGTGCCGGTTCGACGGATGAGGGGGCGTCAGCGGTTTCGCCCCGACGGTTTCGAAGCGGTCACGGTCAGGACTCGGACGGGGTTTGAGAGAGTGGGGGCATGCAGCGTTCAACACAGCGTGCGGACCGGGCCCCGGCCCATGTGGTCGTCATCGGCGGCGGCATCGCCGGACTCGCGGCCGCCCACCGGCTCCTCGGCAGCGGTCTGCGGGTCACCCTCCTGGAGGCGACCGCCCGGCTCGGCGGCAAGCTCATGACCGGCGAGGTCGCGGGCGTCCGGGTCGACCTCGGCGCCGAGTCCGTGCTCGCCCGCCGCCCCGAGGCGGTCGACCTGGCCCGCGCCGCCGGCCTCACCGACCGTCTCCAGCCGCCCGCCACCGCCACCGCCGCCCTCTGGACGCGCGACGCCCTGCGCCCCATGCCCAAGGGCCATGTGATGGGCGTCCCGGGCGACCCGGCGGTCCTGGGCGACGTCCTGACGCCCGAGGGCCTGGCCCGGATCGCCCAGGAACGCGAGCTGACCCCCACCGCCGTCGGCGAGGACGTCGCGGTCGGCGCCTACGTCGCGGACCGGCTCGGCCGCGAGGTCGTCGACCTGCTCGTGGAACCGCTGCTGGGCGGGGTGTACGCGGGCGACGCCTACCGCATCTCGATGCGCGCCGCCGTACCGCAGCTCTTCGAGGTCGCCCGGGGCGCCGGCTCGCTCCTCGACGGCGTCGCCCGGATCCAGCGGGAGGCGGCCGCCCGGCAGCTCACCGGCCCGGTCTTCCAGGGCATCGAGGGCGGTATCGGCACCCTGCCCGGAGCCGTCGCGGACACCGTGCGCGCGGCCGGCGGGGAGATCCTCACCGAGACCCCGGTGCTCGGCCTGACCCGTACCGCCGACGGCTGGGACGTGCGCACCGACGCCCGGGTGATCGCCGCCGACGGCATCGTCCTCGCCGCCCCCGCCTGGTCGGCGTCCACCCTGCTCGCCGCCGAGTCCCCGGCCGCGTCGGCCGAGCTGGCGGGCGTCGAGTACGCCTCGATGGCCCTGGTCACCATGGCGTTCAGGCGCTCCGACGTGGCCGGGCTGCCGGCCTTCGACGGGCGCTCCGGCTTCCTGGTGCCCCCGGCCGAGGGCCGCACGATCAAGGCCTCCACGTTCTCCACCCACAAGTGGCGGTGGGTCGCCGACGCGGCCCCCGGGCTCTTCGTACTGCGGACCTCGGTGGGCCGTTACGGCGAGGAGGACCATCTGCACCGCGAGGACGCCGACCTCGTCGCCGTCTCGCTGGCCGACCTCGCCGACGCCACCGGACTGACCGCCCGCCCCGTCGGCACCGAGGTCACCCGGTGGATCGGCGGACTGCCCCAGTACCCCGTGGGCCACCTCACCCGGGTCGCCCGGATCCGCGAGGAGGTCGCCAAGCTGCCCGCGCTGCGCGTCTGCGGAGCGGTCTACGACGGCGTCGGCATCCCCGCCTGCATCGCCAGTGCCCGGCGCGCGGCGGACGAGATCGCCCACGACCTCGGGGGCGACACGCCCCGGGACGGGGAGATCATCGCCACCCCACCCCTGGTTCAGGGCACAGGGAGCGAGGCGGGACAATAGCCGTATGAGTGCTCCTGAGACTGCGACATCCAGCAAGAGTCCGAACGCCGGAAAGAAGGCGAAGGACCTCAACGAGGTCATCCGCTACACGCTCTGGTCCGTGTTCAAGCTGCGCGACGTCCTGCCCGCCGACACGGACCGGGCCGCCGTGGCCGGCGAGGTCCAGGAGCTGTTCGACCAGCTCGCGGCCAAGGACATCACGATCCGCGGCACCTACGACGTCTCCGGCCTGCGCGCCGACGCCGACGTGATGATCTGGTGGCACGCGGAGACGGCGGACGAGCTCCAGGAGGCGTACAACCTCTTCCGCCGCACCCGGCTGGGCAGGAACCTCGAACCGGTCTGGTCGAACATGGCGCTGCACCGCCCCGCCGAGTTCAACAAGTCGCACATCCCGGCCTTCCTCGCCGACGAGAACGCGCGCGACTACGTCAGCGTGTATCCGTTCGTGCGCTCCTACGACTGGTACCTGCTGCCCGACGAGGACCGTCGCCGGATGCTCGCCGACCACGGCAAGATGGCCCGCGGCTACCCCGACGTGCGCGCCAACACCGTCGCCTCGTTCTCGCTCGGCGACTACGAGTGGGTGCTGGCCTTCGAGGCGGACGAGCTGTACCGCATCGTCGACCTGATGCGTCACCTGCGGGCCTCCGAGGCGCGGATGCACGTCCGCGAGGAGGTCCCCTTCTTCACCGGCCGGCGCAAGTCGGTCGCGGACCTGGTGGCCGGGCTCGCGTAGCGAGCGGGACCCGGTCACCCCAGCCCGGAAGATCAGACGGCGGACCGAGCGGCACCCCGTGCCGCCCGCCGGTCCAGCGACACCGGGTTCGGCTCACGGTGCGGCGCGCCTCCGGCGCGCCGCACCGTTGTCGTCTACGGGACGGTGCGCGCCGTCCTGCCGGTGAGCGCGGCCCGCAGCGCCGGATCGGCGACCGCCGCGACGCCCCGTACGGCGACCGCCGCCAGCACATCGCCCTCCGGACCGGACGCGGCGAGCCGGCGGGCGTCCAGCAGCCGCTGTCCGGCCGGTGAGGCCCACGGGCTGTGCGGTCCCGACTCCATCCGCGCGATGAGCAGACAGCCCACGGTCAGCACCAGCGGCATCGCGAACCAGACGAGCACCGGCACCTCCGACCCCGCCGGACGGGCTCCCTGGAGGGGCACGGTCAGCGCGGCGGCACCCATCACGAGTACCAGCGCGGCGGCCCGGCGCACCGCGTGCACGGCCGCGGCGATGTCCGATCCGCCGCCCGGCAGGGCCAGGCCCGCGGCGACCAGCCGGTCCGCGACGGCCCGCACCGCGTCCGCGGCGGCCGCCGCCGCCCGGACCGGCGGTATCGGCGACTGCCCCTGGGGCCCTATGGCACGGATCACCGTCCGCTCCATGTCGTCCCGTCCGTCCGGATCGACGACCGTGGCCCAGCCGGTGTGGGCGAGCAGCAGCCGGCGGCGCAGATGCATCGAGACCAGCGCGGTGTCGGCGACCCGGTGCGGGCCGCCGGCCAGGAACGCCGTCTCGTACAGGCTGAGTTCGTCCCGCGTGGCGGTGCGCGGCGCGGGCCGGGGAGGGGCGGCCTGCCGGGCGGTGGCCAGGCAGAGCCGGATGCAGGAAACGGCAGCCGCACCCCACGCGACCAGCAGGAACAGAACCCAGAGCATGTCCGATTTCTATGCGACACGCGCGTTTCGCGCCATGGGCTGTTCACCATGCGGACGCGGGACCGTTCAGGAACTGCTGCCGCAGCTCGATCCGCAACTGCTGCCGCCCCCGCAGCTCGACCCGCCGCCACCGCAACTGGACCCGCCGCCCCCGCAGCTCGAACCGGACCCCGAACCGCAGCTCGAACCGGACCCCGAACCGCAGCCCGACCCGCCGCCGCTCCCCGAGGAGCCGCCGCAGCTCCCGCCGCCCGGCGCGGACCCGGCGCACCAGACCGCCGGGGCGAGCAGCAGCGCGGAGGAGGCGCCGTCGTGCGACGGGGACGGTGCGGAGCCGGAGCGCCGGGGCGTCCCGGTCCCGGCCCGGACCGCCGTGAGCAGATACGCGCGCAGGACGGGGTCGGGGTGCGCGCGGGGGCCGGCCGTCGCCACCAGATGGGCCGCGTCGGTGCGCCCGGGGTGGGCGGCCCGGAACGCGGCGGCGGCCCGGCGCCCCGCCCGGGTGATCCGGGAGCGCGCGACCGCCGCAGTGACGAGGCCCACGACGCTGCCGGCGACCAGGGCGGGCAGCACCTTGAGGACGAACGGGACGCCCTCGTCCACGAAGCCGTCCGAGGCCATCCACTCCGCGACGGTCAGCGCGAACGCGACGGGCAGGGCGAGCAGGCAGAGCACCCCCTGCGTCATGCCCCAGCGCTGCTGGAGCCGGTGCGAGCCGGGGACCTGGAGCAGCCCGCGCGCGGCGAGGCCGTCCCCGATCTCCTGGACGGCGGGGTGGCGCATCACGGCGTCCCGCAGGGTGTGCAGCGCCCCGTTCGGGGCGGCGGCGTGCGCGTGGAGCACGGCGCGCTCCACCGGGTCGTGGGCGACGGCCCGCTGCACCGCCACGATGCCGGGACCGCCGACGAGGATCCGGCCGTCCGCGTGCATCGCGGTGAGCGCGGCGTCGACGACCCGCCCGGGTCCGCCGCCGAGGAACGCCGCCTCGGCCGGATCGTGGACCGGGCCGCCGGGCGCCCGGCGTTCGCGGACGAGCCCGGTGACCAGCAGCACCGAGGACACGGCGACGGCCAGCGAGAACAGCACGGCGAGTGTGGTCATCCCGTTCACCGCCCCACCAGCACGGAGCGGGCCGCGCGGGCCAGCCGGACGGCCCGGCCGGGCGGCCGGGACCCCGCGCGGTCCTGCCACCACAGGGTGAGCCGGCGCCGTGCCGCGTCGTCGGCCGGCCGTCCGGCGACCAGCAGGTGCTCGGCGAAGTCCAGCGCGTCGCGCCGGTATCCGCCGGACATCGGCCGCGCCCCCGCGTACGCCAGGAACGCCTCCCGGTAGCCGCGCCCCAGGATCTCCGGAAGCTCGGGAGCCACCTTCGCCACCACATCGGCCCGCTTCGCGGCCAGCGCCCGGCTCTGCACCCCGAGCCTGCGCCGGTCGAAGCCCTCGGGGGCCGGGGTGCCCGCGACCAGGGCGGAGAGCAGCGCGGTCTGGTCGACCGCGAGCCGGTCCCGTACCGCCTCGGACGGTGCGGCGGCGGGCCGTACGGGGCCCTGGCGCACCGGTCCGCGCGGCGAGCGGCCCGGCCCGTCGTCCCCGCCCCGGTCCAGGACCGCGCGGATGGCGTCCAGTTCACCGGCGAGTTCGGCGGCGGGCGGGAAGGCGTCGTCGCGTTCCAGGAGGACGCCGGGCGGGGAGACCCGGGAGCGCAGTTCGGCCAGCACGTCCAGGACCGGGGCGGTGACGGGATGGGCGTGGGTGTCGTGCCAGACCCCGTCCTTCTCGACGCCGCCCGCGACATGGACGTACGCGAGGGACTCCACCGGCAGTGCGGCCAGTGCCTCGGCCGGGTCCTCGCCCCGGTTGACGTGGTTGGTGTGCAGATTGGCCACGTCGATGAGCAGCCGCACCCCGGTGCGCTCGACCAGCTCGGCGAGGAACTGCCCCTCGGTCAGCTCCTCGTCCGGCCAGGAGACGAGGGCCGCGATGTTCTCCAGGGCCAGCGGCACGGGCAGCGCGTCCTGCGCGATCGCCACGTTCTCGCAGAGCACGTCCAGGGCGGCCCGGGTCCGGGGGACGGGCAGCAGATGCCCCGCCTCCAGGGCGGGGGAGCCGGTGCGGACACCGCCGCCCCTGACGAACGCGATGTGCTCGGTGACCAGCGGCGCCTCGGTCAGCGCGGCGCGTTCCGCGAGCGCGGCGAGCCGGCCGGCGTCGGGCCGGTCCGCCCCGCCGAGCCCCAGCGAGACGCCGTGCGGCACCACCGTGACCCCGCGTTCTCTCAGCCGCACCAGCGAGTCCGGCAGATGGCCGGCGCAGAGGTTCTCCGCGACCGCCTCCACCCAGTCGATCCCCGGCAGTGCCTCCACCGCTTCGGCGATCTCCGGCCGCCAGCCGATGCCGATTCCCAGCTCCACGCCGTCCCCCCGTCTCCGTTCCGTGCAGGGGTGATGGCCCCGCGGTGTCCTGCCGAATCCGCGAAGGGAGACGTTCAGAGCTTGATTTGAGGTTCCGCCTCCCGGCGGCTCAGCGGCGCAGCGCCGGATGGTCGGCGACCACCGTGCAGGAACCGGGGGCGATCTCCGTGAACCCCGCGTCCCGGACCACGGGCAGCCCGCTCACCGTCAGCTCCTTCCAGCGCACCGGGTCCGGGGTGGCGACCGAGAGCGGGAAACCGGCCTCGCGCCAGGCCGTGCGCTCCGCGTCGGACAGCTCCCACCAGGCGAGCTGGGCCCCGTGCCCGGCCTGCGCCATCTCCTTGCCGGCGGACATGCCGAGATCCGGGTTGAGCCAGAGGACCGGACCCGAGAGGTCCGGGGCGGCGGGTGGCTCCGGATCGTCCAGGTCCGTCCCCGAGACCTGGAGCTTCGCCAGCTCCTTGGGCCAGCCGTCCAGCGGCACCGGGGGATAGACCCGCACCTCGGCCTCCTCGCCGGTGACGGTGATCCCGGGCAGCGCCGAGGCCTTGCGCCACTCCGCGCCGCGCGCCCGCCGGACCACCTTGCGGATCCGGGCGTCCTGCCAGTCGCGCATCGCCTCCGCCCACTCGCCCTCGCCCGTGGACCGCTCGTCGGAGAGCATCACCAGCACCGCGCGGGCGGCCGTGCGCAGGGCGTCGGTACGGGCCGGGGGCGCCGTCTTCTCGATGTGCACGACCAACGGCAGGACGTACTGGGGTGCTTCGTCCCGGTCCGTCCGTTCGGTGCGGAACGGGCTGTCCTCGGACGGACCGGCGGAGCCGGACGCGGGGGAAGGGGTGTCGGACGCGGGGAAGGAGGTGTCGTTGCTGCTCACCCGTCCAGTCTGCCAGCCGCCCGTACCGGGCTTCTTGGCGGAACGAAACCCTCCGGGTGAGGATGCACGCCATGAAGAGCGATCTCTTTTCCAGCGAGCACATGGCCCAGCAGGCGACCGCGCCCGGAATGACCCTGCAGAACCCCAAGTCGGTGAAATACGCGGTCAACGGCGAGATGCACGCCCGCCAGGGATCGATGATCGCCTTCCGCGGCAATCTCCAGTTCGAACGCAAGGGCCAGGGCATCGGCGGCATGCTCAAGCGGGCCGTCACCGGCGAGGGACTGCCGCTGATGGCGGTGCGCGGCCAGGGCGAGGCCTGGTTCGCCCACGAGGCGGCCAACTGCTTCATCGTGGACATCGAGCAGGGCGACGCGCTCACCGTCAACGGCCGCAACGTGCTGTGCTTCGACGCCACGCTGGCCTACGAGATCAAGACCGTGAAGGGCGCCGGCATGGCCGGGGGCGGGCTCTTCAACAGCGTCTTCACCGGGTACGGGAAGCTCGCCCTGATGTGCGAGGGCCACCCGATCGTGATCCCCGTGAGCCCGCAGCAGCCGGTCTGCGTCGACACCGACGCGGTCGTCGGCTGGAGCGCCCACCTCTCCACCTCGCTGCACCGTTCGCAGAGCGTCGGTTCCATGCTGCGCGGCGGCTCCGGCGAGGCCGTCCAGCTCCGGCTGGAGGGCGAGGGCTTCGTGATCGTCCGGCCCAGCGAGCTGAAGCCCGAGAAGGCGTCGTCCAACTGAACAGGCCCCTGCTGCGACTGGAGGCGGTGGGCCGCCGGTACGGACCGGCCGGGCCCTGGGTGCTGCGCGGGATCGATCTCGCCCTGCCGGCGGGCGCCCTGGTCCGGGTCGAGGGCGCCAACGGCACCGGCAAGTCCACGCTGCTGCGGCTGCTCGCGGGGACGGACGCCCCGACCGAGGGCCGCATCACCCGGCACCGGCCGCGCACCGCGTACGTCCCCGAACGGTTCCCGGCGGCCCTGCCGTTCACGGCCGCCGGCTACCTCGTCCATCTGGGCCGGATCCACGGACTGCGGCGCGCCGAGGCGGCCCGCCGGGCGGAGGAGTGGCTGACCCGCTTCGGGGCCGCCGGTCATGCCGGGACGCCCCTGGCCGAACTGTCCAAGGGCACTGCCCAGAAGGTCGCGGTCGCCCAGGCGCTGCTGGCCGAGCCCGGACTGCTGGTGCTGGACGAGGCGTGGACCGGACTGGACACCGCGGCCCGCGACGAACTGGACCGGGCCGTCGCCGCCCGCGTCGCGGCCGGCTCCACCGTCGTCTACGTCGACCACGACCCGCGCAGGTTGGCGGGCGCCGCGGACACGGTGCTGCGCGTCGAGGGCACCGGGCTCCGCGAGGTGCCCGCGGCCCCGGCCGGACCGGCCGCCGGCCCCCGGGTCCGTATCGAGGTGACGGGACCGCCCGGCACCCCGCTGCCGGACCGGCTCCCCGGAGCCCCCGAACGCACCGCCACCGAGGACGGCGCCCTGCGCCTCACCGTGGCCGCCGCGCACTCCGACGCGCTGCTCACCACCCTGCTCACCGCCCGGCCGCCCTGGCACGTCACCGGGGTCGCGGTCCTGCCGGCCCCCGCGGACGAGGCGGTATGAGCGCGCTGATCGGCCACCGGGCCGCTCCGGCCCGTCAGCGGGGGCGTGTGCCCCTGCCGGACCCCTTGGACGAGACCGTATGAACGCACTGATCCGCTACCAGGCCGCCCTGCTCCTGCGCTCCCAGCGGTGGCTCGCCCCGGTGCTCCTGTACCTCGCCTTCGTCGGCACCGTCGTCCAGGCCGGCCAGCCCGTCCTGGACTCGCTCGGTTACGTCGCCGCCGCGCTGCTGCCCGTCACCGCCTGGCTCGTTCAGGTCTGCGTCACCCAGGAGCCGTCCGCCGCCCGGACCGTCGTCGCCGCGGCCGCCGGGGGCCGGCCCCGGGTCCATCTGGCGGCCCTGCTCACGGCGCTCGGCTGCGCGGCGCTGCTGGGCGCGGCGGCCACCGCCGTCGTGCTGGCGATCAGCGATCCGGCCAGTACCGACCACCGGGTCCGGGTACCGCTGCCCGCGGCCGGTCTCGCCGGGCTGCTCGCCGCCTGCTGCTGTGCGCTGACCGGAGCGGCGGTGGGGACGCTGGGCAGCCGGCCGCTGCTGCACCGGCGCGGCTGGTCGCTCACCGCGATTCCGCTCGGGGCGCTGCTGTGCCTGGTGACCACCGGATCGCCCGCGAAGTACGCGGTGACGGGACTGGTCACCGGGTCGTTCACCGGAACCGTCCGGGTGCCCGTCCTGCCGCTGCTCGGCGCGGCGGCGGTGGCCGCCGCCGCGGGGGCGCTCGCCTGCCGGCTCACTTCGGTGCGCGGCTGAGTAGGCTCGTACGCATGGACGAGCGCGGAGCTGAGCCCCTGAATCCCGAGGACACGGACTACTGCGGCACCCCGGACGTCCGGCGAGAGGCGTCCCCGGACGAGCCCGCCGGACCGCCGTACGCGGAGTGCGTGCTGTGCCGGAAGCCGACCGAGTACCCCGAGTCGGTCAGGGGCATCACGCTCTGCCCGGTCTGCGAGTGGCAGGAGGCCCAGCGGACGGCCTGTTCCGGCTGACCGGGGGCCGAGACCTCACCGTCCGGCGATGAGCTGCGACACGCGTACGAAACGGTAGCCCCGCGCGCGGAGTTCGGGCACCACCCGCCGGACCGCCCGCGCGGTGGCCGGGGCCGCGCTGCGCGTGCAGTGCAGCACCACGAGCGAACCCGGTTCCACCCCGTCCAGCACCTGCTCCGCCACCGCGTCCGCGTCGGTCGCGAACGCGTCCCCGCCGACCACGTCCCACTGCACCGCCGTCACCTTCTCCGGCGCGATCGCGCGCAGCGCCGCCCGGTCGTAACACCCGCCCGGGAAACGGAAGTACGGCACCACCCGGCGCGCCCCCGACCGCCGGATCGCGTCGAACGCCCGCTCCACCTCCCCGCGCATCGCCGCCGGGTCGCCGTCCACCGCCGGCAGCCCGTAGCAGGGCGTGGTGAACGCGTAGTGGCTGTACGAGTGGTTGGCGATCTCGAACAACGGGTCCGTGCCGATGGAGCGGGCCTGGTCGGGGTACTCCTCGGCCCAGCGCCCCGTCATGAACACGGTCGCCGGCACTTTCAGTCGGCGCAGCAGCGCGATCAGCTCCGGATGGTCGAACCGCTCGCCCGCCGCCGCGCGCGGCCCCTCGTCCGCCGTCATATCGGCGTCGAACGTGAGCGCCACGACCTTCTCCGTACGCCCGGCACCGCGCTTCAGTACGGGCGTCAGACCGCCCGGCCCGGGGGCCAGGACCGGCGGCTCCGGCGCGGGCGGGGGTGTGCGCGGGGCGGCGGGGGAGGCGGACGCGGGGGAGTGCGCGGGGGACGGGGCGTGGGCGGCCGGGGGCGCGGCCTTCGGGGAGCCGTCCGCGCCCGCGCAGCCGGCGAGGCCGCCGCACAGCACCGCACCCAAGATGCTCAGAGTCGTCAATTTCCGTGCAGACGTGATCACTCACGGAAACTAACCGATCAGGGCAGGGGTGCCCGCCCCCGGCGCTCCCGGGGCGGTGAAGCCGCCCCGGGATTCACTCAGTCGTCGAGCAGGTACTCCGCCGTGAAGCCGAACAGCCGCTCCGCGGCCGAGGTGTCCACCGGTGCCGTCCGTCCGGGCAGCGGCCGGCGCAGCGGCGTACCGGGGTGGTAGCGGCGCAGCAGTTCCTCCGTCGGGAACGGCACCAGGGTCTCGGGGGCGCACACATGGACGGCGTGCGCGCCCGGCCCCGGCACACCGAGCGCCAGCAGGGCCGCCCGCGCGGCGTCCCGCACCTCCAGATACGTCCACAGGTCCCGGGCCCCCGCCGCCGGATCCGCCGTCACCCGCGCCGCATGGGCCCGCAGCCGTTCGTCGAAGCCGCCGACGAAGGGGTAGCGCAGACAGACCACGCCCATCCCGTGCCGCCGCGCCATCGCCGCGGCCGTCGCCTCGTCGACCTGCTTGGACAGCCCGTAGGCGTCCGCCACCTGGGAGGGCATCGCCTCGTCGACCGGGAGATAGGCCGGATGCGGCGAGGGATCGGCCGTCCACGGCAGTCCCGTGACCCCCCAGGAACTCGCGACGACGGCCTGCCGCACTCCGGCGAGACCCGCCTCCTCCAGCACCGTGAACGTGGCGAGCGTGTTGGCACCGAACAGCTCCCGCGCCGGGGTGCGCTCCGGCGTGGGGATCGCCGCCAGATGGATCACGCCGTCCACCCCCTCCAGCGCCGCCCGCACCGCCTCCGCGTCCGCGGCGTCCCCGGTGACGACCCGGCGCGCGGCCAGGTCCCCGGGATCCTCCAGGACCAGCGCGTGGGCCTGCACGGACCGCTCCGCGAGCAGTGCGAGCACCGCCCGTCCGATCCGTCCGGCCGCCCCGGTGACCAGGACTCGTGTGACCACCCGCTGCTCCTTACGCGTAGGCGCGGACCGCGACGACATGCGCCGACGCGGCCCCGTTGGTCGTCTCGGCCACGATCCGCACCGCCGAGGCCGTGACCGGCTCGTCGAGCACGTGCACCTGGCGGCGGCGCCGGTTGTCCGTGGTCCGCGCCACGGTCTCCCAGCCGCCGTCCGCGCGCCGCGCCTCGATCCGGTAGTCGCGCAGCAGCGTCGGAAGGACGTCGAACGGGGTGCGGTGGTGGTGCAGATTGATCAGGTCCTCGTTGACGTCGTCGTCGGCCAGCACATCGAACCGCGACAGCGTCACCGGACCGGGCCAGGACAGCTGGAGCCACTCCTCGCCGCCCTCGCGCAGCGGCTCGGAGACCCACATGTGCGGTCCGGCGTACGGTCGGGCGAAACCGTCCACCGCCTTCTGCGCCGCGTACGCCGAGGTGGCCCCCGTCCGCAGGCAGAACGTGCGGCGCAGCAGCCCGGCGTCCGTCCACTCCCGCAGCGGCTGCGGCGACTCGTCCTGCGGCCGCAGCGCCACCCGGGTCAGCGCCAGCACCCCCGGGGCCGGCGCGTCCGAGGTGTACAGGGCGAGATCCGCGTCGGCCCGTACGACGACGAAGGCGTTGCGGGCGCTGTCCGGCGCCCAGCGCAGACCCGTGCGCACCCACTGCTTCTCCCCGGCCGCGACCGGCACCTCCACCCGTTCCACCAGATGGCGGGGCACGTAGTTCTGCCCGAGCCCCGGGTCGTAGAGCTCGACGACGAGCCGGGTGTCACGGGCGGCGTCCACCAGCAGCTCCAGCGCGTCCAGCGCCGGATCGACGGGCACCACGAATCCGGCGTCGGCCGCCAGCGGCCACCGTTCCCGCGCCACCGTCGCGTCGGGGGCCGCCAGCACCGAGGAGGCGGTGGCCGTCGCGCCCAGCGCCAGGTCCTCCGGATCGGCCGAGGCCAGCCCGATCACCGAGGCGTCCTCGCGCAGCAGCGTCCGCTGGAGGGCGGCCGGTTCCAGCTCCCTCGGGGCGATCCCGCCGGCGGCGCACAGCGCCGCTGCCGTGCCCGCCGCCTGCCCGAGCGTCGCACAGGTCGCCATGACCCGGGTCGAGCCGAACGCGACGTGGCTGGCCGAGATGTTCCGCCCGGCGAACAGCAGGTTCGTCGTGTTCACGGAGTACAGACTGCGGTACGGGATGTGGTAGATCCCGTCCGCGTACCGCTGCTTGGCCCCGTCCTCGGTGGCGTACACGCCCTTCGGCGGGTGCAGGTCGATCGACCAGCCGCCGAAGGCCACCCGGTCGGCGAACTCGCTCTGGCCGAGGATGTCGCCCTGGTGCAGGACGTAGTCGCCGAGGAAGCGCCGGTACTCGCGCTTGCCGGGCACCGAGCCCACCCACTCCAGCGTCATCGAGTCGGCGTCGAACTCGCCGGAGTTCTTGATGTGGTCCCAGATGCCGTGGATGACCGCCCACAGCTCGTCACGGATGCGCTCGTTGTCGTGCACCGTGTCCAGTTCGCCGCCGAACTCGATCCACCAGTACGCGCAGCCGTTGTCCCCGGACTTGATGATCCGGCGCTGCGGGATGGTGGTCTCGGCGATGTTCCGGGCGAAGTCCGGGGCGACGTACCGGACCGGATGCCCGGCGTCCTTCGTGTAGAAGAGCAGCGTCGAGCCGAGCGTGATCGAATCGGCGGTCTCCGGAGCCCACGGCTCCGCGTACTCGGCCCGGGACTCCCGGCCGATCCGGTGCCGCGCCCCGGCCAGATGCCCCACCAGCCCGTCCCCCGAGCAGTCCAGGAACATCGCGCTCTCGAACCGGATCCGCCGCTCGGACCCCATCATCCAGCCGGTGACCGCCGTGATGCGCCGAGCGTCCTCGGGGCCCTCCGCGTCCACCTCGCGCACATCGGTGTTCAGGTAGAGCGTGATGTTCGGCTCGGCCCGCACCACGTCCAGGATCACCGCGTCCCAGAAGTACGGATTGCCGTCCGGGTTGCGGAACTGGTTCTCGACGAACAGCTCGCCCATGACGCCGCCCTCGCGGGCGTAGTGGTTGCGGCCGTGCCCGGTCGCGCCGCAGACCCAGACGCGGACCTCGCTGCTGGAGTTCCCGCCGAGGACCGGCCGGTTGTTGATCAGGGCGACGGTGCGGCCCAGCCGGGCGGCGGCGACGGCCGCGCTCACCCCGGCCAGCCCGCCGCCGACCACGGTGACGTCGTGGCGTGCGGTTTCGTTCCTCATGGTGCCGGTGCTCCTACTTCCAGTCGGGGTTGGCGGCGAGGCCGTAGTAGACGCGGGGCGCGCCGTCGAGCGTGAGGGTGACCTTGCCGCCGGCGGCCGTGAGCGTGCGCTCCTGCCCGATGCAGTTCAGCTCCCGCACGGTGCCGTCGACCGCGGCCGAATGGGCCACGACCTCGGTGCGGCTCGTCCAGGTGTCGGTCCAGGGCTCCGGCGAGGCGTACCACGCGTCCTCGCCGTGGTCGGCGTTGAGGACGTACCCGTCCGCGCGGCTCCACAGCACCGAGACCGGACCGTCCGGGGTGGTGAACAGCAGCCCCTTGACGTCCGCGTCCGCGAAGACCAGCGGCCGGACGTACACGGCCCCGTCCAGGACCCGCGCCGCCGTGGCGTACGCCAGCAGCGACGGCTTGGGCGCGGTGTCCCGGTGCATCAGCCCGTAGTGGTACTCCGCGTTCGCCGGGTCCGCCTCCTGCGGGTGCAGCACGGTGGAGTCGTGCAGCTGGTACCAGTTGACGCCCCGGACCCCCTCGGCCTTCGCCAGGACGAGCGTCAGCAGGACGTTCTCGGCGGCGTGCCGGTAGGTGTCGGACCACCAGGCGTTCGGCCGGGTCGGCGCGTACGCCTCGGTCAGCCACAGCTCCTTGTCGCCGCCGTACTCCGCGATCACCGCCTTCGCCTTGCGGACCGCGCCCAGGAAGTTCCAGTAGGTGCCGGCCGAGCCCTGGGTCCAGTCCGCCGGATCCGGTGCGAAGTCGGGGGTGAAGTTGCCCCGGCCCGGATGGACGGCGAGCGCGTCGATGAGGTCCCAGCCGCCCGCCGCGCGGAAGTTCTCCAGCCAGACGTAGTCCATCCCGCCCAGGCCCGCGTTCATCACCTTCATCGTCGGACCGGCCGTGGCCAGCCGGTCGGTGACCTGCTTCAGCCCGTCGCGCACGTAGACGTCGGCGCCCCGACCGGACATCCACGGCTGGTTGACCTCGTTGGCCACCTCGAAGTACCGGGCGCGCGCCGCCACCGCCTTCGCGACGTTGGTGTCCGCCCAGGCGGCGATCTGCTCGGCCGTGCCGCCCAGCGGGATGGAGCTGAGCTCCACGTTGTGCGCGATGCCCGCCGCGTCCAGGGTGTCGATGTCGATGCCGGGCGCCCCCTCGTACGCGATCCGCACCCACTTCACGCCCAGCTTCCGCAGCAGCCCGAGCACCTCCTCCCGGCCCGGCTTCAGCAGCCACGGGTAGTTGGCGATGCCGAACATGGACTCGGTGCCCGCCCGGTAGGCGAAGTCGGGGAGCACCGCGAGGTTGGTCCGGGCGAGCGCCCGGTCGGTGCCCGAGGCGACGGCCACCTCGGTGAAGACGATGCCCTGGCCCGGGGCGGTCAGCGGGAACGCGGCGTCCCACGAGGCGCCCGCCGCCAGCTCCCGGGTCTCCGTGCCGGACCCGAGCACCGCACCCGCGAAGTCGCGGGCCCACCAGGTCAGCGTCACCGGCCGCGACGCCGCTCCGCCGTTGACCACCTGGGCCCGCAGCAGCATGGACTCCCCGGCCGCCTCATACAGGTTGAACGGCTGGTCGGTCCACACCTCGACGCCCAGCGGACGGCCGGCGGCGATCGTCCCGGCCGCACGCGGCCGCAGCTCCCCGAGGACGAAGGCGGCCTCCGTGACCGCGATGTCCGCGCCCGTCGACGTGCCCGGGGCGTGGATCCAGGTGGCGTTCGTGTAGGACGGATTGGTGGCGTCCAGGCAGAAGAAGCCCGAGGTCTCGCCCCAGGAGGCCGCGTACACCCCGCCCGCGTCGATCTCGTACGGAATGCCGCCCCGGGCGTCGCGCTCCCAGACCGTCAGCGCCTCGTACGACTCCGGGACGCTCGGCTGGACCAGGGTCCGGGCGACCATGAAACCGGTCGGGGTCAGCGTGGCGGAGCCGCCCACCTCCCAGCGCATGCGCAGGGTACGGGCGGTGACGTCGAAGACGCCGCTGACGGTGACGCCCGGCGCCCCACTGCCCATCGTGTACGTGATCCGCAGGGCGGGCCGGCCGTCGGGCAGGGTGATCCGGGCCGGGGCGCCGCCGAAGGTGCGCTGCTGGCCCAGCACGCTGTCCTTGATCATGAAGTGGCTGATCAGGACGCGGTCGGCGCCCGAGCCGTCCCGGACGAGCACGCCGCCGTCGCTCTGGCCGACGACCGTGATCCCCTCGGCGGTGAGGGTGACCGGGTCGGCCGCGTGCGCGGGGGCGGCGGGGAGCAGGGCGGCGCCGGTGGCGACGGCCGTGCCCTGGAGGAAGGTGCGGCGGTGAACGGACATGGTGGTGCCTTTCTCTCGTCCCGAAGAGGAAGGTGCGGGGGAGGGCGTGAGGGGTCAGCCCTTGACGCCGGTGAAGCCGAGCCCGGCGACGATGTACTTCTGGCAGACCGCGAAGACGAGCACCGGCGGTGCGACGGCCAGCACCATCGCCGCGATCAGCTGGTCCTGCGGGGCCTGCGTGGCGAGCTGGGCCAGTGCGACGCTGACCGGCTGCTTCTCCGGATCGGTCAGCGCGACCAGCGGCCAGATGAAGTCCTTCCAGCTGTGCATGACGGCCAGCAGGCTGATCACGGCCAGCACCGGCCGGCTCATCGGCAGCACGATCTTCGTGAGCAGCTGCCGGGTGGACACTCCGTCGACCCGGGCCGCGTCGAACAGCTCGCGGGGCAGCGCGTCGAAGAACTGCTTGGCCAGCAGCACCGTGAAGGCGTTCGTCCCGGCCGGCAGCCAGATCGCCCAGTAGGTGTCACCGAGGTTGAGGTGGAGGAACGGTACGTCGATCACGGTCATGAAGAGGCTGACCATGTTCACCGTGTACGGCACGAACATCGTCGCCAGGACCGCCCCGTAGACGACCTTGCCGAAGCGGGGCCTGAGCACCGAGAGCGCGAAGCCGGCGGTGGCCGACACGAAGAGCTGCACCAGCCAGGAACCGCCCACCACCAGCACGGTGTTCATCAGGTAGTGGCCGACGCCCAGATCCCGGTAGGCGGTGGCGAAGTTGCCGGTCAGCGGCCGGTCCGGCCACAGGGCGAGCGGATGCGTGGTCAGTTCGGCCGGTGGCGACACCGCGCCCTTGACCATCCAGTAGAGCGGACCGACGCCCAGGAGCAGCAGCAGGACCAGGGTGAGCACCTGGACGGAGCGCACGGCCGCCCGGACCCCGGGCCGCTGCCGGTCGTTGACGGAGACGAAGGTGGTGAGGGAGGTCATGTCTTGCTCCAGCTGCGGGTGGCCCGCAGATAGACCGCGGAGAGCAGGGCGAGGGTGAGGACCATCAGGAAGGAGAGCGCGGCGGCCTGGCCGTACGCCCCGTCCTGGAAGGCGTACCGGAAGATCAGCAGCAGCACCGTGAGGGTGGAGTTCTCCGGGCCGCCGCCGGTGAAGACGTACGGCTCGGTGAAGACCTGCACCGTGTTGATGAGCTGGACGAGCAGCAGCAGACCGATGACGGGACGCAGCTGCGGCAGCATCACGTGCCAGAGCCGCCGCCAGATGCCGGCCCCGTCGACCTCGGCCGCCTCGTACAGCTCGCCCGGGATGCCGACCATCGCGGCGAGGTAGATCAGGACCGCCCCGCCCATGCCCGCCCAGGTCGCCTCCAGGACCAGCGAGAGCATCGCGCTGCCGGAGGACTCCAGCCAGGGGTACGGGCCGAGGCCCACGGTCCCCAGCACGCTGTTGAAGAGCCCGCTGCCCGGATCGTAGAACCACTTCCACAGCAGGATCGCCACCACCGGCGGGATGACCACCGGCAGATAGACCAGGAAGCGGAAGACCCCGGCGCCCCGCCGCACCGTCGACATCACCGCGGCCAGCAGCAGCGGGGCGGGGAAGCCGATCAGCAGGCCGAGCCCGACGAACAGCAGGGTGTTGGAGACGGCGGTCCCCAGCAGCGGATCGTCGAAGACCGCCCGGAAGTTGTCCAGCCCCACCCAGACGGCGGGGTCGACGAGGTTGGTCCGCTGGAAGCTCAGCAGCAGGCTGCGGACGATCGGCCACCAGGCGAAGAGCCCGAAGACCAGCAGCGTCGGCACGAGGAACAGCCAGGCGGTGAACTGCTTGCGCAGGCCCGCGCCGCGCGGGGTGCCGGAGCGCCCGGCCGGACCGGTCCGCTCCGGCTTTCCGGGCGGTGCGGCGGCGGGGCGCCGGGAGGGGGTGAGCAGGCTCATGGCGGACTACTTCTGGCCGGCGGCGAGCTTGGCGTTGACGTCCTTCTCGGCCGAGGCCAGCAGGGCGTCGACATCGGCGTCGCGCTTGGTCAGCACCGCCTGCACGACGGAGTCCAGCGCGGTGTACAGCTGCTGCGCCTGGTAGGGCGGTTCGGCCTTGAGCTCCAGCTTCGCCAGCCCGTCCGTGTACGGCTTGAAGTGCTCCGCCTTCACATTGGCGTACGGGGCGATCGCCGCGTCGATCTGCTTCTGCCGCTCGGCGTCGAAGACCGGCAGCGTCGGCACGCCGACCGCGGACTTCGGGTCGGCGGCCAGGGCCTTCGCCTGCTGCGCGGCGCTCTCGGTGCTGTACTGCGGCTGGGCGTACGCGAAGGTCAGCCACTTGACCGCGGCCGCCGCGTGCTTGCTGTCGGCCGACTTCGGGACCATGTAGATGTCACCGCCGGTCAGCGTGGCGTCGCCGCCGGACTGCGGCAGCGGACCGACGCCGAAGGCGTCGATGTCCTCCATGCCGAACTGCATCTTGGCCAGCCGGTACGTCCCCGGGCTGCCCATGAACATCCCGACCTGGCCGGCCGCGAACTGCTTGACCACGTCGTTCTGGTTGTTGAGCTGGTTGCGGCCGAGCGAGTCGTCCTTCCAGCGCATGTCCTTGAGCAGGGTGAGCGCCTTCTTCGTGGCGTCGCCGGTGAGCGTGGCGGTGTACGTGTCGCCCTGCCGGGTCTCCAGGTCCCCGCCGAACGCGTACGACAGCATGGTCAGCTGCCAGCCGCCCTGGTTGTCCTTCGACTCGTGGACGAACCCGGCCTTTCCGGTCTTCTCGCTGATCCGCTCGGCGGCGGCCCGGACCTCCTCCCAGGTGGCCGGCGGCTTGTCCGGGTCGAGCCCGGCCTTCTCGAACAGGTCCCGGTTGTAGACCAGGCCCTGGGCGTACGGGTTCTGCGGGACGCCGTAGACCTCGCCCGCCTCGTCGCTGACCGGCTTGAGGACCTGCGGGTTGAACTCCTTGAAGTGGTCCCACGCCTGGAGCTGCCCGGTGATGGGGAGCACCTGCTTCTGCTGGATGAGCCGCTGGGGTTCGGTCAGCGGCACCTTGATGACGTCCTCGACATTGCCGCCGGACAGCTTGGCGGAGAAGGTCAGCGGGTCGAAGACCGTGGTGGACCCCTTCACCTTGATCCCCGGGTTGGCCTTCTCGAAGTCGGCGACCTGCTTCTTGAAGAGGGCCAGGGCCGGCTTGTCGGTGGCCGGGGGCATGCCCTGGACGCGCAGGACGAGATCGCCGCCCGAACCCGCCTTGCCCGGGGTGACGGAGGAACAGCCGGTGAGGGCCACGGCCGCGGCTATGCAGCCGAACACGGCCGCACGTCGGGAGGTTCTGGACATTTCAACTCCAAGAAGGGCAGGGGGAATCAGGGAGGCGGCCGGGAGGGCGCGCGGGGCCGCGGCGGGCCGACGGGGGAGTGAGGCAGTGCGGGAGTGCGGGAGGAGGAAGGGGGATCAGAGAGTGGGTGCGGGACCCGTGGAGGCGCGGGGGACCAGCCGGGAGCCGATCTCCACGCACGGCGCCGAGCCGGCCGCGCCGCCGGCGCGCCCGGCGATGGTCTCGATGAGCAGATCGCCGGCGCGGGTGGCGATCTCCTCCGGGTCGATGCGGATCGTGGTCAGCCCCGGCGTGGAGACGGAGGCCAGCAGGGTGTCGTCGATCCCGACGACGCTCACCTCGCCCGGAACGCCGACCCCCAGGTTCGACAGCTGGTGCAGCACCCCGAGGGCGACCAGGTCGTTGTGGGCGATGACCGCCGTGGCGCCGTGCGCGCCGACGAGCGTCGCCGCGTGCACCCCCGTCTCGAACCTCGGC
This sequence comes from Streptomyces sp. NPDC057682, assembly GCF_042799575.1. Lineage (NCBI taxonomy): Bacteria > Bacillati > Actinomycetota > Actinomycetes > Kitasatosporales > Streptomycetaceae > Streptomyces > Streptomyces sp. NPDC057682. Next base: position 102,477 of record NZ_JBHVIN010000011.1, on the reverse strand, counting down.
TCGTAGGGGCCGAGCTCGACGAGCGAGAGGTCCAGCGCCTCGAACGACTCCTGGATCGACTTGCCGCGGCTCAGCTCGGCGCGCGAGGCGTTGATGAACACACAGCGGCGGTGACCGTAGGCGCGCAGGTGCTCGACCGTCTGCGTGATGCCGGCGGACAGGGAGATCCGCACCTCGGGGATGCCCGGCACATGACGGTTGACGACCACCACCGGCATCCGGTCCGACAGCTCGCGCAGCCGGTCCTCGGTGAGCGTGGACGCCCACAGCACCAGACCGTCGACCCGCTTGGAGACCGCGGCGATCGCCTCCAGTTCGTCGGCCTCGCGTTCGTCGCTGTCGGCGACCAGGACCGTGTACCCGAGCCGCCGGGCGCGGGCCTGCATCGCCTTGACGATCGGGGGGAAGAACGGGTTGGCGATGTCCGGGACGATCAGCCCGAGTGTGCCCGTGCCGCCGCCCCGCAGGCTGCGCGCCGCCGGGTTGGGCGAATAGCCCAGCTTGGCCGCCGCGTCCAGGATGCGCTGCCGGGTCCTCGGCTGGACCTGGTCCGGTGCGGTGAACGCACGCGACACCGTCGACACCGAGACGCCCGCGGCGCTCGCCACCTCCCGGATTGTGACTGCCACCGACGGCCTCCTCGCCTCGTCCCTGCTGGATGCGGTGGATCCTTGCGAACGTTCCCGGGAGGTGTCAAGACCGTTTCACCAAGGAAAATCTGCTGCGTTCCGGGGGGTTGTGCAAGGGCTCGGTCGATGTCGATGATGCGTTCTCATCAACGGTTCTGAAATTGCGGGAACGTTTTCATAGAGGAGTGGCATGAAGATCACCGGCCTGGAAGTGCTGACGCTGCCCGATCACGGCGACAGCATGATGCTCGTGGTGGTCGACACCGACGAGGGCATCCACGGCCTGGGCGAGGTCGGCATCAGATCGCGGCAGAAGGCGGTCGCCGGCGGACTCGCCCATCTCGCCGAGCTGATCACCGGTGAGGACCCGCGACGCATCGAGCACCTGTGGCAGGTCATGTTCCGCCGCGGCTTCTTCCCCGCCGACCGGATACTCGGGGCCGCCATCGCCGCCGTGGACGTGGCCCTGTGGGACATCCGCGGCAAGGCACTGGGCGTGCCGGTGCACGAACTCCTCGGCGGCCGGGCCCGCGACCACGTGCCGGCCTATGTGCACGTCGGCGACGGATACCACGACCGCCCGTGGTTCCTGGACCGCTGCCGCGCACTCGTCCGGGAGGGCTGGCGCCATCTGCGCTTCGCCGCTCCGCACGACGAGGGCGACGTGCTGGACGCCCGCCGCTGCCTGCGCGATTCCGTCGAACTCTTCCACCAGGTACGGGAGACGGTGGGCGACGAGGTGGAGCTGATCCTGGACGTGCACACCCGGCTCGACCCGCCCGAGGCGCTGACCCTGTGCCGGGAGATCGAGGCGGCCCGCCCGTACTTCGTCGAGGACCCGCTGCGCTCCGAGAACCCCGAGAGCTACCGGATGCTCCGGGCCCGCACCGGTGTTCCGCTGGCCGCCGGCGAACAGTACGGCTCCAAATGGGAGTTCAGGCCGCTGATCGAGGGCGAGCTGATCGACTACGCCCGGGTCGACGTGGGCGTCGCGGCCGGTCTGACCGAGGCCAGGAAGATCGCCGCCATGGCCGAGGCCCACCACATCAAGCTGGCCACCCACAACCCGCTCGGCCCGGTCACCGCCGCCTCCTCGCTCCAGCTCAACCTGGCCTGCCCGAACGTGGCGATCCAGGAGCACCAGACCGACCCCGAGCCGGCCATCGCCGCGCTCTTCACCCACCGGCCCGTGGTGGTGCCGGGCCGGGTCGAGGCGAGCGAACTGCCGGGCATCGGCGTGGACATCGACCGAGAGGCCGCGCGCCGCTTCACGGCCACCGCCGACGAGCGCCCCCATCTGCGCACCGACGACGGGGCGTTCACCAACTGGTAGGCGGACAGCGGGCGGCGGGGTTCCCGCCGCCCGGGATCAGCTCCTCACCGCCACGGCCCCGTCACCGCGAACGTCGTTCCCGGCGTGTAGCAGTTCACGTACATCGTCCGGTCGTCCGGGGCGAAGGTGACGCCGGCGAACTCGCCCCACTCGGGCTCCTCGGCGGTGCCGATGTTCTGCCGGCCGCGTGCCATCGCGTAGACCTCGCCGCGCCGGGTCAGGCCGAAGACGTGCTGGGCGCCGTTGCCGTCCTCGCACACCATCAGCCCGCCGTCGGCGGCCAGGCAGATGTTGTCGGGGGACTCGCCGGGCAGTTGGACGTCGGTGCCGGGGCCGAAGACGATGACGAGGGTGAGGCGGCGGTGGGCGGGGTCGTAGCGCCAGACCTGTCCGAAGTGGTCGGCGGCCGAGCCCTCGTCGCTGTGGGCGAAGCTGGAGACGAAGTAGACGCTGGTGCCGCCCCAGTAACAGCCCTCCAGCTTCTGGGCGTGGGTGATGCCCTTCGGCCCGAAGTCCTGGAAGCGGATGGGGGTTTCGGCGGCCAGGGGATCCGGTACGGGGACCCACTCGATGCCCTCGAAGACCGTGCCGGTCTCCTGGACGGCGGAGAGGTCGGCGATGCCCGGGACCCGCATGGCCTCCAGCCGTCCGCCCGCCCGCAGGGAGCCCGTGCCGCCCAGCGGCTTGCGCGGCAGGAAGCGGTAGAACAGCCCGAAGGGCTTCTCGAAGGCGTCCTCCGTCTCGTAGACGACGCCGTTGCGCGGATCGATGGCGACGGCCTCGTGCTGGAAGCGGCCCATCGCGGTCAGCGGGACGGCACCGGTGCGGTGCGGGTCCGCGCCGTCCACCTCGAAGACGAAACCGTGGTCCTTGGTGTAGCCGTTGGTACCGGCCCGGTCCTCGGTCTCCTCGCAGGTGAGCCAGGTGTCCCAGGGGGTGCGCCCGCCCGCGCAGTTGACGGCGGTGCCCGCGACGGCGACGCGCTCGGTGAGCACCCGGCCCGCACCGTCCAGCTCCAGGGCGGTGCAGCCGCCCTTGCCCATCGGGTCGTACGTGAGCCCCTCGGTCGTCGGCACGGCGATCGCGGCGTCCACGCGGTTCTCGTGGTTGCGCACCAGCCGGACGCCGCCGCGCCGGCCGGTGAACGCGGCCATGCCGTCGCAGTGGCTGGGCACCGGCCCCTCGCCCGAACGGAGCGGGTCGCCCTCGCGGGAGAGCACCCGGTAGCGGAACCCCTTCGGCAGATCGAGCAGCCCGTCCGGGTCCGGCACCAGCGGGCCGTAGCCGGCATGGCCCCGGGCGGAGGCGCTGCTGCCCGCGAAGAGTTCACCGAACGCGCCGGTGAAGGCGACGGCGGCGACCGCGCCGCCCGTGGCGAGGATCTGGCGTCGGGTGGCGGGGGTGCGGGTTTCGTCGGACATGAGGCAACTCCCTGTTGGCGGACAGGTGACATGGCAACGTCAAGGGCAGCCCTGCCCGTTCGACGTCCCGGGCGAACGTTGTCACGCCACAGTGGCCGATTCCGGTCCGACGCCCCGGGGCAGCAGCAGACGGAACGTGGAGCCGTAGCCCGGACGGGTGTCGAGTTCGAGGCGGCCTCGGTGGGCCGCCGCGATCGTGGAGGCGATGGCCAGACCGAGGCCGGATCCGGGCTCCGGACCGTCCGCCGCCGACGGCCCCCGGTAGAACCGTTCGAACACCTGCCGGGCGGCGTCCGGCGCCAGCCCCGGCCCGTCGTCCACCACCTCCACCACGCACACCGGAACCCCGGGCGGCAGCGCGGCCGTGGCACTCGTGCGACCGGGCCGGTCGCGTCCCCCGGTGCGCTGCCCGGTCAGGGCCGTACCGACCCGCACCTCCACGCCCGCGTCGGGCGGGGTGTGCACACAGGCGTTGGCCAGCAGATTGGCGATCACCTGGGCGAGCTGATGGGGGTCGCCCAGCGTCTCGACGACGTCGAGCGCGGTCGCCGTCCCCTCCGGCCCGTCCCCCGCGAGCGGCGCCAGCCGCACCTCCCGCTCCGGGTGGGCGACGACCGCCGCGCGCACCCCGTCCGCCGCCAGTGAGAGCAGGTCCACGGTCTCCGGGTGCGTCACGGGCGCGTACCCCAGTTTGGCCAGCAGGAAGAGGTCGTCGACGAGCCGGCTCATCCGCTCGGAGTTCCGGACGATCAGCTCATGGGCCTCCCGGCGCCGCGCGGCGGGCAGCCGGGGCTGTTCGACCAGCAGTTCGGCGAAACCCTGGACGGACGTCAGCGGGGTCCGCAGCTCGTGACCGGCGTCGGCCATGAAGCGGCGCAGCCGCTGCTCCGAGGCGTCCTTGCGGTGCAGGGCGGCCCGCACCTGGTCGAGCATGGTGTTGAAGGCGATGCCGAGCCGCCCGGTCTCGGTCCGCGGGTCGGTGTCGGTGACCACGAGCGCCGACTCCCCCGCGGTGATCCGCAGGGCCGTGCGCTCCATCCGGGCCAGCGGGCGCAGCCCCAGCCGCACCGCCGCGCTGCTCAGCAGTCCGACACCGGCGGCGGCGACGGCCCCGATCGCCAGACTGAACCACAGGAGCTTGGAGGTGGCCCCCTCCACGGTGTCGAGCGGCAGCGCCACGACGACCCTCCGCCCCCGCGGATCGGTGTCCACGACCACCCGCCAGCTCCCGTCGCCCTCCTCGGCGGGCAGGGTGGCGGGCTTCCCGGTCGTCAGCCCCAGCGCCGCCACGGTCCCGGGCAGCCGGGGGCGCCCGTCGCCGCTGCCCAGCGAGTCCGGCAGAAGCGTTCCGTCGGCGTCGTAGAAGAAGACCCGGTAGTCGGAGGGGAGGAGGTCCTTCTGCGGCACGGCCGCGTCCGAGGAGCTCGGCAACGTGCCGTGCCCCCGGACGTACGCGGGCAGCGGCGGGGGACGGAACTCCCCGAGACGGTCGTCGATCTGACCCGTGAGCCAGCCGCTCATCACCGTCATCCCGGCCGCCTGCGACACGAGGACGGCGACGGTGGCGAGCACGGTGGAGATCAGCACCAGCCGGGTGCGGATCGAACGGGGCCGCAGCCGGCGCGGCGGCCGTGTCACGGGGCTTCCTCGCGGGGCAGCCGCAGGCAGTAGCCCACCCCGCGCACAGTGTGGATCAGTGGCCGGTCCGCCCGGTCGATCTTGCGGCGCAGGTTCTTGATGTACGTGTCCACGATGCGGGTGTCACCGGCGAAGCCGTACTGCCACACCTCCATGAGGATCTCCTGTTTGCCCAGCACCTTCTCCGGATGGGACACCAGACAGACCAGCAGCCGGAACTCGGTGGGGGACAGCTGCACGGCGCGGCCCGCCCGGTGCACCGTGTGGCGCTCGCGGTCGACGCTCAGATCGGCGTAGCGGAGCGGGGGCCGCTCCGGCGCCCGTCTCGGTGCGCCGGCCGTGCGGCGCAGGATGGCGCGGATCCGCAGCAGGATCTCCTGGATGTGGAACGGCTTGGTGACGTAGTCGTCGCCGCCCGAGCTGAGACCGATGATGCGGTCCTCGATGTCGGTGCGGGCGGTGAGGAAGAGCACGGGGGTGTAGTCGCCCCGCGCCCGCAGTTCGCGCGTCACGGCGAAACCATCGGTGTCCGGCAGCATCACGTCGAGGACGATCAGGTCCGGGCGGCAGCGGTCGGTGGCCTCGACGGCCGCCCGTCCGTCCACTGCCGTGACGACGCGGTACCCGGCCGCGGTCAGGGCCGAGGAGAGCAGGGTGCGGATGCCCGGGTCGTCCTCGACGACCAGGACGGTGTGCGGAGCGGGCCGGTCGCCCATGGAAAGCGATCACCTCGTGGCGTGGCGGACGGGGGCGCACGCCGGGACGGGACGGGACGGTGCCGTGGGTGCGGTGCGCGCGAGCGTAGTCGGCGAACTTGTGCGGATTCACAGGAACGGCCGGGTCCGGCCCGGAGCGGGCCGGACCCGGTGGGGCGTACGCCCGCGCGCCCGGGCGCCGGAAGGGGTTCCGGGCCCGGGGCGCGCCGTCAGCCGGTGACCTCCTTGTTCTTCGCCAGGGCCGTGGTCCGCTGCGTGACCGTGGTGCGCAGCGCGCCCACCGCCTTGTCGACGTCCTTGGCCGCGACCCCGGCCCTGCCCGCCTGCTCGGCGATGTCCTTGAGCGCCTCGGTGGCCTTGCCGGAGCCGTAGAACTTCTCGTACAGGTCCCGGTAGGCCTTCTTGTAGACGGCGTCGAAGGCGTCGAGCTCCAGGAAGCGGCTTTTGAGCGCGTGACCGGACATCCGGCCGCCCGGACCCGCGCCCGGCGCCCCTTCACCGTCGCCGAAGTCGGGCATCCCGGCCCCTTCGGGCAGGTCCGGCATGCCCTCGGGAGGTTCCGGCATGCCTCCGGCCGTGTCGCCGCCGGGCTGTCCGGCGTTCTGTCCGCCCCCGGGTCCGCCCCGGCCGCCGCCCATGCTCATCGAGTCGTCGGGTCCGGCGGTCGCGTCCCCGCTGAAGGTGAGGTTGTAGTCCCAGCCCAGTACCGAGAACTTCTTGGTGTCCAGGTCGTACCCGAGCAGATAGTTCTTCCCCGGGCCCGCCATGTCGTCGAAGTTCATCAGCAGGTTCTGCGCCGCGACGTAGTGGGCGAACGAATCGATGTCCACGTGGTCGTCGAGGTGCTCGGCGAACTCCTCGTCCGAGGCGTTCTCCACCCACTTGATCAGCTTCATCACCGGTTCGAGGTCCTGGCTGCCCACCTTGTTGAGCTGACGGAAGGACGTCTCGTACTTCGAGGGGTCGTCGCCCTGGTAGGCGAAGCTGCCGCCGGCCCTGGCCTTGTAGACGACGGACTCGCCGTCGACCGCCTCGGCGTACTCGGTGTCCGGGTTCTCCACCATCAGCCGGACGGCGGCCGGCCGGTTGTTGACCTTCAGGGTCGAGAAGCCGTACCGCTCGGCCGGCTCGCCCGTCCCGTCGATCAGCGCGAGCGACAGGGCCTCGTTGACCGGCACCTGGGCGTTGCTGCCCGGACGGAGCGAGATCTCCCGCTCGCCCTGGTAGGCGCGGCCCTCCACGTACTCGTCGATCTTGATGAGCCAGGGCAGTTCCTCGGGCTTGTCGGCGGAGAGGTTGTACTGCACCATGCCGCCGCCACGACCGCCACCCGGTCCACCAGCCGCACCACCGGCACCACCAGCCGCATTGTTCTTACCGGCCTCAGCGGTCCCACCGGCGCCGCCGGTCCCCGCCGCACCACCGGCCATGCCCGCACCACCGGCCATGCCCGCACCACCGGCCATGCCCGCACCACCGGCCGTGCCCGCGCCGCCCGGCATTCCGGCGCCCCCGGGCATGCCTCCGCCCCCGCCCGGCATCCCGCCCCCGCCCGGCATCCCGCCCCCGCCGGGCATCCCGCGGCCGCCCCGCAGGGACATCAGGGTGGAGTTGCCCTTGAGGCGGATGCCGACGTCCTGGAGGTAGACCCCGTCGATGGTGAGGTCGGCGGGGATGGCGTCCTTGGTGCCGTCCTTCTTGAACTCCTTCATCATCTTGTCGAAGTCCGTCTGGTTGTACTCCAGTTGGATGGAGTGCCGCACCGAGGTGTCGTACAGGCCGACCGTGCCCTTCACGTTCTCCGTGATGGTGTCCGCCTCCACCCGCGAGGCGGAGGTGACGTACGGGGAGATACGGGCGTCGCCGAAGACGGCCACCATCACCACGAGCCCCGCGCACAGCGCGCCCGCCGGTTTCCAGTGGTGACGCACCCGCACGGGCACCCGGTCGCGCAGCCGCCGGCGGCGGGCGCCGCCGTCGCCGGTGCTCACAGGTCGGTGGTGTCGTAACCGGTCAGCACGGTCACCCGCTGCCCGGACGTGTGCTCCTGGAGCGCGGTGACCAGGTCGCCGGGCTCGGTGCCCTTCTTCATCCGCACGGTGTAGAACACCTCGTTCAGCGCCCCGCCGCGGATCGACTCCGTGCTGACCAGCTCGAACTCGCTGGTGTAGCGGATCAGGACGTCACGGATGCCCGGGGTGTGGTCCTCGCCCGCCGGGACCTGGACCTTGACCACCTGGCGCTGGACGTTCAGCGCGAACCAGTCGAACTTGTGCATGACGACGACGACCACGCAGATGACGACCGCGCCGACCGCGGCCAGCGTGTAGAAGCGCGCACCGCAGGCCATGCCGATCGCCATCGCCAGGAAGATGAACCCGACGTCCCGGGTCTCCTTGACCGCGTTGCGGAACCGGACCACGGACAGGGCACCGACCAGGGAGAACGCCCGTGCAAGGTTGGACCCGACGACCAGCATGATCAGGGCGACGATCATGCCGACGACGACCAGGGTCTGGACGTAGGACTGGCTGTACGACACGTTCCGGTGGGTGTACCGGTAGACGTAGCCGATCACCGTGCTCAGGACGAAGGACAGCACCATCGCCGCGACGACGTCGGTGACGCTGAACGTCCCGCTGAGTTCCTGCAGATCGAAGTTCACTGGGCTCCTGCTTTCACCGGCGCGTCCTGCGCCGGCAGCGTCGTGTCGAGGGGGGAGGGGGTGGGGGAGGGCGGCGGGAAGGCCACCTCGTCGAGATGGAAGACGGAACGGGGGGCCAGTCCGAACGCCTCGATGGACTGGACGTACTTGGACACCCGGATGAGGCTGAGATTGCGGCGGGCCGCCAGATCGGTGATCCAGGTGGGGGTGCGTTCGTTGACCTTGATCTCCATCACCGAGAGGTGCGGCGGGATGGTGAAGCGGTTCTCCGGGTCGGGGCCGCCGAAGTGGAAGTCCCGGTCGCGGCCCCGGATGCGCCGGTCGAAGGTGACGCGCAGTCCGGTGTCGGCCGCCCGCCCCACCAGGGCCTCGCGCTGGTAGCCGGTGATCGCGGTCGGCCGCAGATTCAGCCGTACGACCAGATCGAGCACCTCGTGGACGAACGCCCGCTCGTTCGGCGCGTGCTCGATCAACTCCCGTGCGTCGCAGAGCCGTCGGGCCGTTCCGTACGGCAGGGTGATGCGCCGCTTCTGGGTGACCCGGTTGACGCGCTGCTTGATCTCGACGCAGACCGGGGAGTCGTCGGTGACCCCGACCGGTTCGCCGTAGTGCCGGATCCGCAGCTTGCGGCGGAACTTCAGGCCCTCGATCTTCTCCCAGTAGAACCGCAGCTGCGGTGAGTCGTAGTACAGGCTCCACACGCCGTACCCGCCGACGGGGCTGTGGAGATCGCGGTCCATCCGCTCCGCCAGCTCGTCGCGGAGTTCGGTCGCCTGCTCCACCGGGACCAGGTACTTGAGCTCGAACCGGTTGAACGCGTGCAGTCTGCTCGCCACATGCAGCGGTCGGGGGTCCTCGGAATGCCCCTGGGTGGGCTCCCGGGACGGGGCCGTGTCGTGTTGCGACACCGCGTGCCTCCTTCGTCGTCCGTGCCGGACCGGCCGGCAGGCGATACGCAACCAACGCCGCATGAAGAAGTGATGAGAAACCTCGGTGTATTGCAGGAGGATTCAAGATGGCCGGAAGGTGAACAGGGCGGCGTCCGGGACGGAGGGGGACACAGCGATGCCCCTGGGGCCCGGCCGCGACCGGCCCCCAGGGGCATCGGGGAAGAACTCAGACGAGCGAGGCGCTCAGGGTGATCGTCGTGCCCGTCAGCGCCTGGCTGACCGGGCAGTTGGCCTTCGCGTCCTCGGCCGCCTTGACGAAGCCCGCCTCGTCGAGGCCGTCCACCTCGCCCTGCACGGTGAGGTGGATACCGGTGATGCCGGTGCCCGGCTGGAAGGTGACCTCGGCCTGGGTGTTCAGCCGGGTCGGCGGGGTGCCGGCCTTGGCGAGGCCGTTGGACAGCGCCATGGAGAAGCAGCTGGAGTGGGCGGCCGCGATGAGCTCCTCGGGGCTGGTCTTCCCGTTCGCCTGCTCCGCGCGGGACGGCCAGGAGACCGGGTACTCCCCGATCCCGGAGGAGTCGAGGGTGACGACCCCCGTGCCTTCGAGCAGGTTGCCTTCCCAGACCGTGTGCGCCTGACGCGTGGTAGCCATGCTGGTTCCCTTCGAACGGAATGCGCGGTTGTACGGGGACGGCGCGGCACTGCGTCGGACCGCGCCGGTGTACGCCCCCGAACCTACTGCGCCACCAGCCCCTTCGCGTCACGCGCCAGGGCCGTCAGCCGGGAGATCGCCCGGAAGTACTTCTTCCGGTACCCGCCGTTCAGCATCTCCTCGCTGAACAGACGGTCGAAGGGCTGCCCGGAGGCGAGCACCGGGATCTCCCGGTCGTACAGCCGGTCGGCGAGCACCACGAGCCGCAGCGCGGTCGACTGGTCCGGCACCGCCCGCACCTCGGTGAGGCACACCGCCCGCACCCCGTCCGTCAGCGCGCCGTACCGGCTGGGGTGCACCCGGGCCAGATGGTCGAGCAGCGCGGGGAAGTCGTCCAGGCTGGAGCCCTCGGTGGCGTACGCGGCCTTGGTGACCTGCTCGTCGGAGTACGGCGGCGGGGCCTCGGGCAGACCGCGGTGGCGGTAGTCCTCGCCGTCGATGCGCAGCGGGCGGAAGTGCGCGGAGAGCCCCTGGATCTCCCGCAGGAAGTCCGCGGCGGCGAACCGTCCCTCGCCGAGCTTGCCCGGCAGCGTGTTGGAGGTCGCCGCCAGGGCCACACCCGCCTCGACCAGCCGGCTCAGCAGCGAGGAGACCAGCACGGTGTCGCCCGGGTCGTCCAGCTCGAACTCGTCGATGCACAGCAGCCGGTGCCCGCTCAGCGTGCGTACGGTCTGCTGGAAGCCGAGCGCGCCCACCAGGTTCGTCAGCTCCACGAAGGTCCCGAAGGCCTTCAGCGAGGGCGCGGCGGGGGTGGCGTGCCAGAGCGAGGCCAGCAGATGCGTCTTGCCGACGCCGTACCCGCCGTCGAGGTAGACCCCGCGCGGCCCGCTCGGCGCCACCGCCTTCTTCGCGAACCACCTGCGCTTGCCGGAACCCGAGGCGTGCGCCCCGCCGAGCCCCGCCGCGAAGCCGGAGAGGACCTCGACGGCCTCGGTCTGGCTCGGCTGGTTCGGATCGGGGACGTAGGTGTCGAAACGCACCGAGTCGAAGCGCGGCGGCGGCACCATCTCGGCGACCAGCCGGTCGGCGGGGACGTGCGGTTCGCGGGCGCACAGGGACAGCGGGGCCGTATCGGCTATCGGACCCGGCCCGGACGCACTGGCAGTGAAGGAGGACACAACCACTCAGCTTACGGCCTCGCCCGCGGTGGCCGGCGGGCCGTGCCAGACTGCGGATCATGCGACGCCTGTTCCCTGTGACCGACCCGACAGCCGCCGAGGACCGCGGGGAGTGGAGCCTCGACGCCCTCGCCGACGCCTACGCGTACCCCGGCGGTGACGGACCGTGGCTGCGCGCCAACATGGTCTCCACGCTCGACGGAGCCGCCCAGCACGAGGGCCGTTCCCAGCCGATCTCCTGCGAGAGCGACATGCGGATCTTCGGCACCCTGCGGGGCCTGGCCGACGTGGTGATCGCGGGCGCGGAGACCGTACGCCTGGAGGGATACCGCCCGGCCAGGGCGCGCGAGGTCTTCGCCGCGCGCCGGGAGGCCGCCGGGCAGGGGGCCGCACCCGCGATCGCCGTGGTGAGCGGCAGCCTGGACCTGGACTTCTCGCTGCCGCTCTTCGTCTCCCCGCTGGTCCCCACCCTCGTACTGACCGGGGCCGGGGCGCCGCCGGACCGGATCGCTGCGGCCCGGAAGGCGGGCGCCGAGGTGGTGATCGCGGGGGAGGGTTCCCGGGTGGACCCGGCCCGCGCGGTGGCCGAGCTGGCCGCCCTCGGACACCGCAGGCTCCTGACGGAGGGCGGGCCCCGGCTGCTCGGTCAGTTCGTCGCGGCGGGCGTACTGGACGAACTCTGTCTGACCCTGGCGCCGATGGTCACGGCGGGCGACGCCCAGCGGATCGCGGGAGGTCCCCCGGTCGCCGTGCCGGAACGATTCGCCCTGGCATCGCTGCTGGAAGAGGCCGGGTTCCTCTTCGCTCGGTACCGTCGGGGCTGACAAACAGCGGAATATCCCGTTCCGGTTAGCGTTCGGTGGGCAGAATGGATCTCGCAGACCCCGTGCGCGCACGGGGAAGGATGGTTTCAGCAGCGATCGGCCACGGTCACTGAATCAGAAGGGCCCCTGTGGTGTTCACCAGCGTTTTGATGATCGAGAAGCCCCTCACCTCCGCGGACGTCGAGTTCGTCACCACCCTGCACGGGGAGGAGCGGATCTCCTTCGTCGTCCTGATGCAGCCGCGCGGGGACCAGGCGGACATCCTGTTGCGCGCCATCGACGACCTGGCGATGGGCGAACTGAAGGAGGCGGCCCGCGAGAGCGAGGTGCCGGAGGGGAAGAACGCCAGAGAGTCCGCCGATCTGGCCCTGGAGGTGTCGGTGGAGGCGCTGCGCCAGGCCGGCTGCGAGGCCGTCGGACAGGTGATCGAGGACCACCCCCTGGACAAGCTGAAGTCCGTCGTCGACGACGCGCGTGCCGACGAGGTCATCGTCCTGACCGCGCCCCACTACGTCGAGGAGTTCTTCCACCGCGACTGGGCCTCGCGCGCCCGGCACAAGGTCGGCGTCCCGGTGCTCAAGCTCTTCGCGCACAGCGAATAGGCTGGTTCCGCGGCTCCGGAGTGGCACCGGTCCGCAGAACTCGAAGCCCACCCGGAGGAGCACAGATGGCACCCGGCATTCCAGCCGCCATGGAACGACCCCACTTCATCGGCATCGGCGGCGCCGGAATGTCGGGCATCGCCAAGATCCTCACCCAGCGCGGCGCCAAGGTCGCGGGCAGCGACTCCAAGGAGTCCCCCACGGCCGAGGCGCTGCGCGCCCTGGGCGCGACCGTCCACATCGGACACGCCGCGGCGCACCTCGCCGACGACGCCACGTGCGTGGTCGTCTCCAGCGCCATCCGCGCCGACAATCCGGAGCTGGTGCGTGCCGGGGAGCTGTCGATCCCCGTCGTGCACCGCTCCGACGCCCTGGCCTCGCTGATGCACGGGCTGCGCTCCATCGCCGTCGCCGGCACCCACGGCAAGACGACCACCACCTCGATGCTGGCCGTCGCCCTGACCTCCCTGGGCCTCGACCCCTCGTACGCCATCGGCGGCGACCTGGCCGGACCCGGGACCAACGCCACCCACGGCGAGGGCGAGATCTTCGTCGCCGAGGCCGACGAGAGCGACCGCAGCTTCCAGAAGTACGACCCCGAGGTCGCGATCGTCCTCAACGTCGAACTGGACCACCACGCGAACTACGCCTCGATGGACGAGATCTACGAGTCCTTCGAGAAGTTCACCGGCAAGATCGTCCCCGGCGGCACCCTGGTCGTCTCCGCCGACCAGCCCGGCGCCGTCGAGCTGACCGCCCGGGTGCGCGCCCTGCCCGGCGTCACCGTCGTCACCTACGGCGAGTCCGAGACCGCCGACGTACGCGTCCAGAAGATCACCCCGCGTGGTCTGACCAGCGAGGTCACCGTCGTCCTCAACGGCAAGTACCTCACCTTCACCGTCTCGGTCCCCGGCCGCCACTACGCGCTGAACGCGGTCGCCGCCCTCGCCGCCGGCGTCGCCCTGGGCCTGCCCGCCCACAACCTCGCCTCGGCCCTCGGCACGTACACCGGGGTCAAGCGCCGCCTCCAGCTCAAGGGCGAGGCCGCGGGCGTCCAGGTCATCGACAGCTACGCCCACCACCCGACCGAGATGACCGCCGACCTGGAGGCCATGCGGGGCGCCGCCGCCGACGCCCGCCTCCTGGTCGTCTTCCAGCCCCACCTCTTCTCCCGCACCCAGGAACTGGGCACCGAGATGGGGCGGGCCCTGGCACTCGCCGACGCCTCCGTGGTCCTGGACATCTACCCGGCCCGCGAGGACCCGGTCCCCGGCGTCACCAGCGCCCTGATCATCGACGCCGCCACGGCCGCCGGGGCCGACGTCGCCGCCGTCCACGACAAGGACACGATTCCCGAGGTCATCGCGGGAATGGCGAAGCCCGGCGACCTCGTTCTCACCATGGGGGCGGGCGACGTCACTGACCTCGGCCCGCGGATCCTGGACCACCTGTCGAGCTGAGGGAGCCACCGTGCCGTACGACATCGAGAAGTCCGACGAGCAGTGGCGGGCGGAGCTCAACCCCGCCGAGTACGCCGTACTGCGCGACGCGGGCACCGAGCCCGCCTTCGTCGGCGAGTACACCGACACCACGACCGAGGGCGTCTACTCCTGCCGCGCCTGCGGCGCCGAGCTGTTCCGCTCCGACACCAAGTTCGCGTCGCACTGCGGCTGGCCGTCGTTCTACGACCCCAAGGACACCGACGCGGTCGAACTGCTCCAGGACCGCAGCCACGGCATGGTCCGCACCGAGGTGCGCTGCGCCCGCTGCGGCTCGCACCTGGGCCATGTCTTCGAGGGCGAGGGCTACCCCACCCCGACGGACCAGCGGTACTGCATCAACTCGATCTCGCTGAGGCTCACGCCCGACGAGGGCTGAGCCCCGGGCCCCGCCGCCACCCGTCCGCCGGATGTGCGGCGGGCGGCGGCGGGGCCCGCGTGCGTCAGCCGCCGTTCCCGGCCCCGACCGCCGCCCAGGAACGGGGCTGCAGCACCGCGATCACGAGGGCGACGGCCGCCCAGGCGCCCACACCGATCGCCGCGGAGGCGAACGCGGAGAGACCGGTCACGGCGGCGAGCAGACCCGCCAGCACGAGACCGTTCAGCAGACCGGCGGCCGAGGCCGCGGCGGCCTGCCAGTCGGGCCTGTCGGCCACCGTGGCGACACCCATCCGGATGCCCATCCCGCTCAGGATCAGGACGGGGCCGCCCAGCACGGCGGCCAGCAGCGCCGTCCACCACGGCGACGGGGGCCAGAACAGCAGGAACACGGTGGCCAGCACCGTGCAGAGCACCCCCATGCCGGCCACACCCGTGTCCGGGTCCGTCCTGTCGTCCGCGGCCACCGTCGGCGCCCCCAGGAACGCCGCCGCCAGCGCGACCAGATAGACCGGCACGCACACGGCCACGGTCCAGAACACGGACCAGCCGGTCAGCAGCGTGAACTGGGCCCCGAGACCGCCGGTGGCCAGCAGCGCGTCCCACGACGCGATGCGCCCGGACCCCGGAACCGACGGGGCATGGGTGGCGGGACGGGCGGCAGGCGCCGCGTCCGGCGGTACGGGCTCCGGTGACGGGACCGCGTCCCCGTCACCGGCGACCCGGGGCCGGGGTGGGGGCGGTGCCGTGTCCGGCTCTCCGGTGGCCCGGGGCGGGGGCATGTCCGGCTCCCCGGGGGTATGGTCCCGGCTGCGCGGGGCGTCGGCCGTGGGCGCGCCGGCGAACGCCAGCGCGTCGGGCGGCACGGGCCCGGCGGCGGGCGGCCGGGCGTCGCGCACGGTGCCGGCCGGCAGTGCGCGCAGACGCGCGGACACCGCCTCGGCCGTCGCCGGCCGGTCGTCCGGATCCTTGTGCAGCAGGGCGGCGACCAGCCGGTCCAGGGCGGCCGGGACGTCCGGGCGCAGGCTCCGCACCGGCTCCGGCGTGCCGTTGAGGTGCTGGGCGAGCACCGACCAGCCCACCCCCTCGAACGGCGGCCTGCCCACCAGGAGCTGGTACAGCAGACAGCCCAGCGAATAGAGGTCGCTGCGGCCGTCGAGCGTACGGTCGCCGCGCACCTGCTCCGGGGACATGTAGGCGGGCGTGCCGATCGCCGCCCCCGTGCCCGTCAGTCCGGCGCCGGACTCCTCGACCAGCCGGGCGATCCCGAAGTCGCAGATCTTCAGGTCGTGTTCGCCGTCCCCGTACACCATGACGTTCGCCGGCTTGATGTCCCGGTGGACGACCCCGGCCCGGTGGGCGGCCGCCAGACCGGCGCAGATCTGGAGCGCCCAGGCCACCACCGTCTCGACGCTCCGCCGCTCGGCCGCGTCGAAGGAGGCCATGGAGCGGCCCGGGACCAGCTCCATGACCAGGAAGAGGATCTGCTGCCCGTCGACCAGGGCCTCGCCGTGGTCGTGGATGGTGACGATCCGCGGGTGCGTCAGCCGCGCGGTGGCCCGAGCCTCCTGGCGGAAGCGCGCGGCCGACTCACCGGTGGCGGGCGCGTTCTGGGCGATCACTTTGACGGCCACGTCACGGTCGAGCCGTGCGTCGACGGCCCTCCAGACCTGGCCCATCCCGCCGGCCCCGAGCTTCTCCACCAGCCGGTAGCGGTTCTCCAGCACCTCGCCGCGCACTGACGTCTCCCCCTAGGTCGTGTCCGGGGTCCGGACCCGGTGGTGCGGCCGTCGGACCACGAGGCAGAAGCCTACGCAGCGACGGGCCGTGACACACACTCGCGCGGGGAACCCGTCCGGACCCCGTCCGGCGTATCGCTCAGGAGTCGTCGCTCTCCGGTTTCAGCAGCGGGTGCGCCACCCCGGGGAAGACCCGGGCCCGCACGACCTCCTCCGCCGAACCTCCCCGGACCACCGTCTCGGCGACGCCCCAGGGCCGCCCGGCCAGCCGGACGAACAGGGTGTACGAGGCCGAGCAGCCCAGGCACTCGTACCGGTCGACCCAGGTCTCCACCTCCGTGGTGCTGCCCGGGTAGCGCGCCACGTGCCGGTGCAGGGCGTGACAGCGCGCGCACCGCTCGCCCGGCTCGCACGTGCTCCCGCACGGGCACGGCACGTCCGGGGAGTCCGCGGGCTTCCAGCGCTGGGTGAGCACCGCCTCGCGCGTGGCGCCCATGTCCTTCATCGCCTTGAGGTTCCGCGCGGCCACGTTGTACGACTCACCCGTCGCCGCCATCCGGTCGCGGATCACGTCCTTGCGGCCGCGGTTCGTCGTCACGTCGTTCCTCCTGGGGTTCACGCAGCCCGCCAGGAGCCCATGAGATCGGTACCCGTCCACGGTACCCGGCGGCGCGCGCTCCGCGACACGCGCGGGCGCGGGAGGCCCGTGCGGCCCCGGCTCAGGCCCGGCGGACCCGGCCCGCGATCCGGCGGCCGAGCTGCCCGAGGGTGCGCCGGCCCCGGCGGTTCCAGTCGCGGAAGGCGTCCGCCCGGCCGCTGCTGCCGGACCGGGCCACGGCCTCCTCGACGGCGGCGACCCGCTCGGCGGGGAGCGCGCGCACGACGGGGCGCAGCACCTCCTCCAGCAGGGCGGCCGAGGTCCGGCTCCAGGCGGCGCCCGCGTGCGGATGGGCGGTCCAGACCGTGAAGCAGTCCGCGGCGTAGGACGGTTCGGCGGTGAGCCGGGCCCGGACGCCGGGGGTGCGGGCCGCCCGGTCGTAGGCGGCGACGAGGTCGGCGTCGCCGCTGTGCACCAGCGCGTACAGCTCGGCCTCCGGCCGGTCCGGGACGAGGAGCCGGGCGGCGAGCGCCCCGAAGGCGTGCCCGAGGACCTGCGGCTCGACCGGTTCGGCGTCCCGGCGCAGCCCGAGCACCCGCTCCGCCCACTCGGGCGCGGCGGTGTCCGCGCGCAGTTCCCCGGCGAACTCCAGGAGCAGCAGCGCCCCGCGCTCGCGGTCCCCGATCTCCTGCGGGAAGGCGCGCAGCACGTCATGGGCGAGGACCGGTGCCTCCTCGTCGCCCTCGGGCGCGCCGAGCGCGGCGGCGACCAGATGGGCCCAGGTGCCTGCGGTGCGGTGGGCGTCCGATGTGGCGGCCTCCAGGAGCAGCCGGGCCTCGCCCGCCGTGGGCGCGCCCTCCTCCCAGACCAGCCCCACGGCCGTGCGCAGGACCAGCGGCTCGGCGAACGGCGACAGACCGCCGGCGCGCAGCACCCGGTGCATGGCGCCGACCCGGTCGTCCCCGCAGCCGGCCTTCGCCTCCGGCCCCTGCGCGCACATCCGCAGATGCGGCAGCGACTGGGTGCCGGTGAACGGCAGCGGCACGCGCCCCAGCAGCCGTTCCACGGCCGACGGGTCCTGCGGGGCGATCCGGTCCAGGGCACCGAGCAGCGCCGTACGGACGTCGAACTGTTCGTCCATCAGCTCCAGCAGCGCCGGCGCCCAGGCCGGCTCGCCGCCGGTCCGGGACAGCAGCGCCGGGGCCAGCCGGCGCACCACCGAGGGCAGCAGCTCCGCGCAGTCCACGTCGAGCAGCCGGGCCACCCGCAGCAGCTGCACGGTCCTGGCCACGTCCAGGCCGACGCCCGCGCCGCCCAGTTCGGTGAGGATCTCCGGGCCGAGGACGGAGGCGACGGCCGCGCCCTCGGGCCCGCCGAAGGCGCTGCGGCCCGGCAGCTCCACGGAGGCGTTGCCGCCGCGTACCGCCTCGGTCACCAGCATCGCGGCCAGCGGGGCCGTGGTCGTGGCGGGGGAGCGTCCGTCGAGCGCGGCGAACAGCCGTCCCGCGGCGTCGAATTCGGGCCCGGTGCGGTCGTCGACGCCCGGGGCGGTCAGTGCCTCCACGAGCTGCCGCGTCCGCTTGTCGTCCAGCGCGTACGGCCGCTCGGCGGCCCAGGCCGCGGCGGCGGCCCGCCCGCCCGGCCCCAGGGCGATGCCCGCGCACAGGGCCGTCACCGCGAGCGGACCGGCGGCGAACGGTTCCCCGGGCAGCGCGGCGGCCTCCCGGAACAGTCCGGGGGCGCGGCCCCGCCAGATCCGCGCGGCGGTCTCCGCCCAGGCGTCCGTCACCGGACCCTCCGGACGCGCCCCGGCGCAGCGGTGCACGTACAGCTCCGGTCCGGTCAGCCCGTCGCCGTCCTGCGGCAGCACGCCGACGACCCGCTGGGGCGCGGTCAGCGGGTGGCGGGTGTACGTGGTGAAGGTCAGCCGCTCGGCGGCGTCGGCGGGCAGGGCGACGCAGGCCAGCGCGATCCACCGGGCCACGTCCGCGCTCTGCGGCTCGACCAGGACGATCCGCCCCGCCCCCTCGTCCCGGCACAGCCGCCGCAGATCCGCCAGCACCCCGGCGAGCCACGGGCCCCGCGACACCGCGAAGTCGTTCAGCCCCTCCCGGTCCCCGGCCCGCCCGGCGGCCGCCCCGGTCAGCGGTCCCGGCGCGCCGCGCTCCGGCGTCGCCGCCGCCCAACGGGCGCTCCGGCAGGCGGTGATCGGCAGCGTCCCGCCCGGCAGCCGGCCCCCCGGCGGAAGGTGCACCGCGTGCGCGTGAAAGCCCGTCCCGGCCGCCGCCCCGCCCCGCACCGCCACGGTCCGGGCCAGCAGATGCCCCCCGTCGGCCAGCGCACTGAAGCTGTACGCCTCGGGCAGCGCCCGCAACGCGGCGTCGGACAGCCCGGATTCGGCACCGGCGGGCGGCTCGTAGGCCAGCAGCGCCTCCGCCTCGCTCAGCACGGACGCCGGTATCTCCGCGTCAACCGCGCTGAACCGCCCGGAGACCGGTCCCTCCCCGTCCGCCGCCGAGGTGTAGTGCAACTGCGCGAGGCTCATGCGTCGGCTCTCTTCGTCCTGCCGTGAAGGTCCCCTGCCACCCGCACCCGCCCCCGCGGTGGCAGCGCCGTCCCGGCAGAGAGCGGCGACCCCGGCGGGGAGTGCTCCGCAGTCGCTGGGGCGACGCTATCAAGGACCCGCACACCCGTGCGGCGAGACGGCGGAGCACGGTTCCTCCGCGCGGCCGGCGTGCTCCGTTACTCGAAGCGCGCGGTGTCGCCCGCTCCGCGCCGTACGATCTCCGGCTCGCCGCCGGAGAAGTCGATGACGGTGGTCGGTTCGGTGCCGCAGTCGCCGGAGTCCACGACGACGTCGACCTCGTGGTCGAGGCGTTCCTTGATCTCCCAGCCCTGGGTGAGGGGTTCGGCCTCGTCGGGCAGGAGGAGGGTGCTGGAGAGCAGGGGTTCGCCGAGCTCGGCCAGGAGGGCCTGGACGACGGTGTGGTCGGGGATGCGGACGCCGACGGTCTTCT
The DNA here is from genome assembly GCF_042799575.1 of Streptomyces sp. NPDC057682. Lineage (NCBI taxonomy): Bacteria > Bacillati > Actinomycetota > Actinomycetes > Kitasatosporales > Streptomycetaceae > Streptomyces > Streptomyces sp. NPDC057682. Next base: position 82,698 of record NZ_JBHVIN010000011.1, on the reverse strand, counting down.
TCTTCGGGTGCAGGAGCTGGCGCGGCACCTCCTTCGTCGCGGGGAGGATGAAGGTGTACTGGCCGGGCGTGGCCGCCTTGACGGCGCGGAAGACGTCGTTGTCGATGTGGACGAACTGGCCCAGCTGCGCGAAGTTCTGGCACATCAGGGTGAAGTGGTGACGGTCGTCCAGGTTGCGGATCGTGCGGATGCGGGAGAGGCCGTCGCGGCTGCCGAGCTGGCAGCCGAGCGCGTAACAGGAGTCCGTCGGATACGCGACGAGTGCTCCGGAGCGGATGCTTTCGGCCACGCTGGTGATGCTGCGGGGCTGGGGGTTGTCCGGGTGTACGTCGAAATACTTCGCCATCCGGCGAGTCTACGGCCGGAACGGCGGGCGGTTCGCGGCGAAGGCGGAAGGCCGCGTCTCCGGGAGGGGCAGGACAACCGGTTCGAGTGGCGATCGTCGTTCAAACCTTTTCGGCCACGCCGGGCATGCAGTGTGTAGCGTACACACTGCATGCATCGTGCACACAATCTGTGATATATCTGTACAGAGGGGTCGCCGTCCCGGAGGAGGGGGCGGTGTCCGTAGTCGTAGGGAGCCGCGTGTGGACATGCCTGTGGACCGGATCGAGTTCGAGACGATGCTGCTCGGCCGGCACATGAGTCTGCTGACCTCGCGCGGCGGCGGGCGGCTGGACCGGAGCGCGTACATCCTCCTCAGCCGGATCCGGGCCCAGGGGCCCATGTCCATCGGTCAGTTGAGCGACGCCTTCGGACTGGACACCTCCACCCTCAACCGGCAGACGGCCGCCATGGTCCGCGCCGGCGTCGTCGAGCGCATCGCCGATCCGGACGGGGGCATCGCCCGCAAGTTCGTCATCACCGAGGAGGGCCGGCGCCGGCTGGACAGGGACCGCGCCGAGAACCGCGAGGGGCTCCAGCGGGTGCTGGCCGAGTGGACGCCGGAAGAGGCGGCCCGGTTCGCGGACGATCTGGCCCGGCTCAACCGGGACATCGAGCGCCTGGACGGGCGGCCCTGGCCGCGCGACTGAACGGCGAGAGGGGCGGGGCACCCTCCTCGGCGCCCCGCCCCGGCCGGCCGTCGTCGGAGCTCCGCCCCGCCCTCCCGCCCTCGGTCCCGCCTCAGTCCGCCGTGGTGAACGTCCACGTCTGGATCGCCGAGGACGCCGCCGCCCGCTGGGTCAGCGCGGCGCCGTTCACCGACGAGGCGGCGGTCAGGAGCAGCCCGCTGCGCCGGCTCGTCAGCGTGTAACCGCCGCCCGGCACGGGTGTCGCGGTCCAGCGCTGGTTGTCCGTGCCGCCGCACGGCCACTGGATCACCGCGGCGCCCGCCTGTGTCGTGTTGCCCTCGACATCGGCGCACAGCCCGCTCTCGACGTTCTTCAGCGTGTACGTGCCGTCACCGGCGGCGGTCACGTTCCACTGCTGGTTGGGGCCGCCGTTGCGCAGCCAGCCGACCAGGCGGGTGCCCTGCGTCGTCGCGTGCGCCGGGACGTCGATCGCCTGGGTGCCCGCCGTGATGACGGAGACGCCCGTCGGGGGTCCGGACGGCGCGACGCATCCCGGCGAGGACTGGTGCGCGCCCCGGTCCGGGACGCAGCCCGCCGGGACCGCGCCGCCGAAGTAGTCGCGCCCGCCCGCGTCCGCCACCACCGCGCCGTTCGCCAGCGCCGAGGAGCCCGCCGCGAGCCGGTAGCCGTCGGCGTCGGTGCGCGAGGTCGCCGTCCCGGGCGCGGTCAGTTTCGGGTCGGCCGTCACCTTGTGGGCGTCGGCCGGCTCACCGGCCGGATGCGTGCCGTAGAAGACGTTGGAGTCGAAGCCGAGGGCCGTGGCGTTCACATAGCTCGCCTCGGCCGTCGCGACGTGGAAGACGTTGTTGGTGAACACGGCGTTGGCCGCCGTCGACCCGTTCGCGTTGTTGACGATCTGCACCGGATCGGAGAGGTAGAAGGTGTTGTTGTGGATCCGGGTGTTCGTGGTCTTCGCGCAGACGAGGTCGAAGAGCTGGCCCCCGTCGTTCTGGCTGATGTTGTAGCGGACGACGTTGCCGTCGGTCGTCGAGCCCGAGCCGTTGCACAGGAGGATGAAGCCGCCCTCGTTGTCGTGGCTGTAGTTGTACTGGTAGACCGTGCGGATATTGCCCTCGTCGAGGTCGAACCCCTGGCCGTCGCACTCGCTCCGGCCGCCGCTCACCTCGTTGAACTGGTACAACGCGTCATCGGTGTTCCAGCCCCAGATGCCCGCCGCGCAGTGCTGCGGCTCGCGCTCGCGGAAGCCGTCCACGCGGTTGTACTCGACGAGTGCCCCCTCGGTGTGGTGGGGGACGATCGCGTCGCCGCCGATGTCCGTGACGGTGTTGCCCCGGATCACCACCCGGGTCTGCGGTGTCCACGCCCCGCACGTCGTGCCGCAGTTGGCGTTGTTCAGCTCCGGCCGGCTCATCCACCGCGTCCAGAAGTGGATCCCGTAACGGTCCACCGTGCGCACCGTGTTGTCCGCGATCACCACGTCGTCGAACCTCGTCGGCGTGGTGTTCCCCAGGACCTCGAAGAAGATGCCCGCGCTGGCGTCGTCGTCCTTCTTCGTCCGGTTGCCGTTGACGTCGTGGATGTCGAGGCCGCTCAGCCGGTAGTGCGTGCCGGTGCCCGAATCCGTACGCGTGATGTGCACCCCGCGCCGGGTCGCCTCGGCCGCCCCGTGGTTGGAGATCTCCAGATCGCGGATCTCCCAGTACTGCTGGTCCGCGAGCCGCACCACGTCGGTGACCAGGCCCTCGCCCGCCAGGACGGGCTTCGCGCCCGTGCCGTAGGCGGCGACGGTGACCGGCGCTCCGGCCGCGCCCGAGCCCTTGGGGAAGAGCTGCTGGCCGGTGCAGGTCGAACCGCGCCGGAGCAGGATCGAATCACCGGGCTGGAACGTGTGCGCGTTCACCGCCGCCAGCGCGTTCCAGGGCGCGGACTCGCTGCCGTCGCCGGCGGACGCGGCCCCGCAGTCGACGTGGAAGGACCGTGCGGCGGCCGGGGCGGCGGCGGGTGCGGGCGTCGCGGCCAGGAGGGCTGCCAGGGGCGGTAACAGGGCCGCGAGGAGAAGCGTGGTGCGTCGTGCGGTCATGGGGGACTCCCGCGTGTGGTGGATGGCTTGTGGTGCCTGAAAACGGACAGCAGACGTCTGACGCCTGCTCACCGTAGGGGGGTGTCGAACCAGTGGTCAAGACCTCTTCACCGCCTCCCGGTACGGTGGCCGCGGCGGCACCGGGCCGTCGCGGCACGCCTGTCCTCTCGTTCAAGTGGGGTACCGAATGGCCGAGTTGGAGCTCTCCGCCGGAATCGTCGAGTACGAGGACACCGGTGGGGACGGTCCCGTCGTGGTGCTGCTGCACGGGGTGGCGATGGACGGCTCGCTGTGGCGGCATGTCGTCGCCGATCTCCGGGACGGCCACCGGTGCATCGTGCCGACCCTGCCGCTGGGCGGCCACCGGCGCCCCATGCGGCCCGACGCGGACCTGTCGGTGCTGGGCGTCGCCCGGCTGGTCGCCGAATTCCTCGACGCACTGGACCTCGACGGCGTCACCCTGGTCATGAACGACTGGGGCGGGGCCCTCGCCCTGGTCGCCGACGGCCGGGACCGGCGCATCGGCCGGCTCGTCCTCACCTCCTGCGAGGCCTTCGACAACTTCCCGCCCGGTCTGCCCGGCGCCAACCTCCGCGCCTCCGCCCGCATGCCCGGCGGCCTGCGCGCCGCCTTCGCGCTGCTCAGGTTCGGGCCGATGCGGAGGCTGCCGATGACCTGGGGCCGGATGAGCAAGCGGCCGGTGCCGGACGCGGTGATGGACGCCTGGTTCCGCCCGCTGTGGACGTCCGCGGAGATCCGGCGCGATCTGCGCCGGTACGTCCTCGGCGTACCGCCCCGGGCGGAGCTGCTGCGCTGGACCGACGCCCTGCGCGGCTTCGACCGGCCGGCCCTCGTCGTCTGGGCGTCGGAGGACCGGGTCATGCCACCGGAGCACGGGCGCGGGCTGGCGGAGCTGCTGCCCCGCGGTGAACTGGTGGAGATCGCGGACAGCTACACGCTCATCCCCGAGGACCGGCCGGAGGAGCTGGCTCGGCACCTGAGGGCGTTCCTGGCCGGGGACTGAGGGCGGCGGTCCCGGGACGGGCCGGGGCCGCCGCGTCCCCCGTACGGAGCAGCGGCCGCCGGGCGTGAAGCGAAGCTGCGGGGGCGCTTAAGAAAACCTCGATGGACCTGGGGCGCGGGGTACGGCAGATTTCTCCGTGACGGCGGAGGATGGTGCGCGGCAGCCGGACGAAGCGCGCTGCCATGCCGTCCCTCTCACTTCCCCGGGCCGCAGGATTCCTCAGGCATGCCCCCGGCCCGGGGACATCAACGCCGCACCACGCACCAGGGAGCCGCAGCCGTGAAGGCACTCGTGAAGCAGAAGGCCGAGCCGGGACTCTGGCTGATGGACGTGCCCGAACCGGAGACCGGCCCCTCCGACGTGCTGATCAAGGTGCTCCGCACCGGCATCTGCGGCACCGACCTGCACATCCGCAACTACGACGGATGGGCCCAGCAGGCCGTCACCACCCCGCTCGTCCTCGGCCACGAGTTCGTCGGCGAGGTCGCCGCGATCGGCGCCGACGTCGTGGACATCGCCGTGGGCGACCTGGTCAGCGGCGAGGGCCACCTCGTCTGCGGCAAGTGCCGCAACTGCCTGGCCGGCCGCCGCCACCTGTGCCGCTCCACCGTCGGGCTGGGCGTCGGCCGCGACGGGGCCTTCGCCGAGTACGTCGCGCTGCCGGCGTCCAACGTCTGGGTGCACCGGGTCCCCGTCGACCTCGACATCGCCGCGATCTTCGACCCCTTCGGCAACGCCGTGCACACCGCCCTGTCCTTCCCACTGGTCGGCGAGGACGTCCTGATCACCGGCGCCGGCCCCATCGGCATCATGGCCGCCGCCGTCGCCAAGCACGCCGGCGCCCGCAACGTCGTGATCACCGACGTCAGCGAGGCCCGGCTGGAACTGGCCCGCAAGGTCGGCGTCAGCCTCGCCCTCGACGTCTCCGGGCGCACCATCGCCGACGGACAGCGCGAACTCGGCCTGCGCGAGGGCTTCGACATCGGCCTGGAGATGTCCGGCCGCCCCGAGGCCATGCGCGACATGATCGCGAACATGACGCACGGCGGCCGGATCGCCATGCTCGGACTGCCCTCCGAGGAGTTCGCCGTCGACTGGGCCCGGATCGTCACCTCCATGATCACCGTCAAGGGCATCTACGGCCGCGAGATGTTCGAGACCTGGTACGCCATGTCCGTCCTGCTGGAGGGCGGTCTCGACCTCGCCCCCGTGATCACCGGCCGGTACGGCTACCGCGACTTCGAGGCGGCCTTCGACGACGCCGCCAGTGGGCGCGGCGGCAAGGTCATCCTCGACTGGACCGCCTGAGACCTGTCCGTACCAGTCCCGACCCCCTTAAGGAATCCGGCATGTTCGACTCCGTACGCGACGATCTGCGCACCACCCTCGAAGAGATCGAGGCCGCCGGGCTGCACAAGCCCGAGCGCGTCATCGGCACCCCGCAGTCCGCGACCGTGGCCGTCACCGCCGGCGGCCGCCCCGGCGAGGTGCTGAACTTCTGCGCCAACAACTACCTGGGCCTCGCCGACCACCCCGAGGTGATCGCCGCCGCGCACGAGGCACTGGACCGCTGGGGCTACGGCATGGCCTCGGTCCGCTTCATCTGCGGCACCCAGGAGGTCCACAAGGAACTGGAGCAGCGGCTCTCCTCCTTCCTGGGCCAGGAGGACACGATCCTCTACTCCTCGTGCTTCGACGCCAACGGCGGCGTCTTCGAGACGATCCTCGGCGCCGAGGACGCGGTCATCTCCGACGCCCTCAACCACGCCTCCATCATCGACGGCATCCGCCTCTCCAAGGCCAAGCGGTTCCGCTACGCCAACCGCGACATGGCCGACCTGGAGCAGCGGCTCAAGGAGGCGTCCGGGGCCCGGCGCCGGCTGATCGTCACCGACGGCGTCTTCTCCATGGACGGGTACGTCGCCCCGCTGCGGGAGATCTGCGACCTCGCCGAGCGCTACGACGCCATGGTCATGGTCGACGACTCGCACGCCGTCGGCTTCGTCGGCCCCGGCGGGCGCGGCACGCCCGAGCTGCACGGCGTCATGGACCGCGTCGACATCATCACCGGCACCCTCGGCAAGGCCCTCGGCGGCGCCTCCGGCGGCTATGTCGCCGCCCGCGCCGAGATCGTCGCCCTGCTGCGCCAGCGCTCGCGCCCGTACCTCTTCTCCAACTCGCTCGCCCCGGTCATCGCCGCGGCCTCCCTGAAGGTCATCGACCTCCTGGAGTCCGCCGGCGACCTGCGCGAGCGGCTCAACGCCAACACCGCGCTCTTCCGTTCCCGGATGACCGAGGAGGGCTTCGACATCCTGCCCGGCGACCACGCCATCGCCCCCGTCATGATCGGGGACGCGGCGAAGGCAGGCCGGATGGCGGAGCTGCTCCTGGAGCGCGGTGTGTACGTGATCGGGTTCTCGTACCCGGTCGTTCCTCAGGGCGCGGCCCGGATCCGCGTCCAGCTCTCGGCGGCCCACTCGACGGCCGACGTCAACCGGGCCGTCGACGCGTTCGTCGCCGCCCGCGCGGCTCTGGAGAGCTGACCCCAGCCGGTCGCGGGGGCGGTCAGGGCGCCCCCGCGACCTGGGACAATAGGGCACATGATCGATGCACGGCGGCTGCGCGTCCTGCGCGCCGTGGCGGACCACGGCACGGTGACCGCCGCTGCCGCCGCCCTGTACCTGACCCCCTCCGCCGTCTCCCAGCAGCTCGCCGCGCTGGAGCAGGAGACCGGCCACCACCTCGTCGAGCGCGGTTCGCGCGGTGCCCGGCTGACCCCCGCGGGCGAGATCCTCCTCACCCACACCAACGAGGTGCTGGCCCAGCTGGAGCGGGCCGAGGCCGAACTCGCCGCCTACGGATCGGGCGAGGCCGGCACGGTCACCGTCGCCGCCTTCGCCACCGGCATCGGCCTGGTCCTCGCCCCCGCGATCGCCGCGCTGGGCCGGACCGCGCCCGGGATCAAGGTCCGCGTCCAGGACGCCGAGGGCGATGCCAGCGTCCCCATGGTCCTCGGCCGGCAGGCCGATGTGGCCGTCGCCGTCGAGTACCGGGGCGCACCCGGCGAGGACGACCGCCGGCTCACCCGCGTACCGCTGTACTCGGAACCGTTCGACGCCGTGCTCCCCGTCGGGCACCGGCTGGCCGGTCGGGACGAGGTGGCCGTCGCCGACCTCGCCAAGGACGGCTGGATCGGCCCCTACCCCGGCAACCCCTGCCACGACGTGGTCGTTCTGGCCTGCGAGTACGCCGGTTTCGCACCCAACCTCGAACACTCCTCGGACGACTTCCACGCGGTGGTCGCCCTCGCCGGCGCCGGAGCGGGCGTGGCCCTCGTCCCCCGCTCCGCCCTCAGCGGCACCACCCCGCCCGGCGCCGTGGTCCGCCCGGTCCGCGGCACCGCCCCGACCCGCCGCGTCTTCGCCGCCGTCCGCCGCGGCACGGAGGCCCATCCGCTCATCGCCCCGGTCCTGGACGCCCTGGTGGGGGCGGCGGCCGACGACCTGCTGGGAGGGGGGCCGGAGCGGGGCGGGGCCGACTGACATACCGGGGCCCCGGCTCGGCCCCCGCACCCGGCCCGCTACCTCCGTCCCTTCGTCGCCCCGCCCCGCCCCGGCAGCAGCGTGCCCACCGTCGCGGCCGCCGCGACGGTGAGGGCCAGGAGGGCGTACCGCTCGGGCGGCAGATAGGGCAGTCCGCCCGTCACGGGCAGGGCGAACGCGAGGAGGGGGACGGCGGCGACGGCGGTGCCGATGAGCAGGCCGGCCACGGTGACCAGGGCCGTTTCGACGAGGCGCATCCGCCGGACCTGGGCGCGGCCCGCGCCGACCAGGCGCAGCAGCCGGAATTCGGGGCGCCGGCCGGCGGTGATGAGGGCGAGGGTGCTGACCACCGCGAGGAGGGCGAAGCCGCCGATCACGCCGACGCCGATGATGTCCAGCGCCTCGTCGTCGTCCGCCGACGGGGAGATCCGGACGTCGTCCGGGACCGCGGGGCGGACCGACAGACCCGCGTAGGGGGCCAGTGCGCGCCGTACGGCCGCCGCCGTTTCCGCGCCGCCCGTCGAGCGGATCAGGATCCGCTGGTCGTGCGGGGCGGTGACATGGCCGGTGAGGGCCTGGCGGGGCAGCAGGAACTCGCCGAGGCCCAGCGACCGTTCGTAGACGGCGACGACGGTGGGCCGGATCTGTGCGCCGTCGCCGAGGCGCAGCCGCACCCGGTCGCCGACGCCGGCCCCGAGGCTGTCGGCCCGGTCCTCGCCGAGGGCGATCGTGTTCCGGCCGGTGAGGCGGGAGAGGTCGCCGTCGGTCACCCGGGGATCGAGCGTCCCGGCGAGCCGGTCCGGGGTGACGCCGAGGACGGGGAAGGAGTCCAGCACCGGATCACCGGCCTCCCGGTGGGCGAGGACGACGGTCGAGCGCAGGACGCCGGTCGCCGCCGCGACACCCGGCGTCCCGCGCACGGCGTCGGCCGCGCGCCCGGGGATGCCGGTGGCGGGGCCCGTCACCACGAGGTCGGCCCGCAGCGCGTCCGCCGCCTGCCGGGCGGAGGCCCGTTCCAGGGTGCTGCCCGCCGCGAGCTGCACGCAGACGAACGCGACGACCAGCACGATCGGGGTGAGTGCCGCACCGAGCCTGCGGTGGTGCGCGGCGGCGGACCGGGCGGCGAGGAAGCCGGCGACCCCGCCCGTGCGCCGGGCCGGGGCGCCCAGGACCCGCATCGCGATCCGGGCGATCCACGGACCGAGCAGCGCCACCGCGATGATCAGCGAGGTGGCCGCGCCCGAGGCGGCGATCGCCGCCGTCTGCCCGCCCTGGAAGGCCGCCGCGCCCGCCGAGCTGAGCCCCGCGAACCCGGCCAGCACCCCGGCGCCGGTCCGCAGCCGGCCCGGCCGGTCCGGTTCCGGGGCCCGTGCCGCGCCGAGCGCCGCCGCCGGGCGCATCCGGGTGATCGGGCGGGCGGCGAGCAGCGCCACCGGCCGGGCGGCCAGTGCGACGACCAGCGCACCGGCCGCGCCCGCCGCGCCCGGCAGCCACCAGGGGACCGGCAGCGGCAGCGGGTCCGTGGCCAGCAGGGACCGCATCAGCAGTCCCAGCGGTACCGCGGCGACCGCGCCCAGCACGGCGGCGACGGCCGTCACCCGTCCCGCCTCGCGGCCGATCGCCGACCGGAGCTGCCGGGGTGTCGCCCCGACCGCCCGCAGCAGCGCCAGTTCGCCGGAGCGCTGGTGGACGGCCTGTGCCAGTGTCGTGGCGATCACGAGCAGGGCGACCATGACGACCGTCCCGGAGATCGCCGCCAGCATCTGGATCAGCTCGTCGCGTGCGCCGGCCACCCCCAGGTGCTCGGCCGCCCCGCGCTCCGCCCCCGTCAGCACCCGCGGCCCGCGTTCGCCGCCCTTGCGCCCCGCCACGGCCCGCTCCAGCGAATCGCGCAGGTGCGCGCCGGAGACCCCGTCCGCGGCGACGACGCCGATGGCGTCCACCGTGCGGGGGTGCCCGGCGAGCGCGGTCAGCCGGGACGCGGTGAAGAACACGGCCGGTCCGCCGCCGTGCGCACCGGACGCGATCCCGGTGACGGTGTACCGCCGGGGCGTCCCGTCCGTCCGGAGCAGGATCTGCCGTCCCGGTCCGCCGGACCCCGCGAGGGAGCGGTCCACGACGACCTCGGAGCCGGTCCGCGGTGCCCGTCCCCCGGTCAGCGTGTACGGGGTGAGCACCGCGGACTCCCAGGAGCGGCCCTCCGCCGCCACGCCCCGCCCCGCCGTCACCGGCACCGTGTCGTCCGCCACCGCCCGTGCCACGCCGTCGGCGGCGGCCACCCGGGCCAGGACGGAACGGTCCAGCCGCACCCGCTCCGGCAGATCCGCGCGCACGGTCTCCGGCTCGCTGCCCCAGGGCTTCGCGGTGTACGTGACGCGCTGGTCGGCCACCACGACCGCGTCCGCGCCGGTGTAGCGCTCCACCGGGGGCCGCGCCAGCAGCAGCGCCCCGATCACCAGGGCGAACGCGCCGAGCAGCGCCGAGGCGGCGACCGCCGAGGCGAACACCGCCGCCCAGGCCCTCCGGTGGTGCGTAAGGGAACGGCGGGCCAGGAAGGCCGAGGCCCGCCGCACCCCGTGCCGCACGGCTCCGCGCCGCACCGGAGGACCGGGGCGGCGCACGTCGTGGTGCGGGTCCGTCCGTGTCGTGGTGCGGCTCATCGCAGTCGGCCCCCGTCCATCGTCAGCACGGTGTCCGCCCAGCTCGCCGCCACCGGGTCATGGGTGACCATCACGACCGTACGGCCGTCCAGCCGCACCGCGTCCCGCAGCAGACCGAGCACCAGCGCCGCCGCCTCCGGGTCCAGGGACGCGGTCGGCTCGTCGGCGAAGACGACATCGGGCTCGGTCACCAGCGCACGGGCCACCGCGACCCGCTGCTGCTGGCCGCCGGAGAGGGTGCCCGGGGCGTCGTCCGCCCGGCCGGACAGGCCCACCCGGTCCAGCAGCAGCCGCCCCCGGTCCCGCACCCGCGAGCCCCGGGGGTCGGCCCCGGCCAGGACCAGCGGCAGCACCACGTTCTCCACGATGGACAGCGAGGGCACCAGATTGAGCGCGTGGGACTGGAAGACGAATCCGATCCGGTCCCGCCGCAGCCGGGTGAGCGCGGCCTCGGAGAGCGAGCCGAGATCGGTGCCCGCGATCCGTACCGTCCCCGAGGTCGGCCGGTCCAGGCCCGCCGCGCACTGGAGCAGCGTGCTCTTGCCGGAGCCCGAGGGCCCGACCACGGCGGTGAAACTGCCCACCGGCACCGCGCAGCTCACCGCGTCCAGCGCGACCGTCTCCCGGCCGCTGCCCGGCCGCCCGTGCCGCCGCGTCACCGCCGCCAGCTCCAGCGCCGCCGCGCGTACCGTCGTGGTTGTCTCCACCGTGCACCCCTCGTTCCGTCCCCGTACCTTCTGACCTGCGTAAACGGTAGAAGTCGGGGCCCGGCGCGGGCGAGGGTGCGCGCTCCCGGGCGGGGGTGCAGCGGGCTACACCCCCGGCCCGGGGGCCGTCCCTCCTCCGGGGACGGGCCCGCCCCCGTACCGTGGTGCGACATGAGCACCGCCCCCGCCCCGCTGACGACCGCGATCCGCAGATCCTGGCGGGCCTCGCGCTATCTGCTCATCGGCATCCCGGTCGCGCTCTGCGCCTACGTGGGCACGTTCCTGGTGGTGGCGGTGCTGCTCTTCGCCGCCGTGCTCATCGGGCTGCCCGCGCTGCCGGAGGCGGCGAAGGTGCTGCACCGCTGCGCGGAGTTCGAACGGCGCAGGGCCGCGGCGTACCTGGGCGTGCCGTGCCGCCCGATCGCCCCCGTCCCGTACGACGGCGGCGAACTCGGCGAGCGGGTGCGGCGGGTGCTCACCGATCCCGTCGTGCGCCGCGAGGCGCTGTGGCTGCCGTTCCAGGCGCTCGCGGGCAATCTCCTGGGCTACGCCACGATGGTGCTGTGGCCGGTGGGGCTGCTGGTCGACGGGGCCGTGCTGCCGGTGATGCGGCTGGTGGACCGCCGGGCCGCCGACGAGTACGGCACCGAGCCGCCCGAGCGGCTCGGTCTCGTGCTGCGCTGGCACCCCGTCCTCGCCCGGCTCGCGGCCGACTGGACCCGGGCCCTGCTCACCCCGCCGCAGTCCGCCGCGCTCGCCGAACGCGTCGCGGAACTGACGGAGAGCCGGGCCGGAGCGGTCGAGGCGCACGGCGCCGAACTCCGCCGCATCGAACGGGACCTGCACGACGGCGCTCAGGCCCGGATCGTCGCCCTCTCGATGCGCATCGGTCTGGCCAAACAGCTCCTGGACCGTGATCCGGCCGCCGCCCGGCAGCGCCTGGACGAGGCCCAGGACGGGGTCGACGCCGCACTCGCGGAGCTGCGGCACGTGGTGCGCGGCATCCATCCGCCGGTCCTCACCGACCGGGGACTCGCGGGCGCGGTACGGGCGCTGGCGGCCGACTGCGCGGTCCCGGTCGCCGTGGACCTCGACGGGATCGACGAGACGAACCGCCTGCCGGCCGCCGTCGAGGCCGCCGCCTACTTCGTCGTGGCCGAGGCGCTCACCAACATCGGCAAGCACAGCGGCGCCACGGCCGCGACCGTACGCATCCACCGGGCCCCCGACACGCTGTCCGTCGCCATCGGCGACGATGGACGCGGCGGCGCGGAGGAACGCGGCGGCAGCGGACTGGTCGGGATCAGACGGCGCATCGCCGCCCTGGACGGCACCACCCGCATCAGCAGCCCCCTCGGGGGGCCGACGGACATCGAGGTGGAACTGCCGTGCGGATCGTGATCGCCGAGGACAACGCCCTGCTGCGGGAGGGGCTGATCCTGCTCCTCACCAGCTCGGGCCACGAGGTCGTGGCCGACGCGGTGGCCGGCCCCGAGGTCCTGCCGGCGCTCCTGGAGCACCGCCCGGACGCCGCCGTCCTCGACGTGCGCCTGCCCCCGACCTTCCGCGACGAGGGGCTGCGCGCCGCCGTCGCCGCCCGTGAACAGCTGCCCGGACTGCCGATCCTGGTCCTCTCCCAGTACGTCGAGGAGACCTACGCGGCCGAACTCCTCGCCCGGGGCGCACAGGGCATCGGCTACCTCCTCAAGGACCGGGTGGGCCGGGTCGACGAGTTCCTGGAGGCCCTGGACCGGGTGGTGGCGGGCGGCACCGCGCTCGACCCCGAGGTGGTCGGCCAGCTCCTCAGCCGCAAGGCGTCCGCGCAGCCCCTCATGAGCCTCACCCCGCGCGAGCGCGAGGTCCTGGAACTGATGGCCCAGGGCAAGGCCAACGGCACCATCGCCGCCGAACTCGTCGTCACCGAACGGGCGGTCAGCAAGCACATCGGCTCCATCTTCGCCAAGCTCGGCCTGGAGGCCGACGACGGCTCCGTCCACCGCCGGGTCCTCGCCGTCCTCGCCTATCTGGAGGGCCGGACGTCCCACTGACGCCCGGGGCGCCACCGGACGGACGTGGGCCCGTCCGACAGGCCCTACTCCGCGCGCACCACCGGAATGCCCGGCGCGAAGGCGCCCACCGCCGCCGTCAGCGCGTCCCGGTCCAGCCGCCAGCCGTTCACCGGCCGCGAGGCCAGCACCACGTCCTCGGGCACATGCGGGACGAGGGCGCGCAGCGTGGCGCGCGCGAGTGTGCCCTGCCCCGGTCCGGGCGGCGGCGCGGCCCCCGGCCGGCAGGCGACCCCGACCCACTCCATGCCACTCCCCGGGACGTTCTGCCGCCAGAGCACCACCGCCGCGACGTCCTCCCACGGCACGCGCGCCGTCGTCGCCCGGTGGCGGACCGGCGACCCGCCCAGCAGCACCCCGTCCGCGTCCACCCGGAACGCGGCCTTGCGGCTCAGCGCGCCGTACGCCATCAGCAGCCCGCCCCCGCCGAACAGGACGATCCCCGCCCACCGCATCAGCGCCGACACGTCGAGCACGATCAGCAGCACCGTGAAGACGACGGCCACCGCGACCACCCCCAGCGTCCTGGGGTTCCAGCCGTACCTCGCTTCGTACACCCCGTGCGTTCCGTTCGCATTCATGGGGCGGAGCATGACAACCGGGGGCGGTCTTGTGAAGGGCGTACGCACCCGGCGCACCCGCCCCGCGCGCGACACTGTCCGGCATGGACCTCACCGAACCCGCCGCCCAGGACCGGCTCGTCGAACGCGCCCGCCGGCTCGCCCGTGCCGGCGAGCGGAGGGTGCTCGGCATCGCCGGGGCGCCCGGCGCCGGGAAGTCGACGCTCGCGGCCCGCGTCACCGAAGCGCTCGGACCGCTCGCGGTGCTCGTCCCGATGGACGGCTTCCACCTCGCCGGGGCCGAACTGGACCGCCTCGGCCGCGCCGACCGCAAGGGCGCCCCCGACACCTTCGACGCGGCCGGCTACACCGCGCTGCTCCGCCGGCTCCGCGCCCCCGAACCGGGCACCGTCGTCTACGCCCCCGCCTTCGACCGCGCCCTGGAGGAGCCGGTCGCCGGATCCGTCCCCGTACCCCCGGAGGTCCCGCTGGTCGTCACCGAGGGGAACTACCTGCTGTACGGGGAGGGGCCCTGGGCGCCGGTGCGGGACCTGCTCGACGAGGCCTGGTTCCTGGAGGCCGACGACGAGAGCCGGGTGCGCGGACTGGTCGAGCGGCACGTGCGGTGCGGCCGGTCCCGGCCGGCCGCCGAGCGGTGGGTGGCCCGCTCCGACGAGGCGAACGCCCGGCTGGTCGCCCCGGGACGCGCCCGCGCCGACCTCGTCGTACGCCGGGGCCGTGTCCGGAAGGCCCCGCCCGGCCCGTGAGGCTACGCACGCCCGCCCGCCGTCCGGCTCGCGGAGCGGAGCGCGGACGGGCAGGATACGGAGAGCCGTTCCGTGCCGCCAGGAGGTTCCGCATGCCCCGATCCGAAGCGCCCGCGCCGTTCACCGCAGACGACTACCGGGCCCGGATGGAGCGGGCCGCCGAGAGCGCCGCGGCCGCCGGACTGGCCGGCGTCCTCGTCGCCCCCGGCCCGGACCTCGTCTATCTGACCGGATACCGGCCCACCGCGATCACCGAACGCCTCACCGTGCTCGTCCTCGCCGCCGGGCAGGACCCGGTGCTCGTCGTGCCCACCCTGGAGGCCCCGGACGCGGAGCACGCCGCCGGCGCCCCCGCGCTGACCCTCCGCGACTGGACCGACGGCAAGGACCCCTACGCCGTGACCGCCCCGCTGCTCGACGCCCGGGGCCGCTTCGGGATCAGCGACAACGCCTGGGCGATGCATCTGCTGGGCCTCCAGCGGCAGTTGCCCGGCACCACCTACGCCTCGCTCACCGACGCGCTGCCCATGCTGCGCGCCGTGAAGGACGCCCACGAACTGGAGCGGATCGCCGCGGCCGGCGACGCCGCCGACGCCGCGTACGAGGAGATCCTCACGGTCCGCTTCGCCGGCCGCAAGGAGACCGAGGTCGCCGCCGACCTCGCCCGGCTGCTCACCGAGCACGGGCACTCCCAGGTCGACTTCACCGTCGTCGGCTCCGGGCCCAACGGCGCAAACCCGCACCACGAGGCGGGGGAGCGCACCATCGAACGCGGCGACATGGTCGTCCTCGACTTCGGCGGCCTCAAGCACGGCTACGGCTCCGACACCTCCCGCACCGTCCACGTCGGCGAACCCACCCCCGAGGAGCAGCGGGTCCACGACATCGTGCGCGAGGCCCAGGAGGCCGGCTGCGCGGCGGTGCGGCCCGGGGTCGCCTGCCAGGAGATCGACCGCGCGGCCCGTGCCGTCATCACCGAGTTCGGCTACGGGGAGCGCTTCATCCACCGCACCGGCCACGGCATCGGCGTCACCACCCATGAACCGCCGTACATGATCGAGGGCGAGGAGCAGCCGCTGGTGCCCGGCATGTGCTTCTCCGTGGAGCCCGGCATCTATCTGCCCGGCCGCTTCGGCGTCCGCATCGAGGACATCGTCACCGTCACCGAGGACGGCGGGCGCCGCCTCAACGCGACCGCCCGCGAACTGGCGATCGTCGAGTAGCGCCCGCCCCCTCCCCGTACGGCGTCAGAGGTCGGACAGCACCACGCAGGACTCCGCCGGCAGCCGCAGCGTCCCGTCCGCCCCGGGCGGGTCGACCGGCAGCCAGGCGGCCACCACCCGGCCCCCGCCGCCCAGCGGAATGGTTGCGGGCTTCTCACCGAGGTTCACCGCGATCCGCAGCTCGCCCCGGCGCAGCACCAGCCAGTGGGCGTCGTCGTCGTACGCCGTGCGCACCGCGCCCAGGTCCGGATCGCCGAGGTCCGGCAGGGCCCGGCGCAGCGCGATCAGCTCGCGGTACCAGGCGTGCAGCCGGGCGTGCGGTTCGCGCCCCGGCTCCTCCCAGTCGAGACAGGAGCGGTCGCGGGTGGCGGGGTCCTGCGGATCGGGGATCTCCTCCGCCGTCCAGCCGTGCGCCGCGAACTCCCGCCGCCGGCCGGTGCGCACGGCCTCGGCCAGCTCCGGATCGGTGTGGTCGGTGAAGAACTGCCAGGGCGTCCGGGCGCCCCACTCCTCGCCCATGAACAGCATCGGGGTGAAGGGGCCGGTCAGCACCAGCGCGGCGGCGCAGGCCAGCAGCCCGGGGGAGAGGGTCGCGGACAACCGGTCGCCGAGGGCCCGGTTGCCGATCTGGTCATGGGTCTGGGCGTAGCCGACGAAGCGGTGGGCGGGGACACGGGTCACGTCGACCGGGCGGCCGTGCCGGCGGCCCCGGAAGCCGGAGTACGTGCCGTCGTGGAAGAAGGCGTGCGTCACCGTCTTGGCGAGCCCGGCCAGCGGCGCCCGCGCGAAGTCCGCGTAGTAGCCCTGCGACTCGCCCGTCAGCGCGGTGTGCAGACCGTGGTGGAAGTCGTCGTTCCACTGCGCGTGCAGACCGAGACCGCCCTCCGCGCGCGGCGCCGTCGTCCTCGGATCGCAGAGATCGGACTCGGCGATCAGGGCGAGCGGCCGGCCCAGCTCCGCCGCGAGCGCGTCCGTGGCGGCGGACAGCTCCTCCAGGAACGTCAGCGCCCGGGTGTCGGCCAGCGCGTGCACGGCGTCCAGCCGCAGCCCGTCCAGCCGGTAGTCGCGCAGCCAGGCCAGCGCGCTGCCCCGCAGGAACGCCCGCACCTCGTCCGAGCCCGCCGCGTCCAGATTGACCGCGGCGCCCCACGGGGTGTGGTGCGTCTCGGTGAAGTACGGGCCGAACGCGGGCAGATGGTTCCCCGACGGCCCGAGGTGGTTGTGGACCACGTCCAGCACCACGGCGAGCCCCAGCCCGTGCGCCGTGTCGACAAAGCGCTTCAGCCCCTCGGGGCCGCCGTACGGTTCGTGCACGGCCCACAGCGACACCCCCTCGTACCCCCAGCCGTGGACCCCGGGGAACGGGCAGACCGGCATCAGCGAGACATGCGTGACGCCCAGTTCGGCCAGATGCCCCAGCCGGGCCGCCGCCGCGTCGAAGGTGCCCTCCCGGGTGTACGTACCGATGTGCAGCTCGTACAGCACGGCGCCCGGCAGCCCCCGCCCCGCCCAGTCGGACCGCCAGTCGAACGCCTCGTGGTCCACGACCGCGCTCTCTCCGTCCGGGCCGTCCGGCTGGCGGCGCGAACGCGGATCGGGGCGCACCGGGCCGCCGTCGAGCCGGAGGCCGTACCGGTCGCCGTCGGCGGCCTCCGCCTCCGCGGTCCACCAGCCCGCGCGCTCCGGATCGGGCCGCATCGTCCGCGCCTCACCGGCCAGCCGCAGAACGGCCGACTCCGCCTCCGGGGCCCAAACCTCGAACAACATGCGGCGC
Organism: Streptomyces sp. NPDC057682; assembly: GCF_042799575.1. Taxonomy (NCBI): domain Bacteria; kingdom Bacillati; phylum Actinomycetota; class Actinomycetes; order Kitasatosporales; family Streptomycetaceae; genus Streptomyces; species Streptomyces sp. NPDC057682. Next base: position 65,261 of record NZ_JBHVIN010000011.1, on the reverse strand, counting down.
TCCCTCGTCTCCGTGTGCCGGCCCGCCGAAGCCCCGCTCACTTCTCCAGGACGCTGGATCGGGGACGTTACCGGCCGTTAGGGTCTGGTTCTGATCACTGCCCGGTCAGGTTGCCCTACTCACCTCGTACGGCTGTGGAGGCCGCGATGACTGTCCCGCCGTTCCCGCCCGGCTTCCTCTGGGGAGCCTCCGCCTCCGCCTTCCAGACGGAGGGCGCCGTCGACGCCGACGGCAAGGGCCCCTCCGGCTGGGACGCCTTCGCCGCCCAGCCCGGACGCATCAAGGACGGCACCGACACCACCCGCGGCACCGGCTTCCACCGGCACTACCGCGAGGACGTCGCCCTGCTCGCCGGGCTCGGTGCCGACGCCTTCCGCTTCTCGGTGAGCTGGCCGCGCGTGGTGCCCGGCGGCAGCGGGCCGGTCAACCCCCAGGGCCTCGACTTCTACGACCGCCTCGTCGACGAACTCTGCGCCCACGGCATCACCCCGGCCCCCACCCTCTACCACTGGGACACCCCGCTCCCGCTGGACGAGGCCGGCGGCTGGCTGGACCGGGACACCGCCTACCGCTTCGCCGAGTACGCCGGCATCGTCGCCGAACGGCTCGCCGACCGCGTCCCCATGTGGATCACCCTCAACGAGCCCGCCGAGGTGACCCTGCTCGGCTACGCGCTCGGCGAGCACGCCCCCGGCCGCACCCTCCTCTTCGACGCGCTCCCCGCCGCCCACCACCAGCTCCTCGCCCACGGACTGGCGGTCCGCGCCCTGCGCGCGGCGGGTGCCGACAACATCGGCATAGCGGTCTCGCACTCGCCGGTCTGGACGGCCGGCGACACCGACGAGGACCGCTTCGCCGCCGAGCTGTACGACACCCTCACCAACCGGCTGTTCGCCGACCCGCTCCTCACCGGGCGCTACCCGGACGAGAACGTCGCCGCGCTGATGCCGGGACCCGTCCAGGACGACCTGCGCACCATCTCCGCCCGGCTCGACTGGTACGGCGTCAACTACTACAACCCGACGCTGGTCGGCGCCCCCCGGCCGGACGCCCTCGACACCTTCGCCGGATTCGGCATGCCCGCCGAACTGCCCTTCGGCATCCGGGAGATCGAGGGCTACGAGAAGACGGACTTCGGCTGGCCCGTCGTCCCCGACGGACTGCGCGAGACCCTCGTCCAGCTGAAGGACCGCTACGGCGACCGGCTCCCGCCGCTCTACATCACGGAGAACGGCTGCGCCGTCGACGAACCCGCCAACGACACCCGCCGCATCGCCTTCCTCGACGGCCACCTCGGGGCGCTGCGCGAGGCCATCGACGCGGGCGTCGACGTACGCGGCTACTTCACCTGGTCGCTCACCGACAACATCGAGTGGACCGAGGGCGTCAGCAAGCGCTTCGGCCTGGTCCACATCGACTACGAGACGCTGCGCCGCACCCCGAAGGACTCCTACGCCTGGTACCGCGACGTCATCAAGGCGCAGCGCTCGGCGAGGTCATGAGCCTCCGTCAGTCGTCCCAGACCATGTCGAAGGCCCGCTCGAAGTTGACGTAGCCCAGCCGGGCGAAGGACCTCGCCATGGGGACGTTGCCGAGGTCGGTGGCCGCCCGGACCCGCTCCACCCCGTCCTGGGCGGCGAGCACCCGGGTGCCCTCGGCCAGCAGGTCGTCGATGTAGCCGTGACCGCGTCGTTCCGGCAGCACGCCGATGTACGCGATGATCGGGTTGTAGCTGTTGCGGGCCGGGATCACGAAGCCGACCGGGGAGCCGTCCGGGAGTTCCGCGATCCGCCACCACGTGCGCGGGGTGGTGTAGCCGGCCAGCTCCTCGTCGTAGTGCTTCTCCGCCGCCTCGCGGGGCGTCAGGCCCGAGGCCAGGTCCTGCTGCCCGTGGGCGTCCAGGGTGCCCTCCATGACCGGGGTCATCAGGGCGAGCAGGTCCTCCCGGCCGGTCACCTCGCGGAACCGCAGCCGGCCGGAGTCGGCCGGCACCGGCGTGCCCGCCCGCCACTCCAGCCGCAGCCGCTCCACCAGCATCCTGGCCCCGGTGCGCTCCATGACCCGGATCCGGGCCTCCACGACGTCACGGGCCGCCGGGTCCTCCCGCCAGTCCGGCGGCACGAAGCGCCCGTACTCCGGTCGCGGGGCGCCGGCCGGCACGACGGCGGCGGTCGCCGTCTCCACCAGCCGCAGCCCGGCCTCGCCCCGCTCCGGCTCCGGCAGCGTGTCGTCCAGATCGAAGAAGTCGAGCACCAGCGGCGCTGCACCGTCCCTGCTCCACCAGGCGATCCTCGCCACCACCCGGTCACCGCGCAGCGCCACCCACATCCACTCCGGACGGCGGCGGCCCGTCGAGAGATCGTCCGCGAGTTCGTGGTCGAGGACATAGGACAGCGAGCGGAACAGGCCGAGCTCCTCGGGCCCGGTGAGCGGACGGACGGTCAGATCGAGTGGTGCGTCGGGCACGTATCCCCCAGGGACGGAAAGGCGCGTCACGGCAGGTCGCCGCGCGGCACGGCGGCCGACCCTAGCAACGTCCGCCGACCGCCGCCGCTGGATATCCGTTGCCTACCGCCCAGGTCAGAGCCGCCGGGGAGGTCCGGGCGGGCGGATAACAGGGTTGTTCTGGACACCCCGGGGGCCTCGGCCCGACAATCGGTGCTGTGACGTCCTCCTTCGAGTCCCACACGTATCCCGTGCGGCTGTCCGACGCCCAGCGCGACCGTGTCCTCGGTGTGCTCAGGGAGGGCGCGGCCCAGGGCAGGCTCTCCCACGACACCTTCATGCGCCGCATGGAACTGGCGCTGCACGCGAGCCGCGTCGAGGAACTGGACGCGCTCACCGCCGATCTGGAGGGCGAGGGCCGCTGGTCGCGGCAGTTGGTCCGGGTCGTGGGCGGGATCTCCGGCTTCCCCGAGCGGGTGCGCCGGGCGTGGCGGGCGGAACGGCTGCCGAAGCTGCTGCTGCCGGCCCCGAGCCCGCATCCGCTGTTGATCGGCCGCGACCCCGGCAACGGACTGCGCCTCACCCACGAGACGGTCTCCCGGATGCACGCCGAACTCGTCGCGCACGGCGGCCGGTGGACCCTGCGCGACCTCGGCTCGACCAACGGCACCTGCGTCAACGGGCAGCGCGTCACCGGGACCGTGCCGGTGCGCGACGGCGACCAGGTGAGCTTCGGGCGGATGGCCTTCCGCCTCGCCGCACCCGCCCCGCGCCCGCCGGTCTGACCGCCGCCGCGCGTACCCACGGCCCCGCGCCCGTTCACGCCTGCTGGTGCAGGCCCCGGCCCGCCAGGGTCAGGAAGGCCTCGCCGACCGCCTCGGAGAGCGTCGGATGGGGGTGGACGTGGCGGGCCACGTCCGACGGCTCGGCGTCCCAGCCGACGATCAACTGGCTCTCGGCGACCATCTCCGAGACGTGCGGCCCGACCAGATGCACCCCGAGGACCCGCCCGCCCCGCTCCGCGACCACCTTCACCATGCCGCCCTGCCCGTGCACCAGCCCCTTGGCCACCGCCGTCAGCGGCATCGTGTTGACCACGACCTCGTGCCCCGCGTCCCGGGCCGCCGCCTCGGACAGGCCGACGGCCGCCGTCTGCGGCGAGGAGTACGTGACCCGGGGCACCGCCGCGTAGTCCACCGGCGCCGGACGCAGCCCCGCCAGCGTCTCGGCCACCACCATCCCCTCGGCGAACGAGGCGTGGGCCAGCCCGAGCGAGGGCGGCGGCAGCAGATCGCCCACCACATGGATGCCCGGCACCGGCGTCTCCAGCCGCGCCCAGTCGGCCGGTGCCACGTATCCGCGCCCGTCCGCGGCCAGCCCCGCGGCCGCCAGCCCCAGACCGTCCGTCACCGGGACCCGGCCCACCGCGACCAGCAGCCGCCGCGCCTCCACCGTCCGGCTCTCGCCGCGCGGGGTACGGACCGTGGCGCGCACCCCGTCCTCCAGCAGCGTCGTGTCCAGCAGCCGCGAACCCACCCGCACATCGATCCCGCGCCGCTTCAGCCCGCGCGTCAGATGGCGCGACACCTCGGCGTCCTCCAGCGGCACCAGCCGCTCCGCCGCCTCCACCAGGGTCACGCGCGCCCCCATCGACCGGTGCAGCGAGGCGTACTCGACGCCGATCGCCCCACCGCCCAGCACCAGGACCGAATCCGGCAGACCGGGTGCGAACAGGGCGTCGTCACTGGTCACCACGCGCCGCCCGTCGGCCGGCAGCCCCGGCAGCGTCCTCGGCCGAGACCCGGTGGCGAGCACGATCCCGCGCCGGGCGACGACCTCCCCGTACCCCTCGATCCGGACCCCGCGCGGTCCCGTCAACGCGGCGCTCCCACGGACCACTTCGACCCCCGCGTGCGCCAGATGACCGAGGACGCCCCGGTGGTTGCGGGCCACGATGTCGTCCCGGGTGGCGGTCAGCGCCGGCCAGTCCACGGAGTCCAGCACCGCCTTCACGCCCCACCGCTCACGGGCCTCCGCGATGCCGTCCACCAGCTCGGCCGCGTGCAGCATCGCCTTGCTGGGAACGCAGCCCCGGTGCAGACAGGTGCCGCCCACCTCGTCCCGCTCGGCCAGTACCACCTCCAGCCCCAGCGCCGCCGCCCTCAGCGCCGTCGAGTAGCCGCCCGTACCCCCGCCGACGACCACCACATCGGTCGCGCGCACCCGCTTCGTCCCTGTCATGTCCCCAGCCTCCGCCCGGCCCTTGCCATGAGTCCAAGGCAATGTTTGTGTGGTGGCCATGCACATCGTTCATGACGGGGAGCGGGGGAGCGGACGGTGAGCCTGCGTCAGATGGAGTACTTCGTCGCGGTCGTCGAGGAGGCCTCCTTCACCCGCGCCGCCGCACTCCTCCACGTCACCCAGCCCGCCCTCTCCCACCAGATCAAGGCGCTGGAACGGGAGGTGGGCGGCGCCCTGCTGGAACGGCTGCCCCGGGGCGTGCGGCCGACCCCGATGGGCCGCGCCTTCCTCCCGCACGCGGAACGCGCCGTACGCAGCGCCGCCCAGGCCGGGCGGGCGGCCCGCGCGGCGGCCGGGGCCGAGGGCGGCGAACTGCACATCGCCACCGTCCACGCCCTCGCCGTCGGCATCCTCCCCGACGTCTTCGCACGCTGGCGCGCGGCCCACCCCGGTGCCGCCCTGGTCCTGCACGAGTACGCCGCGACCGACGCGCTGGAGGAGCACGTCGAGCGCGGTACCGCCGACCTCGCCGTCGGCCCGCCGCCGCCCGGATGGCCCGGACCGGTCGTCCCGATCGGGGCCGAGGACATCGTCCTGGTCGTCCCCTTCGACGACCCGCTCGCCGGCCGGGCCTCGGTCCGCCTCGCCGAACTGGCCGGCCGGCCCTGGGTGCGCTGCGCCATGGAACCGGTCGTGCAGGGCCGCCCCTTCCTCGACCTGGCGTGCGCCCGCGCCGGATTCGAACCCCGCACCGCCGTGCGCACCGAGCACACCTCGACCGCCGTCCGCATGGCGGCGGCCGGTGTCGGCGTCGCGACGGCCCCCGCCCACATGGTGCGCGGCGCGGTCGGCGAGGACTGCGCGGTCCTCGCCGTCGACCCGCCCTGGTCACGGCCGCTCGCGGTGTTCTCCCGCGTCGAGCTGACCGGTGCGGCCGCCGCCTTCACCGAGCTCCTGCGCTCCACCCGCCCGCCGGAGCCCCCGCCCGCGACACTTCCCTGACCTGACCTGACCTGCCCCCGGCCCGTCACCCGGACGGCCGTACGCCGACTGCGACGGGACCGGCCGGGTGATCCCCTGAGGGGGACCGCGCCGCCCACCGGCGCGCCCGACACCCCGGGGGTACGCCATGCAGGCCGACGCGCCCGGAGAGATACCGGCCCCGACGCCTTCGCCCGAGCACCGCTCCGCCCGGCGACCGGCCGGGACCCGCCGCCGCCCCGGCGCCGGGCCCAGCCTCCTCGCACCGGGCGCCGCGCACGACCCGTACCGCCTCTACCGGGTGCTGCGCGAAAGGCACCCGCTGAGCTACGACGCCCCGCTGGGCGCCTGGCTGGTCAGCCGGTACGACGACGTGGCCGCCGCGCTCACCGACCCCCGCTTCGCCGGCTTCCCGCACGACGGGGCACCGCGCGGCGGACCGGCACCGCTCGGCCTCTGCCACGGGAGCTACCGCTGCCTGCCCCGCGACCGCTACGCCGTGGAGACCGGCACCGTGCCCCGGCCCGTCGCCGAACGCGTCGAGCGGACCGCCCATGTCCTCGCCCGCCGCATCGCCGGACGCGAACGGGCCGATCTGGTCGAGGAGTTCTGCCGCTGGCTGCCCGCCGGTTCGGGCGGCTTCGCCACGGTCCGGCTGCCCGGCGCACCGGCCGACGAGGGACCCTGCACCCGGCACACCGGACTGCGGGAGACCGCGCTCGCCTCGCTCCTCGCCAATCTGCTCGACGACCCCGACCTGCTGGCCGCCCTGCGCATCGAACCCGCGCTCGCCGGCCGGGCCTGGACCGAGTCGCTGCGCCGCGACCCGCCCGTCCAGGTCGTCCTGCGCCGCACCCTCACCGAGGTCACCCTCAGCGGCGGCACCCTCCCGGCCGGCGCCCCCGTCGCCTGCCTCCTGGGCTCCGCCGGGCGCGACCCGGAACGCTTCGCCGCCCCGGACGTCTTCGACCCCTTCCGCCGCGACCAGGACCGCGGCCTGCCCGGCCCGGCCGGCTGCCCCGCCGTGGCCCTCGGCCGCCTGGAGGCGGAGGAGGGGCTGCGCGCCCTCCTCGACGCGATGCCGGGCCTGCGCTGGGCGGAAGGCTTCCGCCCCGCCGCGACCGGCCTCCTCACCCGGGGGCCGCGCTCCCTGCTCGTACGGCCCTGAAGGGTTAGGGCGTGTGGTGAAAGTCCCGCCTGCTCGGCGACGCCTGGCACGCCCGCTCGCGGCGTTGTCGGGATCACCCCGATACATCCAGTATCGGGGCGACCCTCCGTCTTGCGATCGCACGCACCAGACGCCGCCGAGCCCGCCCTACGGGCGGACGGCGCTACTTTCACCACACGCCCTCGGCCGGACCGGCCGTCAGCCCTCCCCGTCCGCCCGGACACCCCGGACCAGCAGGGCCACCGGGCGCTCAGCGAACAGTTCTCCGGCGGCCACCGCGCCGCCGGAGAACTTCCGGCCCGGGGTCAGCAGATCGCTCCACACCCCGTCGTCCGGGAGCCTCAGCGCGGTGTCCCGCCAGCCGCCGGACTCCTCCAGCCGCAGCGACAGCCGGGTCACCGCCGTGACCACCTCGCCCGAGCGGCAGAACGCCAGGCAGTGCCCGGCCGCCGGGCCGGACGCGGCCAGCGGGGCGTACGTACCCGACTCACCGAACACCTCGGGCCGCTCCCGGCGAAGCCGCAGCACCGTCGTCGTCAGGGCGGCCTTGTCGTCGAGCGGCGCGCCGTCGCCGGGCGCGGCGAACGGGCGCCGGTTGTCCGGGTCGACGAGCGCCAGGTACTCCCGTTCGGTGCCCTGGTAGAGGTCCGGCACCCCGGGCATCGTCAGGTGCACCAGCGCCGCGCCCAGGACCTGGGCGCGCACATGCGGGGCGAGCGTGGCGGCGAAGCGTTCCAGGAGAGTCCTCGCCGGACCGGTGAGGGCGGCCGGCCCCGCGGCCACGAAGTCGGTCACCGCGCGCTCGTAGACCGGATCGGGTTCGGTCCAGCTGGTGAAGAGCCCCGACTCGCGCACCGCCTTCAGCAGGGCGGGCTCCAGCCGTGCCGCCCGCTCCCCGGCCGGCATCCCCACGCAGCCGAGCGCGGTCTGCCAGGCCTGCCAGGCCAGTTGCGGATCGGGGGCGGCGGGCGCGGTCCGGGTCAGCTCGGCGACCAGTTCCGCCCAGGCCCCGGGGCACTGCGCGAGCACCGCGATGCCCGCCCGGACGTCCGCGCTGCGCTTGGTGTCGTGGGTGGTCAGCACCGTGCCGGTGGCGGGCCAGTCGCGGGCCAGCCGGGCGCAGAAGGCGTGGAACTCGTCCGGCTCCACCGCCGGCCGCCCCGGATCGCCGCCCACTTCATTGGCCGCGGCCAGCGGCACGTACCGGTAGTACGCCGTGTCCTCGACGGCCTTGGCCCGCAGCGCCGACGCCGTCTGGGCGAAGCGGGCGCAGAACGCCGCGCGGTCCTTGCCGCCGCCGAGCCGGCCCAGCGCCAGCTCCCGCACCACGTCCACGGCCGCGGCCTCCTCCCGGACCGCGAAGGCCGCCTTGGCGTCGCTCACCGCCACCGCGTCGAGCGCCGCCTCCGCCGTCAGGGTGCACGGCCCGCCCGCCGTGGCGTACGGCCGGTAGACCGGCACCCGGACCAGCAGTTCGCGCACCGCGGTGTGCAGGGCCCAGGGGGCGTGGTCGCGCAGGGCGGGGTCGGTGTCGCAGATCCGCGCGGCCAGCCGGGCCAGCAGCCCGGTCTCGGCGGCCAGCTCGTGCGTGACCACCCGGTACGCGGCCCGGCGCACGGTCCCCGTCCAGTAGCCGCCCCGGTCCCCGGCCGGGGACGCGTGGTTCCGGTAGCCGCCCAGCAGCGCGGCCGCGCCCTCGGAGTCGGTGAACAGACCGTCGATCCGGTGCAGCGCGTCGTAGCCCGTCGTCCCCGCGACCGCCCAGTTGGCGGGGAGCGGTTCGTCCCCGGTGAGGATCTTCTCCACCACCGTCCACACCCCGCCGCCCGCCTCGGAGAGCCGTTCCAGATAGCCGGCCGGGTCGGCGAGCCCGTCCGGGTGGTCGATCCTCAGCCCGTCCACGACCCCGTCCCGGACCAGTTCCAGGATCTTGACGTGGGTCGCCTCGAACACCTCGGGGTCCTCGACGCGCACGCCGATCAGCTCGGAGACGGTGAAGAACCGCCGGTAGTTCAGCTCGGTACGGGCCAGCCGCCACCAGCCGAGCCGGTAGTGCTGGGCGTCCAGCAGCTCGGGCAGGGCGAGGTGCGCGGTGCCGGCCCGGAGCGGGAACTCCTGCTCCCCGTAGCGCAGCACCTCACCGTCCACCCGCATCCGCTGCCGCTCCTCGGTGAGCCGTCCGGCGAGGACGGGGAGCAGGACGCGTCCGCCGCCCGCCGCCCAGTCGATGTCGAACCAGCGGGCGTACGGGGAGCCGGGGCCCTCGCGCAGCACCTCCCGCAGGGCGTGGTTGTGCCGGGGGTCGGCGGCCATGTGGTTCGGCACGATGTCCAGGACGAGGCCGAGACCGTGCTCCCGCGCGGTGCGGGCGAGCCGCCGCAGCCCCTCCTCGCCGCCCAGCTCGGCGCGGACCCGGCCGTGGTCGACGACGTCGTAGCCGTGCCGGGAGCCGGGGACGGCCTCCAGGACCGGGGACAGATGCAGATGGGAGACGCCGAGCGAGGCGAGGTACGGGACGGCGGCCTCGGCGGCCGGGAACGGGAACTCCGGCTGGAGCTGGAGCCGGTAGGTGGCGGAAGGCGTCATGGGGCGTTCGTACCCAGATCCGGGCGGCCTGTGTCACGACGGCGCGCACAAGGCCCCGACCGGCGGTCCCGCGCGCCCCGTCCCCTGCCGCCCCGTTCCTACGCGGGACGCTGGAGCACCACCATGCTGCGGCCCACCAGCGTCACCCGATCGCCCGCCGCCACCTTGGGGCCGGAGCCGGTGAGGACCCCCACCGGGCGGGCCGTGTCGACGACCTTGTGCCACTGCCGGCCGTGGTTGACCGGCACGGCGAAGTCCAGGGTCTCCGCGCTCGCGTTGAACATCAGCAGGAAGGAGTCGTCGGAGATGCGCTCGCCGCGCGGACCGGGCTCCGAGATGGCGTGCCCGTTCAGGAAGACGGTCAGCGCCTTGGCGTGCGCCGCCTGCCAGTCCCGCTGCGTCATCTCCTCGCCCTCAGGAGTGAACCAGGCGATGTCCGAGAGCTCGTCGTGCGTGCCCTCCACCGGCCGTCCGTGGAAGAAGCGCCGGCGCCGGAAGACCGGGTGGTCGCGGCGGAGCCACACCATGGCGCGGGTGAAGTCCAGCAGACTGCTGCCGGGCACGGCCCCGGTGCCGCCGTCCTCCCCGTCACCGTCGGATCCCGCCGCCGCGGACGGTTCCGGCCAGTGCACCCAGGACAGCTCGCTGTCCTGGCAGTAGGCGTTGTTGTTGCCCCGCTGGGTGCGGCCGAACTCGTCGCCGTGGCTGAGCATCGGCACGCCCTGGGACAGCATCAGCGTGGCCACGAAGTTGCGCATCTGACGCTCGCGCAGCTCCAGCACCTCGGGCCGGTCCGTCTCGCCCTCCGCGCCGCAGTTCCACGACCGGTTGTGGCTCTCGCCGTCCCGGTTGCCCTCCCCGTTGGCCTCGTTGTGCTTGTCGTTGTACGCGACCAGGTCGTGCAGGGTGAAACCGTCGTGGCAGGTGGTGAAGTTGATCGAGGCGAGCGGCCGCCGCCCGTCGTCCTGGTACAGGTCCGAGGAACCGGTCAGCCGGCCGGCGAACTCGGCGAGGGTGCGCGGCTCGCCGCGCCACAGGTCGCGCACCGTGTCGCGGTACTTGCCGTTCCACTCGGTCCACAGCGGCGGGAAGTTCCCCACCTGGTAGCCGCCCTCGCCGACGTCCCACGGTTCGGCGATCAGCTTCACCTGGCTGACCACCGGATCCTGCTGCACCAGGTCGAAGAACGAGGACAGCCGGTCCACCTCGTGGAACTGCCGGGCCAGCGTGGCCGCCAGATCGAAGCGGAACCCGTCCACATGCATCTCGGTCACCCAGTAGCGCAACGAGTCCATGATCAGCTGGAGCACGTGCGGGGAGCGCATCAGCAGGGAGTTCCCGGTCCCCGTGGTGTCCGTGTAGTAGCGCGGGTCGTCGGCGAGCCGGTAGTACGAGGCGTTGTCCAGACCCCGGAAGGAGAGCGTCGGACCCAGGTGGTTGCCCTCGGCCGTGTGGTTGTAGACCACGTCGAGGATCACCTCGATCCCCGCCTGGTGCAGGGCCCGCACCGCCTGCTTGAACTCCAGCACCTGTTCGCCCCGGTCGCCCCAGGAGGCGTACGCGTTGTGGGGGGCGAAGAAGCCGATGGTGTTGTAGCCCCAGTAGTTGGCGAGCCCGGCGTCCGCCAGCCGGTGGTCCTGGACGAACTGGTGCACCGGCATCAGCTCGATCGCCGTCACCCCCAGCTCGGTCAGATGCGCGATGACCTCCGGATGCGCCAGCCCCGCGTACGTACCGCGCAGTTCCTTCGGCAGCCCCGGATGGAGCATCGTCAGACCCTTCACATGGGCCTCGTAGATCACCGTGCGGTGGTAGTCCGTCCGCGGCCGGCGGTCGTCGCCCCAGTCGAAGTACGGATTGACCACGACCGAGGTCATCGTGTGCGGGGCCGAGTCCAGGTCGTTGCGGGCGTCGGGCCGTCCGAAGGGGTAGCCGTAGACCGCCTCGCCCCAGTCGATCCGCCCGGCGACCGCGCGCGCGTACGGGTCGAGCAGCAGCTTGGCGGAGTTGCAGCGCGCGCCGCGCTGCGGTTCGTACGGGCCGTGCACCCGGAACCCGTAGCGCTGACCGGGCATCACCCCGGGCAGATAGGCGTGGCGGACGAACGCGTCGGTCTCCCTCAGCTCCACCGCGGTCTCGGAACCGTCGTCGTGCAGCAGGCACAGCTCGATTCGGTGGGCGGCCTCCGAGAAGACCGCGAAGTTGGTGCCGGCGCCGTCGTACGTGGCACCGAGCGGGTACGCCTGTCCCGGCCAGACCTGCATGGATTCGACTCTTCCCGTTCTGATGCGGTTGCCTGGGGATTGCGGGCTCCTGGGGCAGATCTTCCCCGAAAGAGGGGCCCGTACCTAGGACCGCCCGGCGAACGGGGGACGGCGTCGCCCGGTCCGGTCAACTTCGCTCCCCTCCGTGTCGCCCGGAACCGGAATCCGTCGGCCCGGGACGGGCCGAAGACCGGAACCAGGCCCGTGATGGGGTGTTTAATCCCTATGAATCCGCTCACTCCGCCCGAACCCGTCCATGAGAACAGGCTTGATCCACTGGGGAGTTGGGAAAGGAGCCTGCGCATCCGGCTGCACCGGCTCCCGCTCCCGGAGTACCCTTCCTTGATCGTTGGTGGGGGAGTGGAAGGCGGTGCGCGGGTGAGCTCGGGAGGGTTCGAGCTGCCCCCGGGTGACACGGGTCACGAGGGGGATCTGGCCGATGTCCCACCCGGGGCGGTCTCGGTGGCGCAGCCGCTGGAGATCGGTGCGGAACTGGACTGGGGCGCGGACGCCTGGAGCGAGGTGCGCACCCGTGCGCAGCGGGCCGGCCGCGCCTACATCTGGCTGAACCTCGTGGAGCAGCGGCTGCGCGCGGTCGTCGCCGCGGTGCTGCGGCCCATCTACGAACCGGTCCACGGCGAGGACTGGGTGGTGGCCGCCGCCGGCCCCGCCGGCCAGGAGTGGGTGCAGCGCGCCGTCGCCGTGCGCGAGGTCTCCCGGCGCAAGGGCTATCTGCTGGACCCGGCCGACGACAACGTCCTGAGCTTCCTCACCCTGCCGCAGCTGCGCGAGCTGATGGTCCAGCACTGGCCCTGCTTCGAGCCCTACTTCGACGACCGCCGCGATGTGGAGCTGGCGCTGGACGAGCTGGAGGTCGCCCGCAACGTGGTCTCCCGCAACCGCGCGCTCAACGAGGCGGTGCTCGCCCAGGCCGAGCGGGCCTCCGCCCGGCTGCTGGAGATCCTGGGCAGCGGCGCCGGGGTGCCCTCCGCCGACCGGCTCCCGGTCGACGCGGTGGAGGAGCTGGTCGGCGACCGGTACGCGGACGTGGTCTCCGTCCACCCCGACCGGGTGCGGCTCCAGCGCCAGCTGCCGGCCGAGGACCTGTTCGGCGGGGCGCGCCGGCTGGACGCCATCGGCATAGGGCTCAACCTGCTCGTGCAGAACTTCTCCGGGCGCCGGCTGATCCGGCTCGCCGAGTCGGGGTGCCGGGTCCGGCTGCTGTTCATCAATCCGGCCAGCAGTGCGGTCAAGCGGCGCGAACGGGAGCTGGGGCTGAAGAAGGGCGAGCTGAGCCGTTCGGTGGAGATGAACATCCTCCATATGCGCCGGGTCCGCTCCAAGCTCCGCGATCCGGGCGCCTTCGAGATCCACGTCTTCGACGAGACCCCGCGCTTCACGGCCTATCTGGTGGACGGCGACGGGGCCAACGCGGTGGGGGTCGTCCAGACCTATCTGCGCCGGGCCCGGGGTATGGAGGCCCCGGTGCTGGTGCTGCGGGGCGGCGGACGGGCGGTGGTGCGGGCCGGGCAGGACACCGAGCACGGACTGTTCGAGACGTACCGCGAGGAGTTCGAGTCCGTGTGGACGGACTCCCGCCCGGTCTCCTGAGACCGCCCCGGGCGTTGTCAGTGGGCCGTGCGAAGGTGTTCGTCATCTGGGGGAGCACCACGAAGGAGGTACGGGATGAGCTGGCACCGGCAGGCGCTGGTCGGCTTCGACCTGGAGACGACGGGGACGGAGCCGCTGGAGGCGCGGATCGTGACGGCCGCGGTCGTGCGGGTCGACGGCGCGGGGGGCGAGCCGTCCGAGCGGCGCACCTGGCTGGCCGACCCGGGGATCAGGATTCCGGCGCAGGCGTCCGCGATCCACGGCATCAGCAGTGAGCGGGCCGCCGCCGAGGGCCGGCCGGCGCGCGAGGTGGCCGACGAGGTGGCCGACGCGCTGACGGACCACTGGCGCCGCGGGGTGCCGGTCGTGGCGTACAACGCGGCGTTCGACCTGACGCTGCTCACGGCCGAACTGCACCGCCACGGACTGCCCTCGCTCACCGAGCGGCTGGGCGGCGAGGGCATCGGCCCGGTCGTCGACCCGTACACGATCGACCGCGCCGTCGACCGCTACCGCAAGGGCAAGCGCAATCTGGAAGCGGTCTGCGTCGAGTACGGAGTGGTCCACGGGGGAGCGCACGACGCGGGTGCCGACGCGCTGGCCGCCGTGCGCGTGGCGTACGCCATAGCCCACCGGCACCGCTCCGTCGCCGCCCTGTCGGCGGCCGAGCTGCACGAGCGCCAGATCGTCTGGTACGCGGAGTGGGCCGCCGACTTCCAGCAGTTCCTGCGCCGCAAGGGCACGGCGGACGCCGTGATCGACGGCCGCTGGCCGGTGCGGGAGCCGGTGTCCGAGGCGGTGCCGACCGGGACCGGGTCCGGGTCCGGGTCCGGGTCGCAAAGATAGGACATACCGGGGCTTTTCATTCGGCGCGGAGCCGTCAGAACGGGTACCAGCGCACCTCGGGGTCGCCGTCGCGGAGCGATGCCACCCTGCGGCGGAACTCGGCGAGCGCCTTCGGGTTCGTCGGGGCGTGCTGGGCGACCCAGGCACAGCTGGCCGTCTCCCGCGCCCCGCGCAGCACCGCACAGCCGTCCCACTCGCGCACGTCCCAGCCGTAGGCCGCGGTGAACGCGTCATAGGCCCCGGCCGGCAGGCCGTAGCGGTCGCGGGACAGGGCGAGGACGACGAGGTCGTGCTCGCGCAGGTCCGAGGAGAAGGTCTCCAGGTCCACCAGGACCGGGCCGTCCGGGCCGACGTGGACATTGCGCGTGAGCGCGTCGCCGTGGATCGGGCCCGGGGTCAGCCGGGGGACCAGCCCGGCGGCGGCAGCGGCGAAACCGTCGCGCCGCTCGCGCAGATAGGCCGCGTCCGCCGGGTCGATCGCTTCGCCCGCCAGCCGCAGCCAGCGCTCCACGCCGCCCAGCAGCTCGCGCGGCGGCAGCGTCAGCCCCTCCGGGGCGGGCAGGGCGTGCACGGCGGCGAGCAGCGGCCCCAGGTCCTTCGGCTCGGCGGGGCGCACGGCCTGCGGCAGCCGGTGCCACACGGTCACGGGATGGCCGTCGACCAGCCGCGCCCCGGGCTCGGCGGCCCGCACGGCCGGCACACCGGAGCCGGCCAGCCAGCGGGCCACGGCGACCTCGCGCTCGGCCCGGTCCCACAGCTCCGGGCTCGCCCCGGCGTCCCGGCCGACCTTGACGACCAGGTCCCCGACGGCGAAGACCGCGTTCTCACCCAGCGCGATCAGCTCCGCGTCGCCGGACAGACCGGCGGCGCCCAGCACCTCGCGCGCTCGCATCTCGTTCATGGGTCCGATTTTCGCATCCGTGCAGGCCGCCTTGACGAACCGACGGTCCGTCAGGACCATGACGGTGGCCACCTGAGCGGCCAGAACGGTATCAAGCCGGTCGAATCACGCAAGGGGGTCGTCTTCATGACATTGGCTGGTGCAACCGTTTCGTCCGGGCGGAGTGCTCCCCCGGGCACCCGGCCCGGCGCCCGGGGCGGACCGCCCGCCCGGAGCGGCGCGGGCGCCTGGTTCCTGGTGCTGCCCGCCCTGATCCCGATCCTGCTGCTGAGCGTCGTACCGATCGTGTACGGCATCGCGCTGGCGTTCACCGACGCCCAGTCCGGGCGCACCCGCTCCATCCAGTGGATCGGGACCCTGAACTTCCGGGACCTGCTCCACGACGGACTGTTCTGGGAGTCGTTCCGGATCGGCCTGGTCTGGGCCGTCGGCGTCACCGTCCCGCAGTTCGTGCTGGCCCTCGGCCTGGCCCTGCTCCTCAACGAGAACCTGCGGCTGCGCTGGCTGGCCCGCGCCCTCGCGATCGTGCCCTGGGCGATGCCCGAGGTCGTCGTCGGCATCATGTGGCGCCTGGTCTACAACCCGGACGCCGGCATCCTCAACGAGACGATCCGCGATCTCGGGCTGGGCGACGGCCGGGACTGGCTGACCGGGCTCGCCACCGCACTGCCGGCGGTGATCCTCGTCGGCGTCTGGGCCGGAATGCCGCAGACCACGGTCGCGCTGCTGGCCGGACTCCAGAACACCCCGCACGAACTCCACGAGGCCGCGGCCCTGGACGGCGCGGGCGCCTGGCGCCGCTTCAGGACGGTGACCTGGCCCGCGCTGCGGCCCGTCGCCCTCTCCATCACCGCGCTCAACTTCATCTGGAACTTCAACGCCTTCGCCCTGGTCTACGTGCTGACCAACGGCGGCCCCGGCGGCCGGACCCGGCTGCCGATGCTCTTCGCGTACGAAGAGGCGTTCCGCTACGGACAGTTCGGCTACGCCGCCGCGATGGGCTGTGTGATGGTCGCGGTGATCTCCGTGATCCTCGCCGTGTACCTCGCCGGACGGCTCAGGGGAGGCGAGGACCGATGAGCATGCGCACCAGCCGGCCCGCACGCGCCGGACAGTACCTGGCACTCCTCTGCTACCTGGTCTTCCTGGCCTTCCCGTTCCTCTGGCTGATCTCCACCGCCTTCAAACCCGCGCCCGAACTGGGCTCCCTCCACCCCACCTGGATCCCCCAGCACCCCACGCTCGACAACTTCCGGCAGGCCTTCGACGAACAGCCGCTGCTGCGGGCCGCCGCCAACTCGCTGCTCGTGGCGCTCGGCGCGGGCGTGATCGCGGTCGTCGTCGCGACCCCGATGGCGTACGTCATCGCCCGCGCCCGCACCCGGCTCTCCGCCGCCGCGACCGGCTGGGTCGTCGTCAGCCAGGCCTTCCCCTTCGTCCTGCTGATCATCCCGCTCTTCCTGATCCTCAAGGAACTGCGCCTGATCAACACGCTCTGGGGGCTGACCCTGGTCTACGTGGTGTGGGCGCTGCCCTTCGCGCTCTGGATGCTCGTCGGCTACGTACGGGCCGTACCGGCCGAACTGGAGGAGGCGGCCGCGGTCGACGGGGCGGGCCGGCTGCGCATCCTCGTCTCGGTCACCGCCCCGCTGCTCGCCCCCGGCATCGTCGCCACCGCGCTCTTCGCCTTCGTCACCGCGTGGAACGAGTTCTTCTTCGCCCTCGTGCTGCTCAAGACCCCCGAGAAACAGACCCTGCCGGTCGTCCTGACCCACTTCCTGGGCGCCGAGGGCGCCAGCGACCTCGGACCGCTGGCCGCCGCCGCGTTCCTCGCCACCCTTCCCTCGCTCCTCCTCTTCGCCGTCATCCAGCGCCGGATCACCGGCGGCATGCTGGCCGGGGCGGTGAAGAGCTGATGCGCGCCCTCGCCCGCACCGCCGCCGCCGCGGCCACCGCCCTCGCCCTGCTGCTCACCGGCTGCGCCGGCGGCGGGGACGGCGGGACGGACGGCACGATCCGGCTCCGCTTCCAGTCGCTGGCCTGGCAGAAGGAGTCCGTCGACATCAACAGACGGCTGGTGAAGGAGTGGAACGCGAGCCATCCGGACGTCCAGGTCCAGTACGTCCAGGGCAGCTGGGACAGCGTCCACGACCAGCTCCTCACCTCCTTCGAGGGCGGCGAGGCGCCCGATGTCATCCACGACGCCTCCGACGACCTGGCGGACTTCGCGTACGGCGGATACCTCGCCGATCTGCGGACCCTGCTGCCGGACCGGCTGAGGGCCGACATCCCCGAACGGAGCTGGGAGACCGCCACTTTCGACGGCGGTGTGTACGGCGTGCCCTTCCTCCAGGAACCGCGCGTCCTGATCGCCAACAGCCGGATCCTCAAGGAGTCCGGGGTCCGGATCCCGACCCCGGCGAAGCCCTGGACCTGGCCCGAGTTCCGCCAGGTCACCCGGGAACTGACCGGGAAGGGCCGCTACGGGATCGCCTGGCCGCTCAAGGAACCCGTCTCCGTCACGCTCAACCTGGGCCTGTCGGCGGGCGGCGAACTGTTCCACCGGGGCGCCGACGGCAAGGTCACCGTGGCCGTGGAGGCGGGCGACCGGGTGGTCCCCGACACCATCGCGGCCCAGGTGAACACCGACCACAGCGCCGCCCGCACCGCGCTCGGCATGGGCGGCGGCGACACCCTCCCCGGCCTCTTCGGCGGCAAGTACGCCATGGTGCCGCTCGGCTTCTCCTACCGCCAGCAGGTGGTGGAACAGGCCCCGAAGGGCTTCGAGTGGACCGTGCTGCCCGCTCCGGCCGGCCGCGGAGGCACCGCCCAGGGGGTGAGCCCGCAGACCCTGTCCGTTGCCGAGGACAGCCCGCACAAGAAGGAGGCCGTGGAGTTCATCGACTTCCTGCTGCGGCCGGAGAACATGGTGCGCCTGGCCAAGGGGGACTGGATGCTGCCCACCGGCACGGCCGCGCTGGCCGACCCCGCCCTGCACACCCCGGAGCTGGGCTGGGCCACCGGCGCCGCCCTCGCCGCAGGGCTGCGCCCGGCCCCGGCCCAGTCCGTGCGCGGCTACCCCGAGTGGAAGGACAAGGTCGCCACGCCCGCGTACCAGGAGTACTACAGCGGAGCCATCGACGCCGGGGAGCTGACCGGCCGTCTGGTCGGCGACGGCAACCGGGTCCTGGCCCGCTACCAGCGCTGACGCACGCATCCGCCCTCCCCGGCTCCGAGGGAGGGCGGATCCGTGTGTCGGCGTCGCCGGGCTTGCCCCCGGGGCACCGGGTCCAAGCCCCATACACGTAAAGGTGATCGGGGTATCGCGAAACGGGTGAGGGCGTCCTGTGACGAAAGATTCACGACTGCGTCGGAGCCGTAGGAAGGCCTTGAACTGTGCGCGTCAATCGGTCAGGGTTTCGAGCCAGCCCCCGGAGATCTTCCGGCCGAGGGCCAATCCCCCCACAAAGAATGACGAGGAGACCCCTCTTCATGGCACTTCACAAGCGCGCACGCCGGTTCAAGCTGACCGCCGCCGTCACCGCGGTGGCCGCGGCCGCCGGAGTCACCCTGCTGGGCACCCCGTTCGCCGGGGCCGCACCCGCCCCCGCCACCGGCAAGGTGTACGGCGCCGACGCGGCCACCGCCGTCGCCGGCAGCTACATCGTGATGCTGGACCACAAGGCCGACAAGTCCGAACTCGCCGCCAAGTACGGCGGAAAGCTCAAGCGCGACTACAGCTCCGCCATCAACGGCTTCTCCGCCAGCGGGCTCTCGGAGACCGAGGCGAGCCGCCTCGCCGCCGACCCGGCCGTCTCCAAGGTCGTCCAGAACAAGAAGTTCCACATCGACGCCACCCAGGACAACCCGCCGTCCTGGGGCCTGGACCGCATCGACCAGACGGAGACCGCCGGGGACAACGCGTACACCTACCCCGACAGCGCGGGCGAGGGCGTCACCGCGTACGTCATCGACACCGGGGTCCGCACCACCCACGAGGAGTTCGAGGGCCGGGCCACCTCCGGCTACGACGCCGTGGACGACGACGACAGCGCGGACGACGGCCACGGCCACGGCACCCATGTGGCCGGCACCATAGCCGGGGCCACGTACGGCGTCGCCAAGAACGCCAAGATCGTCGCCGTCCGGGTGCTCGACGACTCCGGCTCGGGCACCACCGAGCAGGTCGTCGCCGGCATCGACTGGGTCACCGAGAACCACGAGGGCCCGTCCGTCGCCAACATGAGCCTCGGCGGCGGCGCCGACGAGGCGCTCGACGCGGCCGTCCAGAAGGCCATCGCCTCCGGCGTCACCTTCGCCGTCGCCGCCGGCAACGAGTCCTCCGACGCCGGCGGGGGCTCCCCCTCGCGGGTGCCCGAGGCCATCACCGTCGCCTCGTCCACGGTGGACGACGAGCAGTCCTCGTTCTCCAACTACGGACCGGTCGTGGACATCTACGCCCCGGGCTCGGACATCACCTCGTCCTGGAACACCGGCGACGACGCGTCCAACACCATCTCCGGCACCTCCATGGCGACCCCGCACGTCGTCGGCGCCGCCGCGGTCTACCTGTCCGGCCACCCGGACGCCACCCCGGAGGAGGTGGCGACGGCACTCACCGAGGGAGCCACCCCGGACGCCATCACCAACGCCACCGAGGGCACCGCCAACAAGCTGCTGAAGATCGTCGAATAGCACAGCGCCGCCCACCAGCGACCGCCGCGCCCTCCCCCACGGGGCGCGGCGGCCGCGTGTGCGCGGGGGACTGTCCTAAGGTCTGCACATGATCAGAACCGAACACACGGCCGGAGGCCCCGCGTGAGCGTGCCGTCCCCGGCCCTGGCCGCCGCGGTCGAGGGCGAACTGCGCCTCCTCGACCCGCTGGTCCGGTCCTCCGCCGACCTCCTCCTCCAGGTCCTGCACCCCGACTTCCACGAGGTCGACACCACCGGCCGCCGCTGGGACCGCGCCATGGTCGTCGCCGCCCTGATCGCGGACGAGGCCCCGAGGCCCGGCCAGCTCACCGCCTCCGGGATGCGCGGCGTCCAGCTCGGCGACACGCTCGTCCACCTCACCTACGAGACCGAGATCAAGGGCAGGCGCGCCCACCGCAGTTCCCTGTGGCGGCGCACCGGGACGCGCTGGCTCCTCTACTACCACCAGGCCACCCCGTACGACGGCGCCGAGCCCGCCACCTGATCCGCACGGAGGTCAGCGTCGGGCCGCCCGCTGCGCCCGCGCCGCCCACCGGCCGTCCGTGCGCGAGATCCGCACCGGATGGCCGAAGCAGTCGCTGACCAGCTCCGTCGTCAGCACCTCGTCGGCCGCCCCCGAGGCCGTGCACCGCCCGCCGCGCAGCAGCATCGCGTGCGTGGTGGAGGCGGGCAGCTCCTCCAGATGATGGGTGACCAGCACCGTCGCCAGCTCCGGATGCTCCTCGCGCAGCGCGTCCAGACTGTCCAGCAACTGCTCCCGGGCGGCCAGGTCCAGACCGGTGGCCGGTTCGTCCAGTAGCAGCAGCCGGGGCCGGGGCATCAGCGCGCGGGCGATCAGCGTCCGGCCCCGCTCGCCCTGCGACAGCGCCGGCCAGCGCGAATCCGTCTTG
Organism: Streptomyces sp. NPDC057682; assembly: GCF_042799575.1. NCBI lineage: Bacteria > Bacillati > Actinomycetota > Actinomycetes > Kitasatosporales > Streptomycetaceae > Streptomyces > Streptomyces sp. NPDC057682. Next base: position 44,613 of record NZ_JBHVIN010000011.1, on the reverse strand, counting down.
CCGCCCATGCCCAGCATCTTCAGCAGCCGCTCCGCCCGTTCCCGCTGCTCCGCCGTCGGCGACCAGCGCGGCACCGGCTCGACCGAGTTCGTCAGACCGGTCAGCACCACGTCCTTCACGCTCAGCGGGGAACGCAGCGGATGACGCGGATTGACGTGCCCCAACAGCGTCCGCAGCTCCCGCAGGTCGACCCGGCCGAGCGTGCGCCCCAGCACCTCCACCGAGCCCCGGGTGGGGTGGGTGACCGCGCCCAGCAGACCGAGCAGGGTGCTCTTGCCCGCACCGTTGGCACCGAGCAGCGCCCAGTGCTCCCCGGAGTGCACGGTCAGCGAGACCGCGTCCAGCAGGACGTTCCCGTCGCGGACGAGCGCGACGCCGTCCGCCCGGATCACCGGTGTCCGGGCGGCGGGGGAGGACTGGACGGGGACGGTGGTCGTGGTCACGTGCGGGAGCTCCTTCATGCCGGTGCGAGCGCCTCCAGGCGGCTCATGTCCTCGGTGGTCAGCCGGATGTCGCGCGCCCCCAGGTTCTCCGCCAGATGGACGGCCGAACCGGTGCCCGGGGTCGGGCACAGCACGGGGGAGCGGTGCAGCAGCCAGGCGAGGGCGATCTGTCCGCGGGTGGCGCCGTGGCCGTCCGCGACCGCGTCCAGCGCGGCGGCCGTGTCACCGGTCAGCGCGCCGTTCGCCAGGGGGAACCAGGGCAGGAACGCCAGGCCGTGGGCCTCGCACATCTTCAGCACCGCGTCCGAGGCGCGGTCGAGAAGATGGAAGCGGTTCTGCACCGAGACGATCCCGGTCAGGGAGAGCGCCTGCTCCAGCTGCTCGGCGGTGAGGGTGTCCAGGCCGATGTACCGGATCTTACCCTCCTGCCGCAATCCCTCCAGCGCCCCCAGCTGCTCGTCCATCGGCACCCGCGGGTCCAGCCGGTGCAGCTGGTAGAGGTCGATCCGGTCGGTCCGCAGCCGCCGCAGGCTCGCCTCGCACATCGCCCGCAGCTCCTCGGGCCGCCCCGCGACGTGCCAGGCGCTGTCCCCGGTCCGCACCACCCCGCCCTTGGTGGCGATCACCACCTCCTCGCGGTACGGGTGCAGCGCCTCGGCCACCAGTTCCTCGGCCAGCTCCGGACCGTAGTTGTCCGCCGTGTCGATCAGCGTCACCCCCGCGTCGACCGCCGCCCGCAGCACCGCGACCGCGTCGGCGCGGTCCCCGCGCGGGCCCCAGTACCCGGGGCCGGTCAGCTGGGCGGTGCCGTAACCGAGCCGGCGGACCGGCAGCTCGCCGCCCAGGAGGAACATGTCATCGGGTGAGGGAAGTGCGCTGTTCATGGGGGAACGGTAGTCCGCGCCCGGATCCGGCCCGGGGCCCGGGGCTGTCGCCTTTCTTCAATACGGGCCGCCCGGCCCCTCCTACCGTGGCACGCATGAAGACCGAGCACGCCCATATGACCGAATGCGCCGCCGAGGCGGCCCGGGTGGCCCGCGCCGTGCGCCCCGCCCAGCTCGACGGCACCGCGACCCCCTGTGCGGACTGGGACGTCCGCACCCTCGTGAACCACTGGGTGCTCTACACCTCGCACGGACTGGAGCACCGCGCCCTGCGCACCGAACTGCCCGGGGAACTGGTCGACCGCGACTTCACCGCCGACGCCGACTGGGCCGAGCGGTACGCCGCCCAGCTAGACCGGGCCGTCGCCGCCTGGTCGGACCCCGCCGTCTGGGAGGGCACCATCGGCACCGGCGACCTGGCCTCCCCGGCCGCCGAGTACGCCGCGATGCTCATCGAGGAGACCGTCCTGCACACCTGGGACGTCGCCCGCGCCACCGGCCAGGAGCTCCGGCTCTCCGACGGGGCCGCCGCGTACCTGCTGGCGACCGTCGAGGGCAACGCCGCGCTGTACCGGAGTTACGAGGGCTTCGGCGGCGAGGTCGCCGTGGACCCCGGCGCCACCGTCCTCACCCGCGCCCTGGCCGCGTCCGGCCGCGACCCCGAATGGCGCCCCGCCGGGTGAATGGCCCAGTCGGAAGCTTCCCGAATGGCCCGTGAGACCGAGCCACCGGCTGCCTAGGCTCGTCCCATGACCACACAGCGCGCCCCGGAGACGGGCAGGACCGTCGTCGACCTCTACTTCGACCCGGCCTGCCCGTTCGCCTGGATCACCTCACGCTGGATGCTGGAGGTCGAACGGCACCGCCCGGTCGACCTCCGCTTCCATGTGATGAGCCTCTATCTGCACAACACCGGCAACGAACTCCCCGACTGGTACCGCACCCTCGTCGACAAGTCGATCGGCCCCGTCCGCGTCGCCGCGGCTGCCGCGGCCCTGCGCGGCGAGGAGATCCTGCGGGACCTCTACACGGCCTACGGGACCCGGATCCACCGGGAGAAGAACGAGGACTTCGACGAGGTGATCGCCCAGTCCCTCGACGAACTGGGCCTGCCCGCCGAACTGGCCGACACCGCCCACTCCGAGGAGTACGACGAGGCGGTCCGCGCCCGGCACGACGCGGGCAGGGACCCGGCCGCCGACGGCTACGTGGGCACCCCCACCCTGCACGTCGACGGAACCGTCTGGTTCGGGCCGGTGCTGCGGGCCGTCCCGCGCGGCGAGGAGGCGGCCCGGCTCTTCGACAGCTTCCGGGCGCTCGCCGCCCACCCCGACTTCTTCGAGCTGAAGCGCACCCGCACCGGCGGCCTCGACCTGGGCTGAGCCCGACGGAAGGGCCCGGCCCGGACCGGGCGCCGGGCCGGGTCGAACGGATCAGGCGCTCAGCCGGGCCGGACGCGTCCGTTCGGCACACGCCTCGTCGTACCGGTCCAGCAGCAGCCGGGCCAGCTCCGGCGCCGGACCCAGCACCCCGGACAGCACCTCGGCACCGGCCTCGGCCGCCCCCGCCGCTATGCGGTCCGGAAGGCGGCCGGGCGCGATGACGTACGGGGCGACCGCCACCCGGCGGACCCCTTCGGCCCGCAGGGCCCGTACCGCGTCCTCGGTCCGGGGAACGCCCCCGGACCGTACAGCGGAGGCGAACGCAGGCCGCACGGAACACCAACCGGTGTGCCGCAGCTCCCGCGCGATTTCAGCGATCACTGCGCCCGCCTCCGGGTCTGTGGAGCCCGCCGAGGCCAGGACCAGCCCCGTCGAGCCGCGGTCGCCGGGACGGATCCCGGCCTCCCGCAACCGCCGCTCCAGCGCGGCGTTCAGCAGCGGCGAGGGCCCCAGCACCTCGGCCTGCCGCACCCGCAGACGGGGAAGCCCGGCACGGGCCTCCCGCAGCACCGCGGGGATGTCGGACTTGGCGTGGAACGCCCGGGTGAGCAGCAGCGGAAGCGCCACCACCTCGTCCGACCCCTCGCCGGCCAGCCGCTCCAGGACCCGCGGCACCGACGGCGCGTTGAAGTCCAGGAACCCGGTCTCCACCCGCAGCCCCGGCCGCAGCGCCCGGACCCGCGCGGTCAGCGCGTGCACGGTCGCGGCGTGCCGGGCATCACGGCTGCCGTGGGCGACGACGAGAAGGACCGGAGCGGTCATGACGGGCACTCAGTTCCTGACCAGGAGACCGCGGCTGCGCAGCACCCACCGCTCCAGCGGGCTGAAGATGAGCAGATCGATCGCGATGCCGACGAACAGGATCAGCAGGATGGCGAGGAAGATCCCCGGCATGTCCGCGTTGTTGCGCCCGTTCTCCAGCAACTGGCCGAGCCCCAGCCCGAGATCGGGCGAGGAGGCGATGATCTCGGCGGCCATCAGCGAACGCCAGGAGAACGCCCAGCCCTGCTTCAGACCGGCCAGATAGCCCGGCAGCGCGGCCGGCATGACGATGAACCAGGTCCCGCGCAGCCCGGTCGCGCCCAGCGTCCGGCCCGCCCGCAGGAACAGCGGCGGCACCTGGTCGACCCCGGAGACCAGACCGTTGGCGATCGAGGGCACCGCGCCCAGCAGGATCACCGCGAACATCATCCGGTCGTTGAGACCGAGCCAGATCACGGCCGGAGCCACCCAGGCCACCGACGGCAGGGACTGGAGTCCGGAGAGGATCGGGCCGATCGCGGCCCGCACCAGCTTCACCCGCGCCACCAGCAGCCCCAGCGGCGTACCGATCGCCACCGACAGCAGGAAACCGAGCAGACCGCGCGAGACGCTGGTCCAGACGACCTCCAGCAGGGTGCCCTGGCGCCACATGTCGCCGATGCTCTCCCCGACCGCGGACGGGGACGGCAGCTTGTAGTCGTCGGTCACCTTCGCCCAGACGAGCAGCTGCCAGACCACCAGCACCAGGGCCACCGCGACCACCGGCGGCAGCACCTTGCGCAGCAGCACCTCGCGCACCGGGGTGCGATGGACCTGCACGGCGTCCAGGGCGTCGAGACCGGCCTCCAGGCCGGCCAGGTCGTCCGGCTTCACGGCGCCCGGACCGCTCCCGCCGGACCCCGGTGCGTCCGACGTGACATCAGTGCTGGCCATGACGGCGGATCTCCCCACGCAGTTGTTCGGTGATCTCGACGGACAGTTCCGCCACGGCGGTGTCCTCGATACGGCGCGGGTGCTCGATGTCGACCGTCCACTCCCGGGCCACCCGGCCCGGCCGGGAGGAGAGCAGCACCACGCGCTGGGCGAGCCGTACGGCCTCGCGCACATTGTGTGTGACGAACAGGACGGACACGTTCGTCTCGCGCCAGATCCGGGTCAGCTCGTCGTGCAGCACATCCCGGGTGATCGCGTCGAGCGCGGCGAACGGCTCGTCCATCAGCAGCAGTTGGCTGTCCTGGGCCAGCGCGCGGGCCATCGCCACCCGCTGCCGCATCCCGCCGGACAGCTCGTGCACGCGCTTGCCGTGGGCCCCGCCCAGACGCACCAGCTCCAGCAGCCGTTCCGACTCCTGGCGGCGCTCCGCCTTGGGGACACCGCGCAGCCGCAGCGCCAGTTCGATGTTCTTGCCCGCGGTCAGCCACGGGAACAGGGCGTGCTCCTGGAACATCAGGGCCGGCCGCCCGCCGGGGGTCTCGATGGTCCCCCCGGTCGGGCGGTCGAGTCCGGCCACCAGGTTGAGCAGCGTCGACTTCCCGCACCCGGAGGCTCCCAGGAGGGTGACGAACTCACCCGGGGCGACATCGAGCGTGATGTCGTCCAGGACCAGCTGCTGTCCCGTGGGCCCGGAGAAGGACTTCGAGACATGGTCGATACGAGCGGCGTGCCCGACCGAGACGCGTTCCTCGGCCTTGGTGAGGGTGGTCGCCATGGTCGTCACCTCCTGGGGTCGTCGAGCGGCTGGGTTACTTGACGCCGAGACCGGCGTCGGCGACCTCGGGCTTGCCCGCGGCCTTGAGGACCTTGTTCAGCGGCTTCAGGTCGTAGATGCCCTGGAGGTCGGGCTTCTCCAGGAGACCGGCCTTGACGGCGTGCTGCGCCTGCGCGTCGAGGGTGGCGGCCAGCGGGTCGTCGGTGATCTGGATCGACTTCCAGGCCGGGTCGAGGATCTCGGCCGGCAGCTCCTTGCCGGTGAGCGACTTGAGCGCGGCGTTGGCCGAGGCCTTCGCCTTGTCCTGGTTGGCGTTGATCCACGCGTTCGTCTTCACCGAACCGCGCAGCACCGCCTCGACCACGTCCGGGTGCTCGGAGAGGAACTTCTGCGACACGATGATGTTCGTGATCACGAACTTGTCGTCGGGCCACAGCGTCGACTCGTTCAGCAGTTCCTTCGCGCCCTCGGCGACGAGCTTGGAGGCGGTCGGCTCGGGGACCCAGGCGCCGTCGATGGAACCGGACTTGTAGGCGTCCGGGGTCACCTTGTTGTCCGTGCGGACCACGGAGACGTCGCCCTTGCCGCTCTGGGCGTCGACCTTCCAGCCCTTCTCGGAGATCCAGTTGAGGAAGGCCACGTCCTGGGTGTTGCCGAGCTGCGGGGTGGCGATCTTCTTGCCCTTGAGGTCGTCCAGGGTCTTGATCTTCTCGGGGTTCACCACGAGCTTCACCCCGCCGGAGGCCGAACCGCCGATGATGCGCAGGTTCTTGCCCTTGGACTTGGTGTAGCCGTTGATCGACGGCGAGGGGCCGATGAAGCCGATGTCGATGGAACCGGCGTTGAGCGCCTCGATCTCGGAGGGACCGGCGTTGAACGTCGCGGTCTTGAGCTGGGTGCCCCCCAGCTCCTTCTGGAACAGGCCCTCCTGGTCACCCACGAGAGCCGTGGCGTGCGTCAGGTTCGGGAAGTAGCCGATCCGTACGGTGTCGGCGGAGAGCTTCTCTCCCTCGGCGGCGACCTTCGTCTTCTTGGCGTCGTCGTCCTTCGCCTCGGAGCCGTAGCCGCAGGCGGTCAGCGCCACGGCGAGCAGGGGCAGGGCGGCGACGGCCGCCGCGGAACGGCGCAGCGTGGTACGGGGGGCAGACACGGATGGTCTTCCTCTCGGAGGCCCTGGCTCAGCTCCCTCGGAAGTCCGGGGAGGCGGCCGGGCGGTCGGCAGGTCTTCGTCTGTACGGGCGGTGCGGGTGGTACGGCCGGGCGCGCAAGCGGTGCGCGTACGTCATCGCGCACATCGCGCCACCCCGCCCTGGCCGCTGCCGAGGGCGCCGCTGCCGACCCGGCCGCCCTCCTTCGCGAAGGTCGAGAAGATGTCGGTCCTCATCAGAAGTCCCATTCCGCGTCGTCGTCCGCCGCGGCCTCCGGCTCCGCGGCGGCGGCGAAGGAGGCGCCGGCCATGCCCGCGGTGAGCGTGGTGCCGTCGGCCGGGTCGATCAGGAGGAACGAGCCGGTGCGGCGGGAGTCGGCGTACGCGTCCAGCGCCAGCGGCTCCGCGGTGCGCACGACCACGCGGCCGATGTCGTTGGCGACGAGCCGGCCCGGGGCCGGGTGCTGCGAGAGGTCGTCCAGGGTCAGCCGGGACGGGATGTCCTTGACGATGGCCTTGACCGTGCGGGTGGTGTGCTTGAGCAGCACCCGCTGGCCGACGGTGAGCGGCTGGTCGGCGACATGGCAGACGGTCGCCTCGACGTCCTGCGTCACGGCCGGCGCGTCGTCGGCCGGGGCGATCAGATCGCCGCGCGAGACGTCGATGTCGTCGGCCAGGCGCAGCGTCACCGACTGCGGCGCCCAGGCGATGTCGACGCTGTCGCCGAGCAGATCGATCCCCGCGATGGTCGAGGTGCGGCCGGACGGCAGCACGGTGACGGACTCGCCGACGCGGAACACGCCCGCGGCGATCTGGCCGGCGTAGCCCCGGTAGTCGGGGTGCTCGGCGGTCTGCGGGCGGATCACGTACTGGACGGGGAACCGGGCGTGGCAGCCGGTCAGATCGTGGCTGACCGGAACGGTCTCCAGGTGCTCCAGGACCGTCGGCCCGCCGTACCAGTCCATGTGCGCGGACGGCTCCACGACGTTGTCGCCGGCCAGCGCGGAGATCGGGATCGCGGTGATCTCCGGGACGCCCAGGGACGCCGCGTAGGCGGTGAACTCCTCGGCTATGGCGGCGAACACCGGCTCCGCGTAGTCGACCAGGTCCATCTTGTTGACGGCCAGCACCACGTGCGGCACCCGCAGCAGGGCGGCGACGGCCGCGTGCCGGCGGGTCTGCTCGACGACACCGTTGCGCGCGTCGACCAGCACCACGGCCAGCTCGGCGGTCGAGGCACCGGTGACCATGTTGCGGGTGTACTGCACATGGCCCGGGGTGTCCGCCAGGATGAAGCGGCGCCGGGGGGTGGCGAAATAGCGGTAGGCCACGTCGATGGTGATGCCCTGCTCGCGCTCGGCGCGCAGACCGTCGGTCAGCAGCGCCAGGTCGGGCGCCTCCTGGCCCCGGTTGCGGGAGGCGTGCTCGACAGCCTCCAGCTGGTCGGTGAGGACCGACTTGGAGTCGTGGAGCAGCCGGCCCACGAGGGTGGACTTGCCGTCGTCGACGGAGCCCGCGGTGGCGAAGCGCAGCAGCGTGGTGGTGGACAGCTGGTCGGCCAGCTGGGTGGGTGTGGTCATGGTTAGAAGTACCCCTCGCGCTTGCGGTCTTCCATCGCGGCCTCGGACATCTTGTCGTCGGCGCGGGTCGCGCCCCGCTCGGTGAGGCGGGAGGCGGCGATCTCGGCGATCACGGCGTCCAGGGTGGTGGCGTCGGAGTCCACGGCGCCCGTGCAGGACATGTCGCCCACCGTGCGGTAGCGCACCTGGCGGGTCTCGGTGCGCTCGTTCTCCCGGGGGCCGCCCCAGTCGCCCGCGGTCAGCCACATGCCCGAGCGGTTGAAGACCTCGCGCTCGTGCGCGAAGTAGATCTCCGGCAGCTCGATGCCCTCGCGGGCGATGTACTGCCAGACGTCCAGCTCGGTCCAGTTGGAGATGGGGAAGACCCGGACGTGCTCACCGGCGGCGTGCCGGCCGTTGTACAGCTGCCACAGCTCGGGGCGCTGGCGGCGCGGGTCCCACTGCGAGAACTCGTCGCGCAGCGAGAAGACCCGCTCCTTGGCGCGCGCCTTCTCCTCGTCGCGGCGCCCGCCGCCGAAGACCGCGTCGAAGCGGTGCTGCTGGATCGCCTCGGTCAGCGGAACCGTCTGCAGCGGGTTGCGGGTGCCGTCGGGGCGCTCGCGGAGCTTCCCGGCGTCGATGTACTCCTGGACGGAGGCCACGTGGAGCCGCAGCCCGTGCTCGGCGACCGTGCGGTCGCGGTAGGCCAGCACCTCGGGGAAGTTGTGCCCGGTGTCCACGTGCAGCAGCGCGAACGGCACCGGCGCGGGTGCGAACGCCTTGAGCGCCAGATGCAGCATCAGGATCGAGTCCTTGCCGCCGGAGAACAGGATCACCGGCCGCTCGAACTCGCCCGCCACCTCGCGGAAGATGTGCACCGCCTCGGACTCCAGGGAGTCCAGGTGGCTGAGTGCGTACGGATTGTCGGTGCCCTCCGACACAGTCGCGACGGTCGTCACGCTGCACCCCTCTCGCTCAGCAGCGCGTACAGCTCCGCCGCGGACTCCTGCACGGTCTGACGGTGCGACTCGATCCGCAGGTCGGGCGCCTCGGGCGCCTCGTAGGGGTCGTCCACCCCGGTCAGCCCGCTGATCTCGCCCGCCGCCTGCTTGGCGTAGAGGCCCTTCACGTCCCGCTCCGAGCAGACCTCGACCGGAGTGGCGACGTGCACCTCCAGATACGGGGTGCCCTCGGCCAGGTGGCGCTTGCGGACCGCGTCACGGCTGTCCGCGTACGGGGCGATGACCGGGACCAGCACCTTCACGCCGTTGGCCGCCAGCAGTTCGGCGACGAAGCCGATCCGCTGGACGTTGGTGTGCCGGTCCTCGCGGGAGAAGCCGAGCCCCGCCGAGAGGAACTCGCGGATCTCGTCCCCGTCGAGGACCTCCACCCGGTGTCCCTCGCCGCGCAGCCGCGCGGCGAGTTCGTACGCGATGGTGGTCTTGCCCGCGCTCGGCAGACCGGTCAGCCAGACGGTGGCTCCCGTCTCCGTCACGCTCATCGAATTCTCCTGCTCCGTCGTCATCAGTCGTGCAGCCCGCACTCGGTCTTGCCGCGCCCGGCCCAGCGGCCGGCGCGGGCGTCCTCGCCCTCCCGCACCCGCCGGGTGCAGGGGGCGCAGCCCACCGACGCGTAGCCGTCCATCAGCAGCGGGTTGGTGAGCACCCCGTGCTCGGTGACGTAGGCGTCCACGTCGTCCTGGGTCCAGCGGGCGATCGGCGAGATCTTGACCTTCCGCCGCTTCTCGTCCCAGCCGACCACCGGGGTGTTCGCCCGGGTGGGGGACTCGTCGCGGCGCAGCCCGGTGGCCCACGCGGTGTAGTCGGTCAGGCCCTCCCGGAGCGGCTGCACCTTGCGCAGCTTGCAGCACAGGTCCGGGTCGCGGTCGTGCAGCCGGGGGCCGTACTCGGCGTCCTGCTCGGCCACCGACCGGCGCGGGGTCAGCGTGATGACGTTGACGTCCATCACGGCCTCGACCGCGTCACGGGTGCCGATGGTCTCCTCGAAGTGGTAGCCGGTGTCCAGGAAGACCACGTCCACGCCGGGCATGGCCCGGGAGGCGAGGTGGGCGACGACGGCGTCCTCCATCGACGAGGTGACGCAGAAGCGCGTGCCGAAGGTCTCCGCGGCCCAGGTGAGGATGGCGAGCGCGGAGGCGTCCTCCAGCTCCCGGCCGGCCTTCTCGGCCAGCTCCCTCAGCTCGGCGTCGGTGCGGTCCCCGGCCGGCAGACTGTCCGTCATATCCCGTCCCCTTCCACGTCGTCGCGCGCCAGTCCCCGGGTCAGCAGGCCCAGGAACTTCAGCTGGAACGCCCGGTTGCAGGAGGCGCATTCCCAGGCCCCGTGCCCCGCCTCGTGGGGGCGCAGGTCCTCGTCGCCGCAGTAGGGGCAGTGGAACGGCGCGGCCCGTCCGCTCATGACAGGGACTCCGCACTGGCCCGAGCCGCCCAGGTCGCGAAGCGCTCGCCCTCCTCGCGCTCCTCCTGGAACTTCCCGAGCACCCGCTCGACGTAGTCCGGCAGTTCGTCCGAGGTGACCTTGAGGCCGCGGACCTTGCGGCCGAAGCCGGCGTCCAGCCCGAGGGCCCCGCCCAGGTGCACCTGGTAGCCCTCCACCTGGTTGCCCTCGTCGTCCAGCATCAGCTGGCCCTTCAGGCCGATGTCCGCGGTCTGGATCCGGGCGCAGGCGTTCGGGCAGCCGTTGATGTTGATGGTCAGCGGCTCGTCGAAGTCCGGGAGGCGGCGCTCCAGTTCCTCGATCAGGGACGCGCCGCGCCCCTTCGTCTCGACGATGGCCAGCTTGCAGTACTCGATGCCGGTGCAGGCCATCGTGCCGCGGCGGAACGTGGACGGCTTGACCTGGAAGCCCAGCGCCTCCAGTCCGGCGGACAGCGACTCGACCCGATCGGCCTCCACGTCGAGCACGATCATCTTCTGCTCGACGGTGGTGCGCACCCGGCCGGAGCCGTGCGCCTCGGCCAGATCGGCGATCTTGGCGAGCGTGGAGCCGTCCACCCGTCCCACGCGAGGGGCGAAGCCCACGTAGAAGCGGCCGTCCTGCTGGGGGTGGACGCCGATGTGGTCGCGCCAGCGGCTGCTGGGCTCGGCGGGCGCCGGGCCGTCCAGCATCGGCCGCTTGAGGTACTCGTCCTCCAGCACCTGGCGGAACCTGGCGACGCCCCAGTCGGCGACCAGGAACTTCAGCCGGGCCCGGTTGCGCAGCCGGCGGTAGCCGTAGTCCCGGAAGATCCCCACGACCCCGGCCCAGACGTCCGCGACCTCGTCCAACGGCACCCAGGCGCCCAGGCGTTCGGCCAGACGCGGGTTGGTGGACAGCCCGCCGCCGACCCAGAGGTCGAAGCCGGGCCCGTGCTCGGGGTGGTCCACGCCGACGAAGGCGATGTCGTTGATCTCGTGCACCACGTCCTGGACCGGCGATCCGGAGATCGCCGTCTTGAACTTGCGGGGCAGGTTGGAGAATTCGGGGCTGCCGATGTAGCGGCGGTGGATCTCCTCCAGTGCCGGGGTGCCGTCGATGATCTCGTCGGCGGCGATGCCGGCGACCGGGGAGCCGATCATCGTACGCGGGCAGTCCCCGCAGGCCTCGGTGGTGGAGAGCCCGACGGCCTCCAGCTTCTCCCAGATCGCCGGGACGTCCTCGATGCGGATCCAGTGCATCTGGACGTTCTGCCGGTCGGTGATGTCCGCGCTGCCCCGGGCGTACTCCTGCGAGATCTCGCCGATGACGCGCAGCTGCTCGGTGGTCAGCTTCCCGCCGTCGATGCGCACCCGCATCATGAAGTACGAGTCCTCCAGCTCCTCGGGCTCCAGGACCGCGGTCTTGCCACCGTCGATCCCGGCCCGGCGCTGGGTGTACAGACCCCACCAACGCATGCGTCCGCGAAGGTCGTTGGGGTCGATGGAGTCGAACCCGCGCTTGGAGTAGATCGTCTCAATGCGTGTCCGCACATTGAGACTGTCGTCGTCCTTCTTGAACTGCTCATTGCCGTTCAGCGGGGTGTAGTGCCCCAGGGCCCACTGACCTTCGCCGCGGTGGCGTCCCGCCTTGCGGCGGGGTGCGGCGGGCGCAGGCTGTTCCGGGGTAGCGGCCATGACAGTACGTCCTTCGGGACTGCAGGAGGGCGGCTCTGAACTGCACACTCGCGTGAGGCGCGGCGGTGCGCAGGGGTTGCAGAGAAAAGGGGGATCGCGGCGGTGCTGGGACTCTCAGCTCGCCGGACAGATGGCGCTGGACACGCGGCCGAGGTCGACGTGACGCCGACTCACCAAGGCAATTCCAGTTCCAGACATGACGGAAGCGTGTCACGCGAATCTCGGGCCAGTCCACTACTATCCGCAATGTGGACGCGAGAGTCCCGACAGGTGAGACGTTGTGGCGCCCGTCACTTCGGTGACGGGCGCCGGGTCCCCCGGAAAACCGGACAACCGTGTGCATTTCTTTCGTACGCGAGACGCTCCCGCGAGGAATTCGGGAACGTGCTCCCGCGAGGAATTCTCAAGCGTTCAGGAACGGGACGTCGGGCCGGCCTCCGGCCACGGTCCGGGGGTCGCCACGTCGGGCTCCCGCTCCGTCGCGGTGTCGAAGAGCCGGAAGCCGCGCCGCTCGTAGTTCGCCAGCGCGTGCGGACCGTCCTTGGAGCAGGTGTGCACCCAGACCCGCTTCGTCGCCGGCCGCTGCGGCCACCGCTCCGCCAGGTCCCACGCCCGCGCCGTCCCGTACGACAGCAGATGCCCGCCGATCCTCCGGCCCCGGAACGCCGGGATCAGACCGAAGTACATGATCTCCACGACCCCGTCGTCCTGCGGGTCCAGCTCGATGTACCCGGCCGGGGTGCCGTCGACATAGGCCACCCAGGTCTCCGCGCCGGGCCGCTCCAGCACCTCCCGCCACTGCGCGTACGTCATCGGCAGGCGGTCCGTCCACCGGACGTCTCCGCCGACCGCCGTATAGAGGAAGCGGCTGAACTCGGGCAGCGGCACCTCGGAACGGACGATCCGCACCGCGCCCTCCGGTTCGGCGGACGGCCGCAGATCGTCGGGGGAGGTCTGCTCCAGCGACCAGACGGTCACCTCGGCCAGGGCGGGACCGGACACGGGTTCGGATGTGCTCATACCCGCCAGACAACCATGCCCCGCGCGCCCGGCCCAAGCCGGGACCTGCGTGAACACCGTCTCAGGACGCCTCGCGCGCCGCCGCCACCACCGGCGCCTTGGACCGAGGCAGCAGATCGACCGGGTCCGCCGGACGCACCACCTCCACCTCGACCCCCTCGCCGAAACGGTACGGGCGGTGCGCCAGCACCTCCGCGAGATGGCGCCGCAGCCGGGAGATCTCCGCCCGGACCGTCACCGTCCGGGTCGGATCGCCGAACAGGTCCTCCGCCAGCTCCGACGCCGTACGCCCCTCCCGGTGCAGCGCCAGCGCGTACAGCAGCTCGGCATGGCGCGGCGAGAGCCGCTGCGTCCACGTCCCCACCGGGGAGACCACATGCGCCGCGAGCGCCTGCGGCATGCTCAGATCCAGCACCACCCGGCGCGGCGGGCTGTCCAGCGTCCCGTCCGCCACCTGCACCAGCCAGCCGCCCGGCAGCGGCTCCACCCGGCACATCCCCAGCGACGGCAGCCAGACCCGCCCCGGCCGCAGCGATTTGGGCAGCGGCAGCCGCTCCATCGGCGGCATCCCGGTCACCGCGGCCAGCCAGCCGTGGGCGTCCACCGCCAGCGCCCGCCCGCCCAGCCGGCAGAGCATCGGCGCCGCCACCGACCGCAGCCGGTCGATCGACTGGAGATGGCGGTTCCTGATCTCGCTCTCGGCCAGCCGCGCCACCGACCCCACCAGGGCCAGCGTCGCCGGATGGAAGGTGCTCGCCGGACCGCTGATGTCGACGATCCCCATCAGCCGGCCGTCCCGGGGGTCGCGCACCGGGGCCGCCGCGCACGTCCAGCCGTGCAGGCTGCGCACGAAGTGCTCGGCGGAGTGCACCTGGACCGGGGCGCGCGAGGCCAGCGAGGTGCCGATCGCGTTGGTGCCGGTGGTCTCCTCCGACCAGGCAGCGCCCTCGGCCAGACAGATGGCGTCGGCCCGCCGCAGCACGCCCGTGTTGCCCTGGCGCCAGAGCACCCGGCCCTCCGCGTCGGTCACCACCATGATCTGCCGCGAGACGTCCGCGATGCTCACCAGGCCGTCGCTCAGCAGCGGCATCACCTCGCCCAGCGCGGAGCTGCGCCGCCGGTGCTCGATCTCCTCCTGCTCCAGCAGCTCGCTCTGGGTGGACTGCTCGGGATCGATGCCACTGCGCAGCACCCGGTCCCAGGAGGCCCCGATCTCCGCACGCGGGCGCACCCGCATCCGGCCGCCCTCCAGCCGCGCCTCGCGCGCCCGGTGGAGCCGCGGGTCCTGGCCGGACACCTGGACAGCCGGCGGCATCACCTCGACAGGGCCTGTCTCCACGTCGGTATCTCCCTAAGGGGGCGGAACGTGCGGGCCGCCCCATCCTGCCGGTACGCGGACCTGTGCGCCGCAACTCCACACAATGGTTGCAACCCTCTGCAACTCTGGCGACGTCCCCCCGACCGTACAAGAGTGGAAGTACACCGCACGGCGGGGTTTCGGCCCTTACGGTCGGTGTGTACTGCATGGGGGGTGGTGCCGTGTCGGCGCAGCACCACCCCCTGTTGCCGTACCCGCCGCCGGATCAGTGCTCCACGGCCCTGGCCCGTGCCACCACCGCCGCCAGGTCCAGCGTGTGCGGCAGCGTCCCGAAGGCCCCGCCCCCGTCCCCGCCCAGCCGCGACGCGCAGAACGCGTCGGCCACCTCCGGCGGAGCCCAGCGCACCAGCAGCGAGCCCTGAAGGACCAGCGCCATCCGCTCCGCGAGCCGTCGGGCCCGCGCCTCGATCCCCTCCAGATCGGCCAGCTCCGTCAGCAGCTCCCGGATCGCCCGGTCCAGCCGGTGGTCGGCGCCCCGCGCCCGCCCCACCTCCTGGAGGAAGGCGTTCAGCGCGGCCGGCTCCCGCTGGAGCGCCCGCAGCGCGTCGAGCGCCTGCACATTGCCCGAGCCCTCCCAGATCGAGTTGAGCGGCGCCTCGCGCAGCAGCCGGGGCATCCCCGACTCCTCCACATAGCCGTTGCCGCCCAGGCACTCCAGGGCCTCGGCCACCAGCGGCGTGCACCGCTTGGTCACCCAGTACTTCGCCACCGGCACCGCGAGCCGCAGGAACGCCGTCTCGGCCGCGGACCCGGCGTCGTACGCCGCCGCCAGCCGCAGCGCCAGCACCGTCGCCGCCTCCGACTCCACCGCCAGATCGGCCAGCACGTTGCGCATCAGCGGTTTGCCGGCCAGCGGCCCCCCGAAGGCGTGCCGGTAGGTGGTGTGGTGGACGGCCTGGGCCACCGCCTGCCGCATCAGCGCCGCCGAACCGGTCACACAGTCCAGCCGGGTCGCCGCCACCATGCCGATGATCGCCCGGACCCCGCGCCCCTCCTCGCCGATCCGCCGGGCCCACGTCCCGTCGAACTCGACCTCGGCCGAGGCGTTGGACCGGTTGCCCAGCTTGTCCTTGAGCCGCTGGATCGCGAAGGGGTTGCGACTGCCGTCCGGGAGCACCCGGGGGAGCAGGAAGCAGGTCGGCCCGCCCGGGGCCTGCGCCAGCACCAGGAACCCGTCGGACATCGGCGCCGAGCAGAACCACTTGTGCCCGGTCAGCAGGTACTCGCCCTCGCCGGACAGCGGCTCGGCGCGGGTCGTGTTCGCCCGCACGTCCGTGCCGCCCTGCTTCTCCGTCATGCCCATCCCCAGGAGCGCCCCGGCCTTGAGCCCGACGGGGCGCAGCCCCTCCTCGTACACGTGCGAGGTCAGCAGCGGCTCCCAGACGGCCGCCAGCTCCGGCTCGGTCCGCAGCGCCGGGACCGCGGCGTGCGTCATCGAGACCGGACAGCCGTGCCCGGCCTCGGCCTGCGTCCACACCAGGAACCCCGCGGCCCGGCGCACATGCCCGCCCGGCACGTCCCAGGCGTCCGTCAGACCCGCGCCGACCGCGTGGCCGAGCAGCCGGTGCCAGGCCGGGTCGAACTCCACCTCGTCGATCCGGTGCCCGTAGCGGTCGTGCGTGCGCAGCCTCGGCGGGTACGCGTCGGCCCGCTCGGCCCACCGCGCGGCCTGGGCGGAACCGGCCGCCCGGCCCAGTTCGCCCAGGGCCGTCCGGGCCGGTCCGAGCAGATCCTCCGGAAGGTGCCGCTCCACCGCCTCGACGAGCACCCGGTCCGCCGCGAAGACGTCGTAGCCGAGGAGCGGCGGGGGCTGATTGGACACGGTGTGGGTGCTGGCTGCCATGCCGATACGGTAAGGACGTGCAGGCAGCAAATGAAACACCCGAGCGGCCGACGGGCCGGCTCCACCGGGCCAGAGTGCTCTACCGCAACGTGTCCAAGCGGCACATGGCCTGGCAGCTGCTCAAGGACACCGTCAACTCGTGCATGGAGTACCGCATCCTGGGGCTCGCCGCCGAGGCGGCGTTCTTCACCCTGCTGTCCCTGCCGCCGCTGCTGCTCGGCCTGATCGGCCTGCTCGGATACGTCGACGAGTGGACCAGCACCACCACGGTCGCCTCCATCGAACGCAACATCCTCAGCGCCGCCCAGACGGTGCTCTCCGAGCGCGGCGTCAACGACTTCGCCAAACCGCTGCTCGCGGACGTCACGACCGGGGCCCGTCCCGACGTCATCTCCATCGGTTTCGCCATCGCCCTGTGGTCCGGCTCGCGCGCGGTCAACGTCTTCATCGACACGATCACCGTGATGTACGGACTCGACGGGCACCGCGGCATCGTCAAGACGCGGATGCTCGCCTTCCTGCTGTACGTGGTGGCGCTGCTGCTCGGCGCGGTGGTGCTGCCGCTGCTCGTCGTCGGCCCGGACCGGGTGGTGGAGCTGATCCCCTGGGGCACCGAGGTCATAAGCGTCCTGTACTGGCCGCTGGTGATCGTGCTGTCGATCGCCTTCCTGACGACCCTCTACCACGTGTCCGTCCCGGTCCGCTCGCCGTGGATCGAGGACACCCCGGGCGCCCTGGTGGCCCTGACGATGTGGGTGCTCGGCAGCTTCCTGCTGCGGATCTACCTCACCAGTACAGTCGAGGGACCCACGATCTACGGCTCGCTGGCGGCCCCGATCGCCGTGCTCCTGTGGATCGGCATCTCCGCCTTCGCGGTCCTGGTGGGCGCCGCCGTGAACGCCGCCATCGACCGCGTCTGGCCGTCGGTGGCGACCGCCGCGGCCCGCGCCGCGAGCGACCGGGCGCGCGTCGCCCAGGCGGCCGAGTTCGTGGCCCGGACCCAGGCGGAGCACGGGGACCCGGGCCCGGACGACGACATCGAGGACGGCGACCTGCCGTACATGCCGTCCGAGTTCCCGGAGCGGTGGTCGCGGTTCCTGCCGCCGGACGACGTGAAGTCCCGGCTCCAGCCGAGCCGCGAGAAGGAGAAGGAGCCCGACCGGACGGAGAACCCGCACCCCCGGCCGCCCGGGGAGTGAGCGGCGACCCGGCCGGCGGACCCGTCAGCCGGCCGGCGGGGGAACGGGCGGGACCGGCGCCTGCGCCGGTACGGCGGGCGGGGGCGCCGGCGGCGCGGGAGGCGCCGGCTGGGAGCCCGGGGACCACGACAGCTTGACCACGAGATGGCCCTCCATCGCGCTCTTCGCGATCACCGCTCCGGCCTCCGAGGTGATCTTCACCCCGAACTCCAGCTCCACCCCGTCCGGCTTCAGCGTCCCGTCACGGAACACGGCGAGCGCCGACTCGGCCGCCGAGCGGATGCCCTGGAGGGCGCTGTCGAAGGTGCGCCCGGCCCGCGCCAGTGAATGCCCGTCCCGCGCGACCAGCCGGGCACCGGGCACATGCCGGTCCACCTCCACCGTCACCGTCGCGCCGCTCTCCGTGGTGAACTCCATCATCGACGCCATGAACGCCCCCGGGATGCCGATACCGCGTGTGCGTGCCCCATCCTGCGTCCCCGAGACTAGTGGCATGGGCCACTCCTACGAAGAGCGCGCGTCGAGGCTGGAGGGCGCCCTGCTCTGGACCCTGACCCTGCCCCCGGGGGCGTCCCGCCCGGTGCTGCCCGACGGCTGCATGGACCTGCTGTGGATCGGCGGCCGGCTCCTCGTGGCCGGTCCGGACACCCGGGCCCAGACGCCGGCCGCGACCGGGGGCACCTTCGCGGGCGTCCGCTTCGCCCCCGGCACGGCCCCCGCCCTGCTCGGCGTACCGGCGCACGAACTGCGCGACCGGCGGGTCGCGCTGGACGCGCTGTGGCCAGGGGCCCGGGTCCGGGAGCTGACCGAACGCGTCGCCTCGGCCGCCGACCCCGCGACCACCCTGGAGGACATCGCCCTGCACCGGGCCGCCCGCACCGCACCGCCCGACCCGCTGATGCGCTCCGTAGCCGCCCGGCTCGACGCCGGCCGCAGCGTCGCCGACACCGCCCGGCTCGCCGGCCTGGGCGCCCGGCAGCTGCACCGCCGCTCCCTGGAGGCGTTCGGCTACGGCCCCAAGACGCTCGCCCGGGTGCTCCGCCTGCAACGGGCCCTGGCCCTGGTCCGCGCCGGAACGCCGTACGCGCACGCGGCCGTCGCGGCGGGCTGCGCCGACCAGGCACACCTGGCCAGGGAGATGCGCGCCCTGGCCGGCACCACCCTGACCGCGTACCTGGACGGTGCCTGAGCCGGTCAGCCCGCCGGGGCGAACAGCGACACCCCGCAGCCGTCCGGGTCGAGGACCACCGCGTACCGCTGCCCCCACACCGCGTCCCACGGCTTCAGATGTCCCTGGTACCCGGCCCCGGTCAACTCCTCGTACACGGAGTCGACCTCGGCGGGACTGTCGCAGAGGAAGGCGAGACCGAGCCGTTCCGCGCCCCGTCCGGGGGCCCAGTGGGGGTCGAAGGAGCGGACGACGTCCTCGGTGTCCCACAGCAGGCGCTGTCCGCCCGGGAGCGTCACCTCGACATGGGGTGCCGATTCCGCCCCGTCCGGGATGTCGAGTCCGAGCCTGCGGTAGAAGGCGAGCGAGGCCGCCAGGTCAGTGGTGACGATGCCGATGGCGTCGAGTCGTGGAGTCATGCCACGACCGTAGGACCGCACGCCCCGTCGGGTCTTGAAGGAATCGGCCGTGTCCTTCCCCGTCCCTCTCCGCCCGAACGCTCTCCCCACCTGGGACGATGCGGCCTCCCGCCGTGTCCGGGGACGCGGGCGTGACATAGGTTCACGGGTGGGGAGGTCGAGAGACATGACACGCGGACGGGTCCTCGCGCGGGGATCACTGGCGGTGGCCTGCGCGCTGCTGGCCTGGCAGGTCTGGATGCTCTTCCACGTCAGCTCCGCCGAGAGCGCCCGGGTCCGCTGGTCCTGCGACGCCTCCGAGTGCGCCACCGACGACCTCGCGGGCGGTGCCCCCTTCCTGGGCGCGCTCGTCGTGGCCGCCCTGGCGCTGCTGGCACGGCGCTTCCTGCACCGGGCGGCGCCCGGCGCGGCCCTGACCCTGGCCGCCCTCGCGTTCGGCGCGGGGTGGCGGACGGCCGTGGACCGGGGCGAGCTGCGCGCCGACGCGTCCGCCGGCTGGCTCGTGGACCGGCTCACCGTGTCCGACTGGATCACCGTCTCCCACACCGCCGCCGCGCTCTTCGCCCTGACCGCCGTCGCGGGCGCCGTGAGCAGTCTGCGCAGGACCAACGGGCCGCACCGGCTGCGACTGCGGCTGCGCGGCCGGCTGGCCACGGCGGAGGCCGAACTGCACGGCTGGGAGCGTACGGGCCGCCACCGGGGCCGGGTCGAGGCCCGCTTCACCGACGCGGACGGGGTGCGCCGCGCCTTCCCCGCGGTCGTCCCCCGGGCCGCGCTGGGGCGGCGCACCCTCGTGCTGTACGACCGCGAGCGCCCCGGCGACGCCACGCACAGCCGGGTCTCCCTGCCGCGCACGGGGCCGCTGTGACCGGGGGCACCGCCGTGTCCGGTCCGCTCACCGGGGCGGCGGCCGTGCTCCGGGGCACGGTCCACCTCGGCAGGTGACGCGGTGCGGCCGAGACCGACCCGCCGCGCTCCTACGCCTCCGCGTCCAGGCAGTCCCCGGGCGAGGTGCCCGGGTCCGTCAGGGCCAGGCCGAGTGCGGCGCGTTCGGTGACCCAGCGGGTCGGGCGGTGGCGCGGATCGCCCGTCGTGGCGTGCAGCGCCCGGTGGAGCTCCAGCATCCGGGCCGCGCCGATCCGGTCGCCCCAGGCCAGCGGGCCCAGCGGATAGCCCAGTCCGGCGGTGACCGCCAGATCGATCTCGGCCGGTGCGGCGGGCCCGCGTTCGGCGATCGACGCGGCGACGGACACGATCGACGCGAGGAGCCGCTGCGCGACCGAGCCCGCCGTGTCCCGCACCACCGACACCGCGAACGGCTCCCCGCCGTCCGCCGCCCGCGCCAGCACCGCCCGCGCGTCCCGTGCCGCGCCCGCCCCGGCCGCCGGTGTCACGGCCAGCACCCGGCGCCGCCCGGCCGCCGGCAGCGGGTCCACCCCGAAGGTGCGCCCGGCGGGCAGCCCCAGCTCCGCGACGGCCGAGGCGACCGTCGTGCCCCACACCGGGACGACGACCAGCGCGCCCTCCGGCGGTTCCGGGCCGTCCTCGACCCGGGCGCCCGCCGAGGCCAGCGCCGCGCGCAGCGCCGCCGCGTCCGTTTCACCGGACGGCGAGGCGGCCACCACCAGGACCGGCCGGTCCGCATCGCCGGTCACCGGGGCCTCAGGGGCGGGCCCGGCGGCCCCGGGACCGTACGCGAACCAGCCCTGCCCCGTCTTGCGGCCGTGCAGTCCGGCGGCCACCCGGTTCGGGGTCAGGGCGGAGGGGCGGAGCCGGTCCTCGTACCGGAAGCCCTCCCAGATGGAGTCGATGACCGCGGCGGTCACATCGAGTCCGGTGAGGTCCATCAGCTCGAAGGGGCCCATCCGCAGCCCCAGTACGTCGCGGGCCACCCGGTCGATGTCCGCGGGGCCGGCGACCCGCTCCTCCAGCAGCGCCAGCGCCTCCGTCACCAGACCGCGCCCGGCGTGGTTGACGAGGAAACCGGGGGTGTCGGCGACCGTCACCGCGCGGTGCCCGCAGCTCTCCACCAGAGCGGTCAGCATCGGCGGGATGTCCGGCCGGGTGGTGGCGCCGGGGACCACCTCGACGATCCGCATCAGCGGCACCGGGTTGAAGAAGTGCAGCCCGGCCAGGCGCGTCGGGTCCTTCAGCGTGGCCGCGATCCGGGTGACCGGGATCGAGGAGGTGTTGGTCGCCAGCACCGTGGAGGCGGGCAGCACCCGCTCCAGCCGGCCGAAGACCTCCGCCTTGGTCTCCAGGTCCTCGCGCACGGCCTCGACGACGAGGTCCACCTCGGGTCCGGCCGCCCACGGATCGTCCAGCGGGACGATCCGGCCCACCGCCTCCGCCGCGTCCCCGGCGGACATCCGGCCCTTCTCCACGGCCCGGCCGAGCATCGAGCGGACGAACGCGACCGCGTCGGTCACCGCCTCCGCGCGGACATCGGCCAGTTCGACGGTGTGTCCGGCCGCGGCGGCCCACTGGGCGATGCCCCGCCCCATGGCTCCGGCGCCGACGATCCTGATACGCATGCGGGTCACGGTCCTTTCGAGGGGCGGGGTGCCGCCGGCCTGATCGTGTACGTGGTCGGCCTCCCCGGATACCGGGAGGCGGCCCCACCCTGCCAGCCTTCATTGATCGGCGTCCACTACCGAATTAGGCTCGGATCAGGACGCCGTACACATCAATCGTGGTGGCGGGAGGGACCGCTATGGAACTGCGCCATCTGGAGGGCTTCCTCGCCGTGGCCGAGGAACTGCACTTCGGACGGGCCGCCCGAAGGCTCCGGATGGCCCAGCCGCCGCTGAGCCAGCAGATCCGCCGGCTGGAGAGGGAGCTGGGCGTCCAGCTCTTCGAACGCAACACCCGCTCGGTGCGGCTGACCGGTGCGGGGGAGTCCTTCCTGGAGCCGGTGCGGGCCGTCCTCGACGCCCTCGACACCGCGGTACGGGCCGCGCGGGCGGCCGGACGCGGCGAGTACGGCCGGGTGGGCATCGGCTTCGCCGGCGCCTCCAGCCACGAGACGCTGCCCCTGCTGACCCGGGCCGTCCGGGCCGCCCACCCCGCGATCGAGCTGGTCATGACCGGGCAGACCTACGCCAACGTGGCGCTCGACCGGGTCGCCGACGGCTCCCTGGACCTGGGGTTCGTCCGGCTGCCGGTGAACCGGCCCGGCGTGGAGGTCCGGGTGATCGGCGAGGAGGAGCTGGTGTGCGCGCTGCCCTCCGACCATCCGCTCGCCGCCCGGGAGGAGGTCCCGCTCGACGCGCTGGCCGGGGAGCCCTTCGTCTCCTTCCCCGCGAACAGCGGCTCCACCGTCCGCGACGCCATGGTCGAGGCGTGCGAGTCCGCCGGGTTCGACCCCCGGGTCGTACAGGAGGCCCCCGACTCGTACACCATCATGGCGCTGGTCGCGGCGGGCGTCGGGGTGACCCTGACCGTCACCTCCGTCCAGCACATCCAGCAGAACGGCCTGGTCTACCGCCCGCTGGCCGGCCCGCCCATCCGCCGCCAGGCCGCGCTCGCCTGGCGGACCGACAACCCCTCGGCCGCGCTGCGCTCCGTGCTCGCCGTCGCGGAGACCGCGCTGCCCACTCCGCCGGCGCCGGTCACCCGCCCCGGCCCGCGCCGAGGAACGCCAGCAGACTGACCGCCGCCGGGCGCGTTCCGCCGAGCACCGAGCGGTGGAGGTCGCGCACGGTCCGCACGACGGCCCGGGTCACCACGTCGGTCCCCGCCCTCCGCTCGAACCAGTCCCAGTCGCCGTGCGCGTTCACCTCCAGGAACACCGGCTCGTCCCCGGCCCGCAGCAGGTCGAACGCCCCGTGGACGAGACCGAGGCCGGCGGCCGGGGCACGCACCGCCGAGGCCACGGCGTCCGGCACCGCGGCCCTCCGCACCGCCACCGTGTCCGGCCGGGTCCAGACGTCCTCGGGGATCGGGGTGTTCTCGCTGACGCCCGGGTCGATCGTGGCCAAGGATCCCGGCCGCTTCGGCATCGACGTGCTGCCGCTGCCCGCCTCCGACGACATTCGCCGCTATGTGCCGTGGCGGGACCGGACAACGGGCGAGGTGCACTGACCGGTGCCGGAGGACCCCCGGATCCCGCGCGAGTACATCGCGGACAACCGGAGGGTGAGCTTCGACCGGACTTTCGTCGGCGGCATCGACTCGGCGCACAGCCTGCTCGACTTCGCGCGCTACGGCCGCGGACTGCTGCCCGGGTCGCCGGGCGCGGGGCACACCCGCGAGGAGGAGCCGAGGGTCCGCCTGGTCGAGGAACCGGTGGTCGGCATCCCCTTCGCCTCCGTGGACGAGCTGACCGGGGTCGACGATCTGATGACGGAGGTCGGACGGCGCAGCCGGGCCCATCCGGACACCACCTCCGCCGCCTTCGGCGAGTGGCTGGGTGGCACGGGCACGGCACGGCCCGGCTCCTGCGGGGTGCTGGTCCTCGCCCACGGCGAGCTGGTCGAGGTGCCGGCCGGGGTGGACTTCGGCGAGGACAACGCGCTCACCCCGCGCCCTGCGGCTGATGCTCGCCACCCAGACCCGCGTCTGACGGAACCGGCCCGGCGGGGCCGGGGAGCCGCTGTACGGCCGATTGAGACGTTCAGCGTCTTGAATCCGAGGAAACCGGATATTGGACCGAATCAGTCGAGGGTGCGAGGGTCGTGTCGGACCCTTGTCTCCCGCTCCCCGGAAAGGCCCCGCCGTGCCCGACCCTCTCGACGTCGTGATCTGCGAACCCCTGCGCACCCCGATCGGCCGCTTCGGCGGGGTGTTCGCCGGGCAGAAGCCGGCCGCCCTCGCCGCCCGTGTGATCGGCGAGGTCGTCGCCCGTACCGGCATCGACCCCGACCGGGTGGACGAGGTGATCCTCGGCCACTCCTACCCGTCGGCCGAGGCCCCGGCCATCGGCCGGGTCGCCGCGCTGGACGCCGGACTCCCGCAGACGGTCACCGGGTCCCAGACCGACCGCCGCTGCGGTTCCGGGCTCCAGGCGGTCCTGGACGCCGCGATGCAGATCCGGGCCGGATTCAGCGAGGTCGTGATCGCCGGCGGCGTCGACGTGATGAGCGCGGCCCCCTACTACACGCACGAGGGCCGCTGGGGCATCAAGGGCCCCGGCCTCCAGCTCCACGACGCGCTCGCCCGCGGCCGGGTCACCGCGGGCGGCGTGAACCACCCGGTCCCCGGCGGCATGATCGAGACCGCCGAGAACCTGCGCCGCGCGTACGGGATCAGCCGCGCCGACCAGGACGCCCTGGCCCTGCGCTCGCAGCGGCGCGCCGGACGGGCGGCGGCCGAGGGACGGTACGCGGCCGAGACCGTCCCCGTCACGGTGACGGGCCGCAAGGGCGACACCGTCGTCACCGCCGACGAGCACCCCCGCCCCGACACCACCGCCGAACAGCTCGCCGCGCTCCGACCGGTCATGGCCAGGTCGGACCCGGACGCCACGGTCACCGCGGGCAACGCCAGCGGGCAGAACGACGCGGCCGCCGCCTGCCTCGTCACCAGCGCCGCCACCGCCGAACGCCTCGGCCTGATCCCGCTGGTGCGCCTCGTCTCCTTCGCCCGCGCCGGGGTCCCCGCCGCCACGATGGGCATCGGTCCGGTCCCGGCCACCCGCGCCGCCCTCGACCGCGCCGGGCTCACCCTCGCCGACCTCGACCTGATCGAGCTGAACGAGGCCTTCGCCGCCCAGGTCCTCGCCTGCACCCGGGAGCTGGGCCTCGGCGAGAAGGACCACGAGGAGCGGATCAACGTCAACGGCTCCGGTGTCTCCCTCGGCCACCCCGTCGGCGCCACCGGCGCCCGCATCCTCGCCACCCTCACCCGCGAACTGCACCGCCGCGAGGCGCGCTACGGCCTGGAGACCATGTGCATCGGCGGCGGCCAGGGCCTGGCGGCGGTCTTCGAACGCATCGCGGTCTGAGAGCCGGTCCGTACGGGTACAGGGGCGGCCGCCCGGCCGCCCCTGCCCGCGAGCGTTCCTACCGTTCGACGGCGACCGGTGCGTCCGCCGTCCGGTCCACCGCCCGCCCCGCCGCGAGGTGGTCGTCCTCGGCGGACGGGTCCGCGAGCCGGTGCAGCCGGGCCGGCACGTCGAAGCCGACCAGCACCACCACGATCACGGTGCCCGCGAAGGTCAGCACGGCCAGCGCCTGCCCGAGGTCCATCCCGGACGCCAGATGTGCCCCGAGGACCGGGGCGACGGCCCCGCCGAGCGCGCCCACGTTGTAGGTGAAGCCGAGCGCCGCGCCCCGGCTCCGGGTGGGGAAGTGGCCGCCGATCCAGCGGGGGAGCAGTCCGGAGATCCCGAAGCTCGTCGCCTGGAGCAGGAAGAGCAGGACGCCGAGGACCATCAGGTTGTCGCGCACCGCGAAGACCGGGTAGACGAAGGCGAGCGAGGCCAGCAGCGTCAGCGCGTACGCCTTCTTCGTACCGATGCGGTCGCCGAGGAAACCGGCCGCCCAGCAGCCCACCATGGTCCCGAAGCCCGCGAAGTACAGGACGTCGGTGACCTGGTCGGTGGTGTAGCCCAGCTCCGTCTTCAGATACGTCGGCAGCAGGGCCTGGATCGGCCAGGAGTACAGGAACGCGAAGAACAGCGTCACGATCATCGACAGGTACAGCACCCAGCCGCGCCGACCGCCCAGCTGTACGGCGAGCGCGGCGAGCGCGAGTCCGGCGGCCATCGACAGCACCGGCACCAGGCCTGCGCCACCCGGGGTGAAGACCAGGAACAGCGACACGGTGGCGACCGCGACCAGGACCGTGTTGACGGTCGCCCGGCGCGGGGTGCGGAACAGCGGCCTGAGCGGACGGGGCCGCTCGCCCTTCTCCGCCACGGACTCGGTCCACTCCTCGGCCTCCGGCAGCGCCCGCCGCATCCACAGGGCGACCGCGATCGGGATCAGCCCGAGGTAGAACATCCAGCGCCAGCCGAGCGAGGGCACCACCCAGTCGTAGACCTGGGCCGCGAGCACCGAGCCCACCGAGAAGCCGGAGATCAGGAAGCCGCTGGCCCGGTTGCGCAGGGCGGCGGGCCAGCTCTCCATGACGTACGTGGAACTGGCGCTGTACTCCCCGGCCATGCCCATCCCGATGGCCAGCCGGGCCGCGAAGAGGCTGTGGTAGTTCCATGCGAAGCCGCAGGCGAAGGTGCCCAGCGAGTACAGCAGGATGCTGAGCACCATGGAGACCTTGCGGCCGTAGCGGTCGCCCAGCGCGCCGAGCACGGCACCGCCCAGCCAGCGGGTGATGAACGCGCCGGAGACCAGACTGGCCGCCTGCACCGTGCTCAGGCCGAAGTCGTCGCTGATCTCGGTCAGTACGAGGGTGATCAGCACGAAGTCGAAGCCGTCGAGGACATAGCCGATCCAGGCGGCGAAGAACGACTTCCACTGGGTGCGGCTCACCTGGCGGTACCAGGGGAGCGTGGGGGGTGTGGTGTGCACGGTGTCTCCAGGATGCGGGACGGCGTTCGCCCTTGAACAGCCGTCCCGCGGGGTGGGGATCGTCAGGGCCGGGTGATTTCCGCGACAAAACGCGCGGTCAGGGCCGTGGGAGCGGTGATGGCGGTGCCGACGACGACGCTGTGCGCGCCGAGCTCCAGCGCCTTCGCCGCCTCCTCGGGGGTGTTGATCCGGCCCTCGGCGACGACGGGGACGTCGATCGCGGCGGACAGCTCCGCGACCAGGGCGAGATCCGGACCGGTCTGCTTCGGCTGTCCCGGTACGTAGCCGGACAGCGTCGTGGAGACGAAGTCCGCGCCCAGCGCGGCGGCGGTGACGCCCTCGGCGAGCGTGGACACGTCCGCCATGACGAGCGCGCCTGCGGCGTGGACCGCCTCGACCAGTTCGGCGAAGGACGAGCCGTCGGGGCGCGGCCGGTCGGTGGCGTCGGCGGCGACGACGGCCGCCCCCGCCCCGGCCACGGCCAGGGCGTGCCGGACGGTCGGGGTGATGTAGACCCCGGTGTCGCCGTCCTTCCACAGCCCGATCACGGGCAGGTCCACGGCGGCGGTGACCGCCGCCACGACCTCGGGCTCGTTGGCCCGGATCGCCGCGCCGCCCCCGGCCGCCGCCGCGCGGGCGAGCCGGACCAGCGTGGACGTCTCGCGCATCGGATCGCCCGGAGGTGCCTGGCAGGACACGATCAGCCTGCCCCTCAGGGCGGTGGCCAGGTCGCGCGCGGTCGGCGGAGTGCGGGTCATCGGAGTGCTCCCGGACGGTGGAGGGGAAGGGTGGTGGTGAGGGCGGCGGCGCCGAGCACGGCCGCGTCGTGGCCGAAGGCCGGTGCCCGGGGGACGAGGCCGCGCAGCGGGGGCATCAGCTCCGCCGCGAAGGCGTCCCGGAGGGCGTTCTCGTACAGCGGCCCGATCCGGGGGACCCCGCCGCCGACGACGACCCGGTCCGGGCCGAGCGCGTTGGCGAGGCCGCCGAGGACACGGCCGGCCGCCGCCGCGCCGGTGGTGATCGCGGTGACGGCGTGGGCGTCGCC
The DNA here is from genome assembly GCF_042799575.1 of Streptomyces sp. NPDC057682. NCBI lineage: Bacteria > Bacillati > Actinomycetota > Actinomycetes > Kitasatosporales > Streptomycetaceae > Streptomyces > Streptomyces sp. NPDC057682. The sequence goes on along the minus strand of NZ_JBHVIN010000011.1, from coordinate 17,016 downwards.
CCGCGCGGCGCGCGCGGCGACGGTCTCCAGCCGGTCCACGGGGGCGCCGGTCAGCCGTGCGTAATGGGCGGCGATGCCCGGTCCGGAGGCGATGACCTCCAGATGGCCGCCGGCCCCGCAGGTGCAGGGCAGTCCGGCGGCCTCCGGGCTCGGCACATGGCCCAGGTGCCCGGCGATACCGGCCGTGCCGTGCAGCATCCGGCCGTCCACGGCGACGGCGCCGCCGACCCCGGTGCCGATCGCGGCGAAGAGCAGCGAACCGTGCCCCTCGCCCTCCGCCCGGAGCGCGGCCAGCTCCGGACCGGCGGTGGCGCGCACGTCGTTGTCGCAGGCCACCGGGTATCCGGTGCGGTTCGCCAGGCCGGTGCCCAGCGGCGTACCGGCCCAGCCGCCGATGGAGTCGGTGGCGCTGGTGACCATGCCGGTACGGGGGTCGATCACCCCGGCCGCCGCGACGCCGAGGGCGGCGGCGATGTGCTCCGGGTCGACCTCGGTGGCCGCGGCGGCGAGCGCGTCGAGCACCGCCGCCGCGCCCTCCCGGGCCGGGGTGGGCCTGCTGTGGCGGGCCAGCACCGTGCCGTCCGCGCCGAGGAGCGCCGCGGCGATCTTGGTTCCGCCCAGATCGAGCCCGACGACGGGGCGCCCGGCCGCGGTCCGCGCTGCGGCGGTCATCGGACCGGCGGCAGGCCGGCGCCGCGCAGCCGCCCGGACACCAGCGCGACGGACTCGGCCGAGAGCGGGATCTGCGGGAACACGGTGTCGCCGCACTCGATCACGCCCAGCAGCTGGAGGGCCGCCTTGAACGCGCCGAGCGCCGAGGAGCTGCGGCCCATGTCCGCCTCGGGGCCCGCGTCGACCATGGCGAACAGCTCGACCAGCCGCTCCTGCTCCTTGGCGGCGAGCGTCCAGTCGCCGCCCCGGGCGGCCTCGTACAGCCGGACGTACCCGGCCGGGTCCACATTGCCGAGGCCCGGGACGACACCGTCGACGCCGGCCAGCAGGGCCGCGTCCACGGTCAGTTCGGAGCCGGTGAGGATGCCGAAGCCGGGGGCCGGGCCGTCCGCGCGGCCCTCGCGGCCGCCCAGTTCCACGACGAGCCGGCGCAGCCCGCCCTCGTCGCCGCTGCTGTCCTTGAGACCGGCGAGCGTGCCGTCCTCGGCCAGTTCGCGGACCAGGGCAAAGGAGAGCTTGCTGTGCACGGCCACCGGGATGTCGTACGCGAACAGCGGCAGGTCCACCTCGGCGCGCAGCCGGCGGAAGTGGCCGGCGATCTCGCGGGTGTGGGTGCGGGTGTAGAAGGGGGCCGTCGCAACGAGGGCGTCGGCGCCGAGCGCGGCGGCGGTGCGGGCGTGCTCGACGACCCGGGGCGTGGTGGTGTCGATGACGCCGGCCAGGACCGGGACGCGGCCGTCGGTCGCGTTGACGACGGTCTCCAGGACCGTGCCGCGCTGTTCGTCGGTGAGGTAGGCGACCTCGCTGGTGGAGCCGAGCGCGAAGAGCCCGTGCACGCCCCCGCTCACAAGGTGTTCGACGAGCCGGGCGAGGGAGGCGGTGTCGACCTCCCCCCGGTGATCGAGCGGGGTGCAGACCGGCGGGACGACGCCGCGCAGCGGTGCGGTCAGAGGCATGGTGAGGGGCTCCAGCTGATCGGGACAGCGATCCGCGGCCTGAGCGGCTACTCGGATCGAGACATGAGACGTAAGATGTCCTATGTCTGGCTCACCTTAAACAGATGCTCCTGTGAACGGTCAAGGGGCAACGGCATCCCGGGAGGACGTTGTGGCGCGGCCCACCATGGCGCAGGACATCGAGCGCAGGCTCAAGGAGCTGATCCTGGAACGGCGGCTCGCCCCGGGCGACATGCTGCCCACCGAGGGCGAGCTGATGGAACTGTTCGACGTGGGCCGGGTCTCGGTGCGCGAGGCCCTGAAGTCCCTCCAGGCGGTGAACGTCGTCGAGATCCGGCGGGGCTACGGCACCTTCGTCGGCTCGCTCTCCCTGTCCCCCTTCGTCGAGGGGCTGGCCTTCCGGGCCGCCGTGCGCCACCGCCTCGGCGAGCCGGGGCTGGCCGAGCTGATGAAGGTGCGCGAGGCGCTGGAGGCGGGGCTGGTCGGGGCCGTGGCCGCCGGCGTCCCCGACGAGGACCTGGCGGTGCTGCGGGGACTGGTCGCCGCGATGGAACGGGAGGCGGCCGGCGGCCGGGTGGCCCGCGCCACCGACCGGGCCTTCCATCTCGCGCTCTACGCCGCCCTGGACAACCACCTGCTCAGCGAGGTGCTCGACGCCTTCTGGGCTGCCATGGACCGGGTCCGCGAGGACTTCGACGACGGCCACCAGGACCCGGCGGTCACCTGTGCCCAGCACCGCGAGATCGTCGAGGCCGTCGCGGCCGCCGACGGCGAACGCGCGGTCCGGGCCATGCGCACCCACTTCGACGGCATCCGCGCCCGCCTGGAACCGGCGCCCGTCTCCTAGCGGGGACCGCTCGGCCTTGTGCCGGCCCGGGTCGCTCGAGCCTGTCGGGATGACGGCTTCCTGTCGCCCTGGTGGGGGCTTGCCCGGGCGGGGCGTGCCGGGTTCCCGCCGGCCCCGGCCGTCGAGCCCGCCGGATCGCGCCCGGCATACCGCCGACCCCGGTGCGGGGCTCAGTCGGCCGGGGCCCGCTCAGCCTTCCGCCGCCCCCGTGATCGCGGTGACCGCCATCCGGACCGCCCGGTCCGTCACCGCCGGGGCGTCGTCGCCGTTCTCGATCGCGGTGGTGGCCGCGTTGACGATGCCCTGGAGCAGCAGCGCCGTGCGCCGGGGGTCCTGTTCTCCCAGCTCGGTGAGCGCCCCGATCAACGGGGTCAGCAGCTCGCGGTGGACCCGCGCCGCGCTCTCCCGTACCAGCGCCGCGTCCTTGACCCGGGCCAGCGCCCCGGCGATCCGGTGCTCCCCGCCTCGCACCAGTTCCAGCTGCGAGGAGACATAGGCGGCGATCTTCTCCTCGGGCGTCCCGGCCGCCGCCATGCCGGCCCGGATGGCGTCCGTCCAGCGCGGCATCGCGTCCTCGACGACGGCGGCCAGCAGCTCGGGGCGGCCGGGGAAGTACTTGTACACGCTGTTGCGGGCCAGGCCCGTGGCCCTGGCGACCGAGGCGAACGTCACCGCCTCGGCGTCGCCGCCCTCCAGCAGCTCGCGCGCGGCCCGCACCAGCGCCAGCCGCTGCTGGGCGTGGTGCTCGGCGACGGTCGCGGCGCTGATCCTGGGCACCGGCCCAGTTTAGGGCGTGACGTACGGGCGGGGCCGGGCCCGCCCCGGCCCCCGGACGTCTCACCCCACCCCACTTGGGGACGCCGTGTCCCCATCATCTATGTTGGCGACACACCGTCCCTAACATCGATCCACCGAAGGGAACCGCCGTGTTCCTCGCACTGCTGGAGCTGCGTGCCGCCCGGGGCCGCTTCCTGCTCATGGGGTCCGTCGTGGTGCTCGTCGCCGCACTCGTCGGCATCGTCTCCGGCTTCACCACCGGACTGGGCGACGACACCATCTCCGCCCTGCGGAGACTGCCCGCCGAACGGCTCGTCTTCTCCTCGGACGCCCGCTCCGACCAGTTCGCCCGCAGCCTTCTCGACGAGAAGACCGCGACCGCCTGGCGCGAGGGGTCGGGCGCCGACCTCACTCCGCTCGGCGTCTCCATCACCCGGGGCACCACGGACCGGGGCGCCGAGGTCGACATCGCCGCCTTCGGCGTCGACCCGGACTCCTTCCTCGCCCCCTCCACCGGCGAGGGCAAGGGGCTGAAGGGCGCGGGCGACGACACCCTGGTGATGTCCGCCCAGCTCGCCGACGACGGCGTGCGCGTCGGCGACACCCTCGTCATCGACCGCCTCGGCATCCGGCTGCGCGTCGTCGGCGCCACCGAACGCTCCAGCTACGGCCATGTGCCCGTCGCCTACGTGCCGCTGACGACCTGGCAGCGCATCCGCTTCAGCACCCCCGGCGCCCCCGCCGCCACGGCCGGGGCGATCCCCGCCCAGTACAGCGCCCTGGCCGTGCGCACCGCCCCCGCCGGGGCGACGGCCGACGCCCTCGACACCCGCCTCTCCACCACCACCCTCACCAAGGAGAAGGCGTACGAGGCCGCCCCCGGCTACACCGGCGAGCGCGTCACCATGAACTCGATCCAGGTCTTCCTCTACCTGATCGCCCCCCTCGTCGTCGGCGCCTTCTTCGCCGTGTGGACCGTGCAGCGGCAACCCGAACTCGCCCTGCTGCGCGCCCTGGGCGCCTCCCGCCGCCGGCTCCTCGGCCACACCCTCTTCCAGGCCGCCGTCGTCGTCGTCCTCGGCACCGCCGCCGGCGCCCTGCTCGCCGGGGCCGTCGGCCTCCTGGTCGGCGAGAAGGTGCCGTTCAGCCTGCCCGCCGGCACCCTCACCGCCACCATGTGCACCGTTGCGGCCGTCGGCCTCGCGGGCACCGTCCTGACCCTGCGCCGGGTCACCCGAGCCGACCCGCTGACCATGCTGGGAGCCAACCGATGAGCCTCGAACTGAGCGGCGTCACCGTCGCGTTCGGCACCGACGACGCCCGTACCACCGTCCTCGACCAGCTCGACGTCACCTTCGAACCGGGCAGGATGACCGCGCTCGTCGGTCCGTCCGGCTCGGGCAAGTCCACCCTCCTGGCCGTCGCGGGAGCGATGCTGCGGCCCGGCGCCGGCACGGTCCTGCTCGACGGCGAGGACCTGGCCGCGCTCTCCGACGCCCGGCGCGCCCAGGCCCGCCGGGAACGGATCGGTTACATGTTCCAGAGCGGCAACCTCCTCTCCGGGCTGAGCTGCGTCGACCAACTGCTCGCCGTCGTCTCGCTCACCGGCGCCCGCACCCGGGCCCACCGCTCCCGAGCCGAGGAGGCGCTGACCCGGGTCGGCCTCGGCCACCGGCTGCGCCACCGCCCGGACCAGCTCTCGGGCGGCGAACGCCAGCGCACCGCCCTGGCCAGGGCGCTCTTCCTCTCGCCCCGGCTGCTGCTGATCGACGAGCCGACAGCGGCCGTCGACCGCTCGCAGGCCGGGGACCTCGCCGCGCTCCTCGCCGAGCGCACCCATCAGGACGACTGCGTGACCGTCGTCGCCACCCACGACCCGGCCGTGGCGGACACCGCCGACCGGGTCGTGGACATGACCGCCCTGACGGCAGCGGCCCCGGCCGGCTGACCGGTGCCGTCGCGACGGATCCGTATCGTCGCGACGGCACGGTCACGTAGCGACGGTCGCGCCGCGACGGATCGGTCGCGGCGTGACGGCCGCGCCACGACGAAACGGGTGCGTCGCGACGGTCACGCCGCGACGGCACCGTTGCGTCGTGACGATCACGCTACGACGCAACGGTCGCGGTGCGACGGTAGGCCACGACGGTACGGGTGCGTCGCGACGGTCGCACCACGACGGCACCGTTGCGTCGTGACGATCACGCTACGACGCAACGGTTGCGGTGCGACGGTAGGCCGCGACGGTACGGGTGCGTCGCGACGCTCACGCCACGACGGAACGCTCACGGCGCGACGGTCACCGCCGTGCTCCCCGACGCCTGCTTGCCGTCCGCGCGGTAGGTCGCGGTCAGTACGGCGGAGCCGGAGGCCCCCGAGGGCACGGTCACCGGCACCTTGACGTTGGCACCCTCGCCCGGCCGCGTCGCCGGGAACGCCACCGTCGCGCCCGTCCAGCCGGCCGGCCCGGACAGCTGTACCGTGCCCGCGCTGCGGCGCACGTCCATCCGGTTGACCACCCGGACCGTGACGTCCGTCGTGGTCCCCGCCTTCAGTGACGCCGGCGGGGTGATCGTGATGTCGGCGCAGGTCCCTCCCAGCCACTTCAGGTCGAACGAGGCGTAGGTGATGTGCTCGTAGTTGCCCCGCTCGTACAGCAGCCCGAGCCGCCCGTCCGGCAGCCGGGTCAGGGTCGAGTACGCCGAGGCACCGGCGTCCACGACCTTCTTGATCGGCCACGACTTCCCGTTGTCGCAGGACATCTTGACCGTGAGGTTCTTGCGCGAGGTGGCCTCGGTGTTGCTGAACAGGAGCCAGGAGGACTGCGGGTTCGACACGGGTGCGTCGGGGGCGTAGCGCATGATCGAGCCGTTGTTCGCCGGGTCGGGCAGCTCGGTGTCCTGGACGAACGGGGTGTAGGTGACGCCGCCGTCGGTCGAGAGGGCGACCGTGCGGTACGGCGCGGAGCGGTTGTTGAGCATGACCGTGCCGTCGTTCAGCTCGACCGTCTTGTTCTCGTCGCCGCCGGGGCCGACCGGGGTGCCCGTCCGCCACGTCGCCCCGTGGTCGTCGCTGTACGCGCTGACCGCGTAGTTGGCGCCGTTGTTCCGGATCGCGTACTGCTGGATCAGCCGGCCCTTGTGGGGCCCGTTGCGCAGTTGGATGCCCTCCCCGGACGCGGCGAACATGCCGCCCCAGGCCGGGTTCTTGATCTGCTTCGTGATCCGGCGGTGGGTCCAGGTCAGTCCGTCGTCGTCGGAGTAGCTGTAGTCCGCCTGGAGGACGTTCGGGTCGGACTCGTCGGTGCCGGTGGCCGAGCCGAAGAAGCCCTGGTTGACCCCGGCCGCGTAGAACAGGAAGATCCGGCCGGTCTGCCGGTCGACGAGCAGGCTCGGGTCTCCGTATCCGGCGGGGGCGGCGTCCTTGCGGACCACCTGCTGCGCCTGCCAGGTCGCCCCGCCGTCCGTGCTGCGCCGCAGCACGATGCCGATGTTGGACGGCAGGTCGCCGAGGGTGGGGCGGGCGTCGTACGCCGCCAGCACCGTGCCCTTGACCGAGGTGGTCAGGGCCGGGATGCGGTAGTGCGGGGAGCCGACCCCGTCGACGGTCAGGTCCTGGGAGGTGAGCGTGCCGGGGGTGGCGGCCGCGGCCTGGCCGGTGACGGCCGTGGCGGCCACCAGCAGGGCGGCGCCGAGCAGGGCGGTGGGAACGGTTCGCTGCATGGACGGTCTCTCTTCTCGGAAGGGGTGGTGCTTCTCGGAAGGGGGGCTCGCGGGGGAGTGCGTACGGCGCCCGGGGGTTACGGGACGCGCAGCGAGCACACCGCGCTGCCCGCGTCAAAGATCCGCAGGTCCTTGATCATCTTGAGGGCCATGCGGTGGTGGCCCCGCTCATTGGGGTGCAGCCCGTCACTGAGCAGGGAGAGGGGTACCTGGCCGCCGTCGCCGGTCAGCCAGTCGTGGTAGTGGTCGACGAAGACCGCCTTCTCATGGGCCGCGACCCCGCCCATGATCTCCGCGTACCGCGAGAGCCCCACCCGCCCCGGCCACCTCGCCGGATCGACCGGATTGGGGGACTGGAGCACCGGGACCGGGGAGCCCGGCAGCGCGCGCACCGCACGCACCAGCGAGACCAGGTTGGCCCGGTACACCTCGGGGCCGAGCCCGGCCGTCGCGATGTCGTTCGTCCCGATCATGATCGGGACGACCTGCGGCGAGAAGGCGGTGACGCGCTGGGCGAACTGCGCGAGGAGTTCCGCGCTGGTCGCGCCGCTCACCCCGGAGTCGATGACGAAGTCCCGGTTCTTCGGCTTGCCCAGTTCCCAGCGGACCCGCTCCGTCCAGTGCTCGGGATAGCTGCGCCAGCCGTGGGTGTGCAGCGCGCCGTGCGTGATGCTGTCGCCGGTGACGACCCAGGTGGCCGGGGTGTCGCCGTTGAGGACGAGGGAGATCCGGCCCAGGTCGGCGAGGTCCGGCTCCGGGCACTGTGCGACCAGTTCGCTCTCGCTCAGCACCCGGTCCCAGACGGCGGCCCGTTCGACGGTGCCGGTGAAGAACCACTCGCCGCCGGGGTGGTCGCTGTCGGTGTTGCGGCCGAGCGACAGCGAGCCGAGCCCGGAGACGTGGCCGAAGAAGGGGTGTGCGGTGGTTTCGAGGACCGTACGGCCTCCGGCGTGCAGCCGGGTGCCCGAGGGGCCGACGGTCACGGCCACGGTGTGGCTCCGCCCGTCGTCGTAACATGTCCTGGTCATGACATTCACGAGCACGGCCCCCTTCTCCCGTACGGAGAACTGCAGGGCGCCGCCGCTCAGGTTCAGCGTGAGGTTCGAGGAGGGGGCGGTCGGGTCCGAGGCGCTGAACAGCGCCATCGCCTGGTTGTGGCTGGTGGTGCGGAAGGTGACGACGATGGTGCCCGTGGTGAGCGGGGCGAGTACGCCGACCTGGTTCGACAGGTCGGCGTACTCGGTGCCGTCCAGGTCCACGGGGGTGTCGTGGTCCAGGACGGGGCCGCGCCCCGCGGCGAGGGCGCGACCGCCGAGCTGGCTGCCCAGGGCCGCCGCGCCGGCGGCGAGAAGCATGGATCGTCTGCGCACGGAAGGTGCCTCCGGTCAGGAGTGGCCGGCCTGCCCCGATGACAGGCCTGCGAACAGGGAACGCACCCAGGCCAGTTGTTCCCGCTGCTGGTACTCCGCTCCGCCCTCGTGCCCGTTGAACGCGTAGACCCGGACGTCCTTGGGTCCGGCGTAGCCGTTGTACGCGGCGAAGCACGTGGACGGCGGGCAGATCTCGTCCATCATCGCGACGGAGAACAGGGCGGGGGCGGTGGCCCGGGTGGCGTGCAGGGCCGCGTCGAAGTACGCGAGCGTCCCGAGGACGGACTCGGCGCGGTCCCGGTGGAGCCTGAGGTACTCGGCGATCTCGGTGAACGGCGGGCGGCCCGCGATCTCCGCCCCGCGCCGGATGTCGCACAGGAACGGCACGTCCGGCATCACCCCGGCCAGCCCCGGTACGAGGCCCGCGACGGCCAGGGCGATGCCGCCGCCCTGGCTGATCCCGGTCACCACGATCCGGTCCGGGTCGATCTCCGGCCGGTCGCGTACCGCGTCCACGCAGCGCACCGCGTCGGTGAACAGCCGGCGGTAGTAGTACGTTTCCGGGCTCTCGATGCCCCGGGTGAGGAAACCCGGAACGGACCCGGGTGTGCCCTCGTGCGGATCGGCGGTGTCGCCCCCGGCGGAGGACCAGCCCTGCCCGCGGGTGTCCATGAGCAGGTGCGCGTGCCCGGCCGCGGCCCAGAGCAGGTTCTCGTGGGCCAGGCCCCGGCCGCGCCCGTACCCCAGGAACTCCACGACGCAGCCGAGCGGTTCGCTCGCCCCGGCCGGCAGCCGGAGCCAGCCGCGGACCGGCTGCCCGTCGAAGCCGGGCAGGGTCACGTCGTACGTACGGACCTGGGTGAGCCCGGTGTCGACCTCGGTGAACCGTGCCTTCGCGGCCGGGTGGGCGCGGGCCTCGCCGAGGGTCCTCGACCAGAAGGCGTCGAAGTCGGCGGGGACCGGCAGATCGGGCCGGCGGGCGAGACAGTCCGCGAGCGAGAGGTCGGTCAACGGCATGGGTGCCCTCCTGGGGCGGTGGTGCGGGTCTGTGAGAGATCGCCGATTCATCAGACGGATGACGTCAGATGTCCTGTCGGCACACGGACCCTAGGCATCCCCGCACGGGGGCGTCAAGGGTCCGGCGGGACGGCGTCCGCCCGCTCGGGAGGGTGCGGGCCGACCGTCAGCGGCGGGCGCGGGCTTCGGAGATCCGGCGCCTGACCGGGGCGTAGTGCTCGCCGAGCGCCTTGACGAAACCGGCGATGTCACCGGCGCGGGCGGCGTTCACGATGTTCTGGTGGGCGGTGATCGTCTCGGTCTCGTCGGCGTGCGTGAAGCCGTCCAGATGCGGTGCGACGATCGCGTAGACGTCCCAGAACGCCATCGAGAGCTGGCCGATGAGGTCGTTGCCGAGCGGTGCGACGAGCAGGGCGTGGAAGGCCCGGTCGGCGTCGACGAAGCCGTGCCCCTCCTGGGCGCCGGTCGCGCGCATGGTGGCCACGAGCGCGTCCAGGCTGTCGAGCTGCTCGGGGGTGAGCAGCGAGACGATCCGGTCGGCCATGCCGCGCTCGAAGAGTTCGCGCACGTCCACCAGGTCGGCCATCACCTGGAAGTCGTCGTCGGGGGAGAGCAGGCCGCGGAAGGTCAGGCTCTCCACCAGCGCGGACAGGCTGAGCCGGCCCACGTAGGTGCCGTGACCGTGCCGGACCTCCACGATGTCCAGCGCGTTGAGGATCTTCACGGCCTCGCGGACGCTGGAACGGCTGGCACCCAGCGCCTCGCACAGGGCGGGCTCGGTGGGCAGCGGGTCCCCGGGGCGCAGCCGCTCCTCCAGGATGTACCGCTTGATGCCGTCGACGACTTCCTGCCGGAGCAGCTGCCGGCCGGACCTCGTACCGGACATATGTGAACTCCCCACCTCTTGACCCCTCTCGATTGTCAAGCTACGTTCCCACGCTATCAAGGCATCAGACATCTGACGTCTGATGCTCTGCGCTCCGCGGTCGTTCCGCGGACCCCGCGGAACCCCCCGTTCCGACCCATCTCGCCCCACCTCACGTCCCTGGAGGACCCGTGCCCGAGCTGAGAGCAGCCGGTGTCGAGCGCCGCACCTTCCTTCGTTACACCGGCGCCATCGGTGCCGCGGCCGCCATCACGGCGGGCCTGTCCGCCTGCGGCGGACCGTCCTCGACCACCGACGGCTCGGCGGGCAAGGGCAGCGGCACCGACCTCATCGAGGCCGGCCTGTCCTACGCGCTGTCGACCGGATTCGACCCGATGATCACCTCGGGCGCGACCCCGTACGCCGCCAATATGCACATCTTCGAGGGCCTGGTGGATCTCGATCCGGCAACACTCGTGGCCCGCCCCGCGCTCGCCACCGAGATGCCGAAGAAGATCAACGCCACCACCTACCGCGCCACTCTCCGCAAGGGCGCCACGTTCCACGACGGCTCGCCGGTCACCGCCGACGACGTGGTCTTCAGCTTCGAGCGCATCCTGGACCCGAAGAACGCCTCGCTGATGGCGCAGTTCGTGCCCTTCATCGACACCGTCGCGGCCGTCGACGCCGGCACGGTGGAGTTCAAGCTGAAGTACCCCTTCGCGCTCTTCCCGTCCCGGATCGCCGTGGCCCGGATCGTGCCGAAGAAGGTCGTCGAGGCCGACGTCAAGGGCTTCGACGCCAAGCCCGTCGGCTCGGGCCCGTACAAGTTCGTCTCCGCCACCCGCGAGGACAAGATCGTCTTCGAGAAGTTCGACGCCTACAACGGGCCCCACCCGGCCAAGGCCAAGAAGATGATCTGGCGCCTCATATCCGACCCGTCGGCCCGTGTCAGCGCCATGCGCTCCGGCCGCGTCCAGGCCATCGAGGACGTCCCGTACATCGACGTGGCCGGGCTCTCGGGCAGCGCCAGGACCGAGTCCGTGCAGTCCTTCGGCCTGCTCTTCCTGATGTTCAACACCGCCGACAAGCGGTTCGCCGACAAGCGGGTCCGCCAGGCCCTGCACTACGCGCTGGACACCGAGAAGATCATCAAGACCGCCATGGTCGGCAACGCGGCCGCCGCCACCGGCTACGTCCCCGCCACCCACCCCGACTACCACAAGGCCGCCACCGTCTACACCCACGACGTGGCCAAGGCCAAGCAGCTCCTCGCCGAAGCCGGCGTCAAGAACCTCAAGTTCACCGTCCTGACCGCCGACACCGGCTGGGTCAAGGACATCGCCCCGCTCATCAAGGAGAGCTGGGCGGCGGCCGGCATCGACGCCACCCTCAACATCGCCCAGTCCGCGGCCCAGTACGCCAAGGTCGACAACGGCGACTTCGAGGTCCTCGTCGCCCCCGGCGACCCCTCCGTCTTCGGCAACGACGTCGACCTGCTGATGCGCTGGTTCTACTACGGCTTCTGGCCCGAGAAGCGCTACGCCTGGTCGAAGACCCCCGCCTACAAGCAGGTCAAGAAGCTCCTCGACCAGGCCGCCGCGGCCGCCGACGAGGCCACCCGCAAGCAGCTCTGGGGGCAGATCACCGACCTCGTCGCCGACGAGGTCCCGCTCTACCCGATCCTCCACCGCAAGCTGCCCACCGCCTGGAACGAGAAGTCCCTCACCGGCTTCAAGCCGCTGCCCACCACCGGCCTGTCCTTCCTGGACGTCGCCCGCGCCTGACCGGCCCCGGCCCGTCCGCCCCGCCCCGGTCCGGGACACCGCCCCCCGGTGTCCCGGACCGGACACCCCGCCCAACCGCAAGGAACCCGACGATGGTTGCTTTTCTCCGGCTCGCGCTGCGCCGCGTCGCGATGATGCCGGTGATGATCCTCGGCATCGCGTTGCTCGTCTTCGTGGTGCTGCAGTTCTCGCCGGTCGACCCGGCCTTCAACGCGCTCGGGGAGAGCGCCACTCCCGAGGCACGGGAGGCGTTCGCCGAGGCCAACGGCCTCAACGACCCGCTGCCCGTCCGCTACGTCCACTTCCTCGGCCAGCTGCTCCACTTCGACCTCGGCATGACGGTCCCGCCGAGCCAGCCCGTGACCGACCGGATCGGCGCGGCCTTCCCGCTCACCCTCCAGCTCACCGTGCTCGGCCTGATCATCGCCGTCGTCCTCGCCGTCATCGGCGGCGTCGTCGGCGCGATGTACCGCGACCGCTGGCCCGACCAGCTCTTCCGGCTGCTCTCCATGGCCGGGGTGGCCGTCCCGTCGTTCTGGCTCGGCGTCCTGCTCATCCAGCAGTTCGCGCTGAACACCCAGCTCTTCCCGACCGGCGGCTACACCAACATGGCCGACTCCTTCGGCGGCTGGCTGCGCACCATGTTCCTGCCCGCCGTCTCCCTTGCCGTCCCCGTCGCCGCCTCCCTCGCCCGCCTCATCCGCACCGCGATGGTCACCGAACTCGACCGGGACTACGTCCGCACCGCCCAGGGCAACGGACTCCCCGTCCTCCTCGTCATCCGCTCGGTGCTGCGCAACGCGCTCGTCACCCCGCTCACCGTGCTCGGCGTCAAGGTCGGCTACCTGCTCAGCGGCGCCGTCGTCATCGAAGCGATCTTCGACCTGCCCGGCATGGGCAAACTCATCCTCGAAGGTGTCACCGGAGGCGACGTCGCCCTGGTCCAGGGCACCGTACTGACCATCGCCATCGCCTTCCTGGTGGTCAACGTCATCGTCGACCTGCTCTACCTGCTGGTCAACCCGCGCATCAGGACGGTGTGACATGTTCGCCACCGGCTCTCTGGCCAAGAAGCTCTCTCGTCCGGGCATCGCCTTCCGCGCCCTCCCGGTCACCTCCCGCGTCGCCCTCGGCGTCCTGGTCGTCGTCGTCCTCGGCGCCGTACTCGCCCCGCTGCTCACCCAGGACCCGCTCGCCACCGGCGACCCCGTCCAGGCCCCCGGCGGCGCCCACTGGTTCGGCACCGACCGGGCCGGCCGCGACGTGTTCGCCCGCGTCGTGCACGGCGCGCGCTACTCGCTCGTCATCGGCCTCGGCGCGACGCTCTGCGCGCTGATCGCCGGATCGCTGCTCGGCTCCCTCGCCGCCACCTCCCGCAAGCTCGGCGACGAGTCCGTCATGCGCACCCTCGACGTCGTCATGTCCTTCCCGCCGATCGCCCTCGCGGCCGTCCTGGTCGCCGTCTTCGGCACCAGCGTCCCGGTGATCATCTTCACCATCGCCTTCGTCTACACCCCCTCCCTCGCCCGCGTCGTCCGCGCCAATGTGCTCGCGCAGTACGGCGAGGACTACGTGGCCGCCGAGAAGGTCATCGGCGCCCGGCGCGGCTACATCGTCCTGCGCCACGTCGCCGTCAACTGCATGGCCCCGGTCATGGTCTTCGCCACCGTCATGGTCGCCGAGGCCATCATCTTCGAGGCCAGCCTCTCCTTCATCGGCGCCGGCGTGCAGGACCCCGACCCCAGCTGGGGCAGCGTCCTGGCCTACGGACGGCAGATCCTCCTGGCCGGCGGCTGGTGGGCCACCTTCTTCCCCGGCCTCGCCCTCCTGATCACCGTCCTCGCGCTGAACATCCTCTCCGAGGGACTCACCGACGCCTCCGCAGCGCCCCGCAGCGCCCGCGCCGTCGTCGACCCGGCCGCCACCACCGCACCCGACCCGGTCGAGGCCGCCTCCGAGACCGACGTCGACGCCGCCCTCGCCCGGCTCGCCGCCCACATCGAGGCCACCCCCTCCACCATCACCCCGGTGCGGGAGGACGCCGGTGAACTCCTCGTCGTCCGCGACCTCGCCATCCGCTTCCCCGACCGCTACGGCGACATCCCCGTCGTCGACCGGCTCGACTTCACCGTCCACGAGGGCGAGACCCTCGGCCTGGTCGGCGAGTCCGGCTGCGGCAAGTCCATTACCAGCCTCGCCGTGATGGGCCTCCTCGCCCGCAACGCCGAGGTCAGCGGCGAGATCCTCTACCGGGGCAGGGACCTGCTGAAGCTCCCGCCCAAGGAACGCCGCGCCCTGATGGGCCCCGAGATCGCGATGGTCTACCAGGACGCGCTCTCCTCCCTCAACCCCTCCGTCCTCGTCGGCACGCAGCTCAAGCAGCTGACCTCGCGCGGCGGTACGAAGACACCGGCCGAACTCCTGGAACTCGTCGGCCTCTCACCCGAACGCACCCTGCGCAGCTACCCGCACGAACTCTCCGGCGGCCAGCGCCAGCGCGTCCTCATCGCGATGGCCCTCTCCCGCAGCCCCCGCCTGCTCATCGCCGACGAACCGACCACCGCCCTCGACGTCACCGTCCAGGCCCAGGTCGTCGAACTCCTCGTGAAGCTCCGCGACGAACTCGGCTTCGCCATGGTCCTGGTCTCGCACGACCTCGCCCTGGTCGGCGACCTCTCGCACCGGGTCGCCGTGATGTACGCGGGCCGGCTCGCCGAGGTCGGCGCCACCCGGTCCGTCCTCACCGACCCCGCCCACCACTACAGCCGCGGCCTGCTCGGCTCCGTGGTCTCGCTGGAGGCCGGTGCCCAGCGACTCCACCAGATCCGCGGCATCGTCCCCGCCCCCCAGGGCTTCGGTGCCGGCTGCCGCTTCGCCGGCCGCTGCGCCGCCGCCACCGAACTCTGCCGCACCGCCGCGCCCGCGCTCACCGCGCGCGGCACCGCCGACGACCACGGCTTCGCCTGCCACCACCCGGCGGACGCCGCGAAGAAGCTGGAAGGGAGCGCCCTGTGATCAGGCTCGACGGCGTTCACGTACGCCACAAGGCACGCGGTGGCGGCCTCTTCGGCCGCACGGCCGTGCACGCCCTGACCGATGCCACCCTGGAGGTGTCCCGAGGCGAGATCGTCGGCCTGGTCGGCGAGTCCGGCTGCGGCAAATCGACGCTCGCCCGGGTCCTCACCGGACTCCAGAAGCCCACCGAGGGCGAGGTCCGCTTCCACGGCGAGGACCTGTGGACCATGCCGGGGGCCGAGCGCCGCCACGACTTCGGCTCCGCCGTCGGCGTCGTCTTCCAGGACCCCTCCACCGCACTCAACCCCCGGCTCACGGTCCGTCAGATCCTGCGTGACCCGCTCGATGTGCACCGCCGGGGCTCCCGGGCCGAGCGCGAGGCCCGGGTCGCGGAACTGCTCGACCTGGTCGGCCTGCCCGGACACACCCTGGGCGCGCTGCCCGGCCAGCTCTCCGGCGGTCAGCGCCAGCGCGTCGCCATCGCCCGCGCGCTCGCCCTGGAACCGGAGCTGATCGTCGCCGACGAACCCACCTCCGCCCTGGACGTCTCGGTGCGCGCCCAGGTCCTCAACCTCCTGGTGGACCTGCGCGACCGGCTCGGCCTCGGCATGGTGTTCATCTCGCACGACATCCAGACCGTCCGCTACCTCGCCGACCGCATCGCCGTCCTCTACCTCGGCCGCATCGTCGAGGAGGGTCCCGCGGGCCGGGTGGCCGCGAGCCCCCGCCACCCGTACACCGAGGCCCTGCTCTCCGCGACGCCCAGCCTGATGGAGGCGACGGAGCGCATCGTGCTCACCGGCCCGGTGCCCTCGGCGACCAATCCGCCGCCCGGCTGCCCGTTCACCACCCGCTGCTGGAAGGCCGACGCCGACTGCTCCACCGCCTTCCCGGCCGCGACCGACGGCCCCGACGGACGCCGCTGGCACTGCGTCCACCCCCAGACCCCCACGTCCCCCTCCGGGGACCCGGCCCCCGTACCGTCCGCAAGGAGCACCGCATGACCGCCCGAACCCCCCGCTACTCGGGAGTGATCCCGCCCGTCGTCACCCCGCTCACCGCGGACGGCGCGCTCGACCGCCCCTCCCTGGAGCGGGTCGTGGGCCACCTTCTCGACGGCGGCGTCAGCGGGCTCTTCGCCCTCGGCAGCTCCGGCGAGACCGCGTATCTGACGCCCTCCCAGCAGGACGAGGTCATCGAGGTCGTCACGGCGTCCGCCGCCGGCCGGGTGCCCGTCCTCGTCGGCGCGATCGAGACCACCACCAACCGCGCGATCGAGCGTGCCCGCCGTGCCGCCGCCCTCGGCGCCGACGCCGTCGTCGCCACCGCGCCGTTCTACACCCGCACCCACGACCTGGAGATCGACCGGCACTTCCGGGACATCGCCGCCGCCGTCGACCTGCCGCTGCTCGCGTACGACGTGCCGGTCTGCGTCCACAGCAAGCTCGACCCGGAACTGCTGCTGCCGCTCGCCGCCGACGGTGTCCTCGCTGGGGTGAAGGACTCCAGCGGGGACGACGGCTCGTTCCGCCGGCTGGCCATCGGCGCCCGTGAACTGCCCGACTTCTCCGTCCTGACCGGTCACGAACTGGTGGTCGACGCGATGATGCTGGGCGGCGCCGACGGCTCGGTGCCGGGGCTCGGCAACGTCGACCCGCACGGGTACGTCCGGCTGCACGAGGCCGCGGTGCGCGGCGACTGGGCGGCGGCCGCGGCCGAGCAGGACCGCCTCGTCGCCCTGTTCGACATCATCCGAGCCGCCCGTCCCGGCACCGCGTCCGCCACGGCGGCGGGACTGGGCGCCTTCAAGACCGCGCTGATGCTCCGCGGGATCATCGCCACCAATGTGATGAGCCCGCCGATGCGGCGGCTGGACGCGGCGGAGACGCAGGCGGTGGCCGCCTGCCTGGAGCGCGCGGGCCTCGACCGCATCTGACGGGACGTCATCGCGGTACGCGGAAGGGGGCGGGCGGGACAGCGTGTGGCTG